>NZ_JBITFM010000023.1:0-80011 GCF_044456065.1 Streptomyces sp. NPDC051041
GGCCAATAGTGGGCGCCCCCTCACAACCCCGCGTGGGGGGGGGGCCACCCCCACAAATAAAAAAGGAGGCACAAAAGTAAAACACCCCCCGGGGGGGGGGGGGGGGGGGGCCCCGCGCCCCCCCCCCCCGCACCGGCATACCTGCCTGCCGTCCCCTCCTTCCCATTCTTCCTGGGCTTCCCACCATGACTCGCATATCGCGGCGCCGCCCGCGTGCCCTGATCCGCTCGCTGCAGCCGGCCTGCTGCCGGCCGCCTGCTCCGCCACCGACCACGACCGGGACCGGCCACCTGCACGGCTTGGACGCCGCCCCGGCCGACGGCGCCCTCTACTGAGGTCTTCGTTGGTTCCGTGGTATGGCGGACTCGTTGGTGGGAGCCTGTTGTCGGGTCATTCAAGCCTTCGTGTGAACCGCTCCGGGTTCGGTAGGACTCGATCTCCTCAAATGATCGAGTCCCTACCGAACCCGGAGCGGTTCACTGCGCTGGTGCATGAAGACGGGCCGGATGCCCCGCCTCGCCCTGCCACCCCAGGTCGTCAACCAGGACCAAGCACCGCTGCACCAGCACCACCGACCCGCCCTTCTCCGGCAGGTCCTCAACGACGACTCCCCGCCCCTACGGACCCGGATCGCCGCCGCACTCGTTCTCCCCTATGCGCAACCCGTCACCCGCATCGCCCGCCTCACGGCCAACGACGTCATCGACGACGGGACCACGATCACCGTCCGGCTGGGAGACCCACCTCCCCACTTCCAGAGCCCGTCGCTGACTTCATGCCGGCATACGTCCAGTCCTGCCGACATCTGCCCTATGCCGGCAGCAGGAACTCATAGTGGCTCTTCCCCGGACGTCAGCCCGGCCAGCCCGTAACCCAGTCAGCCTTCAAGTGCACTTGCGCGAGACCGGCGTCCTGCCGCAGCGCGGCAGGACCTCCGCAATCCGACAGCTCGTTCTCCAAGCCCCGGCTCCCGTCATCGCGAAGGCCCTCGGTTACCACGACAAGACAGCCACCCGCCTGGTCAGCGAAGCTGGAGGAACCTGGAGCCGATACGCTCCCGGCGACCACACACGGTGATTGCGCCTGAGCTCGGTTCGTCGCTCCACACGCTCGCGAGATCAGTCGTCCGGCGGAGACTCCCCGTCCAGAAGCTGTAGTACCTCCTGCTGCCGCCGATGAAATCCGGGCAGCAGGGGCTGCACGAGGGCGAGATGCTCCGTGATCGACAAGCTCCGGTGAGCAGGCGGCTGCGCCGGGTGATTCCGATCAAGGACCTTGTTCATCGAAGCACAGAACAGGTACGCCGTTCCCATGGCCTCCGAGCCGAAAACGATCCGTCCGGCCGCCACTGAATCGACCGGGCCACACACGCCCTCGACCAAGGCGCCCAGCACATCGACGGCGACCGCCGGATCACCGTCCGGGTCCCACCGGGCATGCATGAGCGCAGCGCGCATGCCCTCGGCCAACTCCGAAGCCGACGGCTCCGCCGGATCGCTCGCCATCCCCGCATCGTCCCAGCCTGGCTCGCGGAAAACCACCCTGAACCAGCTACTCGCCGCGACCGAAGCCGTGGATGCCCAGCGAATACACGACACCTCGACATGCGAGCCCACCAGTCCCGAGGCCGATCACGCCGTCGGTCGGGCGCCCGGCCGGGCGCGCGGATCATCTTCCGGCTTCGAGCAGGGCGTCGACGCAGCGCGGGTCCACCCGCACGGCGAGCGTGAGCGGCCCCGTACCGTCCTGGAACTTCCAGTGGATCTCCGTCCAGACCTCGGCGGCCAGGGCCTGCGCCGCACGCCTGATCGCGCGCCGCGCGTGCCGGTCCCTCGCCTCCGGCTCGGTGCATCGGTCCCGCATCACCAGATCGGACTCCACCAGTCCCGTCAACGCCCGCGCTCGATCACCGGGCGAGTGCAGCCGGGACACGAACTCGTCGGCCCTGTCGTGCTCGCCGATCCGGTCCGCGGCCTTCGCCAGGGCCTGGAGCGCGCCGGAGGGGTTCGGCACCGCCCCGGTGCCGAAGGTGGTGACGGCCCGCGCGAAGACGGCCCGGGCGCGGTCGGCGGCACCGGCGTCCGCCAGGGCTGCCGCGATCTCGGCCAGCGTCTGCGCCCTGTCGTCGGTGCCGCTCACGGATCCGGCCAGGCTCTCGGCGAGATCGTGGTCCCGGGCGTCGTGCGCCACCTCGCGGACGAGCAGCGTCAGTGCGTGATCCCGGTCGCCCTGGCTCGAGTGCCAGACGGCGTCCTCGGCGTGCTCGATCATCGACTGGATCTCGTCGCGGTCGCAGACCGGGGCGGCGACGTGCAGGATCTGCCGCACGTTCGACGCCAGGGTCGGCCCGTTCTTCTCCCGCAGCGCCAGCTCCTGCGCCCGGAGGACGGCCGAGCGCGCGAGTTCGCGGTCGCCGAGTTCGATGGCCGCCTTGATCACCATTTCCAGGACGATCAGGATCTCGTGTTTCCCGGAGCAGGACGCCGCGATGCCCGGCACGTCGCGCAGCAGTCGCACCGCGTGCTCGCGAGCGCCCGCCCGGGCCGCCATCAGCGCCAAATCGGTGAGCGCGCACGCCCGGTAATAGGGTTCGGCGATCCCCCGCGCGAGCAGCTCCACGTGGGCGGGGTCGGCGTCGTCGGTGCCCTTGGTGAGCAGGTTCAGCGCGCTGAGCTGGTCGGCCGGGTCCTTGATGCCGTGCAGCACCGTGGCCGCCTCGTCCTGTTCGCCGATCAACGTGGCGGCGCGGACGAGCAGTCCGAGGCCGTGCCGGTAGCCCGGGGAGGCCGGTGCAGCGCGCATGACCGGGGACGCCGCCCGGAGCATGGCCGCCGCCCGGACCCGGTCCCCCTTCCTGGCTGCCTCGTCCGCCAGGACGCACTGTCCCCACGCCTGGTCGGTCGGCACGTGCGAGGACCGCAGCATGGAGTCGGCCCTCGAGGCGTGGCCGGTCGTGGAGATCACCATGACGAGACGTTCGAAGACGTGCCGCCGCCATCCCGGCTCCCGGATCTGGTGGATCTTCGCCTTGGCCAGCCTGATCAGCGCACGCGCACGGTCGCGGTCCTCGGGCGCGGTGGACCTCCCCACCTCCTCCAGGACGGCGATGAGCCCGTCGGCCTGAATCCTGGCGTAGTCCGTCGAGCCCATCGCACCCTCGCACCCGGCGATGAACCGCCGGGCCCTGTCCTGCTCGTCCGCGCCGGCGGCGACCCAGGCCAATCGGGCGAAGGCCTCGGCGGTGTCCGATGCCCTGGGCAGCGACCTGGCGAGGTGTTCGGCCCGCTGGTAGTCCCCCTTCTCGGCCATGACCTCGACGAGCCGGATGAGATTCCAGGCCGGTGAGGCGCCCGCGGACATCAGCCGGGCGACGCCCTCCGCCCGGTCGTACTCGCCGGCCCGCGCCATGCGCTCCACGAGCCACTCCAACCGGTAGACGTCGAACTCGTCCGCCTCGTGCAACAGGTCCTCGATGCGATCCCAGTCCCCGTCGAAGGCCGCCAACCGGGCGAGTACCTGCTGGTGGCCCACCGGGTCGGTCATCGCGCGCTCGAGTTCCCGTGCGGCTGCGGCGAGTTCCCGCGCCCGCGCGTGCTCACCCCGCTCGGCCGCGACCTCGGCCACGCCGACCAGGGTCTCGGCCCGCTCGACGAGGGCGTCGTCACCGTCGTACCAGCCGGCGTACACGTCGTCGCCGGCGTCGGCGACACCCACGGACCGGGCCAGCGACTCGGCCCGGGCGAAGTCACCGCGCCGCGCCGCGGCCAGGGCCCGGCGCGCCGTGAGCGAGGGGTAGCCGCAGGCGCGCGCGAGCAGCTCGGCCCGTTCGTGGTCGCCGGCCGCCTCGGCCGCCACCGAAAGACGGTCGAGCAGCTCACGGTTCTGCCGGGTCGGGTCCAGGGCGATCCGGTCGGCCCGCTCGTGGTCGCCGACCGCCTCGGCGACCACGGCAAGCGTCGCGTGGTCGTCGAGCCGTCCGGCGACGGCCTCGGCGCGCTGCCGGTCGCCGTTCTCCGCGATGGTTTCGGCGACCTGCCGGATCGCCCAGTACCGCGACACCCCGCCCTGCAACCGGGCGAGCGACTCGGCCTGCTCGTACGCGCCGAGCCTGGCCCACACGGCCGGCAGGATGCTGGGCATGTGCTCGTACCGGCGGGCCAGCTCGTCGCGGCACAGGGCCAGGCGCAGCGCCAGCGGCAGATCGGTGGCGTGCTGCCGGACGTTGAGCTGGTAGGCCATGTCGATCTCGGAGATGGCCAGGAAGTCGTTGCCGGTGCGCCGGCGCAGCATGTCCTGCCGCGCCCGGTCGGTGGCGCACCGGGCGAGATTGGCGAGGTCCCGGGTGGCCACGAGCAGGTTGGGATAGTCGTACAGGAGGTAGGCGGGGGTGCTGTCCGGCCAGTCGCGCCGCCGGTAGCCGTCCGCCCAGCGGTGCAGCCGGTCGCGCAGGTCGTCGATCTCCGTGCTGAGGCTCTGCTCGGTCGCGGTCTGCAGCGTGTCGTGGCTGAGGAAGTAGGCGAGCTGCCCGGTCGCCGACGACCGGCCGGTGACGCTGTGCCCGAGGTCGGCCCGGAGCAGGGCGTCGATGTCGTCCGGTTCGCGTCCGGTGAGTTCGCCCAGGTCGGTGCCGGTCAGCCCGCCACGCGCTGCGGCGACGAACCCGAGCACCTGCCGCCGCACGCCGGTGTCCCGCAGCGTGTGCGCCAGCTCCGTCGAGGCGTCGTGTTCCAGCCGGCGTGCGTGCGGGGACGCGGCAAGTTCACGCACCGGGCACGCCCGCAGGGGGTGGTCTCCCGACACGTCGGCCGGCAGGCGGAAGTCCGGCCGGCTGGACACCAGTACCCGCATGTTGTCCGGCGGGTGCCGGGGCAGCAGTGCCGCGATGCTGGGGGAGTCGCCCCCGAGGGCGCCGCTGTCCTCGTCGAGACCATCGACGACGAGCAGCAGCACCCTGCCGTTCCCGCGCGCCCGTGACGCCGCGGACTCGAACAGCGAGGCGAGCCAGCCGCGCCGATGGGACGCGGCCCCGCTGCCGGACTCGCCGTCCGCCGACGCGGAGAGCTGCCACGCGACCGCGGCCGTGAACGCGTCGCCGTCGGCCGCGCCGGGCAGGCGCCGGGTGACGAAGAACGACACGACCTCCACCCCGGGCGGTGGGTTCAGCACGAACCACGAGAGCAGCGCCGTCTTCCCGGCCCAGGCCTCGCCCTGCACCCACGCGTAGGGCTGCCGGCCCGCGCAGAACGCCGCCAGGTCGGACAGTTCCTCCTCGCGGTCCCGCAGTCTCAGGGGCGCGAAGTCCTCACGGACGGCCGCCTGGTGGACCCGCCTGACCACGTCGTGCCGGGTCGGCGGGAGGACGGGGAGCAGCGGCCCCGACTGCGGTGTCCCGGCCAGTTCCGCGAGGCGGAGACGTTCGCCGGCGCCGAGGGCTGCGACGCAGCGGTCCAACCGAAAGGCCGTCAGACTGCCATCGCCCTCTTTCCCGTAGTGCCGCGCCAGCACGCCGACGATCCGGTCGCGGCACCACAGCGCGGCCCCTGACATGCCCTCCCACGGCGAGACGGCGCCGTCCGGCTCGGCGCGCGGCGCCGCCACCCTGACCTCCAGGGTGCCCTGTGTCCGGTTGGACGCCGTCCCGATCGAGCCGTCCGCCTGGTGCGTGTCGCGGTACCACGACCTGCCGTCGTCGTCCGACCGCAGTTTGAACCGCGGAAAACCGATCGCCAAGGCCTTCAGCCGCAGGACCCTGTCGTCGGGGATCCCGCCCAATGGTGTCTCGGGCAGGGCCTCGGCGCGGCCCTCCATGGCCAGGACGGCGATGTCGTGCTCCGGACACGACCAGGCCACGGTGGCGTCGGCGGCCCACTCGGTCCTGAGGCCACCGTCGAACCGCACGCGGATCGAGCGTGCGCCGTTCACCACGTGCGCGGCGGTCAGGACCGCCGTCGGCCGGATCCGGTAACCGGAGCCGCGCTGCGGGGTACGGCCCCCGGCATCGACGATGATCTCGGCGACGCGGCGGACGTCCACCCCCGACGTCACCGTTCACCCGGCAGCGAGTCGCCCGTGATCACCATGCGGGAGTCCGGGGCGCTGGTCCGGCGCGGGTCGAGACTCAGCCTGATCCGCTGGGTCGACTGCGTCGAGAGCTTCGCGTCGGCCCCCATCTCGACCACCCAGAACTTCACCTTCGCGGAGGGGCCCGCGTCCCTGGACACCGCCAGGGTCAGCTCCAGTTCCACCGGACCGAGTTCGAAACGCAGCTCCTCGCCGTCGCCGGCGTGCATCGCCGCCGAGAGCTCGGCCCGAAGCTCGGCGATGACCTCTGACAACTCGACGCTCATACCACAACCCCCTCGTCACCCGTAATCTAGCGGTATCCGGGGGAACGGGCCCCGGATACCGCCGGTCACAGCGCGCGGTGCACGATGTGCAGCCCGACGTAGCCCTCCATCGGGTGCCGGAAGCCCTCTTCCCCTCCGAGCGCGAGCGGCAGCACCAGCGCACCGAAGCCCACGGTGGTCAGCAACACGCCCGCCCCGTCCACGCGCTGTCCGGCCGCGCCTCGCGTGCGAGGCAGTACGGTCGCGCCCGCGAGCGAGACGAGTGCCACCGGCGCCGTGACCAGGAACACCGAGCGCCAGCCGAGACCGAAGAGGTCGGCTCCGACGAGAAGTCCGCCGAACAACGGCCCGGCCAGCGATGCACTCCCATCGTGGCACCGAACAGGCCGAGAGCCCGTGGGCGCCGGGCAGCGGGAACGGCAACCTGGATGATCGACAGAACCTGCGGGGCGGCCAAGCCGCTGCCCGCGCCCTGGACCAGCCGGGCTGCGATGAGGAACGTGGCATCGGGAGCACACGCGGCAGCTGCTCAACCGACCATGAGGACGACGGTGCCCAGCACGAACAGTCGGTGGTAGCCGCACCGGTCGCCGATGCGCGCGGCCGTGATGATCAAGCAGGCGTAGGTCAGGGTGTACCCGGCCAGGATCAGCTGCACGGTACCTGAGCCGGCACCCAGGTCGGTCCGGATCGTCGGGGCGGCGATCTGCGCGACGGTGACGTTGAGCAACCGCACGAATGTCGTGGAGCAACCGCACGAATGTCGTGCTCAGCCCGACCGGCACCACGAGCCGCCCGCCGCCACCGGTGTCGAGCCGTTCCCGGCTCAGGGATGGGAAACCCTTCACGGACTGATGCCGACTCACGAGGCGAGGGCCGCGGCGAGTTCGCTCGGCCGGGCGGCGAACGGGCTGTGGCTGCCGGGCAGGGTATGCACGATGAACGGGTTGCCGGGGAAGGCCCGGTCGGCTTCCGCGATCATCAGGTCCTGCGCGGCCGGTGCCAGCGCCCGGTCCTCGGCGCAGCGCAGGAAAGTTCGTGGAATTCGTCCCCACCGTGCTGCGGTCAGGGTGACCGGAGCCGTCGGGATCGCCAGGGGCAGATCAGGGCTCAGCGCGGACCGCCACCGGTCAAAGCGGTCCAGGGGGGTGTCGTGGTAATGGGTTTCCCGCAGTTCGTCGAGGTAGGCGGGATCCGGTGACAGCGGATTGATCCGTACGGCGCCCAGGGCCTCGGGGGCGCCGAGGTTCAGGTTCTGGCCCAGCGCGGTGGCGTTCTCGGGTGAGCTCAGATAGTCGAAGAACCGCGACCGCCCGCCCGGGACGAAAGCGGACAGGTAGACGATCCGGTCCACCAGCTCGGGCGCCCGCTCCGCGGCCAGGGACGCGGGACCGCCGCCCGCGCTGTGCGCGACGAGCACGACAGCGCGATGGTGACGCACCTGGTGCAGGAGGCTCAGTACTGCCTCGGCGCAGTCGTCCATCGTCAGGGTGGCGAGCTGTGACTTCTCGGTCAGCAGGCCCGGCTGGCCGGGCAGCAGGTATCCGGTGGGCAGGGGTGCGTCGAAGCCGTGTCCCGGCATGTCGACGGCCACGCTTGCAGCGCCCAGTCCGGCCAGCGCGCGTTGCGTCGCCGCCCACTGTCCGGAGCTGTGCCAGGCACCGTGCACGAGGACGAAGACGGTGTCGGTCAGAGATACGTTCTTCATGGCTCCATTCCGGACAGGAACCACAGTGCCGTCCATCTATAGATCTGGTAAGTGGCATGGCGATACCTTTGAGGTATTGCCGGCAGTCGACGGGATCGATGGGACGAGGGCAGGGGCATGGAAGCGCGACACCTGCGGTATGCGGTTGCTCTCGCCGAGCACGAACACTTCGGCCGGGCGGCCCGCGAGCTGGGCATCGCACAGCCGCCGCTGTCCAAGCAGATCGCCGACCTGGAACGCGAGGTCGGGGTCCGGCTGTTCGACCGCACACGTCAGGGTGTGTTCCCGACCGCCGCCGGCGAGGCGTTCCTCGCGCGGGCACGCCGGGCGCTTGACGAGATCGCGGCGGCCACGGTCGACGCGGGCCGGGCCGCGCGCGGCGAAACGGGACGTCTGCGCCTCGGCTTCATCGCCTCGGCACTGCTCGACCCGCTGCCGGGCGTCCTGAGCCGGTTCGGCCGTGAACGACCCGACGTGAGACTGGAACTGCACGAGATGGCAACCAGCCGCAGCAGCCTAGCTCTCGTCGCCGGGGAGCTGGACGTGGCCATCACCCTCGGCCCCCCACGGGGTGCCGGAGCCGAGCATCTCGTGTCCGTCCCGATCGGACGCGACCACGTAATCGCGGTGGTAAGTACGGCGCACCCGTACGCGGGACAACAGTCGCTAACTGCCGACCAGTTGCGGCGACATCCGTTGATCGTGTCGGCCGGTGAGGATGAACCCGCTGTCGCCGCCGGACTGCGCACACTGCTGGGCACGGACTCATCGGCTCCCGGCGGCGCGATCGTCGCGAGGGACGTGCACACGATCATCGGCCTCGCCGCCTCCGGCGTGGGCATCGGCCTGGGGCCGTCCCGCATGAGAGCGGTCCCGCGCCCGGGAGTGCGGTTCTGTGAAGTGACCCCGCGTACTCCCCTGCCCGATCTCGTCCTGTCCTTCGCGGCCCGCGATCACTCCCCGGTGCTGCGCGCCTTCCTCGACACCATCCGGACCAACTGCCCCGAAGTCGGTGCCGCACTCAACGACCGGCTCTGCCCCCGGACCTGATTCGAGCCGGCCATCCCTTCTCATGCACGTGTCCGGCCTTCTGGCACGGGACGGCCTCAGAGCGCAGACCTGACGGGGCATCCAGGCGTCGAAGCCTGCGCCGGGGGTGTCCGCAAAGTCCCCGCGTCGGAGTGACCGCGTCCAGCAGTGACAGGAACTAGAAGACTGATGAAGATGTTGGGTTCTGGCCCCGCCGCGTCAGCGGTGGGGCCAGACTCGTGTGGTGGTTCAAGGGGAGTGGGCCGGGGAGACGGTCGGGCCGGACGTGTGGGAGTCCTGCCGGGAGTTGATCCCGGCAGGGAGTGTCTTCGCGTTCCTGGCAGAGCATCGTGGCGTGCTGTTCCCGGCGGAGATGTTCGCGGACATGTATCCGTCGGCGAACGGGCGGCCGAGTATGCCGCCGCAGGTTCTGGCCGCGGCGGTGGTGCTGCAGTCCCTGCATGGCCTGTCGGACTTCGAGACGGTTCAGGAATTGCGGTGTGACCTGCGGTGGAAGGCCGCCTGCGGGCTGGGCCTGCACGACACGGCGTTCGATCCGTCGCTGTTGTCGTACTTCCGGCGGCGACTGGCCCGCTCGGCCCGTCCGCATCGGATCTTCGACGCGGTGCGTGAGGTCGTGCGGGCCACCGGCGTGCTCAGGGGCAAGCACCGCAGGGCTCTGGATTCCGCCGTGCTGGACGATGCGGTGGCCACCCAGGACACCGTCACCCAGTTGGTGTCCGCGATCCGGGCGGTGATCCGCGAGGTTCCTCAGGCGGCCGGCGTCGCGACCGGGCAGTGCACCGCGCACGACTACTCGTCGCCGGGCAAGCCGCGGATCGTCTGGAACGACGAGGAGGCCCGGGCCGCCCTGGTCGATGCTCTCGTCGGTGACGCGCTGCGGCTGCTGGGACATCTGCCCGAGCAGAATCTCGGGGAGAAGGCGGCGAACGCGGTCGGGCTGCTGGCCCTGGTCGCGGGCCAGGACGTCGAGCCCGCGGACGACTCCGACGGTCGGGACGGCCGCTGGAGGATCAGCCGGGGCACCACCTCCGAGCGAGTCGTCTCCACCGTCGATCCCGACAGCCGGCACATCCACAAGACCCGGTCCCACTACCAGGACGGTTTCAAGGCCCATCTGGCCATGGAGCCCGAGACCGGGCTGGTCACCGCCGTCGAACTCACCCCCGGAGCAGGGCCGGCCCACCACGAGGCGGTCATCGGGCTCGGTCTGCTGGCCGACGAGGACCGTCCGCTCGACGTCCTGGGGGACACCGCCTATTCCACCGCGCAGGCCCGGGCCGCTCTCACAGAGGCCGGGCACCGGCTGTTCCTCAAGCCCGCTCCGCTGCGGCCGGTCGTCCCCGGCGGGTTCACCCTGGACGACTTCGCCATCGACACCGCGGGCAACACGGTGGTCTGCCCGCGGGGAGAAACCGCCGAACTGCGGCCGCCTTCCGGCATGCACCAGCAGCGAAAGGCCGTCTTCACAGCAGAACAGTGCGTCGGCTGCGAACTGAGGAAGCGGTGCACCAAGACCAGGGCCGACCGCATCGTCACGATCCGCCCTCACCACGACCTGATGGCCGAGGCCCGCCGCCAGGCCTCCACCGACCCCGGCTGGCAGGACACCTACCGCCGCTGGCGGCCACCCGTTGAACGGGCTGTCGCCTGGCTCGCCCACCGGGGCAACCGGCGCCTGCGTTACCGCGGCACCATCGCCAACAACACCTGGCTCCACCACCGGGCCGCCGCCCTCAACCTCCGCCGCCTGATCAACCTCGGTCTCACCCGCGCCAACCACACCTGGCACCTCAACATGGCCCCCGGATGACCAGAGAGGCCGCCCGGCCGCCGCCGGACAGCCCCTTACCAAGATCTTCATCAGTCTTCTAGGTGCTGTCGTGGCGGTTGCTGACGGTGAGCGTGACGGCGAGCGGTGTTCCAGGGTGGTCGACGGCGTAGTTCACCCAGCATGCGAACACCGGTCCGCAGCATGCGGCCCCTTGCTGATCATGTCAGAATGAAACTCTTAGGCGGCGGAGGCATATGAGGCTGCAGGCCAGTTCGAGCAGGCTCTGATGGAGATCCGCGCGTCGCTCGTAACGGGTGCGGAGCCGTTTGAACTGGTGCAGCCAGGCGAAGGCGCGCTCGACGACCCAGCGCGCCTTGCCCGGTCCGGAACCGTGGGCGACGCCGTGTCGGGCGATCAACGGCTTGATGCCCCGCTTCCACAGCAAGCGGCAAGACCTACGACCTGGTCCACGCGGGCACGGACAACGCCGAACGCACCAAGCTCGGCTCGACCTGGTTCCACCACACCGCACTCGGTCTGGCCTCCACGACCACCCACGGCGTCGACACCGGATTCATCCGCGAACCGGCGGGCACGCTGAACTCCATGACGGCTGGGGGCAAGTCGTGCTCATACCTCACCGACGCCACCGGCAACGTCCTCGGCCTCGTCGACGCCACCGGCAAACGCACCCACACCTACGGCCCTACCGGCCTGCCCCGCACCACTCCCACTGAGGCCGTCCCTCAGCCCTACCGCTACGCCGGCACCTACCTTGATCCGACCGGCCTGCACGAAACGGGCCACCGCTCCTACGATCCCGCCCTCGACCGCTTCACCCAGCCCGACTCCTCCGGCCAGGAAACCAACCCCTGCCTCCACGCAGGTGGCGACCCCATCAACATTGTCGGCCCGAGCGGCCTCTTGGATTTCGGAGCCTTCGTCCACGGCGTATTCGGTGGCGAGGACCTCGCCGAAATCTGGCAGAACCGGAAAATTCCAAGGCCCTGTTCTCGCAGGTCGTCGGTATCGCCGCAGGGGCCGTTCTCGAAGGCCTCTGCACCGCCGGGACCGCCACCATGGCGCCCGCCGCGGGAATGCTCTGCCTCGCTCCACTGACCACAGCAGGGTGCGGTACCGCGGCTGACACCGTAAGCAACACAACCGCAGGTGCAATGCAGGACTCGTTGTCCTGACAGGAGGAGATCACGTGGACACAGATCGAAATCAGGGAAGCATGCTGGGCCACGGCGACGAGGCCGGACGAGCGGTGGCTGCTACTGGCCTGTGGATCACGCTGGTCGCCGCGATCACTCTTGCCCTCATCGGTGTCTTCGGCATGGTGGCAGGCTTGAAGCCAGCCGTGTGGGTGGCCGCTGTCGGTGTGATCATTTCAATCGGTACGGCAGTGGCCGTTCGGTCGCGAAACAGGTGATGGTCGGAGGGAGTCTCCGGGATTGGTGAAGGCTCTATGCGTTGGCTCCGGCCGCCGGTTGGGGCTGGTGTTTAGCGTAGTAGTTGGTCTCGTGTTCGTGGGGTGGGATGGTTCCGATCGCAGTACGCAGACGCCGGTTGTTGAACCAGTCAACCCATTCCGCGGTCGCGAGTTCGACGTCGGGCAGGCCATGCCAGGGCTTGCGGGGCTTGATCAGCTCGGTTTCGCAGAGGCCGATCCGGGACTCCATGAGGGCGTTGTCCAGGGCGTCGCCGACGGTGCCGATCGAGGCGTCGATGCCGGCCTCGGGGAGGTGGGCGGTGAAGACGAAGGACGTGTGCTGGGCGGATTCGATCGGTCGTTGCCAACACCTCGTCCTCGGAGGTGTTGATGGGCAGGCCGGCAGGGTGGGCGGCGGCGTTGACTGGACGGTCGCCGATGAAGTCCCCGGGCGCGCCGGCACTTCGGCGGGAAGCGGAACGTCAGTTCTGGCGGGAGATCACGAAAGGGCTGCTCGCCGAGGAGGCGGCAGCTGCGGTCGGCGTATCCCAGGCGGCGGCTTGCAGGTGGTTCCGTCACAGTGGCGGTTCGCCGGTCCGCACAGCCCCTGGCAGCGCGGCACCAACGAGAACACGAACGGCCTGCTGCGCCAATACCTCCCGAAGGGAACCGACCTTTCTCGATGGGCGGCAGAGGACATCGAGGCGGTCGCAGCCACGCTCAACAGTCGCCCCCGTAAGAGCTTCGGTTGGAAGACACCCGCCGAAGTCCTCAACGGCCATCTACTATCGATCAAATAAGCCGGTGTTGCATCTACTGGTTGAACCTGGTCAGTACACCAGCCGGGCTTTCGCCGACGCCTGCTACAGGGTCGGCGTCCGCCCGTCCATGAGCGCGATCGGCTCCAGCGCGGACAACGCGCTTGCCGAGTCCTTCAACGCGACGTTCAAACGCGAAACGCTTCAGGGCCGCAAGCACTGCTCCAGCGAACGCGAGGCCTGCCTCGACGCATTCCGCTGGCTGCACCGCTGCAACACCCGACGCCGTCACTCACGCCTCGGGCACCGCAGCCCGATCGCCTACGAGACAGCCGCCCGATCAACATCGACTACGCTCACACCAGCCGCATAACCGGTGTCCAGAACACCGGGTCAAGGTCCCACCAACGTAGCCCGTGCTTCGCCTGACTCGGCTATCGAGCCATCCTGTGCAGGGGTGCAGGGGTGCAGGAACGGGAATACCGCCGGGGCGCGATCGCGTTGCCGCTTCCGCGGTGGACAGTCGTCGGCGTCCGTCGTCGAGGACGTTGTGGCTGTTTGGGGCCTTGACTGGGCTGCGCTGCGGCTAGTAGCAGGCGGTCACGGTGTGGGGCGGTCTCGTCGGGCGCCGTGCAGGACTCCAGGTACGACGCGGTGGGCCGCGGCCCGGCCCAGGGGAGGCTGAGAAGGTGACTTTTCGTCAGTTCGAGTATGCCCTGGCTGTGGCGGAGGCAGGCTCGGTAACGGCAGCGGCGGAGTTGTTGCGTGTTGCCCAGCCATCGGTGTCGCAGCAGATTCGCGGCCTGGAGCGGGAACTCGGTGTGACGCTGTTCGCCCGTACGCCGGCCGGGCTGGTGCCCACCGCGGTCGGTCGCGCGTTCCTGCGGGACGCGGAGGTCGCGGTGCGGGCGGCGCGGCGGGCGAGGGCGACAGCGCGAGCCGGTGCCGAGGAGCTGGAGGGTGAGCTGGTGGTCGCGGCGCAGATGGGCCTGGGCACGCGGCAGCTGCCGGGCGCGCTGAGCGCGTTGTGCCGCCGTTTCCCGCGGCTGGAGATCACCGTGTTCGAGGAGGCGAATCCCGCCGAGCTGGAGCGGCTGGCCCGCCGGGGAGTGGTGGACCTCGGCCTGATGGGCGGGCCGTGCAAGGACGGCCTGTACGAGGGCCACCACCTCGGCGACGAGGAGTTCGTCGTGGTGCTGGGTCCCGAGCACGCGCGGCTCGCCGCGGACCGGGTCGAGCTGCGCGAAGTGGCGCGGGAGCCGTGGATCAGGTTCGACCACGGCAGCGCGCTCGACGGCGTGCTGCGGGACGTCCTGCGGGACAACGAGCTGGCTCCGGCCACGGTCGCCCGCGTGTCCCAGACGGCGACGGCGGTGCGCTGGGCCGCCCACGGTCTGGGGGTGACTCTCGTGCCGGCCTCCGCGGTGCCTCCCGGGTTCGAGCACCTCACGCGTCCCGTCGTTCCCGCCGTTTCCATGCCCACCGTCGCTGCGGTCCGGCCCGGCGCGGGCCCGGCGGAAATGGCCCTGCTGGAATTCCTGCGTCAGGAGACCTGGTACTACACCGGATTTTCCGGTGACGGGTCAGGGCTTACTCACAACTGGGTGGCGCCTCCGTCCACCACCAACTCGGCGCCCGTGGTGTAAGTGGCGTCGAAGGCCAGGAACGCCACTGCCCTGGCGACTTCTTCCGGAGTCCCGAAACGGTGCATGGGGTTCTCCGCGACCCGTTCCGCCTTGAACTGATCTGCGGCCTCTTTGGTCATCGTCTTCTCCAGGATCCCCGTGTCGACCGGGCCGGGGCTGACCGCGTTGACGCGGATTTCACGCGGAAGGAGCTCGCGGGAAAGGCTGCGGGCCATGGAGCGCAGCGCTGCCTTCCCGGCCGCATAGACGCTGGACTCCAGCAAGCCCATGGCGTTCGCGACCGAGGTTGTCAGGACGACGCCGGCGCCCGTGCTCAGCAGCGGGGCGAGCTTCTGCACGGTGAAGAAGGCACCCTTGACGTTGACCGCGAACAACTCGTCGAACATCTCCTCGGTCGTCGATACGAAAGGCGTGGGGATGGTGACGCCCGCGTTGACGAACAGGCCATCCACCGTGCCGAGTTGATCCCGTGCGTAAGCAGCCAGAGCGTCCAGGTCGGGGAGCGAGGCCACATCGCCCCGGAAAGCCAGCGCGTTCTTGCCGAGGCGCTCCGTGGCGGCGTCGAGCGTGCTCCGGGAACGGCCGGTGATCACCACGCGTGCTCCGGCGTCCACCAGCAGCTTCGCCGTCGCGAAACCTATGCCACTGCTGCCGCCCGTGATCACTACGTTCTTGCCGCTGTACGTCTCGTTCATTTCCAAGATCCTTGCTTCCTCGTTTCCTCGCCCGGTTCCTTGTCCCACTTCATCGACGTCAGCCCACGGGGAACTCGCCGCCGTCCACCGTGAGGTTCCTCCCGGTCAGCCAGCTCGCCCGGACCGATGCAAGGAACAGCACCGCGTCCGTGATGTCGTCGGGCCGGCCATCGCGCCCCAACGGGGGGATGATGTCGTCCTGGCCCGCCCCCTCCGCCAGGCTCATGTACTGTTCCCGCGTTGCCTGGCCGCCGGGGGTGGCGGTCCTGCCGGGAGACACCGCGTTGACCCGGACCCCGAACGGGGCCAGTTCCAGAGCCAGTCCCCGGCTGTAGTTCTGCAGCGCCGCTTTCGTCGCCGTGTAGTGCAGGAAAGCCGGTGCGGAGGTGGGAACGGCGGCCGAGGAGACGTGCACGACCGCACCCGAACGCCGTTCCCGCATCCCCGGAGTCACCAACGCGTCCAGCCGCACCGACGCCAGGTGGTTCAGATCCAGCTGGTCCTGCCACTCCTCGTCGGGGATGGCCAAGGCGTTCTTGAAGGGGCGCGCTCCACCCGCGTTGTTGACCAGGATGTCCACCCCGCCGAGGGCCTCCTGCGCGGCCTCGGCGACTGCCTTCACTCCGGCCTGCGTCCGCACATCGGCCTCCACGAAGGCGGCGCCCTCCGGCACCGTGCTCGTCCTCGACCTGGCGGTCGTGAGCACCTCGGCGTCCGCGTCCAGGAACCGGCGCACGACAGCCGCGCCGATCCCGCGTGAACCGCCCGTGACCAGGACTCGCTTTCCTGCAAAATCCCGCACTCGTGAATCAGTATCGGCTGTGGTCATGCCGTTTTCCCTTTCAAATACGAATCGATCCGCTCGGCGGTAAAGGGGAGACGTGTACGGGGCGCTGATTCTGAAGAACCGCGGTACGCGTCTTGCCTCGTCGAGTTGTCTCACCGTAGATCCGGAAAGGATGGGGAGGCAAAGACGAAAAACGAGCAGATGCTATAGGGGTTCCCTATGGGCAACCCGGTGGCCAGGTGGTGCGCAGCGGGCTCTGTGGAAGATCCGCCAGGACTTCAGGCGGGCGACTCCGCGTTCGACGGGTGTCCGGGCAGCGGACAGGGCCCGGTTGACCGTCCGCTCGGTGGGGGTGAGTTGGCCGTTGGGCGGGCGGCGCCTCGCCGTGGTGACCCAGTCGCCTGCACCGATGCAGGCGATGTCCGCGAGGACCGGGACGCCCTGGCGCTCACAGATCCGGATGATCTTGTGAGTACGGGCGGCCGTCAGGTCATGGGTCCAGCCCGGCAGCGCCGGCGACAGCCAGAGGATCTCTCCGGCCGGATCGGTGACGACCTGCACGTTCACACCGTGCCGTTGGTGTTTGAAGGAACGGTGGGCCCGTCCGTCGCCGCCCTGGTCGCACTCGGTCAGGGTGCCGTCCACGAGGACGCAATCGGGGGGCAGCCCCGCGCTGGCCCGCGGACGAGCGCCACGCGGACGGGGCCGCCTGATAGCGCGCCGGCACCAGAGCCAGGTGGTGGGGCCGGCCCGGCCGGGCTCGCCGCCTTCCGCATCGCCGGTGAGCGAGCGTGCCTGGACTTCGCCGCCAGAGGAGTGCGCGCGAGCGTGGTCCGCCTCGCTCCCACCGTCCACGGCCCCGAAGACCACGGTTTCATCCCCATGCTCATCGCCACCGCGCGAAAGACCGGCGTGTCGGCCTACGTCGGCGACGGCGCCAACCGGTGGCCTGCCGTGCACCGGCTCAACGCGGCGGTCCTGTTCCGCCTCGCACTGGAGAAGGCACCCGCAGGCAGCGTGCTGCACGGAGTGGCCGAAAGCGGCGTCACCCTGAAGGGCATCGCCGAGACCATCGCCCGGGGCCTGGATCTGCCCACGGTCTCGCTGACCCCCGCCGAGGCCGCCACACACTTCGTAAGCCCGTTCATGGCCACCGCCTACGGCTTCGACGGACCCGTCTCGAGCACTCACACCCAGGAACTGCTCGGCTGGTCGCCCACCCACCCGACACTGCTCGAAGACCTGGAGCACGGCGATTACCTGACCACGCCGGCCGCCTGACCCTCCCCTGAGCGACGCCGCAGACCCGGACTGGCCGGGGCAGGGGTGAGTGTCATGGACGCGATGAAGGTACTACCCGCTTCGGGCAACGGTGTGGCTCGCTTCGCGGACGATTGGCTGGCGGCAACCGTCCGGCCCCGGTCCGGCAGGCTGAGTGCCCTGCTCGGCCCGTGCGTACGGGTGGGCCGGGAACACCCCGATCTGGCGGAGACCATCCGCGCCTTCGCCCGGCACGGCTTCTCCCTGACCGACACGGGCCGCGCCCTGCACATCCACCCCAACACCGTCAGGTACCGGCTGGACCGCTGGCAGCAGCTGACCGGGTTCGATGTACGCACCTGGGCCGGCCTGAGCGCCAGCGTCGCCGGCCTTGACCTGTCCGACTGCTTGGATGTGTGAACCGGCACGGGTGGAGGCGGAGCGTGCGGCAGGGGGGCGGCTGCCTCCGGTTCTGCGCCGTTGGCGGAGTGCGATGCGCGATGGGAGGGGGCAACGGCTGGAGAGGCCGCGGCAGGGGCTGTCCGACGCGCTCGCCCTGGAGGTGCCGTCTGCGGGCATCCATGTGACCCTGGTCCAGTCCGGCCAGACTGCGCCGTTTCGGCGGCAACATGGACGCCGCCCGGAACACGCAGGCCGACTACGACGCGACGGTGCGCGCACCGCAGAGCTGAACACCGGTGTCGGAGGGGGCAAGGTCGTCGAAGGCACAGCGTCCGTGGCGGTGTCGACCCGCCTCGCCGCCTGGCATTCGGCACCGTGCGCCAGGCGGCGTCATGCGCTGGGCTCGGATCGCCCGGCTCGCGACCTCGACGGCTCGGCCGAAGGCGGTGAGAAGGTCGACGCCTGACCGCTTGGCCGAGTACATCGCAGTGCGTCGGTCCGCTCATGGTCGAGCCGAGGCCACGACGTGAGTCGGGGAATCCGACGGGGGACGGCGACCGAGGTGGCGTACGCATCTCCGGCCGGGCACAGATGCGACCGGTCAGGTCCGTAGGTGGGCGGTCAGGCGGGCCAGGAGGGAGACGCAGTCGCGTAGTTGCTGCTGTTCCGCTGCGCTGAGTGTCTCTTTGATGGCGGTGCCAAGCCGGTCTGAGCGTTGGCCTCGTTCGCTGCGCAGGCGAGCTCGTCCGGTTTCGGTGATGTGGACCAGGAGCTTGCGCCGGTCGGTCGGATGGGGTTCGGTGCGCACCAGTCCGCTGGCGCGTAGGTCCTTGACGGTCTTGGCGGACGATTGGTGGGTGACCCCCCGGCGGTGGGCCAGTTCGGCCGTGGTCTGCGGACCGGTGCGGTCGAGGTGGCCGAGGATGGCGGCTTCGCCGGAGGGCATGGTGTCCACGGTTCGTACGGTGCGGACCAGTTCTCCGATCACCTGCCGCAGGTCTTCTGCCAGAGTGTCCTCCTCGTTCATGGGGTGCATCCTATGTGCGTCGCGCAATCAGGGTGTACAGCTAGGTTGTAATTCGATGGGAGACTTCATCGGCTCCCCTCGGGATAGGGGCACTCGGGAGCTTCCGTGTTCGCCTCATGCACGCCGGCGCGGCTCAGGCGTCGTCCGACGATGACGGCCAGTTCCGCCTCACCGTCGATGTGGTCGCTGATCCGCGGCAGTGCGATGTCGTCGCGAGGGCCGGTGAGTGTGGAGGGAAACTTGGCGAAGAACGTCGGGTAGGCGGGAGCGGGGCGCCCCAGCCGCTGGAGGTGGCTGCGGTAGTTCAGACCGATGCACAGGATGTGCGCCGGGGAGGGGGAGACACGGGCACAGTGAGCGGTCCGCGCGTCGACCTCTGCGGTTTCCGACAGGTGCTCGCGGCGCAGGTAGGCGTCGACGGCGTGAGAGGCGTCGGCGAGGACGGCGCGGTCACCTCCGATGCGGGCCGCGGTGAGGGTGTCGTCGATGCGGAGGGTGGCGAAGCGCACGGCTGTTCCTCGGATGTCCGGGTTTCACAGTTGGATCGTGGTGCCGGGGGTCAAGCGGGTGATGGGGGTGCCGGTCAGGCCGTTCTCGCCGAGGAGAGTGGAGGTGGACTGCTGGCCGAGGTCGCTGAGCATGAGCTCGTGGATCTGGATGATCTGCTCGGGCTTGACGGCGCGCACGTAGTCGGCGGCTTCGCCGAGCTTGGTCCAGGGCCCGCTCGTCGGCAGCAGGAGCGTGTGCACCGAGGCGGCGGGCACGAAGTAGGCATCACCCGGGTGGTAGAGGACTCCGTCGTCGACGAGGTAGCCGACATTGTCGGGGCACGGGATGTCCTCGTGGATCAGCGCGTGCCGATGGCCGTGGACGGCGACGGTGAGGGAACCGATGGCGAAGGTGTCACCGGCGGCAACGGCCCGGACGCGGCCGTCGTGGCAGCCGAGCGTGCCCACGACCGCGGCCGGCGCATAGACGCGCAGGTCGGGCCGCGCCTGCAGGGCCGAGGACACGACCTCCTCATCGAAGTGATCGAAGTGCTCGTGGGTGATCAGCACGGCGTGGGCCCGGGATACGGCCTTGGCCGCTTCGGGTGTGAAGGTGCCGGGGTCGATCACGAGACGGGTGCCGTCCTTTTCCAGGGCGACGCAGGCATGGGCGTACTTGGTGAATCGCATGGGAGGTCCTTTCCCGGAACCGTCGAGATGTACAATTAAACTGTACAATGTAACTGCATGATTTTTCGGGGGAGGCGGTCTGACGCGTCAAGCCGGAGGCGTCGGATGTCCGAGGAGGTGGGCTGCGGTGGGTGATGCTGTGACTCTGCTCGGTGCCCCGCCGCGGCCTGTCCGACCCCGGCGAGATCGCCTACTGCCTGGCCTACGCTCCGGCGGGTGTCGAGATCGCCGGGCCGGCCCAGGTGGCCGGCTCCCGCTGGGCGATCGAGGAGTGCTTCCAGGCCGCGAAGAACGAGTGCGGCCTGGGCGGATACGAAGTCCGCCGCTGTCCCGGCTGGTATCGACACATCACCCTGGCCATGCTCGCCCACGCCGTCCTCACCGCACTCACCGCCCGGACCGGCGAGGCCGCAGAGGGGGCCGCGGAAACGGGTCAGCCCTCGTCCCGCTCACCGTGGCAGAGATCCGGCGCCTGCTGGACGCTCTTCTGCCGCACCCCCAGCCCCATCAGGACGGACGCCTGCGCGCCCTGAACTGGTCCCACTGGCGCGGACGCCGCCAAGCCGCAGCCCGCCGCTGTCACCACCGAAAAGAACCAGCTCAGGACACGAAATCCAACTGGATTGTCAAAGGCCGCCTGACATACGCGCTCCGGAGGAGGTGCACCGTCCTCCGCTGGTCATATGACGGAAGGAAGGTGACAAAGCTGCAGGCCGTCGCATCACGCCCCCGGCTGCCGACGGCCTGCTTCACTCCACGGCTTGCGGGCTGGACTTTTGTTCCCATGTGTCGCTCGATAGTGGAACCCGGATAAAGCGGTGTGATCGTCAGGTCATGCTGTGATTGGCATACGCCCCGAATCGGCGTGTGCCGCACGCGATCGACACTGCAGGGGGCATCGGTATGACAGCTACTCCGCACGGCAGCCGGGGACTGGACGAGCAGGCGGTGCTGCTCATGGCCGGCCTGGCGGACTTGGCCGTCACCACCATCAGTTCGGCCGTCGGTACTGTGCAGCAGCTGCTGCGCCGCTCCGACGGGCCCGACATCGCACGCGATGCGCAGCAGGACCTGATGGCCCGCGGCCGTATCACCCTCGACCGCTACGCTGCTGCTCCCCCCGCCCACCTCGAGGTGCTGGCCCAGCACGTTCTGGCCCGGCGGACGGCACCCGGTGGCGATGTCTGACCGCTGGAACCCGGTCGACTTCAAAGCACGCATCGACACCCTCTTGGCGGACTTCCTGATCGAGGAGACCGAGCAGCTACTCGCGATTGACGAGGCTCTGCAGCCGGTGGCTGAGCAACTGCGGGCGGCGGCTGGGCACGGCAAGCGACTGCGGGCGGCGTTCTGCTACTGGGGGTGGCGTGCGGCCGGTCAGCCCGACAGCGACGCCCTGGTGCGCGCGGCGGCCTCCATGGAGCTGATCCATGCCGCAGCGATCGTCCACGACGACCTGATCGACGACAGTCCTCTACGCCATAACCTGCCCACTGCCCACATCGCCCTGCAGACCACTCTTGTCGGCCGTCCGCGGGCGCGTGCTGCTGCCCGTTCGTTGGCCATGCTGATCGGCGATCATCTGATGGCGTTGGCGGGTCAGCTGTTCACCACCAGCGGCCTGCCCGCCGCCTACCTGGCCAGAGCCAGGCCGATATGGGCCGAACTGCCGCGGGAGCTGATCGCTGGCCAATGCCTGGAGATTCTGACCACCGGCAGCCGCCCGGACGCGGAAATGTCCTTGAAGGTGGTCCGGTACAAGACCGCCAAGTACACCGTGGAGCAGCCCTTGCTCCTCGGCGGCCTGCTCGCCGGGGCTGCGCCGCACCTACGCGCCGGCCTGTCCGCGTACGGGCTTCCGCTGGGCGAGGCCTTCCAGTTGCGTGACGATCTGCTGGGCCTGTTCGGAGAACCCGGCCGCACGGGCAAGGCCTGCCTGGACGACATCCGCGGACAGCGGCCTACCGCTCTGCTGGCCGTAACCTGGCAGGCCGCCCTGCCCGCACAACGCGAGCATCTCGCCAGTGTGCTGGGCCGCCGGGACCTCACCGACGAACATCTGCGCGACATCCGTGAGTTGATGATCACGCTCAAGGCCCCGGAGCAGGTGGAAGGCATGATCGCCTCCCGGACGCGGGAGGCGATCAGCCACCTGGACGGGTTGGACATGCCTCACCCGGCACGGTGGGCCCTGACCGACCTCGCTCACTTTGCCACTGACCGCCACCACTGACCCGCCTGCCCAACGGCTCCCAGCCGCAGCCGTGCAGCTTGCCGAGAAGGACTGCTGTCATGACCTACACCGAAGCCTCGATGAACGCCCTGCGCCGGGCAGGTGACGAACTCGCCGACGCCGTCGTGGCCACCTTGTTCGAGCGGGAAGAGGTGGACAAGTTCAACACCCTCATGCGCCACGTATCCACCGCCGGCTCACCTCTGCCCGACGGACTGCCCGACGTCGCCCGCGAATACCTTCAGGCCACCAGCGTGCCCCCGGCTTGGGTGGACTGGGACGAGATGGAGAAGGCCCGGCTGTTCTTCATCGACAACAACGTGCACATCTCCACCGCACTGTCCTTCGCCTCCATGCCCGCCTGCTACGTCGTCCCGCACGTGGCGAAGCTGCTGTCTACGACACACGGGTTGAACTACCCCTCCAAGCGGATGGCGGAGACCGGCCAGTTCACCGTCTACCTGATGCAGCCCGACGCCTTCGAGGCTGGCAGCCGCTTCATCCCCGCCGCGCAGAAGGTCCGGCTGCTCCACGCCTCCATCCGCCACCATCTCAGGCGCGAGAACCGCTGGGACACCAAGGAACTGGGCACGCCGATCTGTCAGGAGGACATGATCGGCGGACAGATGTTCTTCTCCCTGCTCGCCCTGGACAGCCTGCACCGCCTCGGCATCCATATGAGCGTCGAAGGCGCCGAAGCTTACTACTACGCCTGGCGGGTGGTCGGCGCCATGCTCGGCGTCGACCAGGAGGCCGTTCCCAAGTCCCTGGAGGAGGCCCGCCAATTCCTCGACCTGTACATGATCCGGCACATGGGACCTTCCGAAGAGGGCGCGCGCCTGACCCGGCAGCTCATCGACCTATACGAGGAGGTCGTCCCCGGCACCTTCTTCGACCCGATCGTCTCCGCCCTGATCCGCCACCTGATCGGCGACACCTGCGCCGACTGGCTCCAGGTCCCGCGCACTGCCTGGGACAGCGTGGTCAAGGTCGTCCCTCACCTGCTGGGCGTACTGGAGACGATCGAGGACCGCTCACCGCTGGGCGCCTGGGCGCTGGACCGCCTCGGACATCTCACCACCGTCTTCGAGCTGTCCTCCCTCACCCGCGGCCGCGTCATGCACTACGCCATCCCCAAGCAACTGAAGAAGGAATTCGGCGTCACCGACAATGTGCCCCGCACCCGCCGATGGACACCGCCCGCGCCGACCGTCGCCTCCTGACGGGACGACTCCCGCCCTCGGTCCCAGCAACCATGGACTCCACGGGCGTCTGGCGCTGGAGAAGGCATACGACGTGCTGCACCTGCTGGTGCGCGTGCCGCAGGAGAGCGGACCGCTGTCGCGGAGGCGTCCGGACACACTGCCCGCTGCGGCTGAGACAGGCCGTTCACCGGCGAGTTGCCCCCGGAGCAGGAGCGCGCGACAGGACACCGTGGGCGGCAGCGGAGGCTGCGCTTCCGTCCCCACAGCGCCGGCGCAGGGCGCGCAATCACAGCAGGGGAACAACTCCGTGCCCACGCCCGCTCCTGCCACCGCCTTGCCTCGGACCCGAGTGGGGTTTGCGCTCGAGTACGTACTTTTCCCTGTGGAAACGGTGCGCCGCTTATGTGAGGCTCCGCTTCTGCCGTGGAGACCGTGACCGGAAGGCGGGGCATGGCTTCCAGGAAGCGCATCCACGATGCCGAGTTCCACGAGGAGCGGTACGGACCGTGACGGGGACCGGGAAGCCGATTCCGGAGGTGGCTGAGGATCTGGGCATCCGCCCGGGGGACGTTGCACAGCTGGGTGTCGCGGGCGCGGCGCAACGGGGCGCCGTCGTCGGACTGGGCGGTGGCGAGCCGTCGTCCGGCGGTCGTCTGCGGGAGAGCGAGCGGGCCGAGCTGGAGCGGCTGCGGGCCGAAGCCAGGGAGAAGGACAAGCGCATCCGCGAACTGGAGATGGGGCGTGATGCGTGCAAGCGATTCGTGGCCTTGGGTCACGTCCGCTGGAGTGGTGTATCGACGGCCACTCGGTGATCTCGTTTTGCGGCTATGCGGTGAGTCGGGCGGGCAGGGCGGTGTCGTCGGTTTCTGACTCGATCGGGTGGAGTCGGGCTTTGGCGAGGAGTTCGCGGCTCATGTAGCGGCGGGCCTCGGTCCACTCGTCGTTCTGCTCGGCCAGGACCGCCCCGGCCAGACGGATGACGGCGGTGCGGTCGGGGAGGACGCCGACTACGTCGGTGCGACGGCGGATCTCCTTGTTCAGCCGCTCCTGCGGATTGTTCGACCAGATCTGCCGCCGGATCTCCCGCGGGAAGGCGGTGAAGGCCGGCAGGTCGTGCTGGGCGGCGTCCGGGTGGGCTGCTGCTTTGGGGAGCTTGGTCTCCAAGGCGTCCAGGACGTGTGCCATCTGGGCCTTCACCGCGTCGGTGTCGGGCTGTTCGAAGACGGTCCGCAGCAGCGTGGCCGCCCAGGGCTGGGCCGACTTCGGCACCCGGCTCAGCAAGTTCCTCGCGTAGTGGGTGCGGCGGCGCTGCCAGGAGGCGCCGGGCAGCACCGCGCCGATCGCGTCCGCCAGGCCGGCGTGGGCGTCGGAGACGACGCGTTGGACGCCGGACAGGCCGCGGGCGATCAGGGAGCGCAGGAAGGCCGGCCGGCCGGCGCCGTCCTCGGCGGTGGCCACGTCCAGGCCGAGGATCTCGCGGTGGCCGTCGGCGTTGACGCCGACCGCGATCAGCGCGTGCACGGTGACGGTGCGACCGCCCTCGCGAACCTTCTGGGTGAGCGCGTCGACCCGGACGAACGAGTACGGTCCGGCGTCCAGGGGGCGGTTGCGGAGGGCGGTGACCTGCCCGTCCAGGTGCTTGGCCATCGCACTGGCCTGGGCCTTCGACAGCTGCGTCACCCCGAGGGATTCGGCGAGCTCTTCCACTCGGCGGGTGGAGACGCCGAGGAGGTAGGCGGTGGCGACCACCGAGTTCAGGGCCTGTTCGGCCCGGCGGCGTCGCTCGAGGAGCCAGTGCGGGAAGTAGCTGTCCTGCCTCAGCTTGGGAACGGCGAGAGCGCTGGTCCAGCGAGCGCGAGGCCCGCCTCGACGCGTTCCGATGGCTGCACCGCTACAACACCCGACGCCGTCACTCCCGCCTCGGACACCGCAGCCCCATCGCCTACGAGACAGCACTCGACACAACATCAACTACCCTGGCCCAAGCCGCATAGCCCGTGTCCAAGATTCCGGGTCAAGGCCCCCCCGCCTTGATACGCCATCGGACGGTCACGCACCCAGCAACGTGACAACACCCTCGCAGGTGGTCGTAGCGGCTGGACCACTCCAGCAGCACCGGCTGGACCTCACCCAGGTAGGCCCAAGCCATATGCCGGGACCGGGGCTCGGACCGTGGGCCACCGTCAAGGAGAGTGCGAACCCAGGCTTCGACGACGCGATGGATGCCCGGGGGCATGCCGTCGAGTTTTCGCTCCAGCCACCGGTCGACGGCGGGGCCCGTTCGTCGGCGAACAGACCGACACGGTCAAGGACTTCGGCGGTCCGCACGACGGGAAGCCCACGGATTCGCAGGGCCGGGAAGAGCTCGGACTATCGGATCGACTCACCTTCGCGATAGCCGGACAGCACGATGACCAGGGCTCGGTTCACGTCGCTGGTGATCCAGCGGCTCCAGCCGCGGGCTTCTCCCAGAACCCGAGCGGCCCGCTGGGCCCGGACCAGCCAGAGGTTGGCCAGGTCGGCGTGGAGTTCCCGGCCGAACCGGCGGAAGTCCCGAGTGACAGTGAACAGCGTCAGTCGCGTGGACGTCGTGAGCACGCGATGCGATTCGGGAAGCGGCGGCGTCTTCCGGACGCGCCGCCCGGCCTTGCCGACCCCGGGCCCGCCGTTCCTGGGCCGTTGGAGATTCGCGAAGAACAGCTGCCGGCAGGTCACCTGTCGCGGGTACGGCTCGATCACCGACACCTTGCCGCTGGCCTTAATTACCCAGGTCGCCTGAGCCCGGCAGAGGCGGCAGTAGCCGTGCTTGTCATCGACCGGGACCTGTCGCCGGCAGCCGACGCACTCGCCGACGGCGTGCAGTTGGCCGTAGGTGTAGCAGCCGCGGCAGAACCGACCCGTGTAACGGGAAGGCAACAAACCCTGCGCGCCGTTCCTGACCGACACAGCGCTGCGCCAGGATTGAAACGCAGAAGGGCCGACTGTCACGCCCGACCGGGCAGTTGCCTCATCGTTCGGAAGCAACCCTGGCTCACGCAGCGCGGCCCCAACCCTCAGGGAGATATCACATCGTGCCCACCATCAGGAAGACCGCCCGGAACCTGTTCGCTGTAGCGTTACTGACCGCAGGCCTCAGCGTTGCAACTCCGGCGAATGCCGCGCCCGCCATGAATCAGACACCTTGCACCACTGGCGACTTGTTGCACATATGGGGCCATTATGATCGTCCGCTCATTTTCGGCCCTTCCGGGCCCTTCGAGTTCTGCGCCGCCAACGCGGGAACCATGAACCTCGGAGCTGGCGCCTGGGTGGACAAGATCTCCACCGGGAACAACGACATCCAGATGAACGATGCCAACGGCGCTACCGTCAGGATCAGTCGCTGGAACATCGTGACCTACCCCAACCGGCCACCGAACATCACATCTATTCAAATCTTCTGAGGTGCCGGCATGTTCAACGGCGCCGCGCTCGGGATCGTCGCCTGGCGCCGGACCAGCGCGGGATGCACCCCGTACTGGAACGTCGGCGCGCAACTGCGGCCCGAGGCGCGCGGCCGGGGCATCGGCACCGCCACGCAGCACCTCCTCAACGACTACCTGCTCGCGCACTCTCCCGTCGTGCGGCTCGAGGAACTGCTGCACAGATAGGTGACACCTGACCTGGCTTGCTGAGAGGCGGCCTGGAAGGATGTTCAGTGCCCAGGCCGTATCCGAAGGAGTTCCGCGAGGACGTTGTACGGGTCGCGCGCAATCGCGAGTCCGGCGTCACGCTGGAACAGATCGCCGCCGACTTCGGCGTCCACCCGATCACTCCGTCGAAGTGGCTGCGCCGTGCCGACACCGACGAGGGCGCCAGGCCCGCGGCCGCGTCGGGTGAGTCGGCCGAACTGCGCGAGGCCCACAGGTGTATCCGGCTGCTGGAGCAGGAGGACAAGGTCCTGCGGAGGGCTGCGGCATATCTGTCACAGGCGAACCCGCCAGCAAAATGATGTACCCGCTCGTCCGCGAGCTGACCGCTGCCGATGCCCCTCATCGGGTGCCGGCGGCGGTGGCGTGCCGGGTGCCCGGGCTGGCCCGCCAGCCCTACTATCGGTGGCTGGCCTCACCGGTCACCGATTCCGAGTTCGCCGAGGCATACCGGGCCGACGCTCTGTTCGACGCGCATCGCGACGATCCCGAGTTCGGTCACCGCTTCCTTCCCGACGAGGCCCGGGCCGCCGGTGAGTCGATGGCTGAGCGGACCGCCTGGCGGATCTGCCGGGACAACGGCGGGTGGAGTGTCTTCGGCAAGCGCAGGGGCCGTGGGAAGAACGCCAAGGCCGGGCCGCCTGTCCATGATGATCTGGTGCGGCGGGAGTTCACCGCAGCCGGGCCGAACCGGTTGTGGCCGACGGACATTACCGAGCACGCAACCGGCGAGGGCAAGCTGTACCTGTGTGCCGTCAAGGACGTGTACTCCGGCCGCATCGTGGGCTACTCCATCGACGCCCGGATGAAGTCCGGCCTCGCGGTGAGAGCGCTTGAATCCGCGGTGGCCCGTCGCGGCCAGGTCGCCGGATGCATGGTTCATTCCGATCGCGGGGCGCAGTTCCGCTCACGGAAGTTCGTGTCCGTTCTCGCACGTCACGACCTGGTCGGCTCCATGGGCCGGGTCGGTGCGGCCGGCGACAACGCGGCCGTGGAGAGCTTCTTCGCGCTGCAGCAGTCCCGTTTTTTTGTGTCGCCATCGCGCCCTTGTTGCTGACCATTGCTCTGGACTCCGGGGTATCCGCAGGAAGAACACTACGTGGAGGGACGAGTCCGTCACCTATCAGCTCGCGCACCGCGATCTGTCGCAAATATGGCTCACCGCCCAGCATGTTGATCTCATCCATGCCCTCTACTACGCCGTGATGCATGAGATCTTCGGTCTCTTCGGCGGAGGGCTGCTGACGTTGCGGCTGCCGTCTGTACCGGCAATGTCCGCGGCGGCGAGCGGAGTCGGGCTTCTGGGACTGCGCCTGGCGGGACCCCGTGCCGGGCTGCCGGCCGGACTGGTGTTTCCGCTCCTTCCCCAGGTGCAGGAGCACGCGCAGGAAGGCCGCTCGTATGCCATGGTCTGTGCCCTGGTCACCTGGGCCACCTATGCGCTCGTGATCAGCGTCCCGCACCGCGCCCGGTGGCGGTGGCGGTCCATGGCTCCACCATGCTGCTGGCCTGCCCGCTCCACGAGTTCGCGGTCCTCGCTCTGGTCGCACACGGCGTCACACTGGTCGTCTCCCGTGCTCCACGACCGGTGCTGAAGGCGTGGGGCGTGACTGCCGCCGGCATTGCGGCCGGGCTGTTGCCGCCGGCGATCTGCAGTGCAGGGCAGTCGGGGCAGGTGTCCTGGATCGACGGACCGGTGTGGCTTCCTGGGTTCTTGACCGTGGCGGTCGCGGGCGTGGCGTGTGCTCTGGCGCCCGTGGGGGTGAGGGGCCCGTGCGATTTTCCGTGCCGGCTGTGCCGATTGTTACGCTTCCGTGCCTTCTGCTACTGATCGCCTCGCTGGTCAAACCTTCCTTCGTCGACCGATATGTGCTCTACAGCAATATCGGAATCGTCTTGCTGCTGGGCGCATGCATGAATTACTTCCACCGGCTGTGGCAGCCTTCCCGCAACGCGTGGATCGCGGCGGTTGCCGTACTGGCCGCGCTCGCCCCGACGAGCCTTTCGCCGAGGACGCCCCAGAGCCGGACCAATGACGTCACCGTCATCGGCACCGCCGTACGCGAGGAAGGCCGTCCCGGCGACGGGCTGCTCCATCTCCCCGGCCAGCACCGGATTCGGACTGCGGCCAACCCCGAGGACACCCGTCTCCTGACGGATCTGGTCCTGGCGCAGGACCTCGTTTCGTCGAACACACTTGCAGGTGTCGAGTTCCCCGCCCAAGACATAGCGGCACGCATGCTGGAATTCGACCGGATCGTCGCGGCCCGCGACCCGGCAGGTGCACACTCGCCGACCAGCCCGCAGGAGCAAGCGAAAACGAGCACCCCGCGGCGCCACTTCCGCGAACAGGGAACAACCCATGTCAGCGGGGCGCGAGTCGCCGTCTATGTCCGAGACCACGACCCGTCTCCGAAGGCCGGTCCTGGGTTCGACAGCCCGGGAGCGAGCGGTGGGGTGATGAGATGGCCGCGACTGGTGCCGACCCGGCCGGCATCACCGCCGTCACGCTGTCTCGACCCGGAAGCCGGGCCTTGACTTGCTGCTCGCGGTATCAGCGCAGAGAGCAGTTCTCGCTCCTGATCGGCGGGCTCATGATGACGTACCACCACAGCATGATCATCATGCGGTGATCTTTGAAGACGGACCCTGGATCCCGGGCGGGAACTCGCGCCGGCTCAGCCGTACGGACTGGCGCAGGCCCGCCCGGGATCAGAGCTGGAATTCGGCCGGGGACAGCCCCAGTGCCGCGCAGGCCTCGCGCAGGACCTCCGCCTCGGCCTGGGAGAAGTGGCCGTCCGCGCCGGCGACGACCATGCCGGTCTGGATGACGGCCCGGGCCTCGGTGGGCTTCTTGGCGGCCTTGGCGATCTCCTGCAGCGCCTCCGCCTTGCCGTGCTGGAAGTTTCTCGTCAGCTGGTCCACGTGCTTGCCGAAGCGCTGGCGCAGCTGCTCCGGCGGGAAGTTCTGCAGTACGTCGTTGCTCAGGATCATCGATTCGACCTGCTGGCGCTCGGCCGGATCCACGTGCCCGTCGGCCGCCGCGACCAGGGCGCACATGGCCATGCTCGCGTCCCGGTACGCCCCACTCTTCAGCTCGTTCTTCAGCGAACCGAGCTGCGTCTTGAACAGGCCGATCAGTTGGGCCTTGCCGCCCCCGCCGGACCTCGCCCCACCGCCGAGCCCGCCGGTCGCGCCGTGCCCCGCCTGCCCCTGCTGCAGAGCCTTGGCCTGGTCCTTGAGCCGGTCCCACACTGCCATCGCCGTCACCTCGGTATTCGTCAGCTTCAAAGGGCGCACCCGCTCACGCGCGCACACCCTCCCAACGCCCGGCCCCCAGGCAAAGGTTCCGCAGGCCGCCCGGGGCCGCGGGTGAGCGACGGCGCGCAGACACCCGCCGTCGTGCGGCTGGGTCAGGCTGTCGTCCTCACCGCCGAAGAAAGCTGCCGGGATCCCCGGGGGAACGGCCGGTGTTCCTCATCTCCATCGCTGGCTGCTGGCCCGGCCGCCCATCGCGCCTGTACCGGCGAATGCGGCTGGCGGGATCGCCTACTGTCCGCAGAGGGTCCGGCGTGGGCAGAGTGCGGAGGGCTACCGCGTCTGGCTCACCCAGGAACCGGGCGGCGACCTGGCGAAGGCCCGATGAGCAGTTGCTGCCGATGACGACGGCCCCCCGCTGTCACACCGTGGACCAGGCGCTGGTCCTGTCGGCCAGTGGGGCCAGGAAGTCGCCGAGCGTGCCCGCGTCGATGTCGAGCGCGTCGCGCAGGAGGCGGCCGAGCGGGTGGCGGTGCGTGTGGGGGCCGCCCGCTGCGCGGTGACGGCCGAGACCGGAGCGGTGGCGGCGGCCGACGCCGAAGCGCAGGGGAACGGGTGGCGGCGGAGAGCCTCCTGTACGGCTGCTTCCCGCCTTTCCGCCCCGCCTGGGTCTCCTGAGGTGCCCATGACCGCTGGGAGTCGTTGCGCAGCACGTGGCGGTCGTTCATGTCACCTGCGGCGCGAGGCCGTGGCACCGCCCCAAGCAGGTGAGGGGCGCTATCGCGCCGAACACGGACAGAGAGCCCTTTGCTTCTCCGGCTTCGACAGCCGCGAGCAGCAGGAGGCCCTCTGTCCACATGCACGAACTACCGATCCGTCCTGTCCAGGCTGTGGCGCGTCAGCAACCTGGACAGGACGGAGAACGGCTTCTCAGGGGCGCCAGCCGTCAGGCTTGCTGCCCTGCTGGACCTGCGTCGTTCCGTTGCACAAGCCGTTGTCCGACGGCTGCCAGATGTTGATCACGTCGACGTTGTTCGCCCAGGTGCCGCCACTGGGGTGGGTGTAGTTGCCGAGGTTCACGGCAGTGTTGCGCGGGATGCAGATGTACCTGTCCGGGGACGGACCGGTGTCGAGCAGCCAGACGGAGTCGTCGTTGCGGGTATTGACCACCGCGTCCGTGATGTTCCGGTAAGCGGTGGGCATGGACTGGTAACCCGGGTCCTGGTACCGACCCCAGATGGATCCTGCGCTGTAGGACCCGTTGTACAGGCAGACGTACGGGTAGCTGCAGCCGTACATGCTGGCGGCCTGGGCAGGCGAGGCGGTCAGGAGGACCACCGCAGCCGTCGCGCCGAGGGCGAGCAGAATCGCGTTGAGTTTGTTCTTCAGTGACATGGAGCTCCCCGTTCTATGACAGGTGCATCTCGAGGTCAGAACGCGGATCAGCATTCAGTGATTGTGGAGTTCATGTCGAGATTTCGGTCTCGCGCCGCGACCCGCCGGAGGAATTCAAACAGCTCGGGTCGCCCTCCGGTGCGGTGGCGACGTGGCGGCACTGGCACTGCAGCACCCGCTCCGCGCAGCCGGCCTTCGGCGGCAGGCTCGGTACGCGGCGGTCTCGGCGACCAGGGCTCACTCCTGGCGAGCTCGGACGTACAGACGGCCGATCGCGGCGGAGGTTCCGTAGGCCTCATGGTTGCGCTCCCCCTTCGTAACGGTGAAGCGCTACTGGTGGTGGCTGTGACCCCTGCTGGAGTGGTCGCTGCCGCCATTTCCGGATCGCTGCTCACCGTCCGTCGGCCCTCGCGGCCCCCCTCGGCCGCAGTGCGCCGAGTCTCTGCTCGCGGCCTCTTCCAGGACCGGGAGCTGCCCGGTCTCCCGGCCGACTGCGCCTCAGTCGCACGCCCGAGCGGGACGTGTGATTCGACGGCCTGCGTAGCGCCTTGGCCTGCGTGTACACGCGCCGTGGGCGTTGCCCTGGACGTGAACACCACCTCAAGTCGGCTCGCACGGACCGTCCCGGGAGGCTGGCCACCCGCCCCGAGCCGCGTACGGGCCACGCGGATGCTCCTTGATGACGCACCAGCCCGACCCGGGACACAACGCGTCGCCCGAAACACCGGTGACAGCCCAGCCGGAATTCGTCTCTGTGAGTTATCACGGCGTTGTCACGTTGGCTGACCGGCCTGGGGTGATCTTGGAGTTGGGCGTGCCGGGGAGGGTTTCGCTCGTGTCGTCCGCGCCGCCGTCGTACAAGGGGCACCGGTACCCGGTGGAGATCATCTCCCACTGCGTACGGCTGCACCACCGCTTCCCGCTCAGCTTCCGCGAGGTCGGGGAACTGATGCTCGAGCGCGGCGTCGTCATCGGAACGGGCCACCTGACGCGTCTCAGTGAGTTCGAGCTCCACCGGTTCGGCGGCATCACCAGCAATATCCAGGCGACGGCGAAGGCGTCCCTGGAGGACCGGATGGACGACTCGCTGCTGTCCGCCGCCCGTGCGCTCCTCACCCACAGAAACTGCCCGGGGCAAGGAACCGTGGAACGAGCCCAACTCTATGATGAGCGAGTTCTACACAGGTTTCGCCGAGACGCTGCAGAAACTCATCGACCAGCAGGTGGCGCGCCGGACCAAGTTCCTTGCCGCGCAAAAGGCAGAGAAGAGGTAGGTGCCGCATGTTCCTGATGGGCGCGTTGCTGGCTGCAAGTCTGGCCACTGCAGCGGTGGGCACCCTGGTGGTTCTCATCCTGCTGAGCCACCCGCCGCTACCTGTGCCCACCGCCTACGCGCTTGTCGCCCTGAGCCTGGCTTCCTCGGCGGTGGCGGTGTACTGCTACGGCTGGTTCTCCGTCCGTATGGGGGGCCCTTTTCCCGAATTGTGCACGAGCCGGAACGGCGTCGGCGCCGACTTGGCGGCCATCAAGCAACAGTACTGGCCCCTTCGAAACACCTGCGTGTACTCCGATGGGTCGACCGTGGGGCACATCTCGATGTCGGTCACCGTGTTCGTATGCCTATTGGCGGGCGCCGCCCTCGTCTCGGGCGGTACCTCCGTATACCTGCGCAAGCGAGTCAGAAACCCTTCTGAAGCGATCTCATGAACACCGATTTCTCGCGCCGCACCTGCTCAGAGGATTCACCGGTGTCGCCGCCGGAGCCACACTGCTCGCCACGGGGGAGGACCTGCTCGCTTTTGGCACCGCCCAGGCCGCCGGCGTCTCGTGGAAGGAGCCCAGGTCAGCGAACGGATGGGAGGTCCTCACCGCGCGCTCGTCGGGCACTGCCACCTACGCCATACCGGGAACGAACCTCCGGGTCGTCCTGCGAGAAGGGGATGGGGGATCGTCCTGGCCATTCCCGAGTACGCCCTCGCGTCCCGCGAGGTCGAACCCGGCCAGCTGATCCACCATGCGGACCACGGCTGCCAGTACACGTCCGTGAAGCTCACAATACGTTTGACAAGAGCAGGAACTGAGGCATCCATGGGCTCTGTCGGGGACTCGTACGACAACGCCCTCGCGGAGCACCTCTGGATGCTCATCAAGACCGAGGGCCTGAGCGGACGCACCTTCGCCACCCGGGTCGAGGTGAACAACGACCTGCCGTCCCTGCCCGCGCGGCTGCGCCGCCAGATGCACACCGTCGAGCTCACTCGGGACAATCCGCTGGTGCCCTGACCTGTGCCGAGCGATCGCGCTGGGGATGGACTTCCTTCTCGGATACGTGACCGCGGCAGTGCGCCCGGGTGTGGAGACCCGATGCGCCACGGCGCCCACTTCCTGCCGTTCGGCCGTTCCCCGCGCTCCGGGCCGCAGGGAGGACTGCTATGCGAATCTCTCATAAGTAATGCGTAAATCGAATGTATTTGGTAGGATGGGGTCATGGGAATGTCCTTGCCGGAACGGGTGCGGCTGGTGGTGGCGGCGCTGATGCATGCCTCGGGCGAGTCGCAGGCGAGACTGGCTGAGGCGCTGGGGGTGACGCAGGCGCAGGTGAGCCGCCGTCAGTCCGGGGCCACGGCCTGGAGTTTGGCTGACTGCGAGGCGCTGGCCGTGCACTACGGCATGGATGTCCTGGACCTCCTGGCGGGCCCGACCCGGGCGTGCGAGGCACTGCCCGACGCGCGCCGCGCCGGACGGCGACGGCCGCCCGCGAAGGGACAGGCGCGGTGAAGCCGCAGTTCGAGGCGATCGACGCCCTGCTCGCCGCGGCCCGCAAAGAGGCTGAACTGCCCCCGGCTGAGCAGCGCCGCGCCCTGCGTGAAGCGCTGGACCTCTCCCGCGCGCAGGTGGCCCGGGCGCTGGGGGTCAGTCCCTCCACGGTCGGCGGCTGGGAGGCGGGCCGCGACCCGGCCGGTGACGTCCGTGAGCGTTACGCCTACTTCCTCAAAGGCGCTCACGCCAAGCTCGCCGACCTCGATGCCGCCCGGCAGGCTGAAACCGCTCCTCACACCGACCTCCCTCAAGCCGGGCCCGCCACGTCGGGCGGCGATGCTGCGACGGCTGCGGGCCAGACGGGTACGGCTGATCAGTCGCAGCCGGCGCCGGAAGACGACGACGTCGAGGACTTGGGAGTGCCTCGGCCGTGCGTCCTGTGCGGGCAGCCTGCCCGCCACCAGGTCGCCGGCTTCCCCCAGCACCTCGACCCTGCCCAGTGCGCGACGACAGCCCCCGCACCCGCCGCCCCCGCCAAGCGGCCGGAGGGCCGCACGGCGGAGACCGTCAAGACCGTCCCCGCGGGCCGCCGTGTGCGGACCGCGTCCGACGCCGACCCGATCGCGGCGGCCGTGGCCGAGGCGCTCGCAACTCACGAGGGCGATGTCGACGCGGCGACGGCAGCGCTGGTCAAGCGGGCGATCCCGGACGCGATGGCCCTGCTGGACAACTGCCGCAAGGGTGGCCGCTACGCCATCGTCGCCCACCCCTGGCTCCCGGACATCCTGCGCAAGTCCTCCGCCCGCGGCGCCGACCAGATCTGGGAGGCACGCCCCAAGTGGACCCGCCCCGAACTGCCCTCCGGCACGCACGAGGTGACGGCCCTGGACATCAACGGCGCCTATCTCAGCGCGCTCAAGACGCACCTGCCGATCGGCCGGCTGGAACACTCCACCGGCAACCACCACGACCGCCGCCGCGCCGGCGTCCACCTGATCACCCCGCCCGCATGGGAGCACGACGCCTATCTGCCGAACCCCCTGGGCAACCGCGACGAGCCCGGCCCGCTCTGGGTCACCGAACCCACCCTGCGTCTGCTGCTGCGCCTGTCCGGCCCCAAGTACGGCCTGTGTGAACCACCCGAGATCCACGAGTCGTTCACCTCGGGCGCGACCGAGAGCCTGCTGGAGAAGTTCCGTGTCGCGCTGAAGGTCGCCCGGGAACGGGCGCTCGCCGAGGGCGACGAGGTGACGTTGGAGTACGTGAAGGCGATGTACTCCAAGTTCGTCTCCACGATGGGGGAGTCGAACTACAACCGGGAGCTGTACCGCCCCGACTGGATGCACCTCATCCGCTCCCAGGCCTTCGCCAACCTCTGGATGAAGGCGCACAAGGCGCACGACGAGGGCCTGACGGTCGTCCGCGCGATGGGCACCGACGAACTCCACGTCATCGGCGACTGGCGCCGCGTCTTCCCCGAGGGACGCGGGGTTTCAGAGGTGAAGGTCAAGGACGTCTACACCGTCGGCGCCGCGACCGCACACCCGGCCGCCGCCCAAGAAGCCGCGGACTGAGAACCGACAGAGAGGAGGGATCTTCAAGTGCCCGAGCGCACAGCCGAGTTCGGCAAGTACGGCGCCAGCGGAATCAAGGGCCACCAGGCGGTCGCCCGTCAGCTCGACGCCCTCGCCGACTTCATCGCCACCCCCGTCACCACCCGGCGCGGCCTCCTGGCCCGCCTGCACTACCTCACCCGCACCCCCCACGCCCGCGCCGCCGCCCACGACGCGGGCCTGACCGTCACCGACCGCACCCTGAAAGCATGGCTGGCCGGCACCCGCCGCCCGACGAAGCAGAACCTCGCCCGGATCGACGACGCCTACCGCACCGTCCGCCGCCGCAACGTCGCCCGCTACCTCCTGGCCCGCCTCAACCGCGCCGGCCGGGGCACCCGTGTCGAGATCCACCCGCTCAACCAGTCCGGAGTGCGCCCCTCCCACCAGCGGGTCGTGGAATTCCGCACCCTCAACGTCCGCCACTGGGAGGCCCTCGTCGCGGCCTGGTCCACCGGCGACGACCGGGCCCTGGACGACGCCTGGATCGAGCAGATCGTCGACCTCGGATCGCAATGGGGCCAGTACGAGTACGTCACCAACATCGGCTTCGCCGCCTGACCCCGCAGCTTCGCATGTCGCGTGTCCCACCCCGGCAGCGAGTGGCATCGCCCCGGTCGACTGACTTCCCCGCCAAGGCGAGCGGGTGCTGTCCAGCGCCGCACACGCCGTCACCCTCATCGTGCGGAACCCGGCGTACAGCTTGACTCCTCTGCCGCTCGCGTGTGATCTGTATCGTCGGCAACTTCACCCGCTACGACGCGCACGCCGTACGCGAGCACGGGCGCAGCATCGACCTGGTCCGCTACGGGGTTCTTCGGAACGGACCTGATGGGACTTGAGAGAAGCTGGCGGAGGCGGTCGATGAGGTGCTGCTCAGCCTCGGGGACGGCGTCAGCCGGGTGCGGCGCAAGCAGTACCGGGCGTATCAGCGCCTGCGGAATTCCGCCTGCGTCCGCCCGTCGCAGAAGACCAAGCTCCTCGTCCATCTCAAGGCCGACCCGAAGGAGGTCGACCTCGTCCCGGCTTCACCCAGGATGTGACGGGGCTGGGCCACCACGGCACGGGTGACCTGGTGGTGCAGTTTGCGGTCTGAGCGGGACATGGAACGGCTGTGGACCTCTTTCGTACCAGCTATGCGCGGCGTTACCGTCCTGCCCGCCTGCCCGCCTGCCCGCCTGCCCGCCTGTGTGACGTGAGCGGGTGCGGGACTGGGGTGCTGTGGATGTCGTGGTGGTCATGCCTTGCGACATGCGGGCAGCGACTGTAGTCGCTGAGGCGATCGGGCGACCGGTCTCCGCCGCCCCACACATACCCTTCCTGGCCGACATGACTTACGGTCGCGAGTGATCACGTCGGGGATTTTCCGGCGGGCCCCGGCACGATGACAGCAGTGACGACATGTCGAGCGTCACCCCCAGCGTGCCAGCGTCCGGTGAACCTGCTGATCCGATCTCCGGCGACGACCGGTCCGGGCACGGTTAAGTCGGCCGTGAAGACATGACGTTCCAAATCGGGCGTGATGATGCATTCCGTGAAGTCCAGCCAGTGGCCGGTCGATGGAAACCACGCTTTGTAAACACTCTCTTTCGCGCTGAACAGCAGCCGGTCCCAGTGGATGTGAGGGTGGGTGACGGCCAGCCGGGTCAGGGTCGTTCGCTCCTCGGGCAGCGCGGTCAGCTTTTCCACGCCGTCGGGCAGAGCGGCGTGCGGCTCGGCGTCGATCCCGATCGAGGCGGACCTGGCGCGATGAGCTACCGCCGCCGCTCGATAGCCGTCACAGTGCGTCATGCTGCCGATCACTCCGTCCGGCCACTGCGGTGCACCCTCGGGACCCGGCAGGATCGGTCCGGGAGGCACTCCGATCTGTCTCAGTGCGGTGCGTGCACAGAGACGGACGGCGGCGAACTCGCGGCGGCGCTTGTCGACCACGCGGGCCACGACGGCCGCCTCCTGAGGGTGCAGATCGATGTGCAGTGGGTCGGTGAACAGCTCGGAAACCGCAACACCGGAGGGAAGGAGGGCGTTCATCAATCCGGTGCCGCCGGCTCCGCTGATCACGAGTGACCGCCCGCTTTTTCGGTGTGACGAATGCCGCAAATCTTGTCTACTTGGTGCTCGACGCGGCATCGGACGCCGACGTCGTGCTCGCCACCGACTTCCCGGTGGTGGGTTGTAGTGGGGGTGGTTTCGTCGATCTGATGCCTGGTCTGGGTCTGGACTGCGCGTTGTGGCAGACCGTTGCTCCGGCCCGGATTCCCGGTCCCGGTCCCGGTCCCGGTATCGACCAGGACGAGTACCTTGCGCCCTGGCTGGCCGAGGTCGCCGCGAGTGGGCGCATGGTCCGGGCGGTCCTCGGCTACTGCGCCGGATCGGTTTTCGCCGGTGTCCTGGCCGAGCGGATCGCCGCTCGTCAGCCGGTGGCGCCGCGGGCGGTCGTCTTCGACCCCGAGCTCGTCGACGTGCCCACCGTCCACCTGCAGTTCGGCCGGGTCGTCGGCAACATGACTGCCGTGCTGACCCCGGCCGAGGTCGAGGAGCTGGCCGGCGCGGCGCAGCGTCTGGCCGCCCGGCCCGGAACCACACCGGCCGAGTTCGCCGCCGAGCTCTACGCGATCTTCGAGCCGATCGGCTCGGCTGCGCTGCGCCGCGCCGGTCTCGACGAGGGCTGTGCCGGTGAGCTGGTGGCACTGGTCGGCTCGTTCCTGACCTATCTCGGTGTCGCCGCCGGGGTGGACCCGCGTCCCGGCTGGTCCCGGGCCACCGCCGTCACCTCGGCGAGCCCGGCCAGCGGACTCAACCGGATGCGCGCCACCCCCGGCCTGGCACCGGTCGGAGTCGCCGACGAGGTCCGCTTCGAGGTGGAGCACCGCGACCTGCTGCGCACTCCGGAGGTCGCCACGGCCGTGGCCGGCCTGCTCGTCTCCGGCTCGCGGGCCCGCCGATGACGGCCGGCGCAGCGGACGCCCGCGAGCGCGCCTCGCGCAAGGAGACCGCCCTGTGGCTGCTCGACGACCTCGTGCCCGACAGCGGCGCGAACAACTTGTCGCCGGCCTTCCGTGTCGCCGGTCGCCTCGACCGGACCGCCCTGGCCACGGCACTCGACCTGCTGCCGCGCCGGTACGAGGTGCTGCGCACGGTTTTCCACCGCACCGACGACGCCCTGACCAGGACTGTCCTGCCCAGCCTCGGCATCGAGCTGGAGCAGGCCGCCGGCCATGGTGACGAGCGCGGCACGCTGACCGCTTTCGTGGCCCGTCCCTTCCGGGCCGACGGCAGCCCGCTGCTGCGCGCTCTCCTGCTGCACGGCCCCGACGACGACATCCTCTGTCTCGCGCTGCACCACGCCATCGCCGACGTGCAGTCCACCGCCGTCCTGCGCGCCGAGCTCGTCGAGTTCTACGAGGCGGCGCTGGCCGGCCGGGCCCTGGAGCCGGACCCGGTGGCCGCCTGGCACGAGCCCGCGCCCTCCGAACAGAGTGCGACGTTCTGGCGCGACACCATGGCCGGGTTCCGCTCGTCCGGCTTGGAGCTGTGGTGCGAGAAGCCGGGCCCGGCGACCACCACGCTGGAGGGCGACGAGGTCACCCACGTCCTCTCGCCTGAGGCGCACGAGGTCGTCCGGCGGCTGCAACGCCCGCTGCGCGCGCCCGAGTCGGTCGTCCTTCTCACCGCGTACGCGGTGCTGCTGGCCGGGCACGGCGTCGGCCCCGACCTGACCTATCGGATCGCCGGTCAACACGCGCGGCCGGGAGGCGGCCGGGGCGGTCGGCTACCACAGCAACCTGGTCACGCTGCGCCTGCTGACCGAGCGCACGGCAGGTTTCCGGGAGCTGGTCGGCCGGGCGCGCCGGGTGTTCATGGAAGCGATGGCCCACGCGGATATGCCCGCCGACGAACTGCTCGACGTGGTCGAGCGCGAGGGTTCCGGCTGGCGCAACGTGTTGTTCCGGCACGTGTTCAACTACGTGCCGTTCACCGCCGGCCAGCGCACCTTCACGGTGGCCGACGCCGCGGCGGAACTGGTCGTGGTCGAGAACGGGTTCAGCCAGTTCGACCTGGAATTCTTCGTGACCTCCGACCGCGACAGCGCAACCGTGCGCGCGGCGTTCTACACCGGGGTCCTGGACCGTGCGGACGTCGAACTGATGGTCCGCCGCTATGACGTGTTGCTGGTCGCCGTCGGCGCCGCCCTGGACAGGCCGGTCGGCTCGCTGTCGATCTGGTCGGCGGAGGACCACGCGATCATCGAAGCCGTCGACGCGACCGGCCAGCCGGTCGAGTTGACGTCGGTGCTCGCCGGATTCGCCGAGCGCGCCGCGGCCGAGCCGGACGCCCTCGCGGTCCGGGACGGGGACCAGCGGGTGAGCTACGGCCGCCTGTGGTGCGCCGCGGCGCACACCGTGGAGCGGCTGGCGGCGGCCGGTGTCCGCCCCGGCGATGTCGTCGCGCTGCTCGTGCCGCGCGGTGCGGCGCTGGCCGCCGCGGTGTTCGGCACCTGGCTCGCCGGTGCGTCGTACCTGCCGCTGGATCCGCACCACCCGGCGGAGCGGATCGCCTACCAGCTCGACGGCGTGGGCGCATGGGTGGTGGTGACCGGTGACGGGTTCACCGCGCCCGGCGCCCGGCGGACGGTCCTGGCTCCTGACGTCGGCGCCGCCCCCGCCGCCCCTACCGTCCCCGGCGCGGCTGGCGTGGCCGGCGCGGCCGGGCCGGACGACCTCGTGTACGTGGTCTACACGTCCGGATCGGCGGGGCGGCCGAAGGGCATCCCGGTCACGCACCGGAGCCTGGTCAACCGCATCACCGACTACGCGGTGCGCTTCGGCGTCGTCACGGCGGCGCGGCCCACCGGCTGGCTCAGCACGTACGGCTTCGACACCTCGTCGCTGGAACTGATGGTGCCGCTGCTGCACGGCGGCCACACGGTCGTGCTGCCCGACGGGGCCCGCACCGACGGGGCCCTGCTGGCCGAGGAGATACGGGCCCACGACATCGGGTTCCTGCAGGCGACACCCACCACCTGGCGACTGGTCGCCGACCGGATCGCCGATCTGGTCTGCGGCCGCACGCTGCTCAGCGGCGGTGAGCCACTGCCCGGCGGGCTGGCCGCGGCCCTGACCGGTGCGGGCGCCGGACTGTGGAACGTCTACGGCCCGACGCAGAGCACGATCTGGGCGACCGCGGGCCGGGTACCGGCGGATCCCGGCGACCGAGTGGACGTGGGGACGCCGATCGCCAACACCCGGATCTTCATCGCCGGCCCGAACGGGGAGTCGTTGCCGATCGGCCTGCGCGGCGAGCTGTGCGTCGCCGGAGTCGGTGTCGCCTCCGGCCACCACGGACGGCCCGACCTCACCGCCGAGCGCTTGGGGGTGGACCCCCAGTGGGGACGCTTCTACCGCTCAGGGGATGTGGCGCGCTGGCGACCGGACGGCCGCATCGACCTTTTGGGCCGTATGGACCGGCAGGTGAAGCTGCGCGGCAACCGGATCGAGCTGGGCGAGATCGAGGCGGTCCTGTCCGGCCACCCGCACGTCGAGGCGGCCGCCGTACTGGTGGTCGGCGATCCCGGCGCGGACGGCAGCCTGGCCGCCTTCGTCCAGGTTCCGCACCGGCCCGAGGCGGTGGGCGAGCTCTGGGAGCACGCCCGGCGGCGGCTGCCGCGCTCGGTGGTGCCGCACCGTTTCCTCGCGGTGGACGCGTTCCCGCGCACCGGAAGCGACAAGGTCGACTACCTGGCACTGGCGGACCTCGCCGCGCGCCGGCCGGCCGCGCGCCGGCCGGCGCGCGGCGCGGGACCGGTCGGCGGCGATGCGCTCACCGCCACCTTGACCACGCTCTTCGCCGAACTGCTCGCCCGGCCGGACCTGGACGCCGACGCCCACTTCTTCACCAGCGGCGGGCACTGGCTGCTCGCCGCCACGCTCGCGCAGCGCATCAAGGACGAGACCGGTGTCCGGCTGGCTCTCACCGACGTGTTCGAGAACCCGGCTCCCGCCGCGCTGGCCGGCCGCCTGCGCGGGCTCGCGTGAGCGACCGGACAGGACCTCTCATCATGCTGACACCGGTTTTCCTCTTCGCCGGTCAGGGCTCCCGGTACCACGGCATGGGCCGGTGGCTCTGCGGCGCCGACCCGGTCCTCCGTGATGCTCTGGACTTTCTGGACGCGGTGGTGCGCGATGTCCGGGGCGACTCGGTCGTCGCCGCGGTCCACGGCGACGGCCACGGCGCGGAGCTGCCGATGACCCGCCTGTCGTTCACCCAGCCCGCCGTCTTCATGGTCGGGTGCGCGCTGGCCCGTATGCTGCGCGCCCGTGGTTTCGAGCCGGAGCTGGTGCTCGGCGCCGGCCTGGGCGAGGTCGTCGCCGCCACGGTGGCCGGCATGTTCGACCCCGAGGAGTGCCTGCGCTCGCTGCTGGACCAAGTGGCGCTCTTCGAGGCGCAGTGCCCGCGTGGCGGGATGCTGGCGGTCCTCGCCGACGCCGCTCTCGTCGACCGCGATCCCGCGCTGGCCGGAGCACATCTGGCCGCGATCAACGCGCCGGACGACTTCGTGCTCGCGGGCCCGGCCGACCGGCTCGACGCCATCGAGCGCCACTTGACCGCCTCGGGTGTGCTCTGCCGACGGCTGCCGGTGCTGTTCCCGTTCCACTCGCCGCTGATCGACGGCGTGCGCGGCGCGTTCACGAAGCTCGTGGGCGCTCTCACCCCGCGACCGGCCACGATCCCGCTGATCTGCGGAACGACCGGTGCCGAGGTGCACCACCGCGACCCGGACCACTTCTGGCAGGTCCTGCGCGAGCCGTTCGACCTGTCACGCGCCCTCGAACCGCTGCTGGCCCGCGACGATCTGCTCTTCCTGGATCTGGGCCCGTCCGGGTCGATGGCCGACCTGGTGCGGGCGCGGCTTCCCCGGGGCAGCCGGTCCCGGGTACTGCCGCTGCTCTTTCCGTTCGCCCGGGACGAGGTGCTGTACCAGGCGGTGCTCGACACCCGCTCGGCCATCGCCGCGCCGACTCGACGAACCGAGGTGACAGCCATGACCGTTGAGACGCCCGCGGCCGCCCCCGCCACCCCGGGCGACGGCTTCGACGTCGACGTCTTCCCCGGCCAGGGCGCTCAGGCCGAGGGAATGGGCCGAGACCTGTTCGATCGGTTCCCCGAGCTGGTCGAACGGGCCGACGCCGTCCTGGGGTACTCGATCCGTGGGCTGTGCCTGGAGGACCCGGGCCGCGACCTGCGCGACACCCGGTACACCCAGCCCGCCCTGTACGTGGTCGACGCCCTCACCTGGCCGGCCGCCCTGCAGGAGGGCGGCCGCCTGCCCGACTACCTGCTCGGGCACGGCCTCGGCGAGTTCGCCGCTCTGTTCGCCGCGGGCGTGTACGGCTTCGAGACCGGGCTGCGCCTGGTCGCCGAACGCGGCCGGCTGATGGGACAGGTCACCGGCGGCACGATGGCGGCGGTCTCGGCCGTCGACGCCGACCTGGTCCGGGAGGTGCTGCGCGACAGCGAGCTGTCCGGACTGGACATCGCCAACTGCAACGCGCCCACCCAGACCGTCATCGCGGGCCCGGCCGACGCCGTCAACCGTGCGCTCGCGCTGTTCAGGGACAAGGGCGCCCGCTGTGCCCCGCTCAACGTCAGCGCCCCCTTCCACAGCCGCTACATGGCGCAGGCCGCGCAGGAGTTCGGGCGCCTGCCGATGGCGATGCCGTTCGGGTGGAAGCCGTCCGGCAGCGCCAGGATGTCCGGCAGCCGGCCGTGGCCCTGTGCGGCCGCCGGAACGAGCGCCGCGGAGTCGACTGCGATGCCGCCGGCGATCGCGGCGCCCAGTCCGAGGAGGCGTCTACGGGTGAGTCGGGCAGGCATGGGGCACCTCACGCCACGGAAGGGGCGTGGAGAGAACGCGGCCGGTGGTCTTCGCCGCGCCGGGCCGATCGACACTGTGGCAGCGCCCGCCTGCACGCCATTCGAAGCCGGGTGGAACGAGCGGGCCGGTGTTCGAGCCGGCCGCGAGCGCACGCCGAGGCGGATCCTGCAGGCTCGGGCGGCGTGACAACACATCCGGCACACCAAGACATCCAGACCCTGATCCTGGCCGCGTAGGGTCCCGAGCATGTGGTGCGGGCGGCCATCGAACAGCTCGGCCCGGGTCGCACCGCTGAACTGCTGGCGGACGAACTCGTCCTGCGGGCCGGCCTGCACGAGGTCCCGGAGCTGGACGAATCCCCGATCGCCGTGCGGCTCGCCCTGCGCTTCGGCTCGGAAACGGTGGAACGCCACATCAGGGCGGGGAAGACGACGGAACACTCGTCCGTACCCGACGGCCGGCCGCACGCCACCGTGTCCGCTGAACTCGTCGACCTGGTGCGCGCGGTACTGGGTCCGTGGGGCGGCATCAGCGAGCGGACCGTCCGCATCGTCTGGCACGATCTGGAGGTGCCCGAACGGCTGGGCACGTCGATGCACGTCTTCCCCGTGGTCCGGCGGCTGGTCCGCGCAGCCACCGGGGACTGCCCGGACCTGGCCGACCTGTCGCTGCGGGGCGGCTCGGACAAATGGGGCCTGCACTTCTGCACTCCGCACGGCACTTCGGCCCGTTGAGGGACCGGCCGCCGACCGTGCTGGAGCTGGGCATCGGCGGCTTCGGCGACCCCGCTCTTGGAGGCGGCTCACTGCGGATGTGGAAGCGCTTCTTCCCCAGGGCTGTGCTGTACGGCGTGGACTTGTTCGACAAGACACCGCTGCGGGAGCAGCGCATCCACACCATTCAGGGCGACCTGCCGGACGCCGCGTTCCTGACCTCACTCGGTGACGAACTCGGCCCGTTCGACATGGTGATCGACGACGGTTCGCACAACAACACCGACGTCATCACCGCGTTTTGGACCCTCTTCCCGTACGTGCGCAACGGCGGCATGTACATCGTGGAGGACCTGCAGACCTCGTACTGGCCGGGCTACGGAGGCAGCTCCAGCCGGGCTCGACGACCCGGCGACCAGCATGGGGTACCTGAAGCAGTTGCTGGACGGACTGCACTACGAGGAGATGGCGGACGACGGGGCACAGCGGCAGCGGCCCGCTGACGGCGCGGTGGTCGGCACGCACTTCTACCGAAGCCTGGCGTTCGTGGAGAAGGGGGTCAATGCGGAGGGCCCCAGCCCGTCGTGGATCCCGCGCCAACTGATGAGCCATGCGGAGATGTCCGCCGTGGACTGGGGCGAGGGCCTGTCCGGCCGGGACGAGTGAACGTCACCCGAACCGGACAGGGCGCGCGGATGCTGTGCCGGAGCCTGTCACGGTGCGCTCAGGCCGAGCAGCTTCTCGGTGCTTCCGGCCTCCGGTGGCAGGGCGTCGAGGGCGTCGGTGATGCGCCGTTCCTCGAAGACGAAGTGCGACTCCAGGATGGCCGCCAGGCCGTCCAGCTCGGAGCTGATCCGCCGGGCCTCCTTCGGGGACGGCTTCTCCGGGAGCCCTGTGACCAGGCGCTGGAGGGACTGCACCAGCGTGCTGACCATCTGGTGGTCCTGCATCAGTTTGTCGATCACCGGGCGCAGATCAGGATGGCTCCGGGCCAGTTCCGGAAAGGCTCCGTTGTCCTCGCCGGTGTGGTGGTCGGTCAGGGCGGAGCAGAAGGCGGCGCAGTGCGCCCGCAGCTCCGTCGGACGCTCGCCCCGGCCGTCGAGATGAGCGGCCACCTCCCGCTTGAGCCGGGCCAGTTCGTCCCTCAACCACTGGTGGATGCTGATCAGTTCACTGCTGAGTGCCCTTAACCGGGCGTGCGGTCCGCTGCTGTCTGTCACGGTCCGCAAGGCTACAGGCGCCCCTCCGCTGGACCTGCCGACGGAACCGGCCGAACGCATGCGATTCGGCGGCCGGGGCTTCGGCAGACTCGCCGCCCACAGCCTGCCGTCGCTGTCGGCGCTGGCCGCCGTCTGGCGGCCGGACGTGGTGATCGGGGGAACGCTGTCGTTCGCCGCGCCGCTGCTGGCCGCGCGGCTGGGCATTCCCGGGGTGCGGCAAGCCTGGGATCTGGGCGAGCCGGCCGAGATGGACCACGGCGCGGTCGAGGAACTCGCGCCGGAACTGGGGGCGGACGCGCTCGCGGAGCCCGCTCTGCGCGTCCACCTCGGTCCGCGCCGGCTGCTCGCCCCGGAGCTCTCGGGCCTACGATGCGCTACGTCCCGGCCGGGCGGCAGCGGGCGCTGGAGACCTGGATGCTGGTCCGTCCGGAGCGTCCGCGGGTGTGCGTGACGGCGGGCAGCCGCGTCCGGCAGGACGCCGAGATCGGCTTCCTCGACGCGCTGACGGCACGGATCACGGCGCTCGACGCCGAGGTGGTGGTGGCGGCTCCCGAAGACGTCGCCCAGCGTCTGACCGCGCGGCGACCCGGGGTACGCGCCGGCTGGCTCCCGCTGGACACCGTGCTGGACACCTGTGACGTGCTGGTGCACTCCGGAGGGGGGGGCAGACGGCACTCACAGCGGTCGGCGCCGGGGTGCCGCAGGTGATCGTACCGACGATGCCGAAGGTGCTGGCCGCCTGCGAGCGGCTCGTCGACGCAGGCGTCGCCGTGCTGCTGCGTGAGGAGGACGGCGCCGCCGAAGCGGTCGCGGACCTGATGGGGAAGCCTGTGTCCGGCGACAGTGCGCGTGAGCTGGCCGCCGAGTCCGCGGCTCTGCCGGGTCCGACCCGCATCCTTCAGACGGTGGAGTCACTGATCGGCTGAACACCTCGCGCCCATGCCCGTTGACGTACTGCCCCCTGCCGCAGCGGCAGGGGGGAAGGCCGCCGGGATGAAGTCGGCCAGTTCCTCCGTCTACGACATGGCGGCCATCCTGTCCGGTCGTGGCGAGCTGTGGAACTGGGGGATGTACGACCCTGATCTGGCAGCCGGGATCGAGGCCCGGCTGCCCGGGTTCACCGAGTTCGGCACCGACGGTTTCAGCGAGCAGCTCTACTGCCTGGCCCTGCGCGATCTTCCGGACGGCTTGGACGGGTGCGCCGGCCGGGCGGTCCTCGAGGTGGGCTGCGGGACGGGCGAGGGGCTCAACTTCCTGTCCCGGCTCGTTCCCGGCGCCCGGATGACCGGCCTGGACCTGTCGCCGAAGGCGATCGCCCGGGCCGAGGCCACCCTGGCGCGGGGCGAGAGCCTGCGCTTCGTTCATGGCGATGCCGAGAAGCTGCCGTTCGAGGACTCCTCGGTGGATGTGCTGATCAACATCGAGAGCTCGCACACGTACCCCGATCCGGGCCGTTTCCTGCACGAGGCCGCGCGGGTGCTGCGTCCGGGCGGGACGCTGTCGCACATCGACGTGTTCACCCGTCAGCGGCTGCGGACGATGCGCGGGCTCACCGGCAAGATGCCCCAGCTGAAGTGGATCGGCGATCACGGCGTCTCCGGCGAGGTCCGCGCCGCGGTGCGCCGCCGGATGGCCCCGGGCAGCCGCTTCCGCCGCACGCTGGACCGGCGGCGGATGAACCCGCTGGTGCGCGCGGTCGCCACGCACGGTCGGATCCTGATGTTCGGCGGCATGTTCGGCGGCATGTTCGCCGGCTACCGGCCGCCCGCCTCGATCAAGGTGCTCGGCCGGCTGGGTCTCGTGCCGTGGATGAGCGGTCTGCCGATGGACAGCCACCGGCACCAGGTCGCCGTCCGGGTGTGAGGGGGAGACGTGACCGTACGGCTGTTCGCCGTCGCCGCCGAGACCGAGGACGGCCTGCTCGCCGCGATCCGCGGGCACGCCGGCCGGATCCGGGCCGGCCGGGGCCTGCCCTCGCCGGCCCGGTACTGCCACGACACGGCAGCCGGGACGGTCGGCCTGGCGCACCGGGCCGCTGTCACCGCCGAGTCCTACGACGACCTCGCCGCGGGCCTGGACGAGCTGCTGCTGGGGCGGGCCGACCAGGCGTCGGCTCCGGCGCTGTCCCACCGGCCGGGCCTGGTGTTCGTCTTCGCCGGTCAGGGCGCTCAGTGGGACGGCATGGGCCGGGAGCTGCTGGCCACCGAGCCGGTGTTCCGCGCGGCGCTGCGGCGAACGGGTACGTGAGCTGGCCGGCTTCTCGGTGATCCAGCAGCTGCGGGCCGGCCCGGCGGCATCGCGGCTCGGTGAGATCGACGTGCTGCAGCCGACGATGGTGTCGTTGCAGATCGCCCTGGTGGCCCTGTGGCGCAGCTGGCACGTGGAGCCGGACGCGGTGACCGGGCACAGCATGGGCGAGATCTCCGCCGGGTACGCGGCCGGAGCGCTCGGTCTCGACGACGCCCTGCTGATCGCATGCCGCCGCAGCGCTCTGCTGCGGCGCATCGCCGGCCGGGGTGCGCCGGCCACCACCGAGCTGTCGCCCCAGGCCGCGCACGCCCTGGCCGCCTCCGGCGGAGGCCGTATCTGCGTCGCCGGGGAGAACAGTCCCCGTTCGACCGTGCCGGCCGGGGACACCGCCACGCTGACCGCTGTGGTCGAGGACCTCGACCGGCGCGGCGTCTGCTGCCGGATGGTGCGGGGCACGGTCGCCTCGCACAGTCACTACGCCGACGAACTGCGCGACGACCTGGCTACGGCGCTGCGCTCGCTGAGCCCGGTGCCGTCACGGGTGCCGATCTGCTCGACCGTGACCGCGGCGCCGGTGCCCGGCACCGGGCTCGGGCCGGCGTACTGGATGCGCAACCTGCGCGAGCCGGTCCGGTTCGCCGCCACCGCCGGCCGGCTGGCCGAGGACGGCCACGAGATCTTCGTCGAGGTCAGCACCCATCCGGTGCTGCTCAGCAGCCTGCGGCAGACGCTGGAGAGCGCCGGACGGCCGGGGGAGGTGCTGCCCTCCGGCCGCCGGCGGACCGAACGCCGGGCCATGCTGTCGTCGCTCGGCACGCTCTTCACCTACGGCCGCGACCCGCACTGGCCGACGTCCGCCCCGCCGGGGCCGGCGCTCACGCCCTGCCGGGCCGCCGTCCTGGCGGCCGTCCGGTGCCCGCGGCCCTCGCCGGGTGCGGCGGGTTCAGGATGACTGGCCTGGCCCGACGAGGGAGACGAGCCGGTAGGCGCCCGACTCGCGGTGCAGGAAGCCGTCGTCGACCAGGAACCGCCGCAGCGAGACCGGGTCCACGGTGGTGCCCTCGCACCACGGCCGCAGCAGATCGGTCAGGGTGCGCTCGTCGTACTCCCGGTCGGCCTCGAAGGTCGTCGCCGCGACGTGGTCCAGCACGGCCCGCCGGGTCTCGTTGTCGTCCTCCGGCAGCCGGAGCAGCACAGTGCCGCGGACATAGCCGCGCAGCGCGGGATCGGGCTGTTCGGCCTGCGCCTGCTCCTGCAGGCGCAGGCCGGCGGTCTCGGCCGCGGTGGCCAGGGCGGCCTCGTCGACGGCCAGCCGGCCCCGGCTCCTGGCGACGACCAGTCCCTCGCGCAGCAGCCGGCCGATCGCCGGGGCGGCCTCCGGGGCGGCGAGCCCGGTCGTGGCGAGGATCTGCGCGGACGTCGACGCGCCCAGGGCGATGGCCGAGAAAACCCGCCGCAGAGCGGAGTCGGAAAGGAGAACGGTGAATGTCTCGGGCGTCATCGTCCCCGCCGCTTGATCTTGATGGTCTCCAGGTCGGTGCAGACGGACCGCAGATCGCGCACATCGGCGCCGAGGTCCCGGACGGCGGTCGTGGCCAGTTCCTCGGCCCCGGCGACGACCTCGTCGATCCTGTCCTCGGCGTCGGCCTTCACGACACAGCGGAAGGTGAAGGTGAGCAGGGTCCGCTCGTAGGTGACGGTGCCCTCCTCGGTGAACTTGGACTGGAACAGGTCGTGCTTGTCGGCCACGGCCAGCAGCTTGGCGCGCTGGTCGTCGTCGAGCGGCGCGAATTTGCCGTAGACGATGATCTGGTAGTTCTTGCGGGGCACGGTGGTGCTCCTCAGGTGTCGGGGGGCGGGGACGGTCAGGACACTCCCGGGCGCTGCGGTCGCCGCGGCAGCAGGAACAGCAGGAAGACCACCGCGGCCAGGCCTGCGGACGCCCAGTGGAGGGCTTCGCTGAAGGTGGCGGTGAACGTCCCGGAGCTGATGTCGGCCAGGGCGTTTCCGATCGCGGTCTGCTGGGCGGGGTCATCGGTGCCGAGGGCGCGGCAGGTGTCGGGCACGGCGGTGAGGCCGGCCTGGTCGTGGGCGTCGACGGCGCAGGCGCGGATTGCGTCCTGCTGCGAGGCGACGGCCGGGACGTTCGGCAGCACCCGGTCGGCCTGCGTCCCCGCGTTGGTGGCGAGGCCGGAGAAGAAGACCGCGCCGATGACGGCCACGCCGAGGGCGGCGCCGAGCTGACCGGCCGCGTTGATCAGGCCGGACGCCGCGCCCGCCTCCCGCGGCTCGACGTCGTTCAGGGTCATGCCGGTCAGCGGGGCCAGCAGCATGCCCGTCCCGGAGCCGAGCAGCAGCATCGGGACGACGGCGTGCCAGGAGGTGATCGATTCGCCGGCCAGGCCGGCGATCCACGCGTACAGCAGAAGCCCGGCCGTCATCAGCAGCGCCCCGGCGAACAGGCAGTTGCGCCCGTAGAGGGGGAACAGCTTGCGGACGGCGAGGTTGCCGGCGATCGGGACACCCAGCGAGAACGGGATCGCGGTAAGACCGGTGTGCAGCGCCGACCAGCCGAGACCGCCTTGCAGGTGGAGCGTCCAGCTGAGGAAGAAGCCGGCCGGGATGCAGCTGAACAGCAGCTGCGCGCCGACCCCGGCACCGAAGGTCCGGATCCTGAAGAGGGAGAGGACGACCAGGGGCGACCCGTCCTTGGCGGTCTTGTACCGCTCGTGGTACACGAACGCCACGAGGACCGGCACGGAGGCCATCAGCGAGGCGATGCTCCAGGCCGGCCAGCCGAGTTCGCGGCCGCGCAGCAGGGGCAGCAGCAGCAACAGCAGGCCGGTGGTCACCAGCACCATGCCGACCAGGTCCAGCCGGGTGGCACGGGGCGACTTCGACTCGCGCATCCACATCGCGCCGGCGATCAGGGCGGCCACGCCGAACGGCAGGTTGACCACGAAGACGGTCCGCCATCCCAGGCCGCCCGGATCCCAGGAGACCAGCACGCCGCCCAGCAGCGGTCCGGCGACGACGGCCAAGCCGATCACGCTGGCGTACAGGCTGACGACCCGGCCGATCTCCTCCGCCGGGAAGGTCACGTAGACGATTGCCAGGACCTGCGGCACCATGATCGCGGCGGCGATGCCCTGCAGCACCCGGGACGCCACCAGGACTTCGGCGCTGGGGGCGAAGGCGCACAGGGCCGAGGCCACGACGAAGCCGGCGACGCCGGCCAGGAAGGCCCGTTTGCGGCCGAAGATGTCGCCGAGACGGCCGCCGGTGATCAGCGTGACCGCGAAGGACAGGGTGTAACCGACGTTCAGCGCCTGGACGGCGGCCGAGGAGGCGCCGAGGTCCTGCTGGATGCTCGGGATCGCCACGGTGACGATGTTTGACGTCGAGCAGGTCCATGAAAGTCGCGGCAAGCAGGACGATCAGCGCCGGCCGGCGCTTGGGGTCCGGACCGTCGGCGGCGACGAGCGGTCCGAGAGCCGCTTCCGCCGTCGTCGGCTTCGCTTCCTCGCTCATGGGGGGTATTCCAGTTCCTCGGTATGGCGCGGCCGGGAGAGGGGACCGGCCGACGGCTCAGGGGGCGGTGCCGCTCTCCGGTGCGGGCGGACCGGTTGGTTCGGTGGTTCCGGCCCGGGCCAGCGCGGTCCACGACCGCATCAGCAGATCCACCACGTCCATGACGCCCCCGGCCGGGCTCTCGCCGGCCGAGAGCACGCGCTGGATGGAAAGCCCGTCGTCCAGGGCGTGCACGATCAGGGCGAGCAGCTCCACCGGCGCGGGCGGGGTGACCGAGCGGGCGGCGAAACCCTGCGCGAGGGCCTGGGCCATCGCCTCGCGGGAGCGGCGCTCGCGGTCGGCCAGCACGGACAGCACTGCAGGATCGCGCATGCCGTAGAGCCACAGCTCGGTGCGCAGGGCCAGCCAGCCCGCGAAGTTCTTGTCCCGCTCGCGGTGCCAGGTGCGCAGGTGCTCGATCGTCTCCTCGAACGAGCCGGCGTTGGCGCTGAGTGCCTGCACCTCGGCCAGTTCGCGCTCGGTGCGCTGCTCCAGGAGGGCCAGGATCAGCTGTTGCTTGCCGTCGAAGTTGCCGTAGAAGGCACCCCGGGTGTACCCGGCGCGTTCCACGATCTGTTCGACCGAGGTGCCGTTGACGCCGCATTCGGCGAACAGGTCGGCAGCTGCCTGCAGCAGCTCCTGGCGCGTGATCTCCCGGCTCTCCTGCCGGGTGAGTCGTTTGCTGATGATCGGCCTCCTTCCGAGAACTCAGATACAGTATCGCATTCCGATACAGTCCTGTATCTGAATAGTGCATGGTTCACCCCGGGGCGTGCCGCACCGCTCGCCAGCGGCCCCCGCCAACACCCGGATCAGCGCTGTGAAGCTAGCGAACGGGGATGCCGGTGACCGGAACATGCGATGGGACGGACATCGAGTTCGACCTGTCCGACGTCAACTTCGTGACCGACCGCGAGGCGGGGGAACGCTGGACAGGAGCACCCCGACCGGTGTGCCCGGGCCGCTTCTCCGACGGCAACGACGTCCACGTCGTCACCCGCTACGAGGCGGTCCGCAGCCTGTTCGCCGATCGCCGGGTCAGCAACCACCCGCCGCAGGGCGTCCACCTCGACAGCATGCGCCGCCGCGGCGTGCCCGAGGAACTGCTCAAGTACTTCGACTCGACGATCATGACGATGGTGCCGCAGGACCACCGGCGCGTGCGGTCCCTGATCGACCGGGCGTTCTCGGTGCGCCGCGTCAAGTCCCTGCGCCCCCGGATCGAGTTGCTCGCGGACCAGCTGCTCGACCGGATGGCCCCCGAAGGCGAGACGGACCTCGTCGCCGCATACGCCCACCCGATCTCCACCACGCTCATCTGCGAACTCCTCGGCGTCGACGACGAGTACCGCGACCAGTGGCTGAAGTGGTCCGAGGCGTTCACCACCTTCGTCCGCCCCGACCCGGAGATCCTGCCGCCCGCGCTGCACGGCATGGTCGACACGGTCATCCGGCTGACAGGCGCGCGCCGCGCCCAGCCCGGCGACGACCTGATCTCCGACCTGGTCCAGGTCAGCGACGAGACCAAGAAGCCCGACGAGGCCGAACTCATCGCCCTGGTCCTGGTCTTGGCGCAAGCCGGCCTCGACACGGTCCGGCACTCGATCTCGCTCAGCTTCTTCAACCTCCTGACCCACCCCGACCAGCTGGAGCTGGTCAAGACGCAGCCGGAGAACACCGTCCGGGCGGTACGCGAGCTGATGCGCCACTCCGGCCCGATCAAGATGGCCCTGCCGCGTTTCGCCGCGGAGCCGATCGAGATCGACGGGGTGACCATCCCCAACGACGGCCAGATCCAGCTCGTGGCCGGCGCCGCCAACAACGACCCCGAGCGCTTCACCAACCCGCGCGTCCTCGACGTCACCCGCGCCGACAACCCGCAGCTCAGCTTCGCCACAGGCGACCACTTCTGCCCCGGGGCGTCGCTGGCCACGGCGGAGACCGAGATCGCGCTCAACAAGCTGTTCGCGCGCTTCCCCGAGGTGCGCCTGGCCGCCGACCCCGACGACGTCGGCCCGCGCTTCCTCAAAGCCGTCACACGACTGCCCGTCCGGCTCGTGTGACCACCGTTTCCATGCCCGACAACGACCAGCAGGACGAGTTGTGTTGCAAAAAGTATTAGGAACGCAGTACCTGACCCCTCTGCGTGAGGGCGGATCGCTGCCCGGCTTGGTAGAAGCCGACAACGACGGCATCTACGTCGTGAAGTTCCGTGGCGCCGGCCAGGGCACCGCGGCCCTGGCCGCGGAGATCGTCGTCGGCGAGCTCGGCCGGCGCCTCGGCATCCGCGTCCCCGAACTCGTCACCGTCGACATCGACCCGCAGATGACGCGCCGCGACCCCGACCAGGAGATCCAGGAACTGCTGCGGGCCAGCGCCGGCGAGAACCTGGGCATGGACTTCCTGCCCGGGCCGATCGGTTACGACGGTGTCGGATAGGAGCCGCCCGCCGAGGAGGCCGCCAGGATCTACTGGCTGGACGCGCTGACCGCCAACGTCGACCGCACCTGGTCCAACCCGAACCTGATCATCTGGCACCGCCAGCTCTGGGCCATCGACCACGGTGCCGCACTGCTGTTCCAGCACTCCTGGCCGGCCGTCACCGCCTGGGCCGAGCGCCGGTACGACCTGTCCCAGCACGTGCTCGCCGACCTCGTCGCCGCCCTCGACCCGGCCGTGCTCGCCAAACTCGACGCCGAACTCGCCGAGACGGTGACCGCCGAGGCGCTGACCGAGATCACCGCCCTGGTCCCGGACAGCTTCCTGCTGAGCATGAACTCCGTACCACAGGACGCTGACCCGGCCGACCTGCGGCAGCGCTATGTGGACTACCTGCTCACCCGATGCGCCGGCTCCCGCGCGTGGTGGCCGGAGGAGGACGCATGACCACCGCCACGCCGTCCGTCCTCAGCTTCGACTACGCCCTGCTGCGCGCCGTCCCACGAGTCGACCGCAGCGAGCAGATCAACGTCGGGGCGCTGCTCCACTGCCCCGGCGCGGACTTCCCCGGCGCCGCGGTCCACATCGACGCCGACCGGCTTCGAGCGCTCGACCCCGACATCGACATCGGCATGGTCACCGCCGCCCTGGACACCATCCGCGCGGTGTGCGCGGGCGGACCCGAGGCCGGCCCCGCCGGGGCCGGCACGCGCAGGGCGCGCTTCGGCTGGCTCACCGCACCCCGCAGCACCGTGATCCAGACCAGTCCCGTGCACGGCGGACTCACCACCGATCCGGCCGCCGAGCTCAAGCGCCTGATGGGACGGCTCGTGCACTGACCCGGGCGGCGGCCCGCCGGTCCCCCCGCTTCCGCAGTCGCGTACACGGAGGAACACAGATACAGGACATCATCAGCGCCGTTCCCGACCCGGACACCCGGCCGGAGGACTTCGCCGCACTGCCCGTCCCGGAGAGCTACCGCGCGGTGACCCTGCACGCGGACGAGATCGAGATGTTCGTCGGAGTCGCGGCCCAGACCGTGACCCGCGCCGGTCGGTGCACCTCGACGAGGTCGCCGTTCCCCAAGTCGGACCCGGTGAGGCGCTGGTGGCGGTGATGGCCAGCTCGATCAACTACAACACCGTGTGGTCCTCGCTCTTCGAACCGTTGGCGACCTTCACGTTCCTGGCCCGGTACGGCCGCCGCTCACCCCTGGCCCGGCGGCACGACCTGCCCTACCACGTCATCGGCTCCGACCTCTCCGGAGTCGTGCTGCGCACCGGGCCCGGCGTGTTCGCATGGAAGCCCGGCGACGAGGTCGTCGCGCACTGCCTGTCGGCCGAGTTGGAGGCGCCCGACGGGCACAGCGACACGATGCTCGACCCGGACCAGCGCATCTGGGAGTACGAGACCAACTTCGGCGGCCTGGCCCAACCGGCGCTGGTCAAAGCGAACCAGCTGATGCCCAAGCCGGCGCACCTGACATGGGAGGAGGCGAGCACGCCCGGTCTGGTCGCCTCCACCGCGTACCGGCAGCTGATTTCCCGCAACGGCGCGGCGATGAAGCAGGGCGACAACGTGCTCATCTGGGGCGCATCCGGCGGCGTGGGGCGTTCGCGACGCAGTCCGCGCTGGCCGGCGGCGCGAACCCGATCTGCGTGGTGTCCAGCCCGGCCAAGGCCGCCATCTGCCGGGCGATGGGCGCCGACGCGGTCATCGACCGCTCCGACGAGGGCTACACGTTCCGGAAGGACGAATACACCCAGGACCCGGCGGAATGGAAACGGTTCGGCCGCCGGATCCGGGAACTCACCGGCGGTGAGGATCCCGACATCGTCTTCGAACATCCCGGCCGGGACACCTTCGGCGCCTCGGTGTACGTCACCCGCAAGGGCGGCACCATCGTGACCTGCGCATCCACCTCCGGCTACCGCCACGAGTACGACAACCGCTACCTGTGGACGTCACTCAAACGGATCATCGGATCGCATTTCGCCAACTACCGGGAGGCACGGGAATCCAACCGCCTCATCACCAAAGGAAGGATCCACCCCACCCTCTCCCGGACATACGCCCTGGAACACGCCGGTCAGGCAGTCGACGACGTGTACCGCAACCGGCACATCGGCAAGGTCGACGTGCTGGCCCTGGCACCGCACGAAGGGCTGGGCATCCGCGACACCGCGATGCGCGACCAGCATCTCGACGCGATCAACCGCTTCCGGAAAACGGAGCCGCCGCAAAACCGGGAACTCGTACGACCGGCGATCCCCGCTGAACCAGGAGACACCACGTGCCCGTACACGACGGCGCTCTCCACACCGTGGGCGACCTCCACATGTCACACCCGGACAACCAGGACTGGCCCATCGCGGCGCCGATGACGTGGCCGAGACCAAACCTGCTCCAACAAGGACGGCCCCAGGCCATCTGGTTCCCGGGAAACCACGAGCGGTGGACCCATCCGCAGGACGCCGTCCACGCACGCGGCGCGGCACGCGACCATGGTCCGGATGCGCCGGAAGAACGACGTGCCCACCCCGGAGAACGAGTACGCCGTCCGGCAGGGCGACGGCGGGCAGATCACCGCCGCACCCCTGTTCCAGCTCTACGACAACTCCTGGCCGGCGCCCGACACCACAAGGCCCACCCGGCCAGCCCGTTCAAGACGTTCGGCGCGCCGGTCGAGCGGATCCAGAAGGCCAATCAAGGAGGTCTTCGATCTGCGCACCGCCAGATCACCCGCGACCCAAAGCTGCCGCGCCCGATCCACCAGCAGGCCGCAGTGCACCGGTACTTCGGGCGGGAGCTGTCGGACCTGAAGCGGGAGAACGCCGAGCCCGCCCAGAGCCTCAAGGACATCGCGTCCTGAACCGCACACCTTCATGGAAGGGAAACAAATGACCGACAAAAACCTCGTCACGGTCCACTGCGATGCCGATCCCGACCAAGTCTGCAATCTCCTTGACCAACAAGGTGCAGTCGTCGTGAAGGAATTCCTGAACCCCGAAACCCGACAGGCACTCTGGGCCGACCTGCGCCCGCCCTGGAGAAATTCGGCTACGGCGACAATGACTTCTCCGACCACAAGACCAAACGGATATCCTCGCTGTTCGCCCGTAGCCGGCACATGACCACCGTTGCCCTGCACCCCTTGTTCCTCGGCGCCGCCCGCCGACTCATCCAGCAGCCCGTGCCGATGTGGTTCAGCGGCCAGCAGGTGAACATCTCACCCAACAACCAAGTCAGCGCAACCCAAATGATCCAGATCTGGCCCGACGAGGATGCTCAGTGGCTACACCGCGACGATACCTCCCACCTGCGGCCCTACCCCGCACCTACCACCCGGGTCCAGGTCATGGTCGCGATGACCGATTTCACCGCGGAGAACGGCGCGACCATGACGATCCCGGGAAGCCACCGCTGGGACGACGAGCGGGCACCACAGCGCGACGAGGCGGTACCGGCCGAGATGCCGACCGGATCCGCACTAATCCGGCTCGGCGGTCTCTATCACGGCGGCGGGCGTAACGCGCCCACCGAGCCGCGCACCGGACTGACCCTGTCGTATATCGCCGGCAACCTGCGACAGGAGGAGAATCAGTATCCCGCGGTGCCGATGAACGTGATCCGCGAATACCCCGAAGAGTTGCAGCGTCTGCTGGGCTACGACGTCTGCCCTCCATTCCTCGGCTGATATGAATCCAGCAACCCGCACACCCTGCTCACCGAGCGCGCCGATTGACGAACTTCCCCCGCCAGCCGCCAACCGCCTTCAACGTTGACCAAGACCATGCGGGCAGTGACGTCGCGGAGGTTGCGAGCGGCAGCCCGTTCGGCCTCGCCGAAGATGACCAGGAGCTCGCAGCGCTCGATCTCGGTGAGGCCGACTGACACGGTCAGCCGGCCCCCCGACTCAGGCACACACCGTCTGCAGCAAGCGGCGAAGACGAAGCCGCATCCCAACCCGCAGCTGCCCCACCAGCCAAGGCAAGAACTCACTCGGCCGGACCAGCGTCCACTGCGGTGAAACTCATCCGGGAAATCCTGCCCTGGACAACCAACCCGGAAGCGCAGGAATACGCGCACGGAGTTACTTCCTCAAGCCAGAATGGCTACCTGCCCTGCCTGCGCCATACGTCGAGGACCCGCGTGACGCCCTCCAGCCCCGCAAACACCCAGCACCCCACTCGACTGGCCTTGCGTACCGACCAGCAGGAAGACATCGCCAACACAGTCCGTCACCTGCGCCCCCGCACACCCGCGGCCACGTCGCCTCGGCCTGCAGCACCGACAAGACCCTCCTCACACTGCGCACCTCCGAGAAACTAGGAGTGCGCCATCTGGCGGCGGCAGTGCCGAGCCCGAACCTGATCGCCCAGCGGGCGGCCACCGCCCGCACCGACTACCTTCGGGGCACGGGATCACCCCGGCCGACCAGCCTTGAGCACAACCAGAACGGAAAGCCGTCGCCATTCACCCAACAACGGGGAAGAACTCAAACTCGAGCCTTCCATAGTTTCTTCTCCAAGGAAGCAGGCCAAGCCTGTAAGCTGAGTTCGAGCATAGGCAGTCGCGCCGAGCGGCTTTCAACCCGACCTCCCTCTCAACCAGCCGGGTCATTCAATTACCTGATTAATAGTCAGGATTGTGCGGACCCAACACGGTTTCCACTCAGTCACATCTTGTCAGCTGGCCTGAGCCGGTCGCGGAGCGATCCGGCTCTTTAACTTACTTACGTATAAAACTACTTGTACTGAGTAAGCCCAGAGAAGTGGGGGGGGGGGGGGGGGGGCGGGGGGGGGCGGGGCGGGGGGGGGCGGCGCCCGCCCCCGGCCCGGGGGGCCCGGGGGGGGGGGGGGCGGCCGGCGCCCCCCCCCCCGCGGGGGGGGCGCCGGGGGGCCCCCCCCCGCCCCCCACGGCCGCCGCGGGCGTGCCGGGGCGGTCAGCCGCCGGTGAACCCCTTCACGGCGTGCTGCGCCGCCAGCCGCACGGGCGCGTTCCGCGCGCCGTAGCCGCGGTAGCCGCCGTCGCGCTGGACCAGCTCGAAGAAGACCCGGCCGACGGTGTGGGTGTAGCAGTGCCGGAACGCGCCGTGCGCGTCCCGGTCGTAGAGGATGCCCAGTTCGCGGTACGTCTCCAGCTCCCCGTCGGCGAACTCGTACCGGGCGGCGAGGTCGTCGTAGTAGTTCCCGGGGATCGGCAGCGGACGGCCGCCGGCCGCGCGGAAGCGGCGGGCCGCGGCGACCACGTCGTCGGTGGCCAGCGCGACGTGCTGGGCGTGCACGGTGTCGTCGGCGGGCGCCGCGCCGACGCCGAGGGCGATCCGGACGCTGCCGTCGGCGTTGGTGACGGCGCGGCTGCGCTGCAGGCCGTAGGGGTCGGCGAGGTCCACGCTCTCCTGGGCGCGCAGTCCGAGCACGCTGCGGTGGAACAGGGCCGCCTCGTCGAAGTGGTGCCAGGGCTGGGTGAGGGCGAGGTGGTCGATCCGGGACACGGCCGCGCCCGGCGGGTCGTGCGGCACGTCGGCGAAGTCGGCCCGCCAGTCGGGCAGACGGGGCCGGCCGGTGGCGCAGAAGAAGAGTTCCGTGCCGTCGGGGGCGGCGACCGCGTCGAGCGGGACGTCCTCGGGGCCGCGGCGGCGCGGCAGCACGGGGGCGAGCAGGGCCTCGGCGCGGCGGGCGGCGCCCGCGGGGTCGGGCGACTCCAGGCCGACGGCGGCGAGCCGGGTGCCGTCGCGGGACACGGCCGGTCCGGTGTTGACCAGGACGCGGGCCTCGCCCTGCTGCCACAGGTCGACGGGCTTGCCCCGGTGCCGCGCGGTGCGGGCGAAGCCCAGCGCGGCGAGCAGCGCGGAGACGGGCGCGGCGTCGGGCGTGACCAGCTCGGCGAAGGCGACGCCGGTGGGCACCACGGGCGCGGGCGGCGTCGCCGCGCCGACGGCCTCCTGGAGCAGCAGCAGGGAGCGCCGGGCGTCCACGGCCGTCGGGGCGGCGGGGGCCTGCCGGAAGACGTCGTTGAAGACCTCCAGCGAGAGCGGGCCGTCGTAGCCGGTGCGCAGGACGTGCCGCACCAGGGCGGCCACGTCGAAGCCGCCCTGTCCGGGGAAGCAGCGGTAGTGGCGGCTCCACTGCAGCACGTCCATCGCGAGCAGCGGGGCGTCGGCGAGCTGGAGGAAGAAGATCTTCTCGCCGGGGATGTCCTCGATGCCCCGGGGGTCCGAGCCGCGGGAGAGGATGTGGAAGCTGTCCAGGCAGGTGCCGAGCGCGGGGTGGCCGGCGGCGGCGACGATCCGCCAGGCGTGGTCGTAGGTGCTGACGTGCCGGCCCCAGGCCAGCGCCTCGTAGGCGACGCGGACGCCGAAGTCCTGCGCCAGGCAGGCCAGCCGGCTCAGCTGCTCGGCGGCGAGCGCGTCGTCGTCCACGGCGAGCGGGTCGACGCTGGAGCAGACCAGGACCGTGTCGGCGCCGAGCCTGTTCATCAGCTCGAACTTGTGCCGGGCGCGCCGCAGGTTGCGGGCGAACACGTCGGCGGGCACGGCCTCGACGTCCCGCATCGGCTGGTAGAGGTCGATCGTCAGGCCGAGGTCGGCGCAGCGGGCGCGGACCTCCTCGGGGGTGAGGGGGCTGGCCAGCAGGTCGTTCTCGAAGATCTCCACGCCGTCGAAGCCGGCCCGGGCGGCGGCCGTCAGCTTCTCGGTGAGGGATCCGCTCAGGGAGACGGTGGCGATGGACGTGCGCACGTCGGTGCCTTTCTCTGCGGTCGTCTGCCGTGGTCCGCGCTACCGGGGGCTTCCCACGGCGCCCGCCAGCCCGGCGAACTCCGCGAGCATCCGCGCGGCGTCCGGTTCCCGCCCGGTGAACAGGCGGAACGCGTCCACGGCCTGGAAGACGGCCATGCCGCCGCCGTCGAGGACGGGGCAGCCCAGCGCGCGGGCGGTGCGCAGCAGCTCGGTCTCCAGCGGCCGGTAGACCACCTCGGCGATCCACAGCCCGGGGTGCAGCAGCTCGGCCGCGAGGGGCAGTCCGGGGTGGGCGGCCATGCCGGTGGGGGTGGCGTGGACGACGCCGTCGGCCCCGGTGAGCAGCTTCGGCAGCGCGTCGGGGGCGGCGCAGGCCGCCCGGCCGGTGCCGAAGTGCCGGTTCAGGGCCGCGGCGAGGGCGGCGGCCCGCTCGGGCAGCGCGTCCACGACGGTGATCCGCCCGGCGCCCAGGGTGAGCAGGGCGTGCGCGACGGCCGCGCCCGCGCCGCCCGCGCCGAGCTGCACCACCCGCTCCAGCGGTGCGTCGGGCAGGCCGCGGGCGAAGGAGGCGGCGAAGCCGGTGACGTCGGTGTTGTGGCCGATCGCCCGGCCGCCGTCGAAGACCACGGTGTTGACCGCGCCCAGCGCCTCGGCCTGCGGGGCCAGCTCGTCCAGGTGCCCGACGACCAGCTGCTTGCACGGGTGGGTGATGTTCAGGCCGTCGAAGCCCAGGTCGCGGGCGGCGCGCACCAGGTCGCCCACCGCCTCGGGCGGCACGCCGAGGGTGTCGATGTCGATCAGCCGGTACAGGTAGCGCAGCCCCTGGCGGTCGGCCTCCCGCTCGTGCAGGGCCGGGCTGAGCGACGGGCCGATGCCGGAACCGATCAGGCCGACGAGATACGAGTCCTTGGCCACCGCGGACCTCCAGAGCGGCTCGATTATGTACGAACTAGTGAGTTAGTCATAGCAGCAAGCCCCCGCCCTTGGGAAGCCTCCGGGCCCCCTCGCCCGGCACGGCGGCGGAGCCGGGCTTCTACAATCACCGGCACTGGCCCCTTGCCCGAAGGAATCCGATGACCAGCGTCGACGAACCGGTACGACCAGGCGGGCGCACCCGTGACGCCGCCCGCACCAAGGCCGAGATCCTCGACGTGGCCACCCGGGAGTTCGCGCGGGCGGGCTACGACGGGGCCCGCGTCGACGAGATCGCCGCCCGCACCCGCACCACGAAGCGGATGATCTACTACTACTTCGGCGGCAAGGAGCAGCTGTTCACGGCCGTGCTGGAGCGGGCGTACGGCGTCATCCGCGAGGCCGAGCAGCAGCTCGACGTCGAGCACCTGGACCCGGTGGCGGCCATCCGGCGCCTGGCGGAGCTGACCTTCGACCACCACGAGCAGCACCCCGACTTCATCCGCCTGGTCAGCATCGAGAACATCCACGAGGCGGAGCACATCGCGGCCTCGGAGGAGCTCGGGAGGATGGGCTCGCCGGCGCTGGAGGTGATCCGCCGGATCCTGGCGGAGGGACGCAGGTCGGGGCTGTTCACGGCCGACGTCGACGCCGTCGACCTGCACGCGATGATCAGCGCGTTCTGCTTCTTCCGGGTCTCCAACCGGCACACCTTCGGCGCCCTGTTCGGCCGCGACCTGGTCGATCCCGCCCAGCGCGAGCACTACCGCGCCATGCTCGGCGACATGGTGATCGCCTACCTGACCGCGGAGCGCGCGGCGGACTGAACCGCACCGCACGCGCACGGCACGACCCCTTGACACCCGGGAAACGTGGGCGCAACATCCCTACCCAACCCCTACTAACTATCCAGTGGGTTAATTAGCCGGGTCGCGCCCGGCACGGCCGACCCGTCACCCCAGGGAACCGGCATCCCTCCCCCGCGTCCCCGTCCGCCTGCGCCGGACTCCCCCCGAAGGAGCACGCCGTGTCCGTCCCCGCCCCCGACGCCCCGCCCGGGCAGCCGAGGAAAGCCGCGACCGCCGCCTGGATCGGCAGCGCCCTGGAGTACTACGACTTCTTCATCTACGGCAGCGCGGCCGCCCTGATCTTCCCGGAGGTCTTCTTCGACGAGTCGGACCCGGCCACCGCGACCCTGCTGTCCCTGGCCACGTTCGGCGTCGCGTACGCCGCCCGGCCGCTCGGGGCGTTCTTCCTCGGCCACTACGGCGACCGGATGGGCCGCAAGAAGATCATGGTGTTCACCCTGATCCTGATGGGCCTGTCGACGTTCCTCATCGGCTGCCTGCCCACGCGCGACCAGGTCGGCACCCTCGCGCCGGTGCTGCTGGTGCTGTGCCGGGTGCTGCAGGGCGTCTCGGCGGCGGGCGAGCAGGCCAGCGCCAACTCCATGACGCTGGAGCACGCGCCGCCGGGCCGGCGCGGCTTCTTCACCAGCTTCACCCTCAGCGGCACCCAGGGCGGCCAGCTGCTGGCCACCCTGGTCTTCCTCCCGATCGCCGCGCTCCCCGAGGAGCAGCTGCTGTCCTGGGGCTGGCGGATCCCGTTCTGGCTGAGCGTCGCGGTCGCCGTCGTCGGCTACGCCATCCGCCGCAACCTGGACGAGACCCCGGCCTTCGCGCAGCAGGCCTCGCGCGAGGGCGTGGTGAAGCTGCCGCTGGTGGTGCTGGTGCGGGAGCACTGGGCGGACGTGCTGCGGGTGGTCGCGGGCGCGCTCATCGCCTCGGTCAGCACGATCTTCACGGTGTGGGCGCTGGCGTACGCGACCGGCGACTCGGTGGGGATGTCCCGCTCCTCGATGCTGTGGGTGGGCGCGCTGGCCAACCTGGTCGCGCTGGCCGCGATCCCGCTGTGGGCCGCCCTCTCCGACCGCATCGGCCGCCGCCCGGTGTTCCTGGTCGGCGCCGCCGGCAGCGCGGTGACGATGTTCCTGTACCTGTGGGCGATCTCGACCGGCTCCTACCCGCTGACCCTGCTCCTGGGCATCGTCGCCTTCGGTGTCGTCTACAGCGCCGCGAACGGGGTGTGGCCCGCCTTCTACGGCGAGATGTTCTCCACCCGGGTCCGGCTGTCCGGGGTGGCGATCGGCACGCAGATCGGCTTCGCCGTGGCCGGGTTCGCGGTCACCTTCGCCGCCCGGATCGCCGGCCCCGGCGGCGACGACTGGTCGGCGGTGGCCCTGTTCACGGCGGCCCTGTGCGTCCCGCCGGTGATCGCCGCGCTCTCCGCCCGCGAGACCCACGAGGTGCCCACCGAGCGGCTCGGCGAGCGGGACCGGGCAAAGGCGGCGCGGCCGGAGACGGCGCCGGCCTGACCGCGCCCGCCGTCCGGGCCCCGTGAGCCGTGCCGGCCGCGGGGCCCCGGGGCGCGCCGGAGGGGTCCTAGCCCCGGGGGACCCCGTAGACCCGTTCCACCCGCAGCCGCAGGACGAGGCGGCGGTCGCGGACCATCGCGGCCCGGTAGTCGTCCCAGTCGGGGTGCTCGCCCTGGACGTCGCGGTAGAGGCGGATCAGCTCCTCGACCGTGGCGTCGTGCGGGTCGGCGGCGACCGGCGAGAGGTCGGCCGTGCCCTCGGCGACCGCGTAGGACCACCGGTCGGGGGTGGTCACGTGGTACGAGGCGCGGGGGTCCCGGCGCAGGTTGCGGGTCTTGGCGCGGTCGTCGGTGACCGAGACGCGGATGATCCGCTCGTCGGGGTAGTAGGCGTGGGTGACGTTCGACAGCTGGGGGCGGCCGTCGCGCTTGAGGGTGACGAGCACCCCGCCGCGGCTCTCGGAGAGCAGCCGGAGCAGTGCGTCCTGCGTGGCGTCCTGAGTCATGCCTGCGTCAACGGGCCGGGCCCGGCGGCCCATTCCCGCGGAGGGGGCCGTTCACCGGGATGGCCGGTCCTCGTGAAGATCGCGGCCGTGCACGTGTTCCCCGGTGTTTCCCCGGCCGCGATGAGGTCTGAGGGCGTCCGTGGCGGGTAGGCCGGACCGCACCCCGACGAACGCGACGGAGGAGAGCGATGGCACAGCTGCGACAAGAGGCCGACCCGGACGAGGTGGGGCTGGACCCGAAGGCGCTGGACCGTCTCGACCGGCACTTCGCCCACCACGTCGACGAGGGCCGCCTGCCCGGCTTTCTGGTGGCCGTGGCCCGTGGTGGCCGCGTCGCGCACCTGACCGTGCACGGCCGGCGCGACCTCGCGGCCGGGCTGCCCGTCGAGCCCGACACGCTGTGGCGGATCTACTCCATGACCAAGCCGGTGACCACGGTGGCGGCGCTGCTGCTGGTGGAGGAGGGCCGGCTGTCGCTCGACGACCCGGTGGCCCGCCACCTCCCGGCCTTCGCGCATCCGCGGGTGTACGTCGGCGGCTCCGGCCCGGACACCGAGACCCGCCCCGCCGACGGGCCCGTGCTGGTCCGGCACCTGATGACGCACACCGCCGGCCTGACCTTCGGCTTCTACCGCACCCACCCCGTCGACGCCCTCTACCGCGCGGCCGGCCTGGAGTCGTCGGTGCGTCCGGGCGCGGACCTGGCCGAGACGGTCGACCTGTACGCGAGCCTGCCGCTGCAGTTCGAGCCGGGCACGCAGTGGAACTACTCGGTCGCCAGCAATGTGCTGGGCCGGGTGATCGAGGTGGTGTCGGGGCAGCCGCTGGACGTGTTCCTCGCGGAGCGGGTCTTCGGCCCGCTCGGCATGGCGGACGCCGGGTTCTGCGTCACGGACGAGCAGGCGGGGCGGCTGGCCGAGCTGTACGGGGACCGCGACGGCGGCGGTATCGAGCCGATCCCCGGGCTGCCGCTGCGGGGCCGGCCGCGGTTCCTGTCCGGCAGCGGCGGCATGGTGGCCTCCGCGCACGACGTGCACCGGTTCATGGAGCTGCTGCGGCGCCGCGGCGAACTCGACGGCACCCGGCTGCTCGCCCCCGAGACGGTGGACCTGATGACCCGCAACCACCTGCCCGGCGGCGCCGACCTGCGCGCCTTCGGCAGCCGCCCCGCCCATGACGAGCCCGGCAACGAGGGCGTCGGCTTCGGCCTCGGGGTCTCCGTGGTGATCGACCCGGACCGCACCCAGGCGCCCTCCGGGCTCGGCACGTACGGCTGGAGCGGGGTGGCGACGACGACGTTCTGGGTCGATCCGGGCCGCGATCTGACGGTGCAGTTCATGACGCAGTTGCGGCCGAAGTCCTCGCACACGGTCTTCCCGGACCTCAAGCGGCTGGTGCACGAGGCGATCGCGGACTGAGCCCGGCGGCGGGCCGGGCCGCTCGGCCGCCCGCGCCGGCCCCGTCAGGCCTCCCGCGGCTCGACGCCGAGTTCGCGGCAGGCCTGGTGGAACCGGTCCAGGCAGCGGCCCCAGGGGCCGCCCGCGCCGAACTCCAGCAGCAGCGGCAGCAGCGCCGCCGAGAAGTCGGTGCTGGACTCCTCCGGCAGCAGGGACGGCAGGTTGTCGATGGCGATCAGATCGAGCGGGGGGTCCTCGCGCAGCCGGCGCGCGGGCTCGTCCCAGTCGGTGGTGCGGTCGTAGACGGGCAGCACGTTCAGCGGGGAGCCGACGTCGCAGGTGACGTCGCACAGGGTGCGCAGCCGGCGGGCGGGGTCGTCGAGGTCCCGCTCGCGCAGGAAGGGCGGGACGGGGCTGGTGGCGAGCACGGCGTTCACCATCACGTCGTGGCCGAGCAGGGCCCGCCGGTCCAGGTTCCCGGTCTCCGCCAGGTCCCAGGCGGTGGGCTCGACGCCCGCCGCGGCGAACGCCGTCCGGGCGCCCCGGCCGCTGCGGCCCAGGGCGCCGGTCACCAGCGCGGTGAACTCCGCGTCGCCGGCGGCGGGCCGCAGCGCCTGGTCCAGTTCGTCCCTGGTGGTGGGCGTCAGCGGCGCCGCCAGCCTGCCCCGGTGCCGGAGCACCGCCAGGGCCGCCCCCAGGTAGCCGGCCCAGAACCCGAAGGCGGTCAGGCGCCGGCCGGTGTCGTCCACCAGGTACTCCAGGTCGTACAGTCGTCCTCCCCCGGCGGCGAACCGCCGCAGCAGGTCCGCCGCCCCCGGCTGCCGCTTGTAGGCGTGCCCGAAGAAGACATGACGGTGCGTCAGCCCGGGGGGCTCGTCGGGGAGTTCCTTCAGCCCGACGACGACGGCGGCCCGGGGCGCCGACACCCAGGAGCCCGCGGGCGCGACACGGCAGCCGACCGCCTCGTACTCCGCCACGGGGAAGATCCGCTGCGGGGACTCCTCGACGGTGAGGACGGCCCCGCTCTCGACGAGCCGACGGGCGTCGCGGGGCACGATCGGCGTACGCCGCTCGGTGCCGCGGACCTCGTGGCGCAGCCACAGGTGGACGTCGGTCATACCGGGTGGGCCTCCGGGCGCGGGGCGCCTGCCGCGGACCGGCCGGCGCTCGACGGGCTGACGTCACGACGATACGCGGCCGGGGTGCCGGGCGCGTCCCGGCCGACCGCGGTCACGGCCGAGAGCGCGCCCAGCCGTGACCGTCGCCGGGACGACCCGCGGCACGGCGCGCTCGCGGGCGTTGCCGCCGCTCGGCGCGACCGGGTCGTCGACGCCGCCCCGTGCGGCCAGGGGCCCGTCGCCCGGTGACGGCGGGGACTCCCCCGTGGCGCCGGGGCTCTCCCCCCTCGTGGCAGCCGGAGCTCCGCGGTCCCTGACCGCGGGAGCGCTTCCCCGGCGGCGGCGGGGAACCCGTCGCTCAGCGGCGGCGCGGCAGCAGCGCGACCGCCGCGAGCGGTACGGCGGCCAGCGCCAGCCAGGGCACGGCGCCCGGCAGGCCGCTGTCCAGCAGCGTGCCGGCCGCGGAGCTGCCGGCCAGCACGATCAGCCCGGACACCGAGGACAGGGCCCCCGTGTAGAGGCCGAGCCGGCCGTCCTCGGCGAGGTCGGGCACCCAGGCGCGGGCGACGGGCGCGACGAGCATCTGCCCGAGGGTGAGCAGGACGACGAAGGCGGCGGCGGGCAGCAGCCCGGCGGTGCCCGTCCAGCCGGCGGGCCGGGCGAGCGCCACGGCGGCGAACCCGGCCGCGACCAGCAGCAGTCCGGCCGCCATGGACCGGCGCGGGTCCAGCCGCCGGCCCGCCCAGCGCGTCACGGGCAGCTGCGCGGTCACCACCAGCAGCGAGGACAGCGCGAACAGCCAGGCCAGCGGCGCCTGGGAGCCGGCGGCCCGCTCCACCTCGGCGGGCAGGGCCAGGTAGAGCTGGTTGTAGGCGAGCAGGTAGGCGCCGTACGCGCAGCACAGCGCGAGGAAGCGGCGGTTGCGGACCAGCGGTCCGAGCCCGCCCCGCAGCCGGGTGCGCGTCCGGCCGGGGATGTGCTGCGGCAGCAGCCGGGCGTGCCCGGCGAGGACCAGGACGAAGATCGCGGCGCCGGTCAGGCACGCGGTGCGGAAGTCCACCGCCAGCAGCAGCGCGCCCAGCAGCGGCCCCGTGAACGCCCCGGCCTGTCCGGCGACGGTGAACAGCGCCAGCACCCGGGTGCGGGGCCCGCCGCCCGCCTCCTCCCAGAGCACGGCCTGCCGGGCGACCTCCGACTCGACCGCGGGCGAGAACAGCGCTGCGGCGAACCCGATGAGCAGGACGGCCCCGACGACCGCCCAGGTCCGCTCCGCGTACCCCAGCCACCCGAACCCGGCGACGCGCAGCGCGCAGCCCGCGAGCACCACGGGCCGGACGCCGTACCGGTCGGCGAGCGCCCCGCCCACCACGAACAGGCCCTGCTGGCTGAAGGTGCGCAGGCCGAGCACGAACCCGACCAGCCAGCCGGCCATGCCCACGGTCTGCCCCAGGTGCTCGGACAGGAAGGGCAGCACGGCGAAGAAGCCGACGTTGAAGGCGAGCTGGGTGAGGATCAGCAGCCGCAGCAGCGGTGGGAGTCGGGTGCGCCCGGCGGCCTCGCGCAGGCCCGCCGGCGACGGCGCGGTCATCGCGTCACCGCCGGTTCCCGCGTGCGGGAGGGTTCTTCGGCCACCGCCGTGGGCGTACGGCGCCTCGGCCGGCGCACGCCGCCCGCCGCGGTCACCGCCAGGGCGCCCAGCAGGGCGAGGACGGCCGCCGGGGCGAGGACCGCCCAGGGGGCGCGCTCGGCGTAGGGCTGGTTCTCGGCGAGCAGCAGGCCCCACTCGGGGGACGGCGGCTGGGCGCCGAGGCCGAGGAAGCCGAGCGAGGCGAGGGCGAGGGCGATGCCCGGCAGCCGCAGCAGGGCGTGCCGGACGACCGGCGGCAGCACGGCGGGCAGGAGCGCGCGGCGCAGGATGTGCCGGCGGCCGGCGCCGAGGGCGCGGGTGGCCGTCAGGTGCAGGGTGGCGCGTTCCTGCTGGAGCAGCGCGGAGGTGTGCGCGGCGAGCGGGGCCCAGGCGACGGCGGTCACGGCGAGCGCGGGCGTGGCGGCGCCGCGGCCGGCGACGGCGGTGACCAGCAGCGCGGCGAGGACCGGCGGCACGGCGTTGACGGTGTCGACGAGCGGCCCGGACAGCCGGGGCGCGAGGCCCAGCAGCACGCCGAGCACGAGCGCGGCGGCGCTGATGCCGAGGGCGAGCAGCAGGGTGTCCAGGGCGCCGTGCCCGATCCGGGCGAGCAGGTCCCGGCCGAGCGCGTCGGTGCCGAACGGGTGTGCCCAGGAGGGGGGTCGCAGGCGTTCGCCGGGGTGCAGCGCGAGCGGGTCGCGGGGCAGGCCGAGGGCGACGACGCCGAGCAGCAGGGCGCCGTACGCGAGCGGCAGGACCCCGCGGGCGGGCGGCGCGGGCCGGTGCAGGGTGGGCAGGGCGCCGTCGCGCAGGGCGGGTCCGGTGAGCAGGCGGGCGGCCAGGCGGGCGACGCCGGTCGTCAGGGCGGCGAGCAGCACCAGGGCGAGGGTGCCCGCCTGCAGGACGGGGAGGTCCTGGGCGAGGGCGGCCTGGAGGGTGGTGCGGCCGAGCCCGGGGATGTCGAAGATCTGCTCGACGGCGACGGCTCCGCCGGTCAGGCCGACGGCGAACAGGCCGAGGTTGGGCAGCAGCGCGGGCAGGCAGCGGCGCAGCGCCTGCCGGGCGATGCGGCGGCGGGGGATGCCGCGGGCGGCGGCGGCCGGCGCCCACGGCTCGGCGAAGGCGCCGGGCAGCAGGTCGTCGAGGAGCCGCCCGAGCACGGCCCCGGCGGGCAGGCCGAGGGCGAGCGCGGGCAGCACCGTCCACCGCGGCCCGTACCAGCCGAGGGCGGGCAGCCAGCCGAGCTGGACGCCGACGACGGTGGCGAGCACGGAGGCGACGAGGAACTCGGGCAGCGCGGCGAGCAGCGCGGAACCGGTGCCGCCCCGGCGCACGCGCCCGGCGGTGCGCAGGGTGCGGGCGCACACCAGCGCGGCGGTGCCGGCGGCGGCCACCAGCGCCACCGCCATCAGCAGCAGCGACGCGCCCAGCGCCCGCAGCACGTCCGGCAGGACCTCGGAGCCGGAGATCCACGACCGTCCGGCGTCCCCGCGCACCAGTCCGCCCAGCCACTGCCCGAGCAGGTGCGCCGGCCCCCGGTCCAGCCCCAGTTGCGCCCGGATGGCGGCCAGCGCCTCGGGGGACGGATCACGCTCGGCCGACCTGGCCTTGAGGACGGTGAGCGCCGGGTCGGTCCGCGTCAGCCAGGGCAGCAGGCCGACGCCGCACACCAGCCCGGCCGCGAGCGCGGCGCGCCACAGGACCTGCCGCATCGTCAGCGCCGCGTCCCGGTGCCCACGAGGACGCGCTCGTACGGGTCGAGCAGCACGCCCCGCACCCCGGCGCCGACGCCGGTGACGACGCGCTGGTGGACCAGCGGCACGACGGCGTCGGTGCCGAGGATCGCCGCCTCGGCCGCCATCGCCGCGTCCTGCCGCTTCCCGGGGTCGGCGGTCTGCTCGGCCGCGGCGACGGCCCGGTCGACGGCCTTGTCGCACAGCTGGGCGATGTTGTAGCCGCCGTCGCAGGTGTAGTCGCCGGAGAGGACGGCGACGGGGTCGCCGGTGTCGAGCAGGGTGTTGCGGGCGAGGACGACCGCGTCGAACTTCCCGGCCAGGGCGTCGCTCTCCAGCCGCGAGTACTCCCGCACCTCCAGCTTCACCGTGAATCCGGCCTTCCGGAGCTGCCGCTCGATCACCTGGGCGACCTCGGGCAGTTCGGGGCGGTTGTCGTAGGTGGCGAGGGTGATCGCCGTGCCCTCGGCGCCGCCCGGCCGGGCCCGGCCGACGGGCTCGGTGCGCTTGCCCTCGGCCCAGGTGACGGCGGGCCCGTAGATGCCGGCGCCGGGGTCGGCGTGCCCTTCATACACGTCCTCCGCGAGCACGGAGGTGTCGACGGCCCGCCGGGCGGCGGCCCGCACCCTCGGGTCCTCGAACGGCCCGGACGCGGTGTTGAGGAGCAGGCTGGTGGTGCGGGTGGTGGCGGTCTCCCGGCGCGTGGCCTCCTCCAGGGTGGCGGCCTGGGCGACGGGCACGGCCTCGGCTATGTCGACCTCGCCGGTGCGCAGGGCGTTGGCGCGGGCGGTGCCGTCGGCGATGAACCGGGCGTCGATGCCGGCGGCCTGGGCGCGGCCGCCCCAGTAGTCGTCGAACCGGTCGAGGGCGGCGGCGGAGGACCCGGTCACCTCGGTGATCTCGAAGGGGCCGGTGGCAGTGCCGACGGGGTCGACGCGGCCGTCCTCGCGGTAGGCCTTCGCGGACAGCACGGCGAGGCTCGGGCTGGACAGGCGCAGCGGCAGGACCGGGTCGGGCTCGCTGGTGGTGATGCGCAGGCCGCGGGCGCCGTCGGCCTCGGCGGTGAGGGCGACGCCGGACAGGGCGGCGGGCGCGGGCTCGGCCTCGGCGGCGTGGCCGAGCGCGGCGGCCACCGCGGCCGGGGTGACGTCGGTGCCGTCCTGGAAGGTGGCCTCGCGCAGGGTGAACTTCCAGGTGCGGGCGTTCTCCCGGCGCCAGGACTCGGCGAGCGCGGGCGCGGCGGCGCCGTTGGCGTCGAGGGAGGTGAGTCCTTCGGTGACGCCGAGCCGGCTGAGGAGGGTGGCGTCGGCGCCGTACGGGGAGAGGTTCTCGGCGGGCGGGAAGGCGAGGGCCACGCGCAGGCGGGAGCCGTCCTTGGCGTCGTCCGGGGACGGTCCGTCGCCGGCGGCGAAGCAGCCGGCCAGGAGCGGCGCGAGCAGCGCGGCGGCGAGCAGGCGGGAACGGGGGCGGAGGCGGGAGCGGGGGACGCGCATGATCCTCGGTTCGTCGGAGGCGGGGCGGTGCGGTGGCGCGACGGGCCGCCCGGCAGCTTACATGAAAACGATTTTCACCCTATGGCCGGGTGTCCCGCCGCTCCGGCGACCACCCCACGGGCACCTCGAAGTGCACGACGTCCTGCCCGCCGCCGGGGTCCTCGCGCTCGTCGTGCACGACCTTCCCGACCGACCGCCAGAACGCCTCGGCGCCGGGCACGGACGGATCCGTGTGCAGGTACACGGCCCGGTAACCGCCGTCGGCGACGGCGAAGTCGAGCAGCGCGCCGACGAGCCGCCGCGCGATCCCCCGGCGCCGGTGGCCGGGCCGCACGTAGATCCGCCGCAGCTGCGCCGTCTCCCCCGACGGGAACCGCTCGGCGACGTCCCGCGGGTTCGGCGGGTGCAGGGGGCCGCGCGAGTCCAGCGCGCCGGTGCCGACGACGCTCCCGTCCCGCTCGTCGACGGCGACCAGGAGGGTGTGCCGGGGCGAGGCCAGGTAGGCGCCGGCCGGGTCGATGATGTCGCCGTGCCAGCGGGGGACGTAGCCGGTGCCGAAGTCGCGGTAGACGGTGTCGAGCATCACCGCCCGGGCGGCGTCGAGGTCGTCCGGGGTTGCCGTCCTGATGGTGTAGTCGTGCACTTGCACATCATATGCATTAAGTACGGACGTTGATCATCCGGGCATCCGGACCCCGATTTGACAGTGTTCGGCGAGCCCCCGAACCTACCCACATGACATTCATTTTCAAGGGTTCGGAGCGGTCATGAGGGTCGCGTTCGTCGGCAAGGGCGGCAGCGGGAAGACCACGCTGTCGGCGCTGTTCTCCCGCCACCTGGCGCGCTCCGGCGCCCCGGTCCTGGCCGTCGACGGCGACATCAACCAGCACCTGGCCGAGGCGCTCGCCCCCGACGACGACCGCCCCTTCACCGCCCCCGCCCTGGGCCCGCACCTGGGCGACATCAAGGACTACCTGCGCGGCACCAACCCGCGGATCCCCTCGCGGGAGGCGATGGTCAAGACGACCCCGCCCGGACGCGGTTCACGTCTGCTGCGCCTGCTCGGCGACGACGACCTGCACGCGCGCCACGTCGGGCACGCCGGCGGCGTACCGCTGATGGTGACCGGCGAGTTCGACGAGAGCGACCTCGGGGTGGCCTGCTACCACTCCAAGCTGGGCGCGGTGGAGCTGTACCTCGGCCACCTGGTCGACGGCCCCGGCGAGTACGTGGTGGTCGACATGACGGCGGGCGCGGACGCGTTCGCCTCGGGCCTGTTCACCCGTTTCGACCTGACGTTCCTGGTGGCGGAGCCGACCCGCAAGGGCGTGTCGGTCTACCGCCAGTACCGCGACCACGCGCGCGAGTTCGGCGTCCGGATCGCGGTGGTCGGCAACAAGGTGACCTGCGAGGACGACCTGCTCTTCCTCAAGGAACAGGTGGGGGACGACCTGCTGACCCACCTGGTGCACTCGGACTGGGTACGGGCGGCGGAACGGGGCCGCCCCCGAGGGGAGCTGGAGTCCCACAACCGCCACGCCCTGGACGTCCTGCGCGAGGCGGTCGACGCGCACCCCAGGGACTGGGAGCGCCTGCACCGCCACGCCGTCGAGTTCCACCTGCGCAACGCCCGCGCGTGGGCGAACGAGGCGACGGGCCGGGACCTGGCGGACCAGGTGGACCCGGACTTCGCACCGGGCCCGTCGGCCCTGTCCTGACCCCCTCACCGGCTCGCTCCCCCGGCGCGCCGCCCCTCACCGGCTGCTCGGCGCCCGCCGCGTCGAGCGGCCGGACCAGGTCCTTGCGCCCGCATCCGATCAGACGGGCGCGGCGGGCCGCCGTCAGCGCCCCGTGGACGCGCGGCATCACCCGATCGCGTGAACCGATCCGTTCTCCGTTCCGCCGGGGACGGTTGTCGGAGGCAGGCGATATCCTCGCAGGACGCTTGCGACACATGTGTCTTACGACCACGGGGGGTGTCCATGCATGGCCGCGGCCAGAGTTTCCCTCAGGACTGCCCGGGCGGCCACCCGGGCATGTCGACCGAGGCGGGCATCGACGTCCAACGGCAACTGGAGTCCCTGATCCAGGACTTCCGGACCGGTGATCCGCCGATGCCGGTCATCGTGCTGCACGCCGAGGACCCCGCCGACGACGCCCGCGTCACCGAACTCGTCGACGAACTGCGCGAAGGGCAGCAGCGCCACGGCACCCGCCTGGCCGTCGCCCCGACCGAGCCGCAGCCGGGAGACCACCTCGACCCCACGGCCCGGGCCGCGCGGCTCCTGCGCGACCTCGGCGACTCCAGGAAGTGGGGCGACCGGTCCGCCGCCTACCGGCCCTACTCCTTTCCCCGCCTGGGCCTCGTCCGCGCCCTGCAGGAGGCCACCGACGATCCGGAGATGCGCGAGCACTGGCCGACCTCCCCCGCCGGCACCCCCGACGGGAACGCCCAGCGGGAGCAGGCCCAGGTCCACCTGCTGCGCATCCTGGCCCGGCAGCGCTGGCGCCCCCGCAGGCCCCCGCGCCGGCAGATGCTCCTCACCGACGTGCAGCAGTTCCTCCCCATGGGCGTCCTGGGCGCCTTCACCGCGCTGCTCACCCGCCCCGAGTGGTACGTCGCCGTGCTGGCCGGCGTCGGGCTGATGATCCTGCTCGCCGTCCTGAACCACGTCCCCGGCCGCGCGCCCCTCTTCCTGTGGCTGCGCAGGGAGAGCCGGTGGTTCCTGACCACGACGTTCCTCCAGTCCGCCGCCCGCCGGCAGTCGACCAGCGTGCGGCTGCTGCGGCCCGTCCGCTCCTGGGGAGCCATAGCGGCCCGCGCCTACGACGTGGCCGAGGCCATGCGGGAGGGCGGCCCGTTCCCCCTCCAGCTGTACGTGCTGGCGCTCTTCGAGGACCTGCGGGACAACCACCGGCGCGGCAGCTGGGACCTGCGGGGGGTCAAGCGGACGCGTCCGCCGGTGCTGTTCCTGCGCCGGGCGGGCCGGGAGAACGGCGGCATCGAACTGATCAGGGCGGTCAGCGACGTCCGCAGCCGGCGCAGCGAACTCGACCCGCTGCTGATCGTGGCGGGCGTGGCGGCGGACGACGCCGCGCTGCTCGACCGCGGCGCGGACGGGGACCCGCCGGCCGGCCCGGTACCCTCCCCGCCCCGGTCCTCGCGCCGCCGACAGCGGCTGCGGGACTGGTACGACGAATGGGCCGGGAACCTGCGGGCCGACCAGTCGCCGAGCAGGACGAACGCCCTGCCCTGGGTGCTCAGGATCCCGCTGCCCCGGGAGGAACTGGTGCAGCTGCGGGAGACGGAGTGGCGGTGCGTCAGGGCCAGGCACCGGCCGCCCCTGGTCCGCGTGGTGTGGTCGGCGCACAGCCTGCTCGTCGTCCTCGTCCTCGCCGTCACCACGGGCGTCGTCCACTCCCGTGAACTGCACCGGACGTACTGCTCGGCGGGTCCGCTGACCGCCAACCGCGACACCGAGCGGCGTCCCGCGCCCGGCGACGGCACGGAGTGCGTCGGGATAGCCACCGGGGACGTCCGGTTCGGCGCGTACCTCCGGGGCGGAACCGACGAGGAGGCCAGGAGGCTGCGCGACCTGGAGAAGCTGGTGCACGCCGAGAACGCCGAGGTACTGCGCGACCACTCCGAGGCCTACGTCACGGTGGTGTACGCCGGACCGCTGAGTTCCTCCCCGGTGGAGTCCTCACTGGTCAAGGGCGCCGAAGAGCTGGCCGGGGTGTACCTCGCCCAGCGCGTCGTCAACGAGAACTACACGGTGAAACTGCGGGTGCTGCTCGCCAACGGCGGTGCGGACATGGGGCACCAGCGCGTCACGGCCGACGCGATCGCGCGGTACGCCGACCGCGACCCGACCGTCGTCGGCGTCGTCGGCTTCGGCCGTGACCTGGAGAGCAGCTCCGACGTCACGGACCGGCTCCACGAGGCGGGACTGCCCATCGTCTCCGGCACCAACTCGGCCACCTACCTGCCGAAGGACTTCTCCAACTGGTTCAGCCTCGCGGCCCCCGACGAGCACCAGGCGGAGGCGCTCGGTCTCATCGCCGAGCAGCTGCGCGCCCCGGGGAAGGACTCGTACGCCCTGGTGCTGGCCCGCGACACCGAGAAGTCCCAGGACCGCTACACCGGCGAACAGGCCTTCTACGGCGGGGAGATGCTGAAACGGAAGGGCTTCCGGCTGCTGCCCGAGCGGAGGTACCGGGTGGCGAACGGAAAACCCGAACTGCGGCTGCACGCGGAGAGCATCTGCAGCGGTGAGCAGGTCCCCTCGGTGATCTACTTCGCCGGGCGGGTCGAGGACATCGGACCGCTGATGACCCAGCTGAGCACCGAAGTGGACTGCGCGGACAAGGACATCTCGATCCTCACGGGCGACGACCTGAGCAAGGCCAGGTTCTCCGGCACGGGCGGCCGCGACGGCGTGACCCCACGGATCACGCTGTACCACGCGGCCCTGGCCGAGCTGGAGAAGGCCGCGTCCCGGACCACCTTCTACGAGGACGCCGCCCATCACCTCCCCTGGCTGGAGGGCAGGAAGGTCACGTACGACGACGCCGAATTCTCCAGCGGGCAGACGGCCCTCTCCCACGACGCCACACGTGCGCTGCACTGGGCGGCCAGCCGCGGGGACGCGCCCCAGAGCCGCGCGGCGACCTGGGTCAACCTCAGAGGCGTCAAGCTCGACGGGATGGCCACCGGAACGATCGACTTCACCGGCGCGCCCCCGTACGGCGAACGGCATGGCCACAGCATCGTCCTCAAACGGGTCCGGAGGACCGCGTGGGGCGTCCCGCAGGCGGAGGTCCTGTGCAGCAGACCGGCCGGTGACACCGAGCCGCTCGACGTGACGGAGTGCAGGATCGAGTGAGCGGAAACCGGGCGGGTTGACCGGAACGGCGGTCGGCCGGCGAACGCGCCGCCCGTATCCGCTGTTTCGGCGAGGAGGGCACTGCTCCGGATGGTTGCCGTCGAAGGGCGGGTCGTCCAGGCCGGTCCGCTGATCGGGGGTGAGGTCGAGGTAGGTGACGGTCACGGCTGCTCCAGGGCGGTGGCCGCGGCGGCGCGGGCCGCGGTGACGATGGACCGCAGACAGCCGGGGACGTGCTCGCCGCCGACCACGAGAGCGCGGTCCAGGAGGGGTTGCCGGTCTCGCGGCTGGCCCCGGGAGCAGGGCGCAGGCGTGGCAGGCGGCCCGCGCCCACGGCGCTGCGCACCGCCTCCGCCACCCGGCCGCCCTCTCGGGGTGGGCCGGGCGGTCGCCGCGGGCCTCCCGCACGGCTCAGGCCGGTACGGCTCCGCGCTCCGATCCGCCGGTCATCACGCGCAGGCTCAGCGTCTCGGTGGCCAGCGCGGCGACCAGGGCGAGGCTCGCGCCGGCCACCCCGGGCAGGGAGGTGAACGGCAGCAGCAGGCCGAAGGCCAGGAACGCCGCGAGATGGACCGCCGCCGCCCGGGGCAGCGCCCGGCCGGCGCCCTCGGCGATGGCGACGGCCCGCAGCCGGCCGCGCACCGCCCACAGCGGCGGGGCGGCGGCGAGCACCACCATCCAGCTCAGCCCGAGGTCCACGGGTCCCGCCGGGACGTTGCTGAACCCGGCGAGGTACAGGCGCGCCACCGGGGTCAGCGCCACCAGCAGCGACACCGCGAGCAGCGCCCCGGCGAGCAGGACGGCGAACCGTGTGAGCACGGCCGGTGCGCCCGCCCTCCTCAGGAACGCGGCGCCGACCGAGTCGAGGTCGGACAGCGGCACGGTGCCCAGAGACACCAGGCCGTACAGCGCGGGCCAGACGACCAGCGAGTCGGCGGCCTGCTCCGAGCGGGCGATCACGACGGTGGTGACCAGCGCGGGGCTCATGTTGAGCAGCACACTGGAGGTGATCCGCGCGTGCTGCAGCACCAGGCCGCGCCCGGGGATGCGCGGCGCCGGCACCGGCGCCGGCCGCCGCGCCGACAGCGCCAGGCAGGCTGTCTCGGCCCAGGCCCCCACGGACAGGGCGAGTCCGCCGGTCGCCCCGGCCGGCACACCCGTCCGCCACAGGGCGAGGCCCGCGAGCGCGGTCGCGCCGATACGGACGACGGTGGCCACCGCGATGGGCCGGGTGGTGTCGGCGCCGATGAGACGGCCGTGCAGGAAGCGCCGGACCGCCACGGCGAGCGGCGCGGCCGCGAACGACAGCAGACAGGTGCGGAAGTCCTCCCGCACCTCCCCCGGCAGCCCCAGCAGCGCGGGGAAGCCGGTCGCGACGCCGGGCAGCAGCGCCAGCGCCACGAGCAGGACGCAGCCGGCCCCTCCGGTGACCAGGGCGCGGCGCAGCAGGGCCCGTGAGCCGTGGTTGCCGACCTCGGTGACGACCAGTGGGGCCAGGGCCAGGGCCGGGGAGTTCACGACGAACAGCACCGACAGCCCGGCGCCGAGGGCCGCCATCGCCGACGCGCCGCCGGACATGCGGCCGACGATCGCCACGACCAGCGGGATCTCCCAGGCCAGCATGGAGGAGCCGAGGGCGGTGGGCAGCCAGGAGCGGGCGAGCGAGGCGACCGAGGTGCGGTCGGCCTTGCCCCGGAGTGGTTCCGGTGAACGTTCTGCGGTCGTCACCGTGGCGGCCGGCCCTTCTGGCAGGGGCAGTCGGGGCGGAAGGAGAACTCGGTGAAGTCGAACGTCAGCGTCTCGGTGTTGACGTACAGGCTCCGGCCCGCGGTGCGGGAGGTCGACTTGGCCCCGGACACCAGGCCGATCACCTCGTTGACCGCGATGCCCGCCACCATGGCCACCAGGGTGCCGGTGAGGCTGCCCGACTTCTCCGCTCGCAGGATGTTCAGATCGCGGATGCCGACGCATTCCATGCACGGTGTCCGGCCGGGGAGCATGGTCGGGCCCACCCGGGCGCCCTTGTCGGTGATGCCGATCTGCCCGAAGGGCACGCCCGTGCGCAGGCTGGCCTCGTTCGACCAGCGGATCGCCTGATTGCGGGGACGGTCGTAGGCGTTGAAGAAGAAGTCGGCGCCGTCGACGAGTTTGACGATGTCGTCGGCGGACTCGATGCGCGTGTGATGGGGGATGAACCGGGAGCGCGAGTTCTGCAGGGCCAGGTGCCGCTTGAGCGCCTCCAGTTTGGGCACGCCGACATCCTGCTCGTCGAAGGTCGGGTGCGTGGGGAGGTTCTCCTCGGCGAAGGTGTCGAAGTCGACCGCTTCCAGGGTGCCGATGCCCGCGGCGTTCAGCAGCCGCAGCAGCGTCGTTCCGCCCGCGCCGGTACCGATCACCACGACCCGGGCCTCGCGCAGCCGGCGCATGCCCTCGTAACCGTCCCAGCCCGGGCGGTCGTAGAGCCTGAGGTGGTTGATCTGCCGGCTCCACCGGCGCAGATCGTCGGGGTCGAGCGCGGGTGCGGCCGCCGCGTCGTCCAGCACGCCCTGGGCGTCCAGGGCCGCCAGCCAGTCGTCCGTCTCCGGGAAGCGGGCGCGGAGCTCGTCGCGGGTGAGCGAGCCGTCGAGGGCGAGCGTGAAGGAGATCATCTCCTCGGTGGGATCGGCGATCCGCACCTTCTCGGGACCGATCCCGATGTACAGGTGCGGGTCCCCCTCCACCTGGTGGACCCGGAGGAACTCCTTGATCCTGGGTTGCCGCATCGTGGGTCTCCTGTTCTGGGGCGGGGCGGTGGCGGGGGGGGGGGGGGGGGGGCGCCCCCCCCCCCCCCCCCCCCGGGGGGGGGGGGGGGGGCCCGCTGTCGTTCTATTTTTTCGGGGCGCCCCCCAAGGGGGGCCGACGCCGCGACCACCCCCCCGACAGTGGGGGGGTAAGAA
>NZ_JBITFM010000024.1:0-74407 GCF_044456065.1 Streptomyces sp. NPDC051041
CTGCGGTGCAGTCCTAGACAGCTCCACCACAGCGGAGGTCTTCGCCATGATCAAGACCCACCAGTGTTAACAACGCTCGTGGTCAATACAGCTAGGCGGCAGGCGAGCGGCATCCGCGTGAGGGCGGTGCGCACGGTCGGCGGACCGTGCGCACCGCCCTTCGCCGATCGCGCGGGGAGGGTCGTCCCGGGTGCCGTCCGCGGGCCGCCGGCCGGGGCGGGTGGCGGAGTGCGGCACGCACGCGGAACCGGCCGCACGGGCGGGGCCCGCCGGCCGTCGGAACCGGGCACGCCGACCCCGGCCCCGCACGGCCCGGTGCTCGTGTTCGGCACGGCCCCGCAGGAGGCGCTCCTCACCGGGATCGCCGGTTCCGCCGGCGCGGAACGCCTCCGCTGAGCAGGTCAGGGGAGCTCCGGCGGCGGCGCGGACGCCCCCGGCAGCCGGATCGTCGCCACCGTGCCGCCGCCGTCGGCCGGGGCGAGCGTCACCTCGCCGCCCGCCTGCTGGACGGTCCGGGCCACGATCGACAGGCCCAGCCCCGAACCCGGCAGCGCGCGCGCCGAGGGGGAGCGCCAGAAGCGGTCGAAGACGTGGGGGAGCTCCTCGCCGGGGATGCCGGGGCCGTGGTCGCGGACGGTGAGGACGCCGCCGGTGAGCCGGACCTCGATCGTGCCGCCCGCGGGGCTGAACTTCACCGCGTTGTCCAGGACGTTGACCACCGCCCGCTCCAGCGCCGACGGCTCCGCCCGTACGTACCACGGCTCCACGTCCGCCGTGATCGTCAGCTCCGGGCCGCGCAGCCGGGCCCGGCGCAGGGCCGACTCGACGACGTCCTGCCAGGCGACGATCCGCGTCCGGCCGGCGTGCTGGCCCTGCTCCGGGCGGGACAGTTCCTGGAGGTCGCCGATCAGCGCGGCCAGCTCCGTCATCTGCGCCTTCACCGAGGCGAGCAGCGCCTTGCGGTCCGCCTCCGGGATCGGCCGGCCGGTCTCCTCGCTGCGGGTGAGGAGCTCGATGTTGGTGCGCAGCGAGGTGAGCGGGGTGCGCAGTTCGTGGCCCGCGTCCGCGATGAGCTGCTGCTGCAGTTCGCGGGAGCTGGCCAGCGCCGACGTCATGGAGTTGAAGGACCGGGAGAGGCGGGCGACCTCGTCCTCGCTGTCGTCCTCCACGGGGATGCGGACGTTCAGGTCCTCGGTCCGGGCGACGTGCTCGACGGCTTCGGTGAGCCGGTCGACGGGGCGCAGGCCGGCGCGGGCGACCGCGAGGCCGGCGGCCCCGGCGCCGAGGACGCCCACGCCGGACACGGCGAGGAGGATCAGCGCCAGCTCGTTGAGGGTGGACCGGGTGCTGCCGAGGGGGACGGCGATGAGGAGGGCGGCGTCGTCGGCCAGGTACCGGCCGTCGGGACCGCTGACGACCAGCGCCGTGGTCAGCACCCGCACCCGGTTGCCGTCGCTGTCGGTGCCGTTGCGCAGCGTGCCCTCACCGAGCGCGGGGTCCTCGGCCACGCTCCTGTCGCTGCCGGCCACCTTCACCAGGGCGGTGGAGTTGCCGTAGAGGCAGGCACCGCCGTCGGCCCGGACGATCTGGACGTAGCCGTTGACCCGCGCGCCGAAGGGGAAGGCCTCCGACGGCGACTGGGGGCAGGTGTTGAGCGTGGTCCGCACGTCGCTCGCCGGCAGCGAGGGCGGCACCCCGGACCGGAGGTCGTCGTCGATCTCGCCGTACAGCTTTCCCTGCACGATGAACCAGCACGTCACCGACACCGCCGCCACCGCGAACGCCACCGCGGCCGCCACCAGCAGCGACAGCCGCGCCCGGATCGGGAGCGAGCGGAACCGGCGCAGGACCCTCCTCACTCCGTGCCGCCCTGCCGGAGCACGTACCCCACGCCGCGGACGGTGTGGACCAGCCGCGGCTCGCCGCCCGCCTCGGTCTTGCGGCGCAGGTACATCACGTACACGTCCAGCGAGTTGGAGGACGGCTCGAAGTCGAAGCCCCAGACCGCCTTCAGGATCTGCTCCCGGGTGAGGACCTGGCGCGGATGCGCCAGGAACATCTCCAGCAGCGTGAACTCGGTGCGGGTCAGCTCCACCGGCCGCCCGCCCCGGGTGACCTCGCGGGTCGCGAGGTCCATGCGCAGGTCGGCGAAGGCGAGCACGTCGCTGTCCTCGGTCGCGCCCGCCACGGCCGCCGCGTAGGAGCTGCGGCGCAGCAGGGCGCGGATCCGGGCGAACAGCTCGTCCAGTTCGAACGGTTTGACGAGGTAGTCGTCGGCGCCGGCGTCCAGCCCCGTGACCCGGTCGCCGACCGTGTCACGGGCCGTCAGCATCAGGATCGGGGTGGTGTCGCCCGTGCCCCGGATGCGGCGGGCCGCCGTCAGGCCGTCCATGCGGGGCATCTGGATGTCGAGGACGACCAGGTCGGGCCGGTACGCGGCCGCCTTCTCCAGGGCGTCGGCGCCGTCGACGGCGACCTCGGTGCCGTACCCCTCGAAGGCGAGGCTGCGCTGGAGGGCTTCGCGCACCGCCGGCTCGTCGTCGACGATCAGGATGCGCTGGGGGGCACGGTCGCCTTCTGCGGGACTCATGGGCTCGCGGTTCCTCGGGTGCGGAGTGGGCGGGGTCTGACGCTCTCAGCCTCGCACGCCCGGACGCGCCGCCGGGACGGGCCGGCCCCGCACGGTACGGCGGCGGACGGCGGCGGCGCGGCGCGCGGGCCGGACGGTCCGGACGGCGGGCCCTAGCTGCCGGAGCCCGCCCGCAGCTGGGCCAGGTCGGACTTGACGGTGTTGATCGGGATGGCGAAGCCCAGGCCGACGCTGCCCGCGTCCGCCGAGGAGCTGCCCGCGGCGGAGTACATCGCGGAGTTGATGCCGATGATGTTGCCGTTCATGTCGATCAGCGCGCCGCCGGAGTTGCCGGGGTTGAGGGAGGCGTCCGTCTGGATCGCCTTGTACGTCGTCGTGGACGAGCCGGTGTCGCCGTTGAACTGCCGGCCGCCGAACTCGAACGGCCAGCCGCCGCCGCGCTGCTGCTGTTGCTGTCCCTCGTCCGTGGAGACCGTGACGTCCCGGTCGAGGGCGGAGACGATGCCGCTGGTGACGGTGCCGGTCAGGCCCTCGGGGGAGCCGATCGCCACGACCTCGTCGCCGACCTGCACCCCGTCGGAGTCGCCGAGGGTGGCCGCCTTCAGACCGGAGGCGCCCGACAGCTCGATCAGCGCCAGGTCCTTGCTGCTGTCGGTGCCGACGATCCGGGCGGTGTACTCCTTGCCGTCGCTGGTCGTCACCGTGATGGAGGAGGCGCCGGAGACGACGTGGTTGTTGGTGACGACCTCGCCGTCGCCGGTGATGATCACGCCGGAGCCGGTGGAGGAGCCGGCGTTCGAGGTGGCGTTGATCTCGACGATGCTCGGGCTGACCGCCTTGGCGACCCCGGCGACCGTGCCCTTCTGGCCGGCGGGCACCACGCTGGTGCTGGTGGAGCTGGTGGTGACGGTGTCGCTGCCGGTCAGCTCCTGGATGCCGTACGCGGTGCCGCCGCCGATGGCGGCCGCGACGATCGCCACGGCCGCGAGCAGGGCCACCGGGCCCCGGGCGCGCTTCCCCGGCGCGGGCGCGGAAGGGGCCGCGGGGGCGGCCGGCAGGACCGCCGGGGCCGTGTCTCCGCCGTGGCCGCCGTCCCCGGCGCCGCCCTGGCCGGGCCGCACCGCGGTGCCCGGCTGGGCGGGCGGCCGGGCCGGCGGGGCCGGCCACCCGGGGTCCACGGGGGAGGAGGCGTGCTGCGGGGCGCCCTGGTAGGGGTTCGTGTACGGGGTGTCGTACTCGCCGCTGCGGCGGATGCTCTCGGTCATGTCCCCGAGCCTGCCGTCCGAGGATGAGAGTCCCCTGAGGGCTCCCTGAGAAGCCCGGCAGAACCGCGTATGCCCGATATGAACACGCGCCTCGCGGTGGCGCGGGGGCCTCTCGGGGCGGCTTTGCGGAGCCCCGGCGAGGACCCGGGTCCCCGCCGCCCCACGGGCCTTCGGCGCGCCCGCGAGGCGCCGGAGGGCCGGCGTCGCCTCAGGCGCAGCCGCACGACCTGCGGATCACCAGCCGTGACGGGAACACCTTCAGCCGCTCGCGCCGGGAGCCCACCACCCGCAGGCCGTCGTCCAGGACCAGGTCCACGGCGGCCCGCGCCATCGCCGACCGGTCGGAGGCGACGGTGGTCAGCGGCGGGTCGGCCAGGTCCGCCTCCTTGATGTCGTCGAACCCGGCCACCGCCAGCTCGCCCGGCACGTCGATGCGCAGCTCGCGCGCCGCGCGCAGCAGGCCGATCGCCTGGTCGTCGGTGGAGCAGAAGATCGCGGGCGGGCGGTGCGGCCCGGCCAGGACGTCCAGGGCGACGCGGTAGGCGTCGTAGCGGTTGTACGGGGCCTCGAAGAGGCGGCCCTCGGTGGACAGCCCGGCCTCCCGCATCGCGCGCCGCCAGCCCTCGACGTGGTCGGAGACCGGGTCGCCGACGGCGGGCGTCTCGGCGGTGCCGCCCATGCAGGCGACGTAGTCGTGGCCGTGTTCCAGCAGGTGGCGCACGGCGAGCTGGGCGCCGCCCAGGTCGTCGGTGACGACGGCGACGTCGTCGATGGCCTCGGGGCGCTCGTGCAGCAGCACCACGCGGGCGTCCCAGGCGTCGATCTCGGCGGCGGCCAGGTCGTTGAGGGCGTGGCTGACGAGGATCAGGCCCGAGACGCGCATGCCCAGGAAGGCGCGCAGGTAGTGGACCTCGCGCTCCCCGATGTAGTCGGTGTTGCCGACCAGGACCATCTTCCCGCGCTCGGAGGCGGCCTGCTCGACCGCGTGCGCCATCTCCCCGAAGAAGGGCTGGCGCGCGTCCGGGATGATCAGGCCTATGAGGTCCGTGCGCCGCGACGCCATCGCCTGGGCGACCCGGTCGGGCCGGTAGCCCAGCTCCTTGATCGCGGCGAGGACACGCTCGCGCGTGGCCGGGGCGACCGGCCGGGGTCCGTTGTTGATGACGTAGCTGACGACGGCGGTGGAGGTCCCCGCCAGTCGTGCCACGTCATCCCGAGTCACCTTGGCCACGCGCGGAGTCTACGCGGATGGAACGCCCCTGGGCAGGGCGTACGCCGCTTCCTACGCCTCGGCCGTGACCTCGGCGACGGCCGGCGCGTCCGCATTCTCCGCCTTTGCCGGGGCGGACGCGGACTTCGCCTCCTCGGCGGCGCGGTCGCCCCGCTCCGGCTTCTCCGGGGTGACGAACCGGTAGCCGACGTTGCGGACGGTGCCGATCAGCGACTCGTGCTCGGGGCCGAGCTTGGCGCGCAGCCGCCGCACGTGGACGTCGACGGTCCGGGTGCCGCCGAAGTAGTCGTACCCCCACACCTCCTGCAGCAGCTGGGCGCGGGTGAAGACCCGGCCCGGGTGCTGGGCGAGGTACTTCAGCAGCTCGAACTCCTTGAAGGTCAGGTCCAGGACCCGGCCCTTGAGCTTGGCGCTGTACGTGGCCTCGTCCACCGACAGGTCGCCGTTGCGGATCTCCATGGGGGAGTCGTCGACGATCTGCTGCCGGCCCATGGCCAGCCGCAGCCGGGCCTCCACCTCCGCCGGCCCGGCGGTGTCGAGGAGGACGTCGTCGATGCCCCAGTCGGCGGTGACGGCGGCCAGGCCGCCCTCCGTCACGACGAGGACCAGGGGACAGCCGGGGCCGGTGGAGCGCAGCAGCTGGCACAGGCTGCGCACCTGCGGCAGGTCGCGCCGCCCGTCGACGAGGATGACGTCGGCACCGGGGGTGTCGACGAGTGCGGGGCCCTCCGCCGGGGCCACCCGCACGTTGTGCAGCAGCAGGCCGAGGGCGGGAAGCACCTCCGTCGACGGCTGGAGGGCGTTGGTCAGGAGCAGCAGAGAGCTCATCGCGCTCCACCTGCCCGGGTCGTCGTCCATTCGTGCACGGTTCGCTCGCCCATAACGTCTGGTTCCTCCTCGGTCCCTACGAGGACGTTGCGGCACTGCTTCGTACGGTGCGAATCCCGCGCCCCTGGGACCCGCGGCGGCTCCGGGGAGCCGCTATGCGTTCGACGGCCCGTACACCTGCGGTTTCCCGCTTCGTATACAACGCTTCCGAAAGCACAAAAGGACCCGGGGGCTACGTTGCCCGAGTCCTATGCGCAGCACAATAGCCGACATGAGCGCCCCTTCGGCAGGTCATGGGACCCGATCCGCCTTTCGTCCGGAATCCGAGACGCGCAGAGACGCACCTTTGCGGACGTTTCTGTACACCGCCGACGGGGTGCGGATCGATTCCGTATACGAACCGGGCGCGGCCGTGCCCGACGCCTCCCGGACACCCGTCCGTGGCCCGGTGTTCGTGGTCGCGCACGGCTTCACGGGCGACGCGGACCGCCCGCACGTGCGGCGGGTGGCGCGGGCGTTCGCGCGGCACGGGGCCGTGGTCACCTTCTCGTTCCGGGGCCACGGGGCGTCCGGCGGACGGTCCACGGTCGGCGACCGGGAGGTGCTCGACCTGGCGGCGGCGGTGACGTGGGCGCGCGAGCTGGGACACACCCGCGTGGTCACCGTCGGCTTCTCGATGGGCGGCTCGGTGGTGCTGCGGCACGCGGCGCTGTACGGGGCGAACCCGCCCGAGGAGGAGCGGGAGCACGCGAGGAGCACGGGAGCGCGACCGCAGGCGCGCACGGACGCCGTGGTGTCGGTGAGCGCGCCGGCGCGCTGGTACTACCGGGGCACGGCCCCCATGCGCCGGCTGCACTGGCTGGTCACCCGCCCCGCGGGCCGGGTGGTGGGCCGCTACGGCTTCCGCACGCGCATCCACCACCGGGACTGGGACCCGGTGCCGCTGTCGCCGGTGGAGGCGGCGGAGCGGATCGCGCCCACCCCGCTGTTGATCGTGCACGGCGACCGGGACGGGTACTTCCCCGTCGACCACCCCCGGATGCTGGCCGAGGCCGCCGGTGACCACGGCGAACTCTGGCTGGAGCCCGGCATGGGCCACGCCGAGCACGCGGCCGGCGACGAGCTGCTGCACCGGATCGGGGACTGGGCGGTCACCCGGGCGGGCTAGCCTGGCGGTGTCCACCGCCCGATCGATTGAGGAACCAGATGGCAAAGGTCACGGTGCGCTACTGGGCCGCCGCGAAGGCCGCGGCCGGGACGGCCGAGGAGCCGTACGAGGCGGCCACGCTCGCCGAGGCGCTCGACGCGGTGCGCGAGCGGCACCCCGGCGAACTCGCGCGCGTCCTGCGGCGGTGCTCGTTCCTCGTGGACGGTGACCCCGTGGGCACCCGCGGGCATGAGACGGTACGGCTGGCCGACGGCGGCACGGTCGAGGTGCTCCCGCCGTTCGCAGGAGGGTGACCAGTGACGAACCAGCCGTACCAGGGGCACGACCCGTACCAGCAGCAGCCCCACCAGTCCCAGCAGCCCCAGGCCTGGCCCCAGCAGGGGTACGACGAGCCGCACACCCAGCAGTGGCAGGGCCAGACCTGGGAGACCCAGACGCAGCCGCCGGTCCAGGCGGCGGAGACGGCGTACCCGCCGGCGCAGGCATACGGGGAACCGCGGCAGACGTACCAGCAGCCGCAGCAGGCTTATCAGCAGCCACAGGCGTACCAGCAGGCTTACCAGCAGCCGCAGCAGGGTCACCCGCAGCCGCAGCCGCAGCAGGCCTATCAGCAGCCGCGCGGCCCGCAGGAGTCCTACGGGCATCAGCAGCCGCCGTACGCCGAGCCGCAGCGGTACCAGCAGACCCACCCGACCGGGGCCCACCACACGTCCGCCCCGCACTTCCAGCCCCAGGCCCAGCCGCGGCCCCGGCGGCAGCCCCAGCCCGAGCCGCAGCCGCACACCCCGCCGGCGTCCCCCGAGGCCGCCCCGGAGTACGGCCCGGCCACCCTCGGCGGCAACGCGCGGATCACGGACGCCCAGCGGGCCCGGGCCGAGGGCCGTTCGCCGATCATCGAGCCGGGCATGCAGCCGGCCGCGCTCACGGCGCTGCTCGGGCTGCTGCTGGCCGGCACGGCCGCGATCGGCACGTACGCCCTCCTCGTCCCGCTCGCCGTCCTCCAGGCCGTCACCGCCGCCGGCTGGTTCCGGCTGAACGGCATGTGGCCCGCCCGGCAGGGCATCGCGCTGGGCTTCGCCGGAGCGCTCGTCGCGGACGCGGCGCTGCTGGTCTCCGGGCGCTCCCCGGCGGCCATCCTCGGCACGCTCGGGGTGTGGGTGCTGCTCTCCCTCGTCCTGCACCTGCGGTCGCACGCCGACCCGGACGAGCGGATGTACGGCCTGATGGCGACCGTGGCCGCGGCGGCGCTGGCCATCGTCGCGGGCGGCTACCTCGCCGCCGACGCGGACGCGGTGACCGTCGGCGCGGCCGCCGTGGCGGTGGCCGTCCCGGCCCGCGCGCTGCCGCTGCCGACGCCGGCGTCCGTGGTGGTCGCGCTGCTGGCGGCGGCGGGCGCGGGCATCGCGGTGGGCGCGACGACGGGGCTCGGGACACCGGGCGCGCTGCTCGGCGCGGGCGCTGCGGTGTGCGCCCTGATCGGCCACCGCGTCGCCAGCTACGACTACCCGTCCCGGTTCGTCCACTTCACGGCGGGCGTGGCCCTGCCGCTGGCGTGCGCGGCGCCGCTCGTCTACGTGCTGGGACGGGCGCTCGGCTAGCCACCGGTGTCACAGGTGATCGACAATTCCCGGGCGGCCGTCACGGGCGGGGTTACCCTCGCGCTGGACGGCCGCCGGTCGTCAGGACCGCCGCCGTCGACCGCCCGGCCGGGAGAGAGCAGCACATGCGCGCACTGCGAATACTTCTGATCCTCGTCGTGATCCTCGGCGGCCTCTTCGTGGCCCTGGACCGCCTGGCGGTCGGCTTCGCGGAGGACGAGGCGGCGGACCGGCTGCGCACCGCCGAGAACCTGAGCGCCGCCCCGGACGTGTCCATCAAGGGCTTCCCCTTCCTCACCCAGGTGGCCGGCGGCGAGCTGGACGAGGTCGAGGTCGGCATCCGGGACTACGAGGCCGCCACCGGCGACGGCGCCGGGAAGATCCGTATCGACCGCCTCCGGGCGGACATGAAGGGCGTGGAGTTCTCCGGCGACTTCGGCTCCGCCACCGCGGCCGGCGCCACCGGAACCGCCTTCATCGCCTACGACGAGCTGCTGAAGACCGCCAAGCCCGAGCCCACCCAGGTGGCCCCCGGTGTCACCGCCGACGTCGTCGGGCTCTCCGACGGCGGCAACGGAAAGATCAAGGTCGAGGTCCGGGCGACGGTGCTGGGCACCGAGCTGCCGGAGCCGGTGTACGTGCTGAGCGACGTCAGCGTGGTCGGCGGCGACACCGTGCGGGTGCAGGCCGGCGAGCTGCCCAGGCTCGGCGGTGTCCAGCTCGCCGAGTCCCGGGTGCGGGCCGTCACCGACTTCGAGCAGAAGATCGGCCAGCTGCCGGGCGGCGTCCGGCTCGACAAGGTGGAGCCGGCGCGGAACGGCGTGGAGATCACGGTGCGGGGTTCGAACGTCAGGCTGGTGGGGTAAGGACGTCCCGCGGCCGCCGCGGGCACGGCTGACGCGAGCGCGGGCGCCGGCGGACCCGGCCGGTCGTCCGGGACCGGCGGCGCGGGCCCGCCACCCGTCCGTCCGACAGGCGAGACGTGCTGTCCGTACCGCAGATGCGCCCGCGGACCCGGACGCCCGGGAGCCGCGCGGACGCCGTTCGCACGGACTTCCGTCCCGCATCCCGGACAATCTCGTCTCACGATGCGACACACCGGTGACACGTCCGCCGGTCCGTCCCTACGATCGGGACCATGAAGCGACAGGCGGATCTCACGAAGCGGCGGGCAGTGGACCTGTGCCGCGTTGCCGCCATGCTCTGTCGCGCCTTCTGAGCGGAAGCCCCGGCTTCCGCATCCCCCCGCCCTGCTCAGGGCATCCGTGCGCCGTCTCGCCCGAGCGCGCACCCCTCACTCGCACGCCCCGCCGCAACTGCCCCGGAGGAGAAGAGCATGAGCCGCAGCGACGTCCTGGTCGACGCCGACTGGCTGGAGCAGCACCTGGACGACCCGAACCTCGCGATCGTCGAGGTCGACGAGGACACGTCCGCGTACGACAAGAACCACATCCGCAACGCGATCAAGATCGACTGGACCAAGGACCTCCAGGACCCGGTCCGCCGCGACTTCATCGACCAGGAGGGCTTCGAGAAGCTCCTGTCGGCCAAGGGCATCGCCAACGACACGCTGGTGATCCTCTACGGCGGCAACAACAACTGGTTCGCCTCGTACGCGTACTGGTACTTCAAGCTGTACGGCCACGAGAACGTCAAGCTCCTCGACGGCGGCCGCAAGAAGTGGGAGCTCGACGCCCGCGAGCTGGTCGAGGAGGTGCCCGAGCGCCCGACGACCGAGTACAAGGCCAAGCCGCAGAACACCGCCATCCGCGCCTTCCGCGACGACGTGGTGGCGGCGATCGGCTCGCAGAACCTGGTCGACGTCCGTTCCCCCGACGAGTTCTCGGGCAAGCTGCTCGCCCCGGCGCACCTGCCGCAGGAGCAGTCGCAGCGCCCGGGCCACGTCCCGACCGCCCGCAACATCCCGTGGTCGAAGAACGCCAACGACGACGGCACGTTCAAGTCCGACGAGGAGCTGAAGAAGCTCTACGAGGAGGAGAACGTCGACCTGTCCAAGGACACCATCGCCTACTGCCGAATCGGTGAGCGCTCCGCGCTGACCTGGTTCGTCCTGCACGAGCTGCTGGGCGTGGAGAACGTCAAGAACTACGACGGCTCCTGGACCGAGTACGGCTCCCTCGTCGGCGTGCCGATCGAGCTCGGCACCGGCAAGTAACCCCCCACCCGACCGACCTTTCAGGACCTCTCTTCAGGAGTACGACATGTGCGGAGCGAAGGCCGGCGGCCCGGACGCCTCGACGATCAAGCCCGGTGAGACCACGATCCAGGGCCAGGTGACCCGCGACGGCGAGCCGGTGACGGGCTACGTCCGTCTGCTGGACTCGACCGGCGAGTTCACCGCGGAGGTCCCGACCTCCGCCACCGGACAGTTCCGCTTCTACGCGGCCGAGGGAACCTGGACCGTCCGCGCCCTCGTGCCCGGCGCCACCGCCGACCGCACGGTCGTCGCCCAGAAGGGCGGCCTGGCCGAGGTCGCGATCGCCGTCTGACGACGGCGGACGGGCCGCGCTCCCGGAGTCGGACGACTCCGGGAGCGCGGCCCGTCGCCGTTCCCGCCCCTGGTCTCCCCGGCGTGCGACCGCCTTCCCCGGGCCTACGCTGGACACATGTACGCACGACGGCGGCACATGTACTTCGCCCTGATGGGCACCTGCCTGACGCTGTTCGTCCTGGCCTGGGGCGTCGTGCGCATCTGGTCGGTGCCGGCGGCCGTCGGCATGTGCCTGGTGGCGATGGTCATCCCGCCGGTCGCCGCGGTGGTCGCCAACCGCCGCGGCCCCGACGACCAGTGGTGGGACGACCCCTCCGGCGACCCGCAGTCCGACGAGTGGTGGGACGAACTGGACGGAAGGAAACGGCGCTGAGCGAGCGGCACCGCTCGCGCGAGGGGGGGAGCGGACGCGTCCCGCCGCGGCGACGCCGGACGCCCGTGAGCCGGCGTCCTTCCACCCGCGGCCGCCGCCCGGCCCGCGGAACCGGCGGCCGAGGGCCGGGATCAGTAGACGAGCGCCTGCGCGCCGTCCGCCAGCGCCTCCTGGACGAATACCTGCGCGCCCGCGATCCGCACGCCCTCGACGACGTCCCGCTCGGTGATCCCCCGGCGGGCCGCGCACTGCGTGCACAGCGTGATCCGGCCGCCCGCCAGCACCGAGTCGATCAGGTCAGGCAGCGGGGCGGCGTGCGGCAGCTCGAACTCGGCGGCCCGGCCCGGCAGGGCGAACCACGACGACTCCCCGGTCAGCCACAGGGAGACCTCGACACCGCTGGCCACGGCCACCGCCGCCACCGTGAACGCCTGCGAGCAGCGCTCAGGGGCGTCGGCCCCCGCCGTCACCTTGATCACGAGCTTCTTCGCCATGCCGGAATCGTACGGCCCGGGGGCGGGGCGCACCTCACAGGAAGAGCCGGGCCCCGGCCGCGTAAGCTGGGGCCCGGCCCTGTGCACGTAGCGCACGCACCGCACCGCTCAATCGAGGAGCACCCGTGACGATCTTCTTCGAAGCCCTGCTGGTCCTGGTCTGCGTCGGCGTCCTCGCCTTCACCGGACTGACCGTGAAGAAGCTGTTCCAGGGCCAGCGCTGAACCGCCCCGACAGACGTACGAGACCCCTGAGCTGCTCATGATCGAGATTCCGTCCGACCTGCACAAGGACCTGGTCCCCCTCGCCTTCCTGCTCGGCAACTGGGCCGGCGCGGGCGTGCACGACTTCCCCGGCGCCGAGAAGTGCAACTTCGGACAGGAGGTCACCTTCACGCACGACGGCCGGGACTTCCTGGAGTACCACTCCCACACCTGGGTGCTGGACAAGGACGGCAACAAGGTCAGGCCCCTGGAGACCGAGCACGGCTTCTGGCGCGTCGACGCCGACCGCAAGGTCGAGGTGACGATGACCCGCGACGACGGCGTCGTCGAGATCTGGTACGGCGAGCTGGCCGACAAGAAGCCGCAGATCGACCTCGTCACGGACGCGGTGGCCCGCACCGCCGCCTCCCGCCCCTACACCGGCGGCAAGCGCCTGTACGGCTACGTCAAGAGCGACCTGATGTGGGTCGGCGAGAAGCAGACCCCCGAGGTCGGCCTGCGCCCCTACATGTCGGCCCACCTGAAGAAGGTCGTCACCCCGGAGGAGGTCGAACGCTGGGCCAAGGCCCTCCCCGACGACCTGCCGGACGACGGGATCGCGTTCTTCAAGTGAGCTCCGGCGCCCGGTCGGCCTAGACTCTCCGTGTGGTGAGCACCGACTGGAAGAGCGATCTGCGGCAGCGCGGCTACCGGCTGACCCCGCAGCGGCAACTCGTGCTCGAAGCCGTGGACACCCTGGAGCACGCGACCCCCGACGACATCCTCAGCGAAGTGCGCAAGACGGCGTCGGGGGTCAACATCTCCACCGTCTACCGGACCCTGGAACTCCTGGAGGAACTGGGGCTGGTCAGCCACGCGCACCTGGGGCACGGGGCGCCGACGTACCACCTGGCCGACCGGCACCACCACATCCACCTGGTCTGCCGCGACTGCACCCACGTGATCGAGGCGGACCTGGAGGTGGCCGCCGAGTTCACCGCCAAGCTGCGCGAGACGTTCGGCTTCGACACGGACATGAAGCACTTCGCGATCTTCGGCCGGTGCAAGGACTGTTCCCTGAAGGGTTCAAGTACCGAGTCGTAGGCTAGGCATATGAAGAGCCCTCTGCTGTCCCTGCCCGGCGCCGTCCCCGCCGAGGGCGTGGACGAAGGCGTCGCCGCCCACTACGGCGACCTGTTCCGCGAACAGCGTGCCCTGGCCGACGGCACCGGATTCGTGGACCTCTCCCACCGAGGCGTCGTGACCGTCTCCGGCGAGGACCGGCTCGGCTGGCTCCACCTGCTGCTCACCCAGCACGTCAGCGACCTCCCGCCGCACCAGGCCACCGAGGCGCTCGTCCTCTCCGCCCACGGCCACATCGAACACGCGCTCTACCTCGTCGACGACGGCGAGACGGTCTGGGCCCACGTCGAGCCCGGCACCCAGGACGCGCTGATCGCGTACCTGGAGTCGATGAAGTTCTTCTACAAGGTCGAGGTCGCCGACCGGACGGACGAGTTCGCGGTCGTGCACCTGCCGGCCGGCTCCATCGCCGAGCCCCCGGACGGCGTCGTCGTCCGCGAGACCCCCCACGGCCGTGACCTGTTCCTGCCGCGCGCGGAGCTGGAGGCGTACGCGCGGCAGGCGGGCCCGCCGGCCGGGCTGCTGGCGTACGAGGCGCTGCGCGTGGAGGCCCACCGGCCGCGGCTCGGCTTCGAGACCGACCACCGCACCATCCCGCACGAACTGGGCTGGATAGGCACGGCCGTGCACCTGCACAAGGGCTGCTACCGGGGCCAGGAGACCGTGGCCCGGGTGCAGAACCTGGGCAAGCCGCCGCGCCGCCTGGTCTTCCTGCACCTCGACGGCAGCGAGGTGCACCTGCCGCCGCCCGGCACGGAGATCCGCCTCGCGGACGACGGCGCCGACGGCCGCAGGGTCGGCTTCGTCACCACCTCCGTACGCCACCACGAGCTGGGCCCGGTCGCCCTCGCCCTGGTGAAGCGGAACGTCCCGGTGGACGCGCGGCTGATGGCCGGGGACACGGCGGCGGCGCAGGAAGTCGTCGTCGAGCCCTGAGGCTTCAGACCTCCAGCAGCACCGTGAACGGGCCGTCGTTCGTCAGGGACACCCGCATCCGGGCGCCGAAGCGGCCCGTCGCCACCGTCGCGCCGAGCGCGCGCAGCCGGGCGACGACCTCGTCGACGAGCGGCTCGGCGACGTCGCCGGGGGCGGCCGCGTTCCAGGTGGGGCGGCGGCCCTTGCGGGCGTCGCCGTAGAGCGTGAACTGGCTGACGACCAGCAGCGGCGCGCCCGTGTCGCTGCACGACCGCTCGTCGTGCAGCATGCGGAGCGTCCACAGCTTGCGGGCGAGCCGGGCCGCCTTCTCCTCGGTGTCCTCATGGGTGACGCCGACCAGGACGCACAGGCCCTCGCCCTCGAACGCCCCCACCGTCTCGCCGTCCACGACGACGCTCGCGCCGTCCACCCGCTGTACCACTGCACGCATGCGGCCATGATGCCGTGCCGTCACGGGCGCTTGCCGGGCGGCCCGTACGGATGATCTTTTAGCTTTCTTTTCACTCCGTAACCCCCCATCCGGGGCGGATCGGGCGCACTCGGTCACTTCTTGTCCACCCGGAGTGGCACGATGCTCCCAATAGCCGGTCGAGGGGACGGTTGAGACAGATGAGCACACCGAGCATGGGACAGCCCCTCGGGGCTGTCTCGTTGGCCCAGGCGGTCGGGCGGGAGATGCCCCGGCCCCCCGTGCAGCGCACCGACAGCCCGCACCTGCCCCCGGATCCTCCCCCGAGCCCGTCGGGCGGGGACCGCTCCCAGCCGTCCGACCTGACCGCGCTGAGCCTGCCCGAACTGCGCGCCCTGCGCCGCAGCGCCCAGCGCGAGGAGGCCGACCTGAGCTACGTACGGCGGCTGCTGCAGGGGCGGATCGACATCCTGCGGGCGGAGCTGGCCCGGCGCTCCCCCGAGGCGGCCCCCGCCGCCGCGGGCGGGACGTCCGTGGTCGAGCGGCTCGCGGAGATCCTGCGGGACGCCCCGGCCCGGCACCGCTCCTCGGCCCGCCACGTGACGCTGGACACCCCGCACGGCGAGGAGGCCCGGCGGCTGGCGGCGGAGATGCTCGCCGAGGTGGAGCTGTCGGACCTGGCGGCCCGGACGGACCTGGAGCTGAACACCGCGATGAACCGGCTCGCGCGGTACGAGCAGCGGGTGTCGCGCAGACGGCAGCGGCTGCAGCGGACCGCCGACGGCTGCGGCGCGGAGATCGCCCGCAGGTACCGTGACGGGGAAGCACAAGTCGACGATCTGCTCGTGTGACGGCGCGCCGGACCACGAGGCGCCGCGGGTGACCTCCCCGGCGACGTCCCGCCTCCCGGGCGGTGGTCCGGCTTCCGGGCCGCGGGTGGGGACCGGGCGGTGCCGACGGCCCGGTTTCCGGGCGGCGGCCCGGCTTCCGGGCGCCCCGGTGATAATCCCGCGACTGCCTCCCCGCGCGGCGCCTACGGTGGCCCCATGAGCCGTCCGCATTCCGACACCGACGTACGCGCCGTCACCGAGGCCGAGCTGCCCGAGTGGATCCGCGCCCGGCACACCGGTTTCCTGCGCGAGCCCGTCGCCACCGAGGAGCAGGTGAGGGCGCGGCGCGACCAGTTCGTGCCCGGCCGGCTCCTCGGCGCCTTCGACGACGGCCGCTGCGTGGCGACGCTCCGCTCCTTCGCGCAGGAGATCACCGCCGTCGGCGGCAGGCCCGTGGCGGCCGACGCCGTCTCGAGCGTCACCGTCAGCCCCACCCACCGCCGCCGCGGCCTGCTCACCCGGATGATCACCCGGGACCTGGCGGCCGCGAAGGAGCGCGGGGACGTCGTCGCCACGCTGATCGCCGCCGAGTACCCGATCTACGGCCGGTACGGCTTCGGCCCGGCGACCTGGACCGCCGAGTGGACCGTCGACGTGCCGCGCGCCGGGCTGGACCCGCGCTGGGCGGGCCCGGAGGACGGCGGCCGGGTCGACCTCGTGGACGGCGAGGACGTCCGCAAGCTCGGTCCCGAGCTGCACGAGCGGCTGCGCCGGACCCAGCCGGGCGCGGTGAGCCGCGACGAGCTGTGGTGGAAGGTCAACACCGGCGTCGTCCGCCTCGAGCCGTCGTGGACCGAGCCCTTCTACGCCGTGTACCGCTCGGCGTCCGGCGAGGTCGAGGGCATGGTGTCGTACGAGGCGGACGACCGGTGGGGCGGGAACAAGCAGCCGCTGACCACGGCGAGCGTGAACTGGCTGATCGGGGTGACCCCGGCCGCCGAGCGCGCCCTGTGGCACTACCTCTGCTCGATCGACTGGATCACGCGGGTGAAGAGCGGCCGGCGGGCCCCCGACGACCTGCTCCCCCTCCTCCTGCCGGACCCCCGCGCGGCCCGCGTCACCACGCAGGCCGACTGGCTGTGGGTGCGGATCCTGGACGTCGTACGGGCCCTGGAGGCGCGGACGTACGGCGGGTCGGACTCGCTGGTGCTGGAGGTCGTGGACCGGGGCGGGCCGGCCGGCGGGCGGTACCGGCTGGAGGCGGGCCCCGACGGGGCGTCCTGCGCGCCGACCGGTGGGAGCGCCGATCTCACGCTGGGCGCCGGCGAGCTGGCGGCGCTGTGGCTGGGGGACGAGTCGGCGGTGCGGCTCGCGGCGCTGGGCCGGGTGCGGGAGGAACGAGCGGGCGCCGCCCGGCGGGCCGACGCCCTGCTGCGTACGTCCAGGCGGCCGTGGTGCCCGGACCTGTTCTGAGGGCGCTCCTTTCCGGCGGCGCGGCGTCCTGCGGGAACGCATCCGCACCGGCGAGCTCGGGGCGGGGGAGCGCCTGCCTGCGGGAGGTCGGTGCGGACCGCGTGGTCGGCGCGTTCGAGCCGCTGCTCCGGGTCCTGCGGGTCTTCCGGGGCTGACGCCGCGGCGCGCGACGGCGGGTCCGGGCGGCCGAGCGGACCGCGCCGGCGCCTCGGGTGTCCCGGCGCCCGGCCCGCTGCGTAGGCTCACCGGCATGAGCGAGCCCGGGCTGCGTGAGCGCAAGAAGCAGCGGATGTACCAGGCCGTGTCGGACATCGCCGTCCGGCTCTTCGTGGAGAGGGGGTTCGACGCGGTGTCCGTCGCCGAGGTGGCCGCCGCGGCGGAGATCTCCAAGCCGACCCTCTTCCGGTACTTCCCGGCCAAGGAGGACCTGGTCCTGTACCGGATCGCCGATCACGAGGACGAGGCCGCGCGGGTGGTGGCCGGGGCGGCGACGGCGCCCGTCGAGGCGCTGCGGCGGCACTTCCTGGCCGGGCTGGAGCGGTGCGACCCCGTCACCGGGCTCAACGACGACCCCGACGTGCTCGCCTTCCACGCCCTGCTCTACGGGACTCCCGCCCTGGTCGCCCGCCTGTACGGGCACCTGGAGCGGTCGGAGGCCGCGCTCGCCGAGGCCCTCGGGGGCGGGCTGGACGCCCGGCTCGCCGCCGGGCAGATCGTCGCCGTGCAGCGGATCCTCGCGCAGGAGAACTGGCGGCGGATCGCGGCGGGGGAGCGGGTGGCGGACGTGCGGGCGGACGCGGTGGCGGCGGCGGAGCGGGCGTTCGGGGCGCTGGCGGGCGGACTGCCGCACCTCACTCGGACGTGACCGAGTAAAGAATTTAACTGAGTTACGTTTTTCGGTACGCTCGGTGGAATGACACCGACCGACCCCGCCCTCCGCCACGAACTCGACCGGGAACGCGCCCACCACGACCACTGCCGCGCCGCCCTCGCCGCCATGGTCGACGAGGCCCGGGAACAGGTCGTCACCGGTGAGGACGTCTCCGCCTCCGGCGCCGACGCCGAGGTGCTCGGGTACCGGCTGCGCAGCCGGGCCAGGGCGCTGCGCGAACTGCCCGAGGGGCCGCTGTTCTTCGGCCGGCTGGACTTCGCGGAGGGCGACGGCGAGGACTCCGGGCGGCGCCCGCGGCCGGAGGCCGCCGACCGGGCCCTGCACATCGGGCGGCTGCGGATCACCGAGGACCCGGCCGCCCCGCCCCTCGTCGTCGACTGGCGCGCCCCCGTCTCCCGCGCCTTCTACCAGGCCACCGCGCGCGACCCCCGGGGCGTGGCCGTGCGGCGGCGCTTCGGGTGGGCGCCCGGCAGCCGGGGCGACTCCGCCGACCTGACGAGCCTGGAGGACGAGCACCTGGCCCGGGGCGAGGAGGGGCCCGGCGGCATCGTCGCCCGGGAGATCGAGCGGCCCCGCGTCGGCCCCATGCGGGACATCGCCGCCACCCTCCAGCCCGAACAGGACGACCTCGTCCGCGGCGACCTCGCGGTGTCGGTGTGCGTGCAGGGCGCGCCGGGCACCGGCAAGACCGCCGTAGGCCTGCACCGCGCCGCCTACCTGCTCTACACCCACCCGCAGCGCCTCCACCGCGGCGGGCTGCTGGTCCTCGGCCCCAACCGCACCTTCCTGTCGTACATCGCGCAGGTCCTCCCGGCGCTCGGCGAGACCGGCGTGCGCCAGTGCACCCTCGCCGACGAGATCGCCCGGCACCCGGTCACCGGGACCGACGACGAGCGGACCGCCGCCGTCAAGCACGACGCCCGGACGGCCGAGGTGCTGCGCCGGGCGCTGTACGCGCGGGTGCGGACCGACGGCGCCGGCTCCCTCGCCGTGCCGGACGGCTCCTACCGCTGGCGGATCGGGGCGGAGGAACTGGCGCGGATCGTGGCGGACGTGCGGCGGGAGGAGCCGCCGTACGCCGTCGGACGGGAACGGGTGCGCAGCCGGATCGTGGCGGGCGTGCGGGAACAGGCCGAGCGGCGGGGCGGGCCGCGCACCACCGCCTGGCTGCGCAGGATCGAGCGGGCCCGGCCGGTCGGCGCGTACCTCGACGCCGTCTGGCCCCGGGTGCGGCCCGAGGAGGTCGTCGCCGGGCTCCTCGGCGATCCGGAGGCGCTGGCGGCGGCGGCCGACGGGCTGCTGGACGCCGGCGAACAGGAGGCGCTGCGGTGGGCGAGGCCGCCGCGGTCGTGGCGGTCGGCGCGCTGGTCGGCCGCCGACCTGGTCCTCCTCGACGAGGTCGCCGGGCTGATCGAGCACCCCGAGGGGTACGGCCACGTCGTCGTCGACGAGGCGCAGGACCTCTCCCCGATGGAGTGCCGGGCGATCGCCCGGCGGTCCCGGTTCGGTTCGCTCACCGTCCTCGGCGACCTGGCGCAGGGCACCACCCCGTGGGCGGCGCGGTCCTGGGCGGCGACCCTGGCGCACCTGGGGAAGCCGGACGCGGCCGTGGTGGAGCTGACGACCGGGTTCCGGGTGCCGCGGGCGGTCGTCGCGCTCGCCAACCGGCTGCTGCGGCGACTGGACGTCGACGTCCGGCCGGCCCGCTCCCTGCGCGGGGACGGCGAGTTGCGCTTCCGGCGGACGGCGCCGGAAGAGGTGCCCGCCGCGGTCGCGGCCGCCGTGCGCGGCGCGCTGGACCGGGAGGGCTCCGTCGGCGTCGTCGCCGCGGACGCGGACGCGCCCCGGGTGCGGGAGGCGCTGGCGGCGGCCGGGATCGACGCGGCGGGCCCCGGGGACCTGGGCGCCCGGGTGGCGGTGGTCCCGGCGAGCGCCGCCAAGGGACTGGAGTACGACCACGTCGTCGCCGTCGAGCCGGCCGCCGTCGCGGAGGCGGAGGAGCGGGGCCCGCACCGGCTGTACGTGGTGCTGACCCGGGCGGTGTCCCGGCTGGACGTGGTGCACGCGCGGCCGCTGCCGTTCTGAGGCCGTCCGGCTCCCGGGGTCAGCGCCTGCCCAGCGCCTCCGCGATCCGGACGAAGCCGTCCCCGCCGTGACCGCGCCGGGGCGCCGGCCCCCCTCTCGGACCGGGGCCACCGGCGGCTGGCGAGGCTGGCCGGGACGGCCGCCGAGCCGGTCCCCCGACGCGCGTGTCACCTCCGTCCCTCGTGCGTCCGGCGCCTCGTTCCTCGCCCGGGTCCAGGTTCGGCGGAGGACGGCCCGCTGCCGCGTACGCACGGAGGAGTGCGTACGCGGGACGCCTCGCGGCGCCGTGCCCGGTCCGTTCCAGGCCGGGGTCCCGCGCGGGAATCTCCCGGGTGAGGGGCGGGGCGACCCGGGGGAGTCCGGCGGGCCCGGTTCCGGCGTGTCCGTCAGGAGGCGGAGGGCGCGGGCCAGTTGCGCAGCGTGGCGTCGAGGGCGTCCAGGATCCGGGACCAGGTCTCGTCCGTGTCCGGGGCGCTGTGGCTGAAACCGCCCCCCAGCTCCAGGGTGACGTAACCGTGGAAGACGCTGCCCAGCAGCCGGACCGCGTGGGTCTGGTCCGGCTCCGCCAGGTCGTAGCCGCGCAGGATCGCCCGCGTCAGCTGAGCGTGCCGGACGCCGGCGCTCGCGGCCGCCGTCTTCGGATCGAGCCGGAACTGGGCGGCGGCGTAGCGGCCGGGGTGCTCGCGGGCGTAGTCGCGGTAGACGTTCGCGAGGGCGGCCAGCGCGTCCTTGCCGGCCCGTCCGGCCAGGGCGCCGACGGCCCGGTCGGCGAGTTCCTCCAGGGCGAGCAGGGCGATCCTGGTCTTCAGGTCCCGGGAGCTCCTCAGGTGCGAGTACAGGCTCGCGACCTTGACGTCGAACCGGCGGGCGAGCGCCGAGACGGTCACCTGCTCGAAGCCGACCTCGTCGGCCAGTTCGGCTCCCGCGCGGGTCAGGCGTTCCGGGGTCAGGCCGGCGCGCGCCATGACCGTCCTCTCCGCCGACTCCGCTGACGCGACCGATTGTGTAATCGCCTGAATGATCCAGGCAAGCGGCCGGGGACGGGAAGGTGCGGCCGCCCGCACTTCCCGGACCCCGCCCACCGGGGAAGCCGTCGCCTGCCGCCAGGGCCGGTACGACCCGGCCGACGGAACCGGCGAGTTCGAGCCCGCCGGCACCCACTCCGGCCACCGCCGCCTCGGCCTCGCCCGAACCGCCCGCATCGCGGTGCCGCACGCCTTCGCCGACGCCGGCGGCCACCGCGCCGTCGTCCGCTCGCGCGGCGACGCATCCCATCCCCGAGCGGCTCTCCGCGTCCACGGGCTTCACCGCGTACACCCGCACCGGCACACCGACCGGCTGAGACGCCGACCGGCTCCCGCCGGTCAGAACAGCCGGGACCCGCTCGCTTCGCCGATCAGGCCGGGCGGGAACCACCCGCTTCCACCGGAACGGACAGCCGTCCGGGGCGCGCCACCGCCCGCCGGACCACCCGTGTGGCGCACTCTTGCAAGCGGTCGCTTGCAAGAGTTAGCACGGTGGGGCATCGTGGAGGCATGGCATCCCTCAACGTCGGCAATCTCGGTGAGTACCTGCGCGAGCAGCGGCGCACCGCGCAGCTGTCGCTCCGGCAGCTCGCCGATGCCGCCGGGGTGTCCAATCCGTATCTCAGCCAGATCGAACGCGGACTGCGCAAGCCGAGCGCGGAGGTGCTGCAGCAGGTCGCCAAGGCGCTGCGGATCTCCGCCGAGACGCTGTACGTGCGGGCCGGCATCCTCGACGCCGAACGGGACCGGGACGAGGTGGAGACCAGCGCCGTCATCCTCGCCGATCCCACGCTGACGGAGCGGCAGAAGCAGGTGCTGCTCCAGATCTACGAGTCCTTCCGCAAGGAGAACGGGTTCGGGATCGCCCCCGACGGGGCCGGCGACACGGCCCGGGACGAGGCATCCGCCCGGGACGAGGCATCCGTTCGGGACGAGGCGGACGCGCGGCTCGACGCCCCGGACGGCGGCGCCGCGGGCGGTCCCCGCACGGCCGGCGGCGCCGGCACCGCGATACGCCGCACGCGCGGCGGCGACGGCGGCGGCACCGCCGGGCACGCGACCGCCGCGCGTCGCCCCCGCACGACCGGCGACGACGCCGGCCCGCAGCAGCCGGCCGGCTGAGCAGGAGCAGCCGGCCTCCAGCGCGGGACCCACACCACCCCCAGCCGAACGATCCGGAGGACCAGCACCATGGCCATCACCGACGACCTGCGCAAGACCCTCAGCGACCCGACCCCGCTCTACTTCGCGGCGGGCACCGCCGACCTGGCCCTGCGGCAGGCCAAGAAGGTGCCCGCCCTGGTGGAGCAGTTGCGCGCCGAGGCCCCGGCCCGCATCGAGGCCGTGCGCAACACCGACCCGAAGGCCGTCCAGGAGAAGGCGACCGCCCGCGTCAAGGAGACCCAGGAGGCCCTCCAGACCAAGGTCGGCGGGTTCCTCAACACCCTCGACACCGACCTGAAGAAGCTCGGCAGCAACTTCGACGCGGACCTGAAGAAGCTCGGCGAGACCGCCCAGGACCTCGCGCTGCGCGGGGTCGGCGTCGCCGCCGAGTACGCCGTCAAGGCCCGGGAGACCTACGAGAAGGTCGCCGAGCACGGCGAGAAGGCCGTGCGCACCTGGCGCGGCGAGGCCGCCGAGAGCATCGAGGACCTCGCCCAGGGCGTGGAGGAACTCGCCGTGGCCGTCGAGCCGGACCCCGAGCCGGCCGAGGCCAAGCAGGGGCCCAAGCCCGCCGGGACCAACGGGGTCAAGCCCGCCGAGGCCGGGACCGGCGGGACCGGGACCGACGACTCGGAGGGGAAGGCCGCCGCCGCCAAGAAGGCCCCGGTGCGCAAGGCCACCCCCAGGAAGACGACGTCCGCCGAGTGATGCGGCGGCGCCCCGCGCGGGCCGGGCACTTCGGGAGTGCCCGGCCCGTTCTGCGGGTAGCGGACCTGCGCTTGCGGGTACGGTGACCGCGTAGAGGACGAGCCGAGTCTGGTGGTGGACGTTGTGCTGATGCAGGGGTTCGCGGGGTTCATGTGGCTGCTGAGCATCGCCCTGATCCTTTTCAGCGGCTTCGCGCTGATCGACGCCGCCACGCGCCGGGAGGACGCCTACCGCGCGGCCGACAAGCAGACCAAGCCCTTCTGGCTGATCATCCTCGGGCTCGCCTTCGTGGTGAACCTGATCTTCAACATCCTGTCGTTCCTGCCGATCATCGGTCTCATCGCGACGATCGTGTACATGGTCGACGTCCGGCCGGCCCTGCGCGGCCTCCCGGGCGGCGGCCGCAGCCGCCGCGGCTCCAGCAGCGACGGGCCGTACGGGCCGTGGAACGGCGGACGCTGAGGCGCCCGCCGGGACGGTTCCCGGCCCGCGGGACCCGGGCCGCCGGCCCGGCCGGGTCCCGGCGTCCGGGCCGCCGGCCCGGCGGGATCACCGCGCCCGGTCCAGCAGCAGGACCGCCACGTCGTCGGCCAGTTCGCCGCCGTTGAGGTCGCGGACCTCGTTCACCGCCGCCCGCAGCAGCTCCTCCCCGCGCAGGCCGGAGGCGATCTGCCGGCGGACCATCTCCACCATGCCCTCCTGGCCGAGCCGTTCCCGGCCCGCGCCGACGCGGCCCTCGATCAGACCGTCGGTGTAGAGCATCAGGCTCCACTCGGCGCCCAGCTCCACCTGCATCCGGGGCCAGCGGGCCCCCGGCAGCAGCCCGAGCGCCGGGCCGTTGTTCTCGTACGGCAGCAGCCGCGCGGGCCGGTCCGGACCGGCGATCAGCGGCGCCGGGTGGCCCGCCAGACACAGGCCGGCGCGGCGGCCGTCCGGCGCGATGTCCACCGTGCACAGCGTCGCGAAGATCTCGTCGTCCGCCCGCTCGTGCTCCAGCACCTGCTGCAGCGTGCCGAGCAGCCGATCGCCGCAGAGCCCGGCCAGGATCAGCGCGCGCCACGCGATGCGCAGCTCCACGCCGAGCGCCGCCTCGTCCGGCCCGTGGCCGCAGACGTCGCCGATCATGGCGTGCACGGTGCCGTCCGCGGTGCGGACGACGTCGTAGAAGTCGCCGCCGAGCAGGGCGCGCGAGCGGCCCGGGCGGTAGCGGGCGGCGAAGCGGAGCGGGGAGCCCTCCAGCAGGGGGGTGGGCAGCAGGCCGCGCTGCAGCCGGCGGTTCTCCTGCGCGCGTACCCGGCTCTCGGCGAGCCGCCGCTCGGCCGAGTCGGAGCGCTTGCGCTCCACGGCGTACCGGATCGCCCGGCTCAGCAGCCGGCCGTCCAGCTCGTCGCGGAACAGGTAGTCCTGGGCGCCCACCCGCACCGCCTCCGCGCCGCGCTCGGCGTCGCCGGACGCGGTGAGCGCGAGGACGGCGTGCCGGGGCGCGAGCTCCAGCACGTGCCGCAGCACCGCCAGCTCGTCGTCCTCGTCGCCCGCCCGGCCCGGCGCGGACAGGGCGAGGTCCAGCAGGATGCAGTGGACGTCGTCGGTCAGCAGCCGCTCGGCCTCGGTGAGGTTGCGGGCCGTGCGGACGCGGATCGGCTTGCCCGCCTGGTCGAGCAGGTCGGGCACGATGGGCGAGCCGGCCGGATCGTCCTCGATCAGCAGCAGCGTCAGATGGGCGTGAGTGGTGTTCCCGGTCTTGTCCGCGGTGGTCCGGGCGGTGTCCGCGCGGTGCGCCCCTTCCGCGGGGCGTTCCCCGGAGGGCCCGGCGGCTGGGGACGCGGCCTGCGCCTGACCGCTCTCCACGGCCGGGATCGCTCTCTGCCGCGGTACGGGTACGGGCATCTTCTCGGGTTCCTTCCCTCCCCCCGAGGGCATGGCGGGGGCGAGGGTCTCGGCCCTTCCCCGAGCTCTCCGGTCCGGTCGAGCGGGGATGCCCCAAGCCGGGACCATAGCGGGTGCCGACACCGCGGCGGAATGACGCGACGCACGTCGCCGGCCCGTTCGCCGCCGTCATCTGCCGCTTTCCGCAGGGCAGTTGGGCGTCCCGGCCGGGGGCGGGGATGACGAACGTCACGTCCCGAACGGGTTTGGCGACCGGTTCGGCGTGGAGTGCGTCACAGGGCGCGCGGCGCGGGCGGGGTCCGCGCGCCCGGGGCGGTCCGGGGCCCGTCCGCCCGCCGCCCTCACGCGTCCGGCCGCACCACTCCCAGGATCGGCATCGATCCCGCTCCCGCCGTCGTCACCGTCCGCCCCGGGCGCGGGGCGTGCACCACGGTGCCGTCGCCGACGTACAGCGCCACGTGGCTGGCGTCGGCGAAGTAGACGATCAGGTCGCCGGGGCGCATGGCCCCGACGTCGACGCGCTTCAGCTGCCGCCACTGCTCCTGCGAGGTGCGCGGGACGGCCAGCCCCGCCGCCGCCCAGGCCCGGGAGGTCAGCCCGGAGCAGTCGAACGTCTCCGGCCCCTCGGCGCCCCACTCGTACGGCTTGCCCACCTGGGCGGTGGCGAACTCCACCGCCTTCCTGCCCTGCTCGGACGCCTTGCCGTCGATCTCCCGCAGGACGCCGGAGCCGAGCCAGGCGGTCTGCGCCCGCTGGGCGGCCTCCCGCTCCAGCCGGGCCAGGCGCTCCTTCTCCTCCTGCTCCAGCTGGGACTCCAGCTTCTCGGCGGCCTCGATCCGCTTCTCGACCCGCTTGCGCGCCTCGACCTCGGCCTTGCGGCTCTCCTCCAGCTTCCGCCACCGGGCGGAGGCGTCCCGGGCGTACAGCTCCAAGTCCTCCTGGGCGCGGTTCAGTTCCCCGATCAGGCCGTTGGCCGCCCGCTCGCCCTGGAGCACCCGGCCCGTGCCGTCGAGGAACTCCCGGGGGTCGTCGCTGAGCATCAGGCGGGCCTCGTCCGGCAGGCCGCCGGTGCGGTACTGGGCGCGGGCGGCGGCGCCCGCGCGGTTTCTCAGCCCGGCCAGCCTCGCCCGGCCCTCGGCGGTCTTCTTCGCCAGTCCGGCCAGCTCGGCGGACTGCTTCCGGACCTTCTCCTCGGCGGCGTTGTACAGGTCCGTCGCGCGGGCCGCCTGGCGGTAGAGCGTGTCGAGCCGCTCGCGCACGGCCTCCAGGTCCTCACCGGGCGCGGCGGTCGGGGAGGCGCCGGCGGAGGCGCTCGGGGAGGGCGCCGGAGCCGGTGCGGCGAACGCCGTGCCCGGTGCCGCCGCGGTGACCGCGCAGATCACGGCCACGGCCGCCGTGATCAGGCCGCGCCTGCCCGTTCCCATACCCGTGTCCCCCCACTGATCGGCCGCCGGCGGCCCTGGTCGCCGAGGGGATCGTGCCATGCCGGCGCGCGGAACGACAGAGGCCGTGCGCGCGGCCGTACGGGGGGGGCGGCGCTCCCCGCCGCCCGCCCGGTCCCCCTCCCCGCCTCCGGCGCCCCGGGCCGTCCGCCCGGCGCTCCTCCCGCCGGGGTGGCGGACGGCCCGCGGCGGCAGTTCCCGGCGTCCCGCGCGCCGCGCCGTCAGCCGCGCGGCGCCAACGCCTCCCACCGCACGGTCACTTCGCCCTGCCGCCAGCGCGCCGGCCCGTCCGTCACCGGCCAGTGGCCCGTGAGGTCCCGCACCGCGCGGATCCAGCGCTGGCGGGCGCCGTAGGAGGCGTAGGGCGCGGCGGCGGCCCAGGCGCGGTCGAAGTCGCGCAGGAAGGCGTGCACCGGCTCGCCGGGGACGTTGCGGTGGATCAGTGCCTTCGGCAGGCGCTCGGCGAGGTCGGAGGGGCGCTCCAGGGAGCCCAGCCGGGTCGCGAAGGTGACCGTGCGCGGCCCCTCGGGGCCGAGGGCGACCCAGACGTGCCGGCGCCCGATCTCGTCGCAGGTCCCCTCCACCAGCAGCCCGCCGCGGGAGTGCCCGACGGCCGGGGCCAGGCGGGCGCACAGCCGCTCCCAGACGCCGGCGACCTCGCCCTCCTCGTACTGGCGCAGCACGTTCGCGGCGCGGATGAGCAGCGGCCGCTGGGGGATCGGGATCTCGAAGCCGCCGTGCCGGAAGGCGAGCCCCTCACGCGCGTACGGCCGGGCCGCCGCGACCCGCGCCGGTTCGATCTCGACGCCCACCACGCGCGTGCGGGGCGCCGCCGCGCGCAGCCGGTGCAGCAGCTCGACCGCGGTCCAGGGGGCCGCCCCGTATCCGAGGTCGACGGCGACGGGGTCGGCGGCGCGGCGCAGCTCGGCGCCGTGCACGGCCGCGATCCAGCGGTCCATCCGGCGCAGCCGGTTCGGGTTGGTCGTCCCGCGCGTGACCGTCCCCACCACGGGGGTCCCCCCGTTCGGGCGAGGCCGGGAGCGGGGGAGGGGCGCTGCGCGGGCTGTCATGGATACGAGGGTAGGCGGGTACCCGTGCGGCCGGGCACGCCGCGCGCCCCGCTCGACCCCCGCTCGCCCTCCCCGCTCCTTCCTGTTCGGCACCGCCCGCGCGGCGGTCCCCGCACGTGACCGCGCCCCGCCGGCCGCGCACCCGCCACGCGGATCGCGGCCGAACAGTTGAGCGAGTGGTGGTAATGATTCGGCAAAGCCCGTGAACCGGGAAATGGAGTGCCGCCCTCCGATGTTGCATCCCTCCGGGGGGTGTCGTGTGCCCCCGCAAGGCCCGCCCGCAGCAAGGAGGAACGCCACGTGAGCCAGTACGTCAGCAGGCTCGGGCGTCGCTCCCCGGCGTCCCCACCGCGGCTCAGGCTGCACCGGCGTCCCCGCCGGGTCGCCATGCTCTCCGTGCACACCTCCCCGCTGCACCAGCCCGGCACCGGCGACGCCGGCGGCATGAACGTCTACATCGTGGAGCTCGCCCAGCGGCTCGCCGCGATCGACATCGAGGTCGAGATCTTCACGCGCGCGACCGCCGCCGCCCTGCCGCCCACCGTCGAACTGGCCCCCGGCGTCCTCGTCCGGCACGTCGACGCGGGCCCCTACGAGGGCCTCGCCAAGGAGGACCTGCCGGCGCAGCTGTGCGCCTTCACGCACGGCGTGATGCAGGCGTGGGCCGGTCACCGCCCCGGCCACTACGACCTGGTGCACTCGCACTACTGGCTCTCCGGCCACGTCGGCTGGCTCGCCGCCCAGCGCTGGGGCACCCCCCTGGTGCACGCCATGCACACCATGGCCAAGGTCAAGAACGCCAACCTGGCCGACGGCGACACCCCCGAGCCCGCCGCCCGGGTCATCGGCGAGACGCAGGTGGTCGCCGCCGCCGACCGGCTGATCGCCAACACCGCCGAGGAGGCCGGCGAACTCGTCCGGCACTACTCCGCCGACCCCGCCAGGGTCGCCGTGGTGCACCCCGGCGTGAACCTCGACCGCTTCCGCCCGGCCGACGGCCGGGCCGCCGCCCGCGCCCGGCTCGGTCTCCCGCAGGACGCCCTGATCCCGCTCTTCGCGGGCCGCATACAGCCCCTGAAGGCCCCCGACGTGCTGCTCCGCGCGGTCGCCGTCCTGCTCGACCGGCGCCCCGAGCTGCGGGCGAACATCGTCGTCCCGGTCGTCGGCGGCCCCAGCGGCAGCGGCCTCGCCAAGCCCGAGGGACTGCAGAAGCTCGCCGCGCGGCTCGGCATCGCCGACGTCGTACGGTTCCGCCCGCCCGTCGGCCAGGACCGGCTCGCGGACTGGTTCCGGGCCGCCTCGGTGCTGGTGATGCCCTCCTACAGCGAGTCCTTCGGACTGGTCGCCATAGAGGCGCAGGCGGCCGGCACGCCCGTCCTCGCGGCGGCGGTCGGCGGCCTCCCGGTGGCCGTGCGCGACCGGGAGACCGGCTTCCTGGTGCGCGGCCACGACCCCGCCGACTACGCGCGCGTGCTGGGCGACTTCGCCGACGACCCCACGCTGTCCGCCCGGCTGGGCGCGGCGGCCGCCCGGCACGCCCAGTCCTTCGGCTGGGACACCGCGGCCGCCGCCACCGCCGACGTCTACACGGCCGCGGTGCACGCCCACCGCCGTCGCGTACGCTCCCCCCATGGCTGATCGAGACAGGGCTGACGGAGAGAGGACGGCGGCGCGGACCGTCGAGGCCGTCCTGGAGGACGCCGAACTGGAGTGGGAGAGCCCCGCGCCCGGCAGCTACGTGGTCAAGCTCCCCGGCACCCGCAAGCTCTCCACGACGGTCTCCCTGATCGTCGGCCGGCACTCGCTCTCCCTGAACGCCTTCGTGATCCGCCACCCCGACGAGAACGAGGCGGCCGTCCACCGCTGGCTGCTGGAGCGCAACCTGAAGCTGTACGGCGTGAGCTACGCCGTCGACCGGCTCGGCGACGTCTACGTGACCGCCCGGCTGCCCCTGTCCGCCGTGACCGCGCAAGAGATCGACCGCCTGCTCGGCCAGGTCCTGGAGGCGGCGGACGGCGCCTTCAACACGCTCCTGGAACTGGGCTTCGCGTCGGCGATCCGCAAGGAGTACGAGTGGCGGGTGTCGCGGGGGGAGTCGACGCGCAACCTGGACGCCTTCGCGCACCTCACGCGGCGGACCCAGGAGTAGGCCAGGAGGAGAACCCGCCGGGGGCGGCCGGGCCGGACGACCCGGCCGCGGGCAGCCGTACAGGCCCACGGCGGTCTCTCCTCCCGCCGTCGGGCCCCGCCCGCGAAGGGGCTGCGCACGCGCACAGGCGGAACCGGCATCGCGGCCGCGCTCGCCCTCGCGGCGTCCACCGCACCGGCCGCGGGCGGCCCCGGCGACGTCGTCCGGCGGGACCGCCGGGTCCGAGGAGGCCCGCCCGGCCCGGCAGGGTCCCGCCGGACCCGGCGGGCGAACGGCCCGGGCCCGTCGCGCGGTTCGCCGGCCTCCCGCGCTCTTCGCGCCTCCCCGTCCCGCTCGCTGGTCCGTTCGCCTATCCGTCGAGTTCGTCGGCGAAGGCGCGCAGGGCGTCGGCCAGCTCCTTCTTCGTGGGCAACTGGTCGACCTTCTCGTCGAGTTCCGCGATGCGCCGGTCGAGCTCCGCCAGATCGGCCGGCGCGGAGGGCTCGCCGGGGACGGGTTCGGCGGTGACCGGGGGATGGCTCGGTGCGTCGCTCGGGCTGGGCCGGGGGTCCGGGTCCCAGCCGCCCGTGCCGCCGTCGGTCGAGCCGCCGGTGCCGTCGCCGGGGACGGCGGTGACCTCCTCGGGCGACGGGCCCGGGAGCGGCTCGCCGGCCGACGGGGTGGGGCCGGAGGGCCGCTCGTCCTCCGCGCCGTCCGCGAGGGCGACGCCGACGCTCAGCGCCACCAGGGCCGCCGCCCCCGCGACGGCGGCCGAGAGGCGTCCGGCCCGTCCGGCGCGCCGGCTGCGCGAGCCGGTGCCGGAATCCTGGAATTCCTGTGCCTTCCGTGTGCTTCGTGAATCCTCCATGGAGGCGACGCTATCCGGCGGGATTCCCGGAGGGACGGCTTCCGCGGATTCCCCGGTCAGCCGGCCGCGCCGGCCCGGTCACCCCGCGCCGCGCGCGTACCGCCCCGGCGTGACCCCCACCAGCCTCCGGAAGTGCCGGGTGAGGTGGGACTGGTCGAAGAACCCGGTCTCCGCCGCGACCTCGCCCGGCGGCCGGCCGGCGAGCAGCAGCCGGCGGGCACGGTCGACGCGGCGGGAGTTCAGGTACTGGTGCGGCGCGATGCCGAAGGCGGTGCTGAACGCCCGTACCAGATGGGCGGGATGGGCCTGGAGCAGGGCGGCGGCCTCGGTCAGCGCGATCCCCGGCACGAGCCGCTCGTCGAGGAGGTCGCGCAGCCGGCGGGCGAGGGGCGGGTCGGGGCGCGGGGCGGGCGGGGCCGAGCGGGGCCGCAGCCGGGCGCGCAGCAGCTCGCCGAGGAGCGTCAGGCGGCTCTCGGCCTCCAGTTCCTCCCCGGGCCGGGCCAGCGCGGTGTGCAGCCGGCCGACGCGCCGCCGCAGCAGGGGGTCGCGCAGGTCGGGGGTGTCGACGGCGGGCCCGATGAGGTCGGCGCCGAGCAGCGAGGTGTCCAGGTACAGCACCCGCTTGCGGAAGCCGTCCGGGGTGGCGGGGGAGCCGTTGTGCGGCACGTGCGGCGGCAGCAGGGACACCGTGTCGTGCGGGGTGCCGTGCTCCTGCCGGTCGAGGTCGTAGCGCACGGCGCCGTCGTCGACGATGAGCAGCGTCCAGGCCTGGTGGACGTGCATCGGGTAGGCGTACTCCGTGAAGCGGGCGTGGAAGACCTCCACGATGCCCGGTATCTGCGGGCGCCAGGCGGAGACCTCCCGTTGCGCGGCCATGCAAAGAACGTACAAGACGCCGCGGCGGGCCCGTCGGCAGTGTGGGGCGCATGAACGACCACGCCGAGCCCATCCGCTTCGACACCAAGATCGCCGTCCTGCTCCGCGAGGACCTGGAGCCCTGGCAGCGCCTCAACGTCACCGCCTTCCTGGTCAGCGGCCTGGGCACCCAGGTCCCCGAGGTGATCGGGGAGCCGTACGAGGACGCGGACGGCGTGCCCTACCTGCCGATGTTCCGCCAGCCGGTCCTGGTCTTCGAGGGCACGAAGGAGACGCTGACCCGGGCCCACGCGCGCGTGCTGTCCCGCTCCCTGCCCCGCGCCCTGTTCACGAGCGACCTGTTCACCACGGGCAACGACCGCGACAACCGGGCGGCGGTGCGGGCTGTGCGGACGGAGGGGCTGGACCTGGTGGGGCTCGCGGTGTACGGGCCGAAGAACGCGGTGGACAAGGTGCTGAAGGGGGCGCGGATGCACCCGTGAGCGTGCCCGCCGGCCTCCCGGGCGCCGGGAGGCCGGCGGCATCACGCCGCGCCGACCTCCTCCGCCCGGGCCGCCGGGGACCGCGCGGGCACCGCCTCCCCGGCCTTCCCGGTCTCCTCGGCCTTCCCGGTCTCCTCGGCCTTCCCGGTCTCCTCGGTCTCCCCGGTCTCCTCGGCGGGCAGTCGGCGCATCAGCGCCGCGTACCCGGCCGCCGCCCCCGTGCCGATCACCGCGCACATCCCCCACAGCCACTCCGCCCCGAGCCGGTCGATGACGAAGCCGGACATCAGCGGGGCGACGAGGGCGGCGACGGACCAGGACAGCGTGTACATGCCCTGGTAGCGGCCGCGCCCCCGGAGCGGGGAGAGCCGGACGACGAGCCCGGTCTGCACCGGCGCGTTGACCATCTCGCCCAGGGTCCACACGCAGACGGTGAGGGCGAAGACCCAGACCGACCCGGCGAAGGCGGTGAGCCCGAAGCCGTACCCCGCGAGCAGCGACGACACCACGAGCAGCCGCCGGGCGTCCCGGTGCTCGACGAACCGGGTGACGGGAATCTGCAGCGCGACGATCAGCACGCCGTTGACGGCGATGGCCAGACCGTAGTCGGCCGGGGTGAACCCGGCCTCGCCCATGGCGACCGGCAGCCCCACGGACCCCTGCTGGAAGACGAGCGCGACGAGGAAGGACAGCCCGACGACGCTCATGAACCGCCCGTCGCGCAGCACGGTGCCGAGGCCGACCGGGTCCCCGCCCTCCGCGTCCCCCGGCGCGGCGGCCGGCCGCGACTCGGGCACCTTCAGGAAGACCACGACGGCACAGACCAAGGTCATCCCCGCCTCGATCAGGAACCCGGCGAGATAGCTGACCTCGGCGATGAACCCGGCCGCCATGGAGGACACGGCGAATCCGAGGTTGATGGCCCAGTAGTTCAGGGAGAAGGCCCGGATGCGGTCCTCGGGCCGCACGATGTCGGCCATCATCGCCTGCACGGCGGGCCGGGAGGCGTTGCTCGCCATGCCGACCAGGAAGGCGACGGCCGCGATGGCGACCGGGTGCTGCACGAAGCCGAGCAGGGCGACGGACACCGCGGTGGACACCTGGGCGAGCAGCAGCGTCGGCCGCCGCCCGAGCCGGTCGGTCATCACCCCGGCGCCCAGGGAGGAGATCACCCCGCCGAGCCCGTGCAGCGCGGCGACCAGACCGGCGTACGAGGCGGAGTAGCCGCGGTCGAGGGTCAGGTACAGCGCCATGAAGGTGGCGACGAAACCGCCGAGCCGGTTGACGAGCGTGCTGGTCCACAGCCACCAGAACGCCCGGGGGAGCCCCGCGACGGTCTCGTGCGCGGCACGTCTCAGCTGGGCGAGCGGCATGGAGGTCCCCCCGGATGTGAGAAGAGGTGCGAGGAACGCGGGAGACGCGGAGATGTAAGCGTCCCAGGCGGCATCCACAACTTACGAACAGGGGTGGTCGGGACACCACTCAATTAACAGATGCCGTCAAACGTCCGGCTGCCGGGCGGCCACGCGCGAGGGCGAACACCTGGATTACGCTCTGAGACATGGCCGACGCACCGTACAAGCTGATCCTCCTCCGCCACGGCGAGAGCGAGTGGAACGAGAAGAACCTGTTCACCGGCTGGGTGGACGTCAACCTCACCCCGAAGGGCGAGAAGGAGGCGACGCGCGGCGGCGAGCTGCTCAAGGACGCCGGTCTGCTCCCCGACGTGGTCCACACCTCCCTCCAGAAGCGCGCCATCCGCACCGCGCAGCTCGCGCTGGAGGCCGCCGACCGCCTCTGGATCCCGGTCAAGCGCTCCTGGCGCCTGAACGAGCGCCACTACGGCGCCCTCCAGGGCAAGGACAAGGCCCAGACGCTCGCCGAGTTCGGCGAGGAGCAGTTCATGCTGTGGCGCCGCTCCTACGACACCCCGCCGCCCCCGCTGGACCGCGACGCCGAGTACTCCCAGTTCTCCGACCCGCGCTACGCCACGCTGCCGCCGGAGCTGCGCCCGCAGACGGAGTGCCTGAAGGACGTCGTCGTCCGCATGCTGCCGTACTGGTTCGACGCCATCGTCCCCGACCTCCTGACCGGCCGCACGGTCCTGGTCGCCGCCCACGGCAACAGCCTGCGCGCCCTGGTCAAGCACCTCGACGGCATCTCCGACAAGGACATCGCGGGCCTGAACATCCCCACCGGCATCCCCCTCTCCTACGAGCTGGACGCCGACTTCAAGCCGGTCAACCCCGGCGGCACCTACCTCGACCCGGAGGCCGCCGCGGCGGCGATCGAGGCGGTCAAGAACCAGGGCAAGAAGAAGTAACCGCCCCGGAAGAAGCCCCCTACCTGCAGTTTTGCTGCCAGGAGGGGGCTCTTCTATGCGCCTGGGCCGTACCTGGGCCGTCAGGTGCGGCGGCTCCAGCGGCGGACCCGGATGTCGAGGGCGATCAGCAGCGCCATCGGTACGGCGATCCCGGCGGGTACGTCCCCCCACCAGGGGGACCCCGCCACGGCCGCGCCGACCAAGCAAAGTGGCAGATCGCGAAGACAGATGTCGATGCTCAGTCCGAATTGTGGCATGCTTATGTTCTCCAACGTGTTGAGGAGCTTCCCAAGTGTTTCGAACGCGGATGGAGACGGGGCCGCCTCCGGGCCAACGGAGGCGGCCTTTCCAATCCGCGAGCAGAACTTAATCACGGATCATCCGAGAGTCAAAATTGCCTGCGGATACCCCTCGGGGGAATCAGTCGATAATTCCGACTGCATGGCCAACCTCAGTCATGCTAAGCGCCTCAAGGGGGCGCTGCGGCGCACCTGCCGATATTGACTCCGATTCTTCTTTCCGTGCCCTCCCGCCCGGCCGCCCTCCCGCCCGGCCGCCCTCCCGCCCGGCCGCCCTCCCGCCCGGCCGCCCTCCCGCCCGGCCGCCCTCCCGCCCGGCCGCCCGGGCGGGAGGGCGGGAGGCGAGGTGGGTGGCGTCGGCAATTGCGTGTCGCAGCATTCTTGCCGGGCGAAAGTTCACGGATGGTGATTCCAAATGCTGCGGTCGGAGAATTACGTGTCGCAACATTGTCGGCGGACCAAAGTTCGCCGACCGAAGCTCGTGGATGGAAGCTCACGGATAGAGCGTTTGAGGTGCATCCTTCTGTGGGTCAGGCGAAGACGGTCGCAATCGCCTTGCGGGTGCGCTCCTGGCTGGAGGGCATGAGATGCGCGTACACGCGGAGCGTTAGGCCCGGGTCCGAGTGGCCGAGGTACTCCGCGAGGGCCTTAACGTTCTCCCCGGCGTCCAAAAGCACCGAGGCGTAGAAGTGGCGCAGGGCATGCATGCCGTTCTCGCGGGACCCGGCGTACGACTCACCCGGCTTCCGCTCGGGAATCACCCCAGCCGAGGCCAGCGCCCGCTTCCACACCTCCTCGTTGAGGGACGTCCGCCAGACGTGCCCGCCGCGCGGCCCGGTGAAGATGAGCCGCTTGGTCACCGGAGGGCCGTCGGCGACCTTCCACGGCAAGGTGATCTCGACCGGCGGGAACCGCTTCATGTGCTCTCGAAGCGCGTCGGCGACGGGACCGGGGAGCGGTACGTCCCGTAGCTTGCCGCCCTTCGGAGGCGCGAACACGGCCTTGCTGCGGCTGAGCTTGAGTTGCCGAACCACGTGGAGCGTGTCCGAGTCGAAGTCGATCGCGTCGACGGCCACGCCCAGGATTTCGCCCTGACGGAGCCCGCAGCCGGCGCCCAGGTCGACCATGGCCCGGTAGCGCTCGGGCATGGCGGCACGGACGGCGAAGACCCGTTCCGGCGTCCACGGGACCACACGTTTGGTGTCGACGGTCGGTGGCCGGACCGAGCGGGCAGCACACGGGTTCCGGGGGAGGTGGCCGTCGTCCACGGCCGCGCTCAGGGCCGCGCGCACGTTGGAGTAGATGGTCCGCGCGTACGACCCCCGGACGCCGTTCTCCTGTAACTGCCGCACCCAGTCACGGATGTGCGCCGGCTGGAAGGAGCCGAGCGGACGCGAGCCGAGGTAGGGGAAGGCATGCAGGCGGAGCTGCGATTCCATCGAGGCCTGGGTGTTCGGGTCGGCGCCCTGTGTGGTGACCCAGCGCTCGGCGTACTGCTGGAAGGTGATCCGGGCGGCGCGCGGGTCGATGTACTGCCCGCGCGCCATGTCCGCCTCGATGTGCGCCAGCCACTGATCGGCGAGCCGCTTCTGTCGGTCGGGGAAGCTTTTGGACTTCTCCGTGCCGTCCGGGCCGACGTAGCGAGCGCGGTAGCGGAGACCGGACCCGTAACGCTCGGTCCTGACCTTGCGCACCTTTCCGTCCGGGCCGGTCTCGGTCCTGTACCAGCGGTCCTGGACGTGTCCGGCCATCAGGCGGCGGCCTCTTCCATCAGTGAGTCGACCCAGGCCCGGACGTCCACGGGGTCGTAGCGCAGGTGCCGGCCGACCCGGAAGCCACGCGGTCCGGTGCGCTTCCGGCGCCACTGGTAGACCGTCTCCACCGGCACGCCCAGGAGCTCGGCGACGTCCACCGGAGTCAGGTAGCGCGGAGGGAGCGCGCGTGGTGCGGCGGCCGTGTCCGCGGTGGTGAGGCGTCGGTTACGCACGGGTGGGCTCTCCTTCCGTTCCGGGGGCGGGTTCGAGGGAGGCGGCGAGCCAGGCTTCGGCACGGGAGAGGCCGGTACCGGCGAAGGCCCAGTGGGCGAGGACGAGCGTGGTCTCGTCGTCCTGCGGGACGGGCGGGGCCGCTTGGGCCCGGCGCCAGTCGGCGCGGGCGTCGCGGAGGGCGCCGAGGGTGGTGGAGTAGCGGCGGGACTTTGTGGAGAAGTGGCCGCGGAAGCCGAGCATGTGGGCCCAGGCCCGCAGGCGCAGGTCCGCCAGCTCGGGACGGGCGCCCAGGGTCCAGGCGGTGCGGATCATGCGCCGGGCGTGGTCGGTGATCCGGGCCTGGGCCAGCTCGGCGAGGAAGCGGATCGGCCGGTCGAGGGTGCCGGTCGCCGTCTCGGCTCCCTTGGTGGCGTACTTGGCGATGTAGGCGGCCACGGCCCGCTCGGTCAGCTCCCGGCCGCCGTCGAAGTCGGCGGAGCGGATCGGGCGGACGTCGAGCTGGCGGCCGAAGGCGAAGGTGTGGGCGCGGCCGTCGATGGCCGGGCCGTCGACGCGGGCGGCGGCGGCCGCGGCGCGGATGGCGTCGGTCAGCAACTCGGCCGTGGCCCAGGCCGGGGACGGGGTGTCGCCGCCGCCGGGGCCGTCGAGGCGGATGACGGCGTGGAAGTGGACGGCGCCGCGCTTCTGGTACTCGGCGACCTTGGCGAAGGACACGCGGGCGTGGTCGTGGAAGGCCCGTTGCGTGAGGCCGGCCCGCTTGGCGACCTCCCGGCGCAGGTAGATCGAGAAGCGCCGCCACAGGGCGCTGGCGTGCGCGTTCCACAGCACGGCCGCTTCGTAGTCGTAGGTGTCGGGGTCGAGGGGTGTGCCCAGGGCGGCGTCGCCCTCGTCGTGCCGGGTGCCGCAGCGGCAGGCACGGCCGCCGGAGGGGCGGTTGTGGACCGGGCCGAAGCCGGGGGCGGTGAAGGTGGCGAAGACGCGCGGATGGGTGGCGACCCGCTCCGGGGTGCCCTTGCCGCCCCGGAGTCCGGCGGTGATCAGGTGGAAGGTGTCGCGGCGGTAGGTCTCGGCGCAGGCCGGGCAGCGGGTGGCGCGGCGGTTGTTGCAGCGGACGAGGAGCTGGCCGGCGGGAAGGTCGGCGGAGTCGAGGTGGTGCAGGACGCGGCCGATCTCGCCGGTGGTCCGGTCCACCGCGTATTCGGTGCGGTGGCCGTCGAGGCGTACGGGGCGGGTGCAGCCGCCCAGGGTGGAGAGTTGGCGGGCCAGCTCGGGCAGGGTGCCGAGGGAGGCCAGCGTGGAGAGTTCCGCCAGCGGGGGCGGAGTCTGCCGGGTAATGATGGGCATTCCTTTCGGCTGTTTCGGCGGTCGGGAGGGACGGCCCCGGGGCGGCGGGATGCTTGGCGGCTCGTTGCCGCCCCGGTGGCCGGTCAGCGCTGGTGCGCGCCATTGAGGAGGGAGCGCAGGACCACGGCGGCGACGGCCACGGAGACGGCCGAGACGGCGACGGCCGCCAGGAGCGCGGTCAGCACGACGCCGACGACGACCACGGCGGCGACCGCGCCGGCACCGGCCCCCACGAGCGGGGCGACCGGGCGGCCGGCGGAGGGAGCCGGGGGGTGGTTCTGCGGGATGTGGGTGGTGATGCTCGGGACGTGCGGGGTGTCGGGCAGTTTGGGACGGAACATCGCGGGACTCCTTGTGCCGGTCGGGGGTCAGTCGTGGGTGCCGTTGACGACGTCGACTCCGGAGCGGGTGCCGGACTCGATGGCGGGGGCGAGGAAGGTGTGCGAGAGCCAGAAGCCGAACAGGGCGATCACGACGGCGACCCAGAGGCGGACGCCGAGGAACTTGATCGCGGTCCAGGCGATGACGCCCAGGACGAGGACGAGCGGCAGCGAGACGGTCACGGGATCTCCTCAGCGGACGGCGCAGCGGTGGGTGCGGGCGGCCAGCTCGGCGGCGGCGCGGCTGTCGTAGTCGGCGGAGAAGCCGCAGCGCGGAGCCGTACAGACGGCGGTGTGCTTCTCGCGGCCCCGGCCGTCGTAGGAGGTGCCGACCTGGACGGGGCCGATGCGGACGACGCGGCGGAAGCGGCGGTTGGCGGGCATCAGGGGGTCTCCTTGTCGGATTCGCCGGTGAAGTCGGTGACGTGGTCGGTGAGCCAGCGGCGGATCTCGTCGCCCTCGACGGGGTCGGCGGCGAGGATCACCGGCTCGGCGATCAACACGGCTTCGGTGAAGCGGTTCTGTCGGGTCAGCTCTGCGGCACGCTTCAGCGCGCGGAGCGTGGACGGGCGCACGGGAGAAAGTCCTCCGGGGTCAGGTGAGGTGGGCGGTGATGACTTCGGCGAGCGGCATCGGGACGCCGAGCCGGGCGCGAAGCGTCGGGGTGTCGATGGGGGTTCCGGTCCGGGCGCGGTGGTCGTCGGCGACCTTCCGGGCGAGAGCGACGAGGGCGGGCGGTACCGGGGAAGGGGAGGCCGGCACCGACTCCGGTTCGCCTGGTCGTCCACACCCTCACGGCCAAGGACGTGGAGCCGGTCGGCTCGGTCCTGGAGTGGCACCCCTCCGAGGCCACCGGGATGCTCGCGGCGACGGCCCGCGGAGTACGCGGCACCTGCGAGGTCCGGGACGCGGGACTCCCCATCCCCCTCACCGACGAGGGCCCGACGATCCACGAAGTCGACCTGGACGAAGCCCTGAACCGCAACCGACTGGCCCGCGCGATCATGACGACGGCCACCCTGGACGAGGTCGAGGCCCTGAGCCGCGAAGTGTGCGGCTTCTCGGAGATCGACTACGAGCGCAACAAGGCGCTGTGGCTCAAGGAGCAGCCGGCGGTGAAGCTGGACGCCGAGGCAGTGCTGCCCCGGCTCGACCAGTTCGAGGCCGACGCCCGAAGCCGCGGCATCACGCATACGACGTTCCGCCGGCTCACAGAGGCACTGAGCCTGAACGGCACTCAGCGCGAGGCCCTGCGCCAGCTGCTCATCAACAGCCGACCGGAGCAGTACGCCGCTCCACTGTGGCGCATCCCAGCCGAAGCCTGAGTAACAACTTTCTTCACGGGTTCAAGGCGGCTCGCTCCGCTCCCCGCGCGCGGCCCGACCCCCGGCCGGGCCTGCGCTCCTGTCTCCGCCCCGCTCCAGCCCGGCCGGCGCCCGTGCCGCGCGGACAGCAGTCAGCCGCCTGATGCCAGAGAAGGGGTACGTCGTGGCTGGGGCGGTCGGCTCCACGGCTTTAGGCAGCCACTTTGGCGCGAGCCTCGAAGATCATGGCCCCAACGTCGTGCTTTAGCGGGCAGGTCCACAGACTGCCCGACGCGCCGGAAGCTTACGGGTCCATGATCACTCGCCCCAAAGCAGCTCCCGCCCAAAGCCGTTCCGCCAACCGCGTGAGCAAGTGCGGGCGGTTGGCACCCGGTGAGGGTTCCAACCGCCCGATGAGGCTGCTACTTGCGACGCAGAAGGATGCGAAGGACTTCAGCGATGTCCTTGCGGTTGCAACGCAGAAGAGCCAGAACCCCGAAAATCAGGAAGACCATCAAACTGAGCGCGATGAGTGCGGCCGTGATCTGGTTTTCGAGCATGTGTATCTATGCCTCTCTTACAGGCATAGAACGACACGGTTCACCAGGTGAGCCCGCTACGGCTCTTCACACCGGTGCGATCTATGTACGGGTGATTGGGGTACTGCCTCAGAAGTAAGCGGACATCAAGTCTACGACATGAGCGCAGTACAGCAATGAAGTACAGCAACTACGGCGATCCCTGGCGACCATCACAAACCGCAGGCACCCTCCTGACCAGGTCAAAAGACTTCAGTGACCGTCCCGCCCGTAGTTCGCATCGAGAGGTAGCCCGACAACGTGCCACGGTCGTCGAGACCCCCACCGACGTAGCGGCGCTGGGAGTACCGAAAGCCGGGTCTGTACCGAAACGCGATGGGCTAGGATCCCCGCCGGGCGAAGCCGTAGCGCAGAGGTCGTCGCGCGCGGTCTCCAAAATCGCGAGGACGCCGGTTCGAATCCGGCCGGCTTCGCCCGCGTCAACCTTGCTCCTTGAAACGGTGCTCATATGACGCAGTAGTCGACGGCAGTGACGGCAGCGCTGACGGCAACGACAGCGGATGCCAGCGGCGCTGTGCGACCCGGCGCGGTAACGGTGGGGTACCGACGGGCCATCACTCCATGGCTTGCCCGCATCTTCTAAGCGCCTGGCCACATGCCGGGCTAGTCGACTACTGAACTTGACTGGGTGATATCGGGGCGTTCGGCTAAGCCACAGGCCGCGGTGTCCTTCCTTCAGGTACTCAGGCTGCGGCTTCACCCGGGTCATCGTCGCCTGGGCTCAGGTAGAACCACCGGCGAACCAAGGTGTAACCGGGAGGGAGATCGTTGCCCGTCAGTTCCTTGTATCTCGCCTTGGCCGCCTCGCTGGCCTGCTGACCGGCGGGGAGCCTTCGCAGGAAGGGGTCGCGGTCAGGGTCGAGGGAGGACCGACGAGGCTCGTCCATGGCTTCGCGGCCGGAAACCTGATTGGAATCCTCGATGTCTTCGGCGTCGTACCTCTCGCCGTCCTGCCTCGTGGCGAGATGGGCAACCACGGCCAGGCCCACGGCCAGAGTCACGGCGCCGATGATGCGGATCTTCGGCTTGTGTCTCTCGTACCAGCTCTTCGTCTTCTCGACGAAGGAGGTGGGCTCGCCGTCCTCGGGCGTGGAGTCATGCACGCACAGACATTTACCGGACCCACTCCTCACCTGTCAGGCAATCACCCGACATCGCCCAATCAAGTTCAGTAGGGTGCGTCGCATGACCGACACTGCGGCCTGTCCCGAGTGCGGCCAACTCATGAGGTCCGGCGGCTTCGTCCTTTCTCAGCGGGAGGACGATGGCCGGCGGACCTGCCGGACGCTATGGGGTGTACCGGTCGGCATGTCTGGTGCCGCTGGGCCGACCGGCCGCACGAGCCTTTCGAGGTCTGCCCGGTACCAGAACTGTTCCGCTGACATCCAACGCTGACATCAATGACCCCGGACGGCGGCAACACACGGCAGCCAATCGTGGCGTCAGGGCCCGAGGTGTGCCCCAACCAGGCCGAAGGCGCATCGAACTCCTAATGCGGTGGTCACGGTAGAAGGTCGAGCCCCGTCACCTAGCGCAAAGCCCTGCTGCTGAACTACAGCAGCAGGGCTCGACCCGTCACGGCGGCGCACGACCCGTGCGTCTAGGAGTCACCGGCGCCTCCGCTCAAACACCCGCAAAATGCGTTCGGATAGGAGACGTGCGTCTCGCCTTCGCGCGGGCCTGCGCGACCACACAGCTGGCAGGAAGATCGCAGCTAGCACGATCAGTGGCAGGCTCAGAAGGGACACGGTGATCCACCAGGGGGCGGCTACGATCGACGCTGATGCAGTTCCTGCGCCCAGCGTGATCAGCAGCCCGCGGGTCACGGGCCGGGGGTGCTGGCCATCGCACATAGTCCTTTCGGTCAGACCGGAGTTGGCGGTCTCCAGTTCGGGGCGGTCATGGCTCCACGCCGTGGCGGGTCGACGCGAATGGAGAGGCCAGGGACCCATAGTCATGTCTGCGAGTTCCGGACGACGGCTTGGCCTCGCCCTCGGCCGGTGACCCGTTCCTGGACATGCCGTTTGGTATAGGCACTTCCAAGGCAGAATTTTGCGTGATGGCTCAAGACGGGTACGTCAGGTCTTGAACGCTGTTACAGAGTTGTGAAGGCTCAACGAGGCAGTTCGCTACGGCCAACACCAGCGGTGCGACGGTTCCGTGACGTGAGCGATGTTGTGTGCTGCGTCCGAGAGGTTGCACCACAACCGCACCAGATCGAGCGGGGAACAGCGGGGACTCACGGGGGAGCCGCCGAGGCCAGTAAGCCGGTCGTCCGCCGTTCGCTCGGGTCAGCGCGCGAACCAGCCCCAAATGGCCGCAGCTTCCCAAGCTGAGAGCGCGAGGCCATTGCTCGTTGCCCATCCTGGGGACCCATGGCCGCCGGAGCTCACATCACCCGACCACGGGGGGAGGCGGCGTGCCTGCACTGTCGCGTTCGGCACGACGCCGGAGCCGGTCTTCCTCCTGGGCCTCCGCGATGGCTTCCCACTCGTCCCGCTTGGCCTGCATCGACTCCCGCGCCTCCCGGAAGGCGTGGTTCGGTTCGGGCAGTGCCTCTTCCCGCTGCCACGCTCCTATGCACTCCACAGCATGGGCAATCACCCCGCGCAGCACCCCGGCACGGGAGCGGCCGTGGAAGGCATACACCAGCCCACTGTCCCACTCTTCCAGCAGGTTCATGGTCTCGTTGAGGCGGCGGCGCAGCTTCTTGTCCCGGATGACCCCGATGGCCAACCGGGCCGGCGCAATGAAATCTTGCAGTTTCTCATCCCACGCCTGTCGTGCCGCCGTGACGGCGGCAGTCGCCCCGGCGTCCATCCCCGGCTCCCATTCGCCTGGGACCTCCCGGACATGCTTCTGAAGATCACCAAAAGTCTCGGCCAATGTGGTTACGGCTTGGTCCTGCTTGGCCTGGAGGCGGGCCAAGCGGGCATCAGCCAGTGCCTTAGCCTGCGCCCGGTGTGTACCGAGGTATGACAATCCCGCACCCACCAGGGCGCCAACGAGTCCGGAGACGGGTGAGATCCAGTCCATGGTCGCTAGTCTGCTGGATGGCCTATTGCTCTGGCCGCGTGTTTCCCACAAACGAGGAGAATTACCGGGTGAGTGTCTACTGAGGTTGAACTCGTGTTGTCGTAGGGGCTGACGGGCCGCGGTCCCCTGCGGTATCACCGGGGCATGCGGTATCCACAAGGGGGCGGGCTGACCGCCGAACGTCAGCAGTTTCGCGAGGAGTTACGGCTCCAGGCGGCCGAGCGGTTCGCCCTCGGCGAGGCGAGCTCGGTGATCGCCAAGGACTTGCGCGTCAGGGTCCGGTCGGTGCAGCGGTGGCGGCAGGCGTGGGACGAGGGCGGTCCGCGTGCTCTGCGATCGCAGGGGCCGGCGTCGTTGCCGGGACTGAGCGAGAGGCAGTTCGCACAGCTGGAGGCGGAACTGGCCAAGGGACCGGCCGCGCACGGCTGGGAGGACCAGCGGTGGACCCTGGGCCGGATCAAGACCGTGATCGGCCGGCGCTTCCACCTGGCCTACACCCTTCAGGGTGTGCGAAAGTTGCTGGTCCGCAACGGCTGGTCCTGTCAGGTCCCCGTCCGCCGGGCCCTGGAGCGCGACGAGGAGGCCGTGGCCGGCTGGGTGAAGGAGACCTGGCCCTGCGCGGAAGACTCGCGGCGGCCCGTGGAGCCTGGCTCGTCTTCGAGGACGAAGCCGGCTTCTCCATGACGCCGCCGCAGGCGAAGACCTGGTCGCCCCGTGGCCGCACACCGGTGGTGCGCGTCCGCGGCCGCTCCCGCAGACGCATTTCCATCGCAGCGTTGACCTGCTACCGGCCCGGCCACCGCTCGAGGCTGATCTACCGGCCTCGCCGCGACGACGGCAACCGCGACGGACGCAAGAGCTTCTCCTGGCGCGACTACCGCGACCTGCTGACCGCGGCACACCAGCAGCTCGGCGGCCCGATCGTCCTGATCTGGGACAACCTCAACGTCCACAAGGCCACCGACCTGCGGAAATGGGCGGCAGCCCGGGATTGGCTGACCATCTACTACCTGCCGCCCTACGCACCCGACCTCAACCCCGTCGAAGGCATCTGGTCGCTCCTACGACGCGGCTGGCTGTCCAACGTCGCCTTCAGCACCCCCGAACACCTCATCCAGCGCATCCGCCACGGCCTGCGGCACATCCAGTACCGCAGCCACCTCATAGACGGCTGCCTCGCCGAGACCGGCCTGATCATCAGACCCGCCTGACCAGCACGACATCACGAGTTCAACCTCAGTAACTGCGTGACAACGCCAGCGAACATCGGCGAACAACCGCGAACGCCTGCGGACCATCAGCCCAGGTGAGCGCCGTACCAGCTCAAGGCAGCGCTCTCACCCAGGTTGCTTCGGGACGAAGAGGTCACAGCTGGCTGGGCCGCACAGGTATATGACTCCTACCCGGCAGCCAACTTCGTATCGTCCATGTCCGGCGAGGGGCCACCACAGCAATCGATGTGCGCAACCCACGCACGTAGCGTCTCGGTTCCCTCTTGGTGTGCAGCGTTGAAGCGATGGCATCCGTCAAGCAGACAGTAGTTGCCCCGGTCTGGAGTGAGACCGTGGACGAGTACAAGCGGCGGCAGGGGGTCATTGCGGCGGAGCGCTGAACGCAACCCTTTCACGCGCTGAGTCTCGTCATGATCATCGAGGTCGTCCATGATCTGGACCCGATCGATCTCACCAACTGGCACTACCTCGGACTTCCAGCACCGAAGCTGCGCGGTGCTGCGGTAAAGGACGGCCAGGTTATCCAGGACCGCACCGTAGTCCTTACACGGCTCGGACCGGTGCAGTCCCGCCAGCGTCGACCAAGTCGTCATGGCGTGACGCTACCCCACTCTTGGCAGCGACCTGAGCTGACGCGGCGTAGACCTGGCCTCACTAAAGATCGACGCCCACGATCTCCGCAAGGCGGGAAATCGCCTCGGTGGACCGTTCCATGTGTACGGGGATGAGTCGGTCCCGTGCTTCTCTAGGAAGATGCTGGTCCGCCTCCTCCATGAGCGTGACGTACTCCCTGACTACCTGCACGTAAAGATTCGCGAGCTGCGCCGCTTGACGGCGAGTCGGATCGTCTGCGTCAAGGTCCACATCAAACAGTGTCAGAGCATTTTCCAGGACCGAGTGACGGTTGGGCGCCAGGGCGCCGGGTGCGGGTCGCTCATTCACAGGCCCAGTCTGACGGCTCGCACAACCGACAGTGAAGAGGCGCGGCATCGTCAAGAGCACAGCCGATGTCTGTGGCACTTCTCGACGCGGCACAGGTTCGTGCCATACACGTGCCAGATGGGGCGGGGAACCACGGGGAACAGCGGGGACCAAGCCGCCAGCCAGTCAGGGCTTGTACCGGCTCCACAGCATGTCAACACTGTGCTCGTCCGAAGAAGACCCAAGCTTCCCAAGCTGAGGGCTCGGCCGGTCGCCGTCAGGCGCTGGCCGTCGAAACAGGCAGCATGGCTGAGGTCGGCGGGGGTGCAGCGAGGCACACGCGTGCGTGGTCGATTGGCGCACCCGCCATCGTGGCGGGCTGTCGTCGGCTGAGGTTCGGGCTGGGCGCGTCGAAGGTGCTGGCCGTCAGTCGAGCGCGGCGAAGCTGGGCCGTCCCTGGGCCGTCCGAGGCCGCTCGACAGCGGCCAATGACGACCAACGACGACCACCAGGCGCACGGGCCCACCGCCCCTGACCAGCGAAAACGCAGGTCATCAAGATCCCCGGCAAGACCCAGGGCAAGAAGAAGTAACCGCCCCCGAACAAGCCCCCTGCCTGCGGGTTCTCCGCCGGGAGGGGGCTTTTCGCCGCCTGTGGGCCGTCACCGGCCTGCCGCTCAGACGATCGTCCACCGGCCGGAGGAATCGTCCGGCGAAGCCTCGGTCATCCGGTGGGCTCCCGCGGCGATCAGCCGACCACGCCGAGCGGCGAGCAGAGCGTGGCTGCGGACGGCATCGGCACGGACCGGTACGAGGCGGTGGCGTGCTGCCGGAATCCGGCGTCGGACAGTTGCGGCACACCGGGGCAGGTCCCCCGGCCCAGACGCTCCCGCCAGCCGTCCGCCGCGTCATGCCAGGCCGTCGGCGTGCTGCCCGGCACCAGGGCGTAGCACCGAGGGCCGCGCGGATCACAGATGACCGGCCCGCCCCCGGGCACCATGAGGAGGGTCGGGTGGGGCGCCGGACGTCCATCAATGGACGCGCACCGTGCGACGGCCTGCCCGGCCCCGGCGGCAGGTGTCCGCCGGAACCGGGCACCGTACGAACCCCGGGCGGCTCACCGGAGGTGCCTCGCCCGAGCCGGACCCGGGCCAGGACCGTCGGCAGCCCGCGGCAGCACACATGACCGCGGGCACCGGCAGCGGCGGTCGTTCAGTCCGTGCAGGGCGATCCCTGCGCCTTGCTCGACTGCCCCTGCCGGTAGGCGCCGCAGGCGAGTACCGCCTGCGGCTTTCTCCCCGACTGGCGCAGCAGGACGAGCGTCTTGTCCCGGGGCGGGGCGTTGGCGCCGTCGTAGGAGATGTATCCGGTGGCTCCGTCGAAGACGATGCCGGCGCGCAGGGCCAGCAGGACGGATTCGCGGTTGATGTCCCGGTCGGCCTGCCCGGCCTCGCGCACCGCGTCCGACAGGACGTGGAAGGCGTCGTACGAGACGGCGGAGTGGCCGTCCTGCGGCCAGGGGTCCTCGCCCTCGGTGGTGGCGTCCACGTAGGCGTCGTAGGCCTCCACGAACTTCCGGGTCGTGTCGCTCACGTTCGGGTCATCGGCCGGCAGCCGGTGCGCGGAGTAGTACAGGCGCAGCCAGCTCTTGCTGGCGAACGCGCCGGTCTGCGCCACGTTGGTCAGCTCGTTGCCGCCGAGCACCGTCACGTCGCGCGCGGTGCACGTCCCGGCGGTGTCCATGGACTCGATGAGCGCGACGAAGTCCTTGGCCCGCGCCGACCAGTACACCACCGAGTCCGGCTCCTCCCGCAGCGCCTCGCACAGCGCCCGTGCCAGTTGAGCGGCGTCGGACTGGCTGACGGCGCCGCTCAGCGGTGCGGAGCCGAAGCGGCCCTCCTGGTTGAAGTCGAACACCTGGTACGTGCCGCTGAACCTGCTGATGAAATGACCGGCGAGGCTCTGGCTGTACAGGTCCGCGGAGTTCTCGATCACGATCGCGTGCCCGGCCGGGGTGCAGCGGTTCTCGGAGCCGGGCTCGGCCACGATGTTCTCCGTGGCCGCGAAGGCCGCCTCGATTCCGGCCTCCCGCGAATTGAACGGTGTGGACGGCCAGTAGGTCCGTGTGGCGGGGCCGGTGAGCATCTCGTTGGCGGTCGCGGTGGTGCCGATCGTGGGGATGCCCGCCTCGCCGAGGACCCGGAGGGCCGCCCGGGTCTCGGCACGGCTCTGCGCGAAGCCCAGGACGCCGACGACTCGCTCGGAGGCCGGGACGCTCTCCTCGTCCGCCACCTCCGCGACGAGCTTCTCCGCCTCCCTCTCGGCGTCACGGAAGGCGACTCCGGTCTCGCGCACGTCCACGCGCAGGGGTACCAGGGAGTCGTCGGAGGCGGCCAGGTCGTTCAGTCTCTCCTGCCACATCGCGATGCCGCGCAGCTCCGGGATCGTCCCGTCGAAGCGCGTCTGGTCGTCGGTCCGCGGCGGGTCGGACACGAAGGCGACGACCGTCCGCACGGTACGGCCCTGGGAGGCGTACCGGTGCTCGATGCGCGCGTTCTGGCGGTCGATGCTCTCCACGGCCGCCTGGTACCAGGCGGCCGTCTGCACCGGTACCGGCTCCTTGGGAGCGGAATCCGCCACGGATCCGGTGCCGCCGAGGCAGGCGCGCGGCGGGGGGAAGAGGACGGGCGGGAGCAGCAGCCCCGCGACGAGCAGGGCGAGCACGGCCACCCCGCTGACGACCGCGGTCGGAACGTACCGGCTGAACCTGAACGTCCTCGGCCCGACGGGCAGAACGGGCACGCCGCGCGCCGCCAGGGCGGCTTCGGAGAGGGTGACCAGCACCGGGGGTTCGCCGGCGGCACCGTTGTCGGCGAGGCGCACGCTCGCTTCCGGGAACGTGCTCTCGACCGGGTCGCCCAGTTCCCGCAGCAGGGCGTCGGAGGGCACGCCCACGGCGACGACCAGCGGACCCGGCGGTCCGGCGGCGGCCTGGGCCCGGCGCACGGAACGCAGGAAACGCTCCGCGGCGCGGGCGCCCGGCTCCCCTTCCGGAGGCACCTCCACGAACAGGACCGGGCGGCTGGTCCTGCGGCGCCGGCCGGGCAGGATCCGGCCGATCGCGGGTCGGCGCAGGTCTTCCAGCAGGGCGCGCAGAACGAGCCAGTCGAGTTCCTGGAGCGCCTCCTCGTGGGCAGGGTCGTCCAGGAGCTGGACGGAGCGCGCGGCGGCCACGCGGTCCATCACCCGGAAGAGGTTGCTGCCGCCCTGGGCCACCGGTTCCGTGCCGAGCCAGCCCCGCATCACCTTGCGGGAGATGCGGCGGGCCCATAACCACCGCGGGAGCAGCTGGACGAACGACAGCCAGCTGAGGCTGGCCAGGAAACCGGCGAGTCCGTCGAGAGCCGGGCCCTCCATCCTGGTGAAGGCCAGCGGTCCGCCGCGATGGGCCCGCTGTTCACCGGCGTGGGTCCGCAGCACCGCTTCGTGGTTCTCGTGTGTCGCCCACTCCTGCGGGTTCGACCTGACGTACTCCACCAGGTCGCACATGACGTGGAAGTGCGGGAAGCGGTCGGGGGTCATGTGCTGCGGGAGGTTGCGCTGCAGCTGCGCCCCGGCGCTGACGGAGAGCAACCGGGCGTCGGCCTGCTCCCCGGTTCCGGCCGGCAGGTGGGCGAACGGCACCCGCTGTTGCAGCGCCCCGCTCAGGGCGGAGATGACACGGTGCACGCCGTTCGGGTACGACGCCCGCGGCACGCGCAGGAGGAACAGCGGCGGGCTGGTGGCCAGCTTCGCCCGGTTCTCGTACGCGGGGGCCACGGTGACCTGGAACTCCCGTACGAATTCAATGGCCCGATCGCTGGGGAATCTGGAATCGCCGATAGGTGTGGTCATGTAGAGCTCCCCCGTGTTCAACCTGACGACACGAGCCGGCGGACGGCGCTGACTGCCGGCTGGCTCGGCCCGCCGAGAGCGAGCCGAGAGAAGGCGGCCGAGAGAAGGCGGCCGGGAAAAGGAAAGTGAAGGATAGTCGTGGTGTGGCAGGCGTCACAATGGAGGGTCGATAATGTTTCGGCCGTCTTCCGGTGTGCCCTCGGTTCCTTCCGTATGTGGTGCTCTTCCGGCTCGAGTTGCGCGTTCGGCGGTCCATCCGGCCGTCGACGAGGCCCGGCCGCCGCGGCCCGGACGGTCCCTCAGGCCACCGCGGCCGCGGCCCGGGCCGCCCGTCAGGCCCCCAGCACTCCCCGCACCGTCTGCGCCAGTTCCCCGACCGCGACGGCGAGCGGGGTCACCGGCTGGGCGAACGCGGTCAGGCGGTCCAGGGCGCGGCGCAGGACCGGGGGCTGCGGTTCCTCCTCGTCGAGTTCCTCGCGCAGGCGCCGCAGTTCCGTCGTGGTGGCGTCGGGGTCGGCCAGTTCCGAGCGGTGCTGCTCCAGCAACTGCTCGATGTGCGTGAGGAGTTCGCCGATGCGGGCGGCCTGCCCGGTGTCCTGCGCCCGGAAGCCGACCGAGCCGGAGAACGCCTGGGCGCGGTGGCCGATCGCCTGGTTGCCCACGTAGTGGGTGCCGCCTTTGATCACCAGGCCGTTGTTGACGGGGGGATCGTGACGGCCGTCGTCGTTGCCCATGGGAACTCCCTACCTCCCGGAGCCGCCGGCGGCACCGGCGGCGGCCGGTCCCGGCTGCTGCGTGACGTGCTGCGTGGCGCTGGCCCCGGCGCCGATCGCCTGGTTGCCGATGATGCTCATGCCGCCCTGCTGGATGAGGCCCTGGTTGAGGATGGTCTGCTGCTGGCTGCGGAAGTCGGTGGTGTCGTAGCCGCGGGCGTCGAGGAAGGCGCGGATCGCGGCGAGGGTGTGGCGTTCCACCGCGGACGTGATCCGTCCGGCGTCCACGACCTGGAAGTAGTTGTGGTACCCGGGGCTCAGTGCCATCTCCCGTACGCTCAGCCGGGCGCCCTGGTCGAAGAGCGGGTCCTGCTCCATGGCGGTCAGTTCGTCCACCATCCGCCGGGTGTGCCGGGCCTCGAAGCGGGCGTGGCGCAGCGCGCGGGACGGAGCGCGGAGGAACGCGGGACCGGTGCGGGAGAGGGCGGTCACCAGCAGCCCGCGCCGCCGCTCGGGGGTGAGGGGATCGCTCAGGTGGTCCACGACGTGGTAGGCGGCGTCCACGGGGCCGAGCACATGGACGTCGCAGTGCAGGTGCAGGGTCCTGCCCGCGGCGGCGAAGTGCAGGAACACGCTCGGCACCACGTCCCCGCCCCACAGCGGCACGTGGACCGCCAGGCAGTGGCGGACCGCGCCGGTCGGGCGCAGCATGATCTCCTCGACCGTCTCGGGCGACAGCCGTGCGGCCGGGGCCAGGCCGTCGGGCGCCGTGAACCGGCTGTCGCCGCCGACGATCGTGCCGTTCGCGAAGATCCGGTCCTCGACGACGAGGGACCCGAGGGCCTCCGGGTCGGCGTCGGCCGTCCCTTCGGCGTCGCCGCGCGCGGCGATCGCGCGGAGCCGTGCGCGCAGGTGGCCGACGAGTTCGACGACGGTGAAGGCCTCCGGCTCACCGGGGCGCGCCCCCGCGTCGACGGGGTCGTCGGCGGGCAGCAGCGGCACGGCGATCGACCAGTTGGAGACGGTCTCCGCGTAGCCGATGAACGGGGAGAACCCGCTGTAGACGGTGACGTTCCCGTCCCGCGCCCGCTCGACGTCCGCCAGCCGGCCGGCGAGCCACTCCCCTCGGGGCAGGGACGGCGGGGACTGCCGCGCGAACGCCTCGCGGGTCATGGTGGTGCGCAGCAGCCGGTCGGTGTCCAGTTCGTGCCGCGCCACCGTCACGTACGCGAACAGCATCGCGCCGGCGGACGCGAGCGCGGCCGGCACCCCGGCCAGGTAGGCGCCGAGCAGCCAGCCCGGGAAACCGGACACGGGCAGCGACGCGACGGTGGTGCCGAGGAGGAGGGCGCCGAGCGCCGCCGCCCCGGCCCTGACGCCGGCGTTCACCAGCACCCCGCCGCCGGGCTGGAGACGGCCACGGGTGGCCGGGCCCGGCCGGGAGCGGTCCGCCGCCGTGACGAGCGGCAGGAGCACCGCGGTGAACACCAGCCAGAGCGGTGCGAGCACCGCCACCACCCCGAACGCCCCCGCCAGCCGCAGGTCGCGGCGGTGACGGAGTTCCCGGGCCGCCAGGCAGTGGCGGGCCACCGCCACCAGGTCGACATCGGGCGAGGGCGCCACGGCGCCGGTCTCGTCGGCCAGGACGTCCTCCACCACCCGGTCGGCGAACCTCTCGTCGACGTGGGCCGCGGCGCACAGATACCGGGTGACGTCTCCCGGCGCGCTCCCGACCGGCGTGTGCACCTGCGAGGCCGCCATACCGGTCTCTCCCTTCCTCCGACGGAGCGGCGCCTTCGCGGCGCCGGCGGATCCGGCGCGGCGCGGGCCGGTGAACCCGGAACCCCCGGCCCGCGGCGGCCCGGCGACCAGGAGGGCGAGGAGCACCCCGGTCACCAGGCCGAAGGCGAGGGGCGCGTGCAGCAGGTGGTTCCGCAGGCCGCCGAGGGACAGGTCCGCCTCGTCGACGAAGACTTCGAACAGGCCCCACTGCAGCAGGGCCACGAGTTCGGACACCAGCACGCCCACGACGAGGCAGGCGAACCGGCCCGGGGCCCCGCGGTTCGCCAGCCTCGTCGTGGCGGAGGCGAGCGCCACGACGAGGACCAGGACGCTGAGGTCGTTCACGACCACCACGGACGTGCTGGAGTACTCGTCGGGGGACACCGCCCACCCCGGGACGAACGCCCCCTCGACCAGCCACCGCACGGTGTGGTTCCCGTACTGCGCCACGTAGAGGTCCAGCACGTGCTCCTGCACCCAGGGGCTGCCCAGGACCAGGAGGAGCAGGCACAGCAGCATGACGCGTCCGCGCAAGGACGAACGCGTCCCGGACGCGCTCCGCCTGGACAAGGACACTGGGGTCCCCCCGTCACCGCTCCCCGGATTCCGTGGCCGCACCCTATGGCAATCCCCCTTCGAGGCAGCCGTGAATCCGCGAACTTCCTTGAAAAGACGGGAGGTTGATGAGATTCACGGGGGAGCTGGGGCAAGGGGGAACTGCTGCCGGCCGGGCGGCGGCCCGCGCCGCGCCACCGCGTCCGCGAGGGCGGCCGCACGCCGAAGGGCCCCGGCGTCGGCACCGGAGCCCCTCGGGTCGTACGGGATCGGCGGCGGCGTACGCCGTCAGCCGCACTGACAGGGCGCGCCCGACTGGCACCCGCAGCCGCAGCCCGATCCGCAGCCGCACGCGCCGATCAGCGTGAGGTTCCTGATCTCGGCGGGCTGCTCGGTCCGGCGTTCCTGCGCGGGGTCGGGCGTCGTGCTGGGGGATTCGGCCATGGTCCCTCCTCGAGGCTGGTGCCTGGGCCCATTGGACGCCCGCCCCGCTGGGCGCATCAACGGCGCACAGTGGCTTGCGCCCGCCTCGCTCCGGCCCCTTCGCGCCGGGCCCGGACCGGGCCGCGGCCCCGCCCGGCCCCTCAGGCCCCCTCGACCTGCGCGACCGGCTGGATGTCCGGCTGCAGCTCGTCCGCGTGCTCGCCCGTCACCAGGTACACCACCCGCTTGGCGACCGCGACGGCGTGGTCGGCGTACCGCTCGTAGTAGCGGCCGAGCAGCGTCACGTCGACGGCCGTCTCGATGCCGTGCTTCCAGCGGTCGTCGATCAGGTGCTGGAAGAGCGTGCGGTGCAGCAGGTCCATCGCGTCGTCGTCCTGCTCCAGCTGCAGCGCCAGGTCGATGTCCTTGGTGATGATCACCTCGGCGGCCTTCGCCATCAGGCGCTGGGCGAGCTGGCCCATCTCCAGGATGGTCGCGTGCAGGTCCTGCGGGACCGCGCGCTGCGGGTAGCGCAGCCGGGCGAGCTTCGCCACGTGCTGGGCGAGGTCGCCGGAGCGCTCCAGGTCGGCCGACATCCGCAGCGAGGTCACCACGATCCGCAGATCCGTCGCCACCGGCTGCTGCCGCGCCAGCAGGGCTATCGCCCGCGCCTCCAGGTCGTGCTGGAGTTCGTCGATCTTCTGGTCGGCCTCGATCACGCTCTCGGCCAGCTTCAGGTCGGAGTCGAGGATGGCGGTCGTGGCGCGCCCGATCGCCGACCCGACCAGCCGGGCCATCTCCACCAGACCGTCGCCGATCGAGTCCAGTTCCTCGTGGTACGCGTCCCGCATCAGGGTTCCTCTCGTACGTGTCGTTCGGGGATCCGGGCGCCGGCGCCCGGCCGTATCGGTGCCCTGTCAGTGTCCTGCCGGAGCTCCGCCGGTGCCCTGCCGGGAGCGCCGGCGACCGCGGCCGCCGGCCGTGACCGGGCCGGTCCGTACCCCCACGGTTCCACGTTCCGGCCCGTACGCGACCGTTTCCGGCATCCCGAATGAACCAATACTGGCCCCAAGGTGAACTCTGGGCGACGAGTGTCCGAGGTCGCCCCCTGACTGCTGTGGGGATGTCGTACCCCATGCCTAACCTGGACGCATGGACGTGAACGCGGCGGTCGCCGCAGCGGCAGCGATCGCCGGTGTGCTCACCGGTGTCATCGCCATGCTGGCGTTCCGCTGGAGCGAGCGGGAGCAGAAGCGCCCGACCCGCACCTCCCTGCACACCGACCCCGTGCTGCCGCCGGGCGTGGACACGGTGCTCTCCGTGCTGCGCTCCTCGGCCGTCGTGCTCGACGAGGCGGACGCCGTGGTCAAGGCCAGCTCGGCCGCCTACGCCCTCGGCCTGGTCCGCGGCGGCAAGCTCGCCGTCGAGCCCATGCTGCAGATGGCCCGCGACACCCGGCGGGACGGGGAGATACGGCAGGTCGAGCTGGACCTGCCCCGGCGCGGCACCGGACGGGGCGAGGCCCTCGCCGTCTCCGCGCGGGTGGCGCCGCTCGGCTCCCGGCTGGTGCTGCTGCTGGTCGAGGACCTCACCGAGGCCCGCCGCATCGAGGCGGTACGGCGCGACTTCGTGGCGAACGTCAGCCATGAGCTGAAGACCCCGGTCGGCGCGCTCTCCCTGCTCTCCGAGGCCGTCATGGACGCCAGCGACGACCCCGAGGCGGTCCAGCGCTTCGCCGGCCGCATGCAGATCGAGGCGACCCGCCTGACCAACCTCGTGCAGGAGCTCATCGACCTCTCCCGGGTGCAGAACGACGATCCCCTGGAGGACGCCGAGCCGGTGCGCGTGGACGAGCTCGTCGCCGAGGCCATCGACCGCTGCCGGCACGCGGCCGGCACCAAGCAGATCACCATGGCCGCCTCGATCAAGGGGGCCGAGGAGCCTTCCGAGGAGGGTGCCGGCGGGCGCCGGGCGGGCGCGGCGGACCTGCACGTGTGGGGCAACCGCGGCCAGCTCGCCGCCGCGCTCGGCAACCTCGTCGAGAACGCCGTCAACTACTCGCCCGCCCGCACCCGCGTCGGCATCGCCGCCCGCAGGGTCGGCGCACCCGGCGGCGACATGATCGAGATCGCTGTCACCGACCAGGGCATCGGCATATCCGACAAGGACAAGGAGCGCATCTTCGAGCGCTTCTACCGCGTCGACCCGGCCCGCTCCCGCGCCACCGGCGGCACGGGGCTGGGGCTGGCGATCGTCAAGCACGTGGTCGCCTCGCACGGCGGGGAGGTCACGGTGTGGAGCGCCGAAGGCCAGGGCTCCACCTTCACCCTGCGGCTGCCGGAGGCGGGAGCGGCCCGCGACCGCGCCGAGCAGGTCTCCGCCCGCGCGGAACGCGCAGGTCTCGACGGCGAGGCCGGGCGGCCCACGACTTCCCCCCACACATCCCCGTACGAAACGCTTCCCGCTCCGGAGGTCCTTCCGTGACCCGTGTGCTCGTCGTCGAGGACGAGGAGTCCTTCTCCGACGCCCTGTCGTACATGCTCCGCAAGGAGGGCTTCGAGGTCGCCGTCGCGACCACCGGGCCCGACGGACTCGACGAGTTCGAGCGCAACGGCGCCGACCTCGTACTCCTCGACCTGATGCTGCCCGGGCTGCCGGGCACCGAGGTGTGCCGCCAGCTGCGCAGCCGCTCCAACGTTCCCGTGATCATGGTCACCGCCAAGGACAGCGAGATCGACAAGGTGGTCGGTCTGGAGATAGGAGCCGACGACTACGTCACCAAGCCGTTCTCCTCGCGTGAGCTGGTCGCCCGCATCCGCGCGGTGCTGCGCCGCCGCGGCGAGCCGGAGGAGGTGGCCCCGGCCGCCCTGGAGGCCGGTCCGGTCCGGATGGACGTCGACCGGCACGTCGTCACCGTCGGCGGCACCAAGGTCGATCTGCCGCTGAAGGAGTTCGACCTGCTGGAGATGCTGCTGCGCAACGCGGGCCGGGTGCTGACCCGGATGCAGCTCATCGACCGGGTGTGGGGCGCCGACTACGTCGGCGACACCAAGACCCTGGACGTCCACGTCAAGCGCCTGCGCGCCAAGATCGAGCCGGACCCGGGGGCGCCGCGCTACCTGGTGACGGTCCGCGGCCTCGGCTACAAGTTCGAGCCGTAGACCGGGCGGCGGTACGAGGCGAAGAAGGGCGGGACCCCTCCGGAGGGGTCCCGCCCTTCTCACGTCCTCGCGGCCGCTCAGTGACCGGCCGCGTGCTCCTCGGCCGACTCGGACGCCGTCGCGCTCGCGGAGGCGGCGTCGGTCGGGGTGGCGGCCGGCGTGCCCGACACGGACGCGGACGGCTGCCCGGAGGCCCCCTGCGACGGCGCGGCGCCGGCGCCCGGCGTGGCCGGGACCGCGGACGGGCCCCAGGAGGCGAAGTAGTGCTCGGCCGGCACGACGAGCGCCGACAGGTAGACGTCGCCGGTCTTGTCGAAGGTGAAGGTGACCTTCTGGGCGTTGCCGTCCTGGATGACCTGGCGGCCCTCGGACAGGACGGCGGAGGCGTTGCCCTCGCCGCCGATGATGAGCGAACCGCCGGCCGGGACGGTCAGGCTCCCGCCCTCGGCGGGGGTGAGCTCGACGGCCTCGCCCGCGCCGGCGACCTTGACCGACTCCAGCTTCTGGTCGGTCCGGCCGTTGTTGAACACGGTCGCGGAGAGCGAGACCGGGCCCGCCGTCTCCTGGTCGGACTGGGTGATGAAGGCGACGTTCTGGACCTGGATGTCGCCGACGGTCGTCGCCGCGTTGTCCGGCTTGACCTGCAGGGTCTGGGCTTTGTGACCGGCGCCGCACGCGGCGAGCGAGGCGATCGAGAACGCGATGGCGGCGGCGGCGAGGGCGCCGCGTCGAAGGCTGCTGCTCACGGCGGCGGCAACTCCTTGACTTGAGCGAGACGGCGGATAAAGCCGTGCTAAGTGTCTGTCAGCGGCCATAGGTTACCGAGCCGTTCCCGAGCCGCCGCACCCGACCCTCCCCTGAGGCCCCCGGCTTCCCCCGAGCAGCCCGGTCGGCCCCCGGTAAGTGACGGGTGGGTCACATTGGTGCCGGTGCTCGTCCGGCATTCACATAAGCGCCGGGGCATACCCCGCTCCGGGCGCGCGAAATTTCCGTGAAGGAATGCGCGCCCGCCTCGGAATTGATCACCTGGGGATCACCGCGGGTTCGGCTCGGGCGCCCCGTGATCAATTCCGGAATCGTCCGGAACCCGGCTTCGGACACCGAACGGAGTAGCGGAAGTCGAACCCTTGGAAGCGGACATATCGGGATGTTTCGCGCGTCGGGCGACCCTCCGGATGTGGGTAACGGCCGCGTTTCGCTCGCCCCGGACAGTGGCTCCGACCTGCGAATACCTTCGTCCGCTCGCTCGGCGAAGCACGCTCCCGACACTGTTGTCAAGCCCCGAGATATGCCCTGACCTGCGAAAACGCCATTCAGAAGACGCCGTATCCGTGTTACCCTGGATAGCCACGGAAGGGGTACCTGTCACATGACGTTCAAGGTTGGCGACACCGTGGTCTATCCCCATCACGGGGCCGCGCTGATCGAGGCCATCGAAACTCGCCAGATCAAAGGCGTGGACAAGACCTACTTGGTGCTGAAGGTCGCCCAGGGCGACCTGACGGTGCGTGTGCCAGCGGACAATGCGGAGTTCGTCGGCGTGCGTGATGTGGTCGGTCAGGACGGGCTGGACCGGGTCTTCGAGGTGCTGCGCGCGCCGTACGCCGAGGAGCCCACGAACTGGTCGCGTCGTTACAAGGCAAATCTGGAGAAGCTCGCCTCCGGCGATGTCATCAAGGTCGCGGAAGTGGTGCGTGACCTGTGGCGCCGTGAGCGCGAGCGCGGACTCTCCGCCGGTGAGAAGCGCATGCTCGCCAAGGCCCGCCAGATTCTGGTGAGCGAGCTCGCCCTCGCGGAGAACACCAACGAGGACAAGGCCGAGGCCCTGCTCGACGAGGTTCTCGCTTCCTGATCCGAGGCGCAGGCCGCTCAGGTCGGTCGATTTCAGCCCAGCGAAATGCCGCGGTGCCCGATGACACGTCTCCTGTCGCCGGGCGCTGCGGCATGTTCGTCCCCGGACGCCGTACGCGGTACGTATGTCCCTGTCGGGGACGATCATGCCCCCGCTACTGTGTGCCGGGTCCGGGCGGCCCGCTCGACCTGGGTCACGGAAAGGGTCCGGTCAAGGCGCCGCGCCCGGCGCTCCCCGGACTCCGGGAGCAGGGGGCACGCCCAGGCCATACCCACCCGGACCGAGCACACAAACCTGACAGGAACCGATGTCTGACGATTCACGTCCGTCCCCCGCGCCGTCCGCCGTCGCGGCCGTGATCCCGGCCGCCGGCCGGGGCGTACGCCTCGGTCCCGGCGCTCCCAAGGCGCTCCGCGCGCTGGGCGGCACCCCCATGCTCATCCACGCGGTCCGCGCGATGGCCGCCTCCCGCGCCGTCTCCCTGGTCGTCGTCGTGGCCCCGCCGGACGGCGCCGCCGAGGTGAGGTCGCTGCTCGACGCGCACGCACTGCCGGAGCGGACCGACTTCCTCGTGGTCCCCGGCGGCGCGTCCCGCCAGGAGTCCGTCCGGCTCGGCCTGGCCGCGCTGCCGCCCGGCCACGACATCGTGCTGGTGCACGACGCGGCCCGGCCGCTGGTGCCGGTCGACACGGTGGACGCCGTGATCGAGGCGGTCCGCGACGGCGCCCCCGCCGTCGTGCCGGCGCTGCCGCTCGCCGACACCGTCAAGCAGGTCGAGCCCGCCCCGGCCCCCGGCGACCCGGAGCCGGTCGTCGCCACCCCGGACCGCTCCCGGCTGCGCGCGGTGCAGACCCCGCAGGGCTTCGACCGGGCCACGCTGGTCCGCGCCCACGAGACGGTGACCGGCGACGTCACCGACGACGCGAGCATGGTCGAGCAGCTCGGGCAGCCGGTCGTGGCCGTGCCCGGCCACGAGGAGGCGTTCAAGGTCACCCGCCCCCTGGACCTGGTCCTCGCGGAGGCGGTCCTGGCCCGCAGGAGGCTCAACGATGGCTTCTGAGCAGCCCGTGCTGCCCCAGGTCGGCATCGGCACCGACATCCACGCCTTCGAGGAGGGCCGCGAGCTGTGGTGCGCGGGCCTGAAGTGGGAGGGCGAGGGACCCGGGCTGGCCGGCCACTCCGACGCGGACGTCGTCGCGCACGCCGCCTGCAACGCCCTGTTCTCCGCCGCCGGGCTCGGCGACCTGGGGCAGCACTTCGGCACCGGGCGCCCGGAGTGGTCCGGCGCGTCGGGGGTGACGCTGCTGACCGAGGCCGCGCGGATCGTGCGGGAGGCCGGCTTCCGCATCGGCAACATCGCGGTCCAGGTCGTCGGCCCCCGCCCGAAGATCGGCAGACGCCGCGACGAGGCGCAGAAGATCCTCACGGCGGCGGCGGGAGCCCCCGTGTCGGTCTCCGGCGCGACGACGGACGGCCTCGGCTTCCCGGGCCGCGAGGAGGGCCTGATGGCGGTGGCCACCGCCCTGGTCGTGCGGACGGACTGACAGCGCCGGCCCGGCGGGGGAGCGGCGGGCGGGGGCGCGGACCCCGGCGCGTCCGCACGGGACCACGCGCCCGTCCCCCCGCTTCGGCCCGTCCGTCCGCCGCACGCCCCTTCGCCCACTACCCTGGACCCGTGACTATTCGCCTGTACGACACCAGCGCCCGGCAGATCCGTGACTTCACCCCGCTCAGGCCGGGCTGTGTCTCGATCTACCTGTGCGGCGCCACCGTGCAGGCCGCACCGCACATCGGGCACATCCGCTCCGGCCTGAACTTCGACATCATGCGCCGCTGGTTCGAGTACCGCGGCCACGACGTCACGTTCGTCCGCAACGTCACCGACATCGACGACAAGATCATCAAGAAGGCGGCGGAGCAGAACCGTCCCTGGTGGTCCATCGGCTACGAGAACGAGCGGGCGTTCGACGACGCCTACACCGCCCTCGGCTGCCTGCCGCCCACCTACGAGCCGCGCGCCACCGGCCACGTCACCGAGATGATCGAGATGATGCGCGCGCTCATCGAGCGCGGCCACGCCTACGAGGCCGACGGCAGCGTCTACTTCGACGTCCGGTCCTGGCCCTCCTACCTGGAGCTGTCCAAGCAGGACCTGGACGAGATGCGGCAGCCCGCCGAGGAGGGCATCACCGGCAAGCGGGACCCGCGCGACTTCGCCATGTGGAAGGCGGCCAAGCCCGGCGAGCCGGACTGGGAGACGCCCTGGGGCCGGGGCCGTCCGGGCTGGCACCTGGAGTGCTCGGCGATGGCGCACAAGTACCTCGGCTCCGCCTTCGACATCCACGGCGGCGGGCTGGACCTGATCTTCCCGCACCACGAGAACGAGATCGCGCAGGCCAAGGCGTTCGGCGACGACTTCGCCCGGTACTGGGTGCACAACGCCTGGGTCACCATGAGCGGCGAGAAGATGTCCAAGTCGCTGGGCAACTCGGTGCTCGTCTCCGAGATGGTCAAGCAGTGGCGGCCCATCGTGCTGCGCTACTACCTGGGCACCCCGCACTACCGCTCGACCATCGAGTACAGCGAGGAGTCGCTGCGCGAGGCCGAGTCCGCGTTCGCGCGCATCGAGGGCTTCGTGCAGCGCGTGGTGGAGAAGGCGGGCGAGGTGGAGCCCGCCCCCGAGGTGCCGCCCGCGTTCGCCGAGGCCATGGACGACGACCTGGGCGTGCCGCAGGCGCTCGCCGTGGTGCACACCACCGTCCGGCAGGGCAACAGCGCGCTGGCCGCCGACGACAAGGAGGCCGCCGTGGCGCGCCTCGCCGAGGTCCGCGCCATGCTCGGCGTGCTGGGCCTCGACCCGCTGGACGCGCACTGGGCCGGCGGGGGCGACCGGGGCGAGGACCTGCACGGCGTCGTCGACAGCCTGGTACGGCTCGTCCTCGACCAGCGCGAGGCCGCCCGGGCCCGCAAGGACTGGCCCACCGCGGACGCCATCCGCGACCAGCTGGGCCAGGCCGGCCTGGTCATCGAGGACAGCCCGCAGGGCCCGCGCTGGAGCCTGGGGCCGCGCTGAGCCCGGCCGGCCCGGTGATCGACTGTGCCGTCCGGCCCTCCGGGCGGCACACTGCAGACACGTACGTACGCACACACTCCCGTAACAGAAGCGGAGACTGGTAACTCATGGCCGCGAACAACCGCCGCATGTCCGGCAAGAAGGGCGCGCAGGTCGGCAGCGGCGGCAAGCGGCGCCGGAGCCTGGAGGGCAAGGGGCCCACGCCCCCCGCCGAGATGCGTAAGGGTCACCCCAAGCAGCGCGCCGCCCAGGCGAAGGCGCGCCGTGCCCACGGGCGGGCGCAGGCCCGGCGCGGCGGCGGCAGGTCGGCCGCCGAGCTCGTCGTCGGCCGCAACCCGGTCGTCGAGGCGCTGCGCGAGGGCGTGCCCGCCTCCACGCTCTACGTGCAGCAGTTCATCGACAACGACGAGCGGGTGCGCGAGGCGCTGCACCTGGCCGCGGAGCGCGGCGGGATCAACCTCATGGAGGCGCCCCGGCCCGAGCTCGACCGGATGACCAACGGGCTCAACCACCAGGGGCTCGTCCTGCAGGTCCCGCCGTACGAGTACGCCCACCCCGAGGACCTGCTCGACGCCGCCGCCGACGAGGGCGAGGACCCGCTGATCGTCGCCCTCGACGGGGTGACCGACCCGCGCAACCTCGGTGCCGTCGTCCGCTCGGTCTCCGCGTTCGGCGGCCACGGCGTCGTCGTGCCCGAGCGGCGCGCGGCCGGCATGACCGCCGGCGCCTGGAAGACCTCCGCCGGCACCGCCGCGCGGACGCCGGTCGCCCGCGCCACCAACCTGACGCGCGCCCTGGAGGCGTACAAGAAGGCCGGCGTCGTGGTCGTGGGCCTGGCCGCCGACGGGGAGGTCGAGGTCGGCGAGCTGGACGCGCTGGAGGGGCCCGTCGTCATCGTCGTCGGCAGCGAGGGCAAGGGGCTGTCCCGGCTGGTCGGCGAGACCTGCGACTTCCGGGTGCGGATCCCGATGCCGGGCGGCGCGGAGTCGCTCAACGCCGGTGTCGCGGCGGGCGTCGTGCTGTACGAGGCGGCCCGCAGGCGCGCCTGAACGGACGTTCGGCACCTTCACCCGCTCGGGGCGTTCTCCGTGTCCAGGGCGAGCTTGACGCGGTCCGGACAGATCCGGCGGGTCACGGCAGTGTCCTAACGACACGTCACTCGGTTAGATGAGTGTGGACACCAGAACACCCCGCACTCCCACGGGGGACCGCTCGTCGGGAATCGACGACGCTCCCGCGCTGAGCATGGTGAAGGTGCCGAGCGATCCGGCGCAGGTCATCGTCAGTCACGCGAGTTTCCGCGTGCAGCTGGGCGCCTCGGCACGGCGCATCCGGTCCCCGCGCATCGCACGGCACCTGAGCGCCACCGAGGACACCGCCCGCATGCCCGTCGTCGGCGCCGCCGCACCGGCGGGCGCGGGCGCCCGCCGCCGGCCGGTCATCTGGAGCGGCCGGTCCGATCCGGACGACACCGGCGCCCACCGGCTGCTCCAGGCCGTGCGCGGCGCCGGCGCCGACCGCACCGACCAGCAGTCCCTCGACGCCGGGGCCACCCAGGTCATCCCCCGCGTCGGCGACGACCCCGGGGACGACCTCACCCAGACCCTCGAGAACCCCGTCGTCGGACGCCAGCGCACCCCCCACACCGCCGGCACCCGGCTGCTGCCCCCCATGCGCACCGTCGGCAGCGCCTACGACGACCCCGCCTACGACCGGCCCGGCCACGGCGACGACGCGTTCGAGGACACCGGCGCCCACCCGGCGGCGGACGACGAGCCGGGGCGGCCGGCCAGACGGCACGCGGACGACCCGGCGCGGCACGCCTACTACCCCGGCCGCCGCATGAACCTCGGCGTCGTCCTGCTCCCGCTGCGCGTCTTCCTCGGCTCCGTCTCCGTCTACGCCGGCATGGGCAAGCTCTGCGACCCCGTCTACTTCGACGGCGGCAAGCGCGGGTCCATGGTGCAGTGGCTCACCACCCTGCACCCGTGGGAGGTCGCCGAGCCGCTGCGCCAGTTCGCCCTGGCGCACCCCGTCGGATCCGGCCTGGTCATCGCCTTCCTCCAGGTCATCGTGGGCGTCCTGACGGTCCTCGGCTGCTGGCAGCGGGTCGTCGCCGCGGTCGGCGCGGCGCTCTCGGCCGCGCTCCTCGTCACCGTCAGCTGGCGGAGCGTCCCCGTCTACGACGCCCCCGACATCATCTACCTCGCCGCCTGGTCCCCGCTGATCATCGCCGGCGCCCCCGTCTACTCCGTCGACGGCCGCCTCGCCGCCGGGGCCTGGCGCAGGCTCGGCCCCCGCGCCGGCATCTGGCAGCTGCGGCGGTACGTGCTGCGCCGCGGCGCCCTCGTGACCGGCCTCGCCACCGGTCTCACCCTGCTCGTCGGCTCGCTGCTCGGCGGCGCCGTCCGCGACGCCGACCGGGTGGTCGTCCCCGGCCCCGGCGAGGCCCCGCGCAACGAGCTGCCCGGCTCCCCGCTCCCGCAGGAGCCCGGCGAACGGCGGAAGCGGACCCCGTCGGCCTCCACCTCCCCCACCCAGGGCGCCACCGCGGGCACGGCCACCCCGTCCACCGGCGCCGCGACCACCCCGGGCGCGAGCCGGGAGACCGGTACCGCCACCGGCGGCGGGGCGCCCAGCCAGACCCAGGGCACCGTCGGCCAGGCCCCGCCCCGGCAGTCCTCCCCGGCCGGGCAGGCACCGAGCACCAGCTCCGGCCCGGCCTCCGCCGGCATCGCGACCGGCGGCACCGACAGCGGCTCGTCCGGCGACAGCGGCACCGGCACCGGGGGCGGTACCGGCAGCGGTACCGGCGGCGGTTCCTCCTCCGGGCAGCCGGGCCTGGTGGGCGGCCTGCTGGGATAGGGCTTCTCGGGCAGGGCCCGCCCGTACGCCGACGGGGTCCCGCACGTCATCCGTGCGGGACCCCGTCGGCGTGTCCGGGCCCCCGGGAGACCGGAGTCCTCAGCGGCCGAGTGCCGCCAGTTCCCGCGCCGCCTCCGTCAGGTCCTTCGCGGTGTCGATCGCGCGCCAGTAGGAGCCCTGCGGGATCGGGAAGCCGGCCAGGCGGCGTTCGCGGGCCAGACGCGGGAACGTGGTGCGTTCGTGGTCGCCGCGCTCCGGGAGCAGGTCGGCGAACCCGGGGGAGAAGACGTACACACCCGCGTTGATCTCGAAGGTCGACGGCGGGGCCTCGATGAAGTCGGTGATGTGGCCGAAGCCGTCCGTCTTGACCGCGCCCCACGGCAGGCGCGGGCGGGCCAGGGCGAGGGTGGCGACGGCGTCCCGCTCGGTGTGGAAGTCCGCCATGTCGCGCAGCGAGAACCGGGTCCAGATGTCGCCGTTGGTGGCGTACCAGGGCCGGTCGGGGCGGGGGAGGTGCGCGGCGGCGTACCTGAGGCCGCCGCCGCGGCCGAGGGGCTCCGTCTCGACGACGGTGGTGACGGAGACGGGCAGGTCGGCCGTGTCCAGCCACTTCTGCAGGACCTCGGCGAGGTGGCCGCAGGAGATCACCACGTCCGTCACGCCCTCCGCGGCGAGCCAGGACAGCTGATGGCCGATGATCGGCGTCCCCGTCCCGGGGATCTCGACCATCGGCTTGGGCCGGTCGTCGGTGTACGGCCGCAGCCGCGAGCCCTGGCCACCGGCCAGGATGACGGCTTGCACGGGACGGGACGCTGCGCGCGGATCGGTCATGACCGAACTGTACGTCGCGTCCCGCCGGCGGCCGCCGGTCGTCCGGTGCGGCCCTGCCGTGCGGTGCCCGGCAGGGCCGTGCTCAGCGGTGCGCGGCGGTGACGCCGGAGGCGAAGGAGGTGTCGCAAACGGGCCGCGCGTAGGACTGGGCGCGCGTCGGGCCGTAGACCCGGACCGCGGCGCGGCCGAGGGCGCGGGCGATGGAGGCGCAGTGCCGGGCCAGCGAGGGGCGGCCGTTGACGGCCTCCTGGAGGTGGGTGAGGGCGACGCCCGGGTCCTTCTCGTGCAGTTCGGTCAGCAGCCGGTCGCGCAGCACGTCCTGCGGGGCGCGGGCCGCGGTGCCCGGGCCGGCCTGGGGCCGGGACGCGTCCGCGGCGGCGAGCACCGGGTTCGAGGAGTTCCCCGACCAGTCGACCCGGGTGACCGCGAGGGTCCCGGAGAGCACCAGGACGACGGGCAGGACGAGGGCGAGGGAGCGGCCGATCCGGTGGGCGGGGCCCCGGCCGTGTCGCGTCTGTGGGGTGGTGGTGTGCTTCACGCGAGTGAGGGTAGCGTCCGGTAGTGATTTGGCGACATTCAGTCACCGGTTCGGGGGATGCGGAACCGCCCGGAAACGGGTAGCGGGTTGACGCACACTGTTCGAAACGTCCGGTGTGCCGGGGTATTCGGCGGCAACGGGAAGGGCCCCGCAGCAGGCTGCGGGGCCCTCTTCGTCGATCCGGGCGGACCGGCCGGGCGCGCCGGGACTTCCCGGGGCCGCCCGGCACCGGCGGGCGGGATCAGTCGGACAGCCGCTCGCCCGTGGAGGTGGAGAACACGTGGGTCTCGCCGGAGCGCGGCACGACGTGCAGCCGGCTGCCCTTCTCCGGGACGTCCCGGCCGTTGACGCGGACCACCAGGTCCTTGGAGGCGTCGCCGACCTTCGCGGTGCCGTAGACGTACGCGTCGGCGCCCAGTTCCTCGACGACGTTCACGGTGACCGCCAGGCCCAGGTCGGAGTCCGCGCCGGCCACGTCGAAGTGCTCGGGGCGGACGCCGACGGTGACCGTCTTGTCGGTGGTGGCGGACAGCGCGTCGCGGTCGACCGGCACGACCGAGTTGCCGAACTTCACGCCGCCGTCGGTGATCGGGACCTCGACCAGGTTCATCGCCGGGGAGCCGATGAAGCCGGCCACGAAGAGGTTCGCGGGCCGGTCGTACATGTTCCGCGGGGTGTCGACCTGCTGGAGCAGACCGTCCTTGAGGACCGCCACGCGGTCGCCCATCGTCATGGCCTCGACCTGGTCGTGGGTGACGTAGACCGTGGTGATGCCGAGGCGGCGCTGGAGCGACGCGATCTGCGTACGGGTGGAGACGCGGAGCTTGGCGTCCAGGTTGGACAGCGGCTCGTCCATGAGGAAGACCTGCGGCTCGCGCACGATGGCGCGGCCCATGGCGACACGCTGGCGCTGACCGCCGGAGAGCGCCTTCGGCTTGCGGTCCAGGTACTGGGTGAGGTCGAGGATCTTCGCGGCCTCCTCGACCTTCTGCCGGATCTCCGCCTTCGGCACGCCCGCGATCTTCAGCGCGAAGCCCATGTTGTCCGCGACCGTCATGTGCGGGTAGAGGGCGTAGTTCTGGAACACCATGGCGATGTCCCGGTCCTTCGGCGGCAGGTGGGTGACGTCGCGGTCGCCGATGCGGATGGCGCCGGCGTTGACGTCCTCCAGGCCCGCGAGCATCCGCAGGGAGGTGGACTTGCCGCAGCCGGACGGGCCGACCAGGACGAGGAACTCGCCGTCCGCGATCTCGATGTCCAGGGCGTCGACGGCGGGCTTGTCGGAACCCGGGTAGATCCGGGTCGCCTTGTCGAACGTGACAGTGGCCATGGTGAATGGGCCCCCTTCTACCGGCAGGAACGTGCCGGACGATCCGTTGTAGGAAGGTGGTGCCACGACGGATGGCTCCGTTGTGGTGTAGTCCACACAGGTGAACCGGATCAGGACGGTACCTGCCGTTCACCTGATCTGTCAGCACCTGTGGACGAGTGAACTTCGCCGAAATTTTCGATCCGGTCCGGGTGCGGGGGCGGCGCGGTGTCCTCCTCGTGCCGCGCGTAGCGCCGCGCGAGGACGGCCACGGCGCCGGCGACCGCCCGCCGCAGCGCGGGCGGCCCCAGCACCTCCGCCTCCGTGCCGAGCCGCAGCAGGTCGCCCACCGCGACCGCCTCCGTCTCGACGGCCAGCTCCACCACGACCCAGCCCTCGCGGTCGGGCGGCCCGGCGCCCTCCAGGGCGCGCACCCCCGCCGCGCCGAACTGCATGGGCAGCAGCCGCCGCGCCCGCGGGGAGATCCGCAGCCGGGCGGTCCCCCGGTGCACCGCGGCCTCCAGGCGCCGGGAGGACTCCGCCCAGTGGGCGGCCAGGTCGAAACCGCCGGGCCGTTCGAAGCGCTCGTCCGTCAGCTCGGCCTCCAGCAGGCGCGAGACCCGGTACGTCCGTACCGTCTCCGCCCCGTCCGCCAGGGCCACCACGTACCAGATGCCGCCCTTGAGGACGAGGCCCAGCGGGCGCAGTTCCCGGCGCACCTCGCCGCGCCACCGCCGGTAGTGCGCCCGCACCACCCGCTGCTCCCACACCGCCCGCGCGACCGTCTCCAGATGCGGCACCGGATCGGCGTCCCGGAACCACGCCGGCGCGTCCAGGTGGAACCGCTCCTGCATCCGCCGGGCCTGCTCGGCGAGCTCGGCCGGAAGGGCGGCCTGCACCTTGGACTGGGCCGTCGCGAGCACCGCGCCCAGCCCCAGGTCGCGCGCCGGCCCCGGCGCCCCGGCGAGGAACAGCGAGCCGGCCTCGGCGTCGGTCAGCCCGGTCAGCCGCGTGCGGTACCCGCCGACCAGCCGGTACCCGCCGAGCGGCCCGCGGTCGGCGCACACCGGCACACCGGCCGCGCCGAGCGCCTCGACGTCCCGGTAGACGGTGCGGACCGACACCTCCAGCTCGGCCGCGAGTTCGGACGCGGTCATCCGGCCGCGGTTCTGCAGCAGCAACAGCAGGGCGAGGAGACGGTCGGCACGCATGGCGCTCATTGTTCGCCCGCGCCTCGCCGGGCCGTACGGCCGTACCTGACAGGAGGTGTCAGGTACGGCGCCCAGGGTGGTCCCCGCGGCACGGCGGCGGGCCGTGCCGCGGAACGAAAGGACAGCCATGCCCACCACCCGGACCACCGGCCACTTCACCTTCGCCGACTGGAAGGAGCAGCCCGTCGGCCCCGCCGACGCGAACCCCCGGTTCGCCCACGCCTCCGTCACCAACACCTTCTCCGGGGGCATCGAGGCCGCCGCCACGCTCTGCGAGTACTCCATCGTGTACGTGACGGAAAGGACCGGCTCCTTCGCCGGCATGGAGGTGCTGGCGGGCCGGCTCGACGGGCGCGAGGGCGCCTTCGCGGTCGAGGAGCGGGGCTCCTTCGACGCCGACGGGACCGTGCACTGCACGTTCGAGGTGGTGCCCGGCTCGGGGACCGGGGAACTGACCGGGCTGCGGGGCCGCGGCGACTTCACCGCGCGGCACGGGCAGGCGGCCGTGCCGTACGCCTTCGAGTACGAGCTGGAACCCCGGGAGTCGGAGCGCCGGGGAGCGGAACTTCATGGATAGGAGAAACGCGCTCTGTGTACAGTGGAGCAGCCCTCGCGCACGGCGCCGCCGTGCGCGGCGCCTCCTTAGCTCAGCTGGTTAGAGCGCCGCTCTTGTAAAGCGAAGGTCGTCGGTTCGAATCCGACAGGGGGCTCACCGTTCCACCTGGGTCAACGCCCCCACGATCCAAGATCGTGGGGGCGTTGACGGCAGATCTTGACGGCAGTCCCGCCTAACGGCGCCGCTTCAGCAGCCGGTCCATGTGCCCCATGGCCTCCCGCCGGTCGCCGTCGCTCACGTGCGTGTAGACGTTCATCGTCACCGCGATCTGCGAGTGCCCCAGGATCTCCATCACGGTCCGCGGCGCGACGCCCGCGGCGAAGAGCAGGGACGCACAGCCGTGGCGAGTGTCGTGCAGACGCACCTTCGGAAGGCCGGCGGACTCTGAGAGCCGCAGGAACGACCGGTAGAGATTCCGCGGCTCGATCGGCCGGCCGCTGCGGGTCGTGAACACGTGATCGCTCTCGTGCCAGTCCGCACCGGCCGCCGCACGCTGCTCCGCCTGCCGCAGACGCTGCCACCGGAGCGGCGCGACGCACATCCGTGGCACCGGGATCACCCTCGTGCGCCGGTTCTTCGTCGTGTCGAGGTACAGCTCCTTGCCGCCCCGATGCAGGGTGGTCCGGACCGTGAGGGTCCGCCGGTCGAGGTCCACGTCCCGCCACTGCAACCCGAGGATTTCCCCTCGTCGCAGCCCGAGGACGACCGCCAGGACGAACGCGGCGTAGAGCGGATCTGCCCGTGCGGCTTCCAGGAACGTCAGCGTCTCGTCCAGCGACCAGGGGCGCAGTTCACGCGGCTCCACCTGCGGGGCTGGGACCAACTGGACAACGTTGCGGCTGATCAGTTCCTCACGGCACGCCGCCGTGAGCGCCGTACGCAGGACCCGGTGCGCCTCCTTCGCGGTCGCGGCCGATGCCTGCGCGGTCACCTTGGAAATCATCTGCCGGACGTTCGCCGTGGTCAGCGACTCCAGCCGTCGACTGCCCAGCAGGGGCACGAGGTACAGCCGTACGTGCATCTCGTACTTCACGTAGGTCGTCCGCTTCCGGTGCGGCCGGACGTGTTCCTCCAGCCAGTACGGCAGCCACTCGGAGAGCTTCGCCGACCGGGACGGCGTCGGGATGCCCTGGCGGTCGCGGCGCACCAGTTCCTGCCGCTTCTCGTCGCACTCCTCCCAGGTGGCGCCGTAGACCGTTTTGCGCTTGCGGGTGCCGTCGGGCTGGGGGACGTAAACGCGCGCCTCGAAGCGCCCGTCCTTGCGCTGCCAGATGCTGCCGGCGCCGTTCGGGTTCCTCTTGCGGGGTGCCATCAGGCTGCGTTCTCCTCCAGTCGGCTGTGCATGTAGTGGCGCACGGCGTCGACCGGGATGCGGCGGGACCGGCCGGACGTGTAGCTCGGGAGCTGCTTGGTGCGGATGAGGTCGTAGACCTTGCTGCGGCTGAGGCGCAGCGCGGCCATGACCTCCGGAACGGTCAGTGCCTGCGGTTCGGTCGGAACGACGGTGAGCACGTCGGAAACCTCCGTGGAAGGGCGGGGGCGTCCGGCCCCCTTCTGGAAGTCCGCTACTTCCGCTACCTCCGCTACCGCGCAGGTCAGGGGCCTGTTGGGGGTAGCGGGAGGGGGTAGCGGTAGCGGATGGGTAGCGGGGCGGTAGCGGCAACCGTGGCCGGTTGCCGCTACCGCATCAGGGCTGGTCAGGCCGCGTTTTCGGTGCTGGGTAGCGGAGGTAGCGAACTTTCCGGGGGTGGGGGGCAGTAGCGGGCCCACGCGTCGGCGAGATCGGCGGCGTAGTAGCCCTTCAGCACGCTCCCGCCCGTCTTGATGTTGCGGGAGGTGATCGGCTCGTTGTCGGCCGTCATGTACTCGGCGAGCATCTTGGACAGGCGTCGGTTGTCCAGCGGCTTGCCGTGAAGGTCGGCCCAGGGGGCGTCGTCCAGGGCGTTGAGCCGGTCCAGGATGGCGACGGTGGGCAGGCGGTCGATGCCGACCATGACGTGGTCGCGCAGGTCGGTCAGCAGCCGTACCCCGAGACTGCCCTTGTCGTTGGCCTTGGACGCGGTGACCAGCTCCACACAGGCGGCGCGGGCCCGCTCGGGCCAGGCGCCGCCGGCGGCATCGGCGACCGCGATCAGCGGTTCCCACACGTCGGCCGGCCGGTCGGTCACCCCGTCCGGCATCTCCGGCCACGCCCCCATGACCACGTCGCGGACTTGCTCGGCCCAGGCGGCGAGCCGGTCACGGAGTTTGTGCCCCTCGGCTTCATGGACGCGGGCCCGGAAGGGCTCCACGCGCTCGTTCCTGGCCCGGCGGCGCATGCGGATGATGACCGAGCGGGACAGGATCGTGTCGGGCAGCGAGCCGAGGCCGGCGACCGCGACCGCGCAGTACGAGGGGAACGCCTGCACGCTCTGCTGCCCACCATCGCCGATGCACCGGTAGGTCACCCCGGTACGGCGATGCCCGGCATTCAGGAAGCCGCGGAGTTCCTCGTTGTCCCCGGCCTTCGGACCGAAGACGGTGTCGATCTCATCGAACAGGATGGTCGGCTTGGCGGTGCCGGCGGACACGGACCGGAACAAGGCGGCGGCGGATGCGTTCACCGCCGTCATGGGCTGCGGCACGAGGGTTTCCACGATCTCCAGCGCCCGGGTCTTACCCGAGCCGGGCTCGGGGGAGAGGAACGCGAGCCGGGGGGTGGAGTCGAAGCAGTCGAGCAGGTGCGCGTGCGCGTCCCACAGGGCAACCGCGACGAACGCGGCGTCGGTGGGGAAGACGTTGAACCGGCGGTGGAAGGTTTCCACCTCATCGAGCAGCGCGGCCCCGTCGATGGACGTGGTCATGCGGCGGCCCTTCCTTCCTGGGGGTTGCGCAACGGGCAGGCGGTGCGGTGGGTGGAGGGGTCGGCGATCAGGGCGAGGACGCGGGCGCGGCCGACAGCGCTGCGGTCACGGCCGCACTCGCACCTCGAGGTGGCGGTGGGCACGGCGCGGCCGGGGGCGACGATGTGCAGCCACGCCACGGGGAACCGCCCGTCGGTCGGGCGCGGGTCAGGGCGAAGAGCAGTTCGGACGCCCTGGCGGGCGGCGCCTTTCGGCTCGCCCACGGCCGCCGGGCCCGCAGGTGGTGCGGCGGCCGTCGGTCGGTGGGTGGCGGGGAGGCTCTTAGGAGGCGGGGGGAGGGTCATGCCGCCTCCCGCTTGCCGGCCGGGTTATGGGCGATGGACCAGTCCAGACCCCGGCGGATCACGTCGTCGTAGTAGCGCTGCGACTGGGTGGCGTTGCTCGCCGCCCCCCTACTAAGAGCCTCTTCGACCTCCGCGCGGGTCAGGTCGCCGGATGCGACCAGCCGCCCCAGTGCCCGTGCGGCGCGCAGCAAGGTGGCGTTGCGGGTGCCGTCCGCGGCGGTGGCCACGTTGCGCACCTCGCCCCGCAGCGCCGCCGCCGCGTACCCGCTCGCGCGGGTGGTGACCGGCACAGAGGTGGCCTGTGCGGGCCGCTGCGGCGGTTTCAGGGCCTCGTACAGCCACTGGGGCAGCACGGCGGGTGGGCGGTTGTCGATGACGGTGTAGGGGCCGTGGGGGGTGGTGCTGCCGGCGGCGACGACGTACCCGCCCCAACCCCGTGTGTCGATCTTCCTGGCGAGGCGTCCGGCGGTGGAGCGCAGCCGGGCACCGGGCGGCTGGAGGAAGTACAGGTGCTCCCCGCCGCGCGCGGTCCGCACCCGGTAGGTGTCGGGGACGGTCTGCCCGGCGCGCTCGCAGAGCGCCTTGAAGTTGGCGACGCCGTCAGGCGTTCCTTCCGGCTCGTGCGGCTTGCACGTGTCCAGGTCGACCACGAGCAGCCCCGAGGGGCCGGTGGCGATGGCCACGTTGTAGGGCTGGTGGGTCCAGGCGGCGGTGATCAGGTCGATGTCGGTGGTGGCGCGCTGCTCGGGCGTCTTGTGGCCGTCCGAGCAGCGCCCGGTGCCCGGGCAGCGCTTCTCCGAGTGCCCGGCGGGGCGCTTGTCGCCGGGACGCAGCGGGAAGACCCGCCAACCACGGCCGGCGGCCTCGATCGCCCACGCCAGCAGCTCCAGCCGGGCCAGGTCCGTGATCACAGGAGCGGTCATGCGGCCACCTCCCGCATCGGGAAGCACGGCGAGCCGGCCGCTCGCCGGATGAGGGTGGGGTGCGTCATGCTGGGAGACCTCCAACGGGTCTAGAAGGGCTGGTTGGATAAGGGCGGCCGCCGTCTTGTGGTGAGGGGCGGTCGCCCGCAGACATCCCCAAGCGACGCGAGCCGCGTCGGTGGGGAACACAGCCCCTAGGAGTAAGGGGCTGGGGTATTTCGCGAGGCGTTGTCAGTGATGCCGGCTACGTTGATCACACGCGTGCGCGGGTCGCCCCGTGCCGCGTCTGATCGTTCGGTGCGTCTACGGGAGGACTTGATGACGGCGTGGTTGGTGCTGGCGAAGGCTGGTAGTAAGCGGATCAGCGAGGGCTACGATGACAACCCCGCCACCCACTACAGCTGGGACAGCACCGTCCCCAATCACGCGGCCTTGAAGGCCGGAGACGTGATCGCATTGTGGGACGGTGATGAGCTATTGGGCTTGTCCGTGATCGAGGACATCACAATCGGCCGGGGCGAGAAGGAAACCCCATACTGTCTCAAGTGCGGTAAGGCGGACGTGGCCGAACGGAAGAAGAAGCTGCCCCGGTTCGTCTGTTGGAACCAAGAGTGCAAGCACGAATTTGACCAAGCGGGTTGGAAGACCAAGCAGGTAACCACCTACCGCAGTCGACACGAAGCCGGCTGGGTCGACGCGCGCGGCACCCTGACCGCGCCGGAACTACGTGCCCTCTGCGTAAAGCCGGCATCACAAAACTCATTGCGTGAGCTGCGCTGGGACGACTTCCATCACGCCCTCACCCACGGTGGTGTGCCCCTGCCGCTGCGCGTGGTCGACATCGCTCAGCAGATGATCGCCGGCGGCCACGGAACCGCAACCATCCGCGTCCGCAAGGGACAACCGGCCTTCCGTAAGCATCTGATTCAGATCTTTGGAGAAGTATGCGCGTTTACCGGTCCCGCACCCGTCCAGGCGTTGGAGGCCGCGCATCTGTACAGCTATGCGGCCAACGGCAAGCACCACAAGGGCGGCGGCCTGTTGCTCCGTCGGGACCTGCACCGTCTCTTCGACCTCGGGTTGATCACCGTCAACCCGATTACCAAGACCCTGCGCCTTGCGGATGAGGTGAAGGCGTACCCGGACTACGCCAAACTGGATAACGCCCCGCTCGCGGTGGCCGTGACGGCTGACCACATTAAGTGGCTGGCCAAACACTGGGACATGCATATGGCGTCCGCTCCGGAGGCTGTTGTTCCACACCAGGTCAGTCCCCTCGACACGGTCACCACCTAAGCAGCCATCATGCGAAATGAGATCAGCGAACGGCGTCCGGGCCTGGTGAAGCGTCCCAGACGCCGCTACTTCCCCCTCGGAGAGGAACTTGCGGTGCTGACCGCCCACGGCGGCCGGTGTGTGTACTGCCTGGCTCCGTCGCAGGTAAAAGATCATGTCATCGCCGTTGCCTCTGGCGGGGATGACGACTGGCGTAACCTTGTACCCGCCTGCGATCCGTGCAACGAGAGGAAGGGCAACCGCACCGTCGCGCAATTTGCCGCTTACCAGCTGACGGAACGACAGCCGCAGGGGTACTACCGATTTGGGCAATTGACCGATGAGTCAGACCATTTACGCCGCATGCTCGCCCTGTGGTCCGAACGTATCGAGATCACTTGCGTCGAGCTACTTCACCAGCGGCGGTTGGACTGGTTTCGGAGCCACTTCGTCAGCACACACTTCAACGCTCGCACCACTCCCACGATCAGGGTGAAGGCAATTCTGTGCCGATCTTTCTTTGCCGGGCACATAGCTGCGGCCGAAGCGGCTGGATGGCCTACGGAATCCCGTGCTCCTTTCCGCATCCTTCAGCCACGTCAATGGCACGAACCGCTCTCCGATGATCCGGACGACTGGCGCAACCTGTAGGTCATCGAACCTCAGCCGTGGAAGTGGTTGCGCTTGATGACGGCCTTGCGGATGTTGACCGTGGTCCCGGCCCTGCTGTCCCGGCTCGTGCCGAAGACCTGGACGGCGATGAAGCCGCCGAAGATGACGGCGGTGAGGATGATGAGCTGGGTGATGAACGCGGTCAGGGCGGCGATGAACGACGTGAGCAGCAGCAAGCCCCCGCACGCCGCGAGGAAGCCGACGCCTCCGAGGGCGACGTTCACCGCCGTCCGCGAGACGGCCGGCTTGACGGTGACCGGCTCGGGCTGGGCGGGGCTGACGGCATAGCCGGTGACGATCCGCCCGTCCGGTAGGACGACGCTCGCGACCGCCGGGACCGTGCCCGGCTGGAGGGGGACGGCTGGTGTCGGGTGGACGGGGAGGTGCGGGAGCGGGGTGGGGTAGTGGACTTCCACGGCCCG
>NZ_JBITFM010000025.1:0-36840 GCF_044456065.1 Streptomyces sp. NPDC051041
GTCACACTGGCGCCGACGACGCCAGCACCAGGCCCGCCTCAGTCACTACAAACGACGCGGACACAGCCCCTGAAACTGGTCAGCAATCAGCACAAGCACCGTTGCAGTACTAGGCGACGAGGCCGGTGAGCACCCTAGGTAATCCGACCGTGATCCCTCTTGGGTTCCGCACCGGCCGCGGACCGGGTGCCCGTTCCCCCGAGGTCGCGCACCGGCCGGTACCGGTGTCCGCGAGGAAGTCGGGTGTCACCGTACGGAGCCTGTCGGACGCGGACCCGGCGCCGCGCGTCGCCCGGCGCCGCCCCGGACATCTCGCGCGCCGGGGCTTCCCCGACCGGCCCGAAGGCGGCCTCCACCGGAAACGGACGTGCTGCCCTCCGGTGAGGCGGCAGGCCCCGGGGGGGGAGGCGTCGTGCCCGAACCCTCGGCGGCTGTGAACCGTGCCTCGGATCAGCCGAGCGTGGCCGCGAGGGCGGCAGCGAGCTGCGACCGCCGGTTGATGCCCAGCTTGGCGTAGGCGTTGTACAGGTGCGCCCCGACGGTGCGGTGGGAGAGATACAGCTGGTCGGCTATCTGCTTGTTCGTGTGCCCCTGGCCGGCCAGCTGGGCGACGTGCAGTTCCTGAGCGGTGAGCACGGTGCTGGCGTCGAAGGTCCGGGGTGTCTGTGCGGGCCGGACACCGCCGGCAGCACTCAGCTCCCGTGCCGTTCGCCGCGCGAGCGGCGTCGTGTGGTGCGACTCGAAGACGTGCAGCGCCGCGGAGAGGTGGCCGCGTGCCTCCACGATGCGGCGCTCTCGCCGAAGCCACTCGCCGAACAGCAGTCGGGTCTTGGCCAGGTCGAGGAAGGCCGTGGTCCGCTCACCGCGCCGGATCGCCCGCTCAAAGTGGGCTCGCGCGTCGCTGCTCGACGCCAGCAGGGCCCGCGCCCGTTCGACCAGCATCGCGAGATGGTCGGAGTCGCTGGAGGCGAGGGCGGCCGTTGCCGTGCCGAGCCAGTCCTCCACCACCTCCGGCCGGCCGGCCCGCACGGCCGCGTCGGCGAGGTCGCCGCCGGCCCAGAGGCCGATGGGCGGATGCCCGATGCTCCTCAGCAAGTGGACGACCGCGTCCTCGGAGCGGCTCTCGTTCGCCGCCATCTGGGCCGACGCCCAGGATGCGATGGCGGCCACCCTGGCGAACGGGTCCGGTCCGGACAGTTCGGCGCAGGTTTCCAGAGCAGCGGTCGCGAGCTCGTGTTCGCCGCGCCATGCGCGGGCGCGTGCGATGTCCGCCGCGGCGATGGCTCCGACCACCGACAGATCGAGGTCGAAGCTGAGGCGCAGTGCCTGCTCGCAGTCGGCGAGTCCGGCGGCGATCGATTTGGCGGTCATCCGCACCGTGCCGCGCCCGGCGAGGGCCACCGTCTCGTCGCTCGTGCGTGCCGATCGGTGGAACATGTCGATCTCGGCGCTCCAGATGCGTTCGGCGCCTTCGAGGTCGTGGGCGTCCTCGAAGGCGAACGCGAGGCAGTTCAGCAGGGTCGCGTCCGTCTCGCGCACCTGCCGCTGGAAGATCGACAACGCCTCCTCGACCGACATGATCCGGTTCGCCGAGCCGATCAGGGACAGGCCGATGCTCTGCAGCAGCCGCTGCCGCTCGGTGACGGCGATGCCGGGTCGCCGGAGTTCGTCGGCCACGGCCGCCGTGATCTCGGCGGAGAAGTTCTGGCGGGTGTAGCTGCGCACCGCCGCCCAGGTGAGGACCTCCACCCGGTCGTCCGGATTGCTGAGAGTCCGCGACAGCGCGATGAGTTCGTCACCGCCCCGGTCCGGAAGCGTCGCGACGGTGCCGGCGAGCATCCATTCGGTACGGGCGAACTGCATCACCGATGCCTCGTCGTCGGCGGCGGGGTTCGCCTCGGCGAGCAGGGCGCCGGCGTCGGCCGTCGCGCCCGCTTGCCGCGCGGCTTCGGCCGCCATCACCGTGCGGCGCGCCCGCTCCCGCGCGGCCGGGGTCAGCGCGACCGAGCGTCGCCAGGCGGCGGCCGCCTCGGTCCGCGCGCCCCGTCGGCCGATCGCCACGGCGAGTTCTTCCAGCTCAGCGGCGACCTTCTCGTCCCAGCCGGTGACTGCCGCGGCCCGGTGCTGCACAGCGCGTGCGGCGTCGACGACGACCGCCGCCAGCTCGGTGTGCACGCGGGACCGGGCGTCGGAGTCGGCGTTGTCGTACACCGCCGAACCCACCAGAGGGTGACGGAACCTGTAGGTGCCGCCACTGAGCGCGATCAGCCCGAAGCTCTCGGCCGGCGCGAAGTCGCTCCGGTCCAGGCCCAGGTTGCGGGCCGCGGCGAGCACCTCCCAGCTGCTCGCGTCCTGCCCCGCGGCGGCGACGAGGAGCGCGCGCCGCGTCGCTCGTGGAAGCAGGGCGACCTCGGCCAGGAACGAGTCCTCCAGGCGTTTGCCCATCGGGATGCGGCCGCGCTCGGCGGAAGGCGCGCCTTCGACCCACGAAGGGCTGACCGCCCATTCGGTCAGGGCGAGCGGGTTGCCCATGGCGCGCTCGACCAGGCGGTGCCGTTGCGGCATCGTCAGGTCGGGCGCGTGCAGGGCGATCAGTTCCAGCGCGTCTTCCTGGCTGAGCGGCGCCAGCGGCACGTGATGCTTGAAGCGCGGGCTCCGGTCGGGGTAGATGCGATCGGTTCGGCTGGTGGCCAGGAGCAGCACCGGCATGACGCTCATGCGGGCCGCGAGGAAGGTGACGATGTCGGCTGTCGACAGGTCGAGCCAGTGCAGGTCCTCGACCAGCACCACGAGGGGGCCTCGCGCTGCCGCTTCCTCCAGCAGCCCGAAGGCGGCGAGTCCCGTGATGAGACGGTCGGCCGGTTCTCCTTCGGCCCCGAACGCCACGTCCAGGGCCGTCCGCTGGCGCGGCGACAGAGTGTCCATGCGGCTGAGGAGGGGCAGCAACAGCTCGTGCAGCCCTTCGAAACCGGCCGCCCCCGCACCGCGAAGGCCGTAACAGGAGAGGACCTGGAAGCCGGACGACGACGCGGCGTCGACGACCGCGGAGACGAGGCTGCTCTTCCCTATCCCCGCTTCGCCGGACACCAGCGCCGAGGACCCGCGTCCTTCTCGTGCCGCTTCGACAAGGGCGGCCAGCTGTTCGAATTGCGGTTTCCGCCCGATCACGCGCACGTACCTACTTCTCAGGACTCCGGGACGTGGGACGGCTCGATGCCAGCGACCACCGGCACCGCCGGACCACAGCAGCCCCCACCCTGCTCCTAATGCTGAATACTCGGGATTGTATGGGACGCCGACGGCAACGGCACCCCTCAATCGATCCGGTCGGCGTGCGACGCGCGCGGGACCTGCCGATCGAGATCCTCATGCGTCCCGGGGCGAGCGGGAGCAGCCCTTGGCGCGGCTGCTCGGCGACCGGTCGGCACTCGCTCGTACGGCCCTCGGCGCGGCCGCGACGCCGGGCTGCCGGCCCGGGGCTTCGCGCACGGCGGCCCGGGTCGCGGCCGCACGGGACCCGACGGGGTCGTCAGCCGCGTGCCGCTGAATGAGAGGTCGTCTCAACTGGCGTTGTGCGGCGACCGAGACCGCCAGGTCGGGGCTACCGGACGGGTCCGGCAGCCCCGACCGGATGTGGTCAGCGAGGGTCGTTCAGGAGGCTGCTGATTTGTGCATGGAGTTCGTGCGGCAGGCGAATGGCCCAGCGGTCGGCGGCCTCGGAGGCCAGGTCGCGGCTCCAGCGCCAGCTGTTGCGTGCCGCCGTGCGCACGTCCTGGTCGCGGGCGGCAGCCGTGGCCGCGACGTAGCGCTGACGGTCCGTGTCGGGCAGGTCCTGTTCGAGCGCGCGGCTGGGGGTGAGCCAGTGGGCCGTGCTGTTGCGCAACAGGCGGCAGAGCTGCAGTTGCTGGGGCGCGATGACGGTGTGCAGCAGGGCGTGGGCGCGGGCGATCTCACCGCGGGCCAGGACGTGGGCGAGCATCAGGGTCCAGTTGGTCAGCTCGTCGGTGAGCTGCTGGGCGGTGGTCACCGGCTCGGGCGGCTGGAAGGTGGCCAGCTGCCGGGCGGCCTGGATGAGCCGGCCGGTGCGGTCGAGCAGGACGGCGTCGTCAGGCCGGGGTAGGTGCACCATGCCTTGCCAGGTGGGGACTTCGTCGATGCCGGGACCGGCGGGGGTGAGGTGGAACTCACCGCGCATCAGGTCGTCGAAGACGACGGCGAGGATGCCGTACATGTTGGTGTAGGAGAGCTGGAGCGGTGCGAGCTGCGCCAGGAAGCCGGGGCCGTCGAAGTCGGCGAGGCGGTCGTCCCGGATGTAGAGGTACGCCTCGATGTCGGAATGGGCGTCGGCCTCGCCCACGGTCCACGAGCCGTAGAGCAGTACGCCCTCCAGCCGGGTGTCGGCGTGGGCGAGCTGTCGTAGACGTGCGATGCGGTCGTCCAGGGCGGAACGGGCAGAGTGAACGGACATGGTGTGGTCGTGTCTCCTGAGGTGAGCGTGCGGGCACGCTGACGGAGCCCGGCACCTGCCGGGCGGATGTCTGTGGACCGTCGCGGCCCGCTCAGGAGAAGTTGCCCATGATCGAAATCATAGGGGACGGCTCAGCCGCCGAGTCGGCGGAAGCAGATCGGGGTGGCCGCGATTGAGGCGAAGGCCAGGAAATGCTCGGCCTTACGCTCGTAGCGGCGGTGCAGGCGACGGCACCCGGACAGCCACGCCACCGTTCGCTCCACAGTCCGCCGGTGGCGGCCCAGCTTCTGGGAGGACTCGATGCCTCTGCGGGCGAGGCGCGGGATGATGTCGCGCAAGCGGAGCCGTTTCCGCAGGCGGTCGTAGTCGTAGCCCTTGTCTCCATGCAGCTTGGCGGGCCGCCGTCGGCGGGGCCCGCGCCGGGAACGGATGGGGGGTATGCCCCGTACCAGGGGTTCAAGCCCCTGGCTGTCGTGCGTGTTCGCGGCGGAGATACCGATCGGGAGGGGCGGACCGGTCCGCTCAGCGATCAAATGGATCTCTGAACCCTTCATACCGCGATCTGCGGGATTCGGACCCGTCAGGTCCCCCCTTTCGTCGCGCGCATATTCACCGAGTCGATCGCGCACCGCGACCAGTCCAGCTCCCCTCCGGAGCCGAGCTCACCCGGGACCAGGCGGTGGAGCTTGCCCCACACACGGGCCCGGCTCCACTCGGTGAAGCGGCGGTGCGCGGACGGCCCAGATGGGCCGAAGCCCGGCGGCAGCTGCCGCCGCGTGCAGCCTGTCGTGGCCACGAACACTGTGGCCGCCAGCACCTGCCGGTCCCCATACCGACGTCGGCCCCCACCCTGCGGCCTCACCTGTGACGTGTTCGGCCAGCACGATCCGCAGCCGGCGCGACGAATGGATCAGGCTTCGGGTGTTCAACCGATTCAAGCAGATCGCGCTGGAGTCCCATGACCGGATCGTCGGCCTTGTCCTCGATCAGACAGCGATCGACGGCGCCATCACAAAGGCCCCTGGCGGCGGCGAGGTTGCCGGCCGTTCCCCAGGCGACCGGGGCAAGCAGGGGCTGAAACACTCCGGCATGACCGATGGGTACGGCATCCCGCCGGGACGGGTCCTGGCCGGAGCCAACCGCCACGATCCACCGCTACTGGCGCCCACCCTGGACTTTCTGGATGATGTTGGACCACCGCTCGATGAGATCACCGTGCACCTGGACGCCCGATACGACTCCGCCGCCACTCGTGCAGAACTGGACGACCGCGGCTTGCACGGCAGGATCGCGCACAAAGGCGAGAAGGCCCCGATCAGCAGCGCCCGGCTCCACCGAAGTGCCACAGGGCCCTCCCGGCCCCCGCCGGTGAGCGGTCCGGGTACAACCCTCGGGGCCCGTCGCGAGTCGGAGACTCCGCGATGAGGCGAGGGCCTTCGCACTGCCGGGCTGCAGGAATGGCATACGATGCGCGCGACCCTCATAAAGATCACGTAAGAGGATGTACACGTCATGACGATCCTTGCCCCGTACCGTTCCCTTCGCGGCATATCCGCCGTCGTCGCCCTGCTCGCGATCGGCGCGGTGGGATGCTCGGACATCTCCGACGCCGTCGACGGCGCCAAGGACGGTGCCAAGAAGGTGGCCCGCCAGCGCTCGGTGTTCTCGCTGGACCTCGGCGACTGCTACAACCCGAACGGCAAGGCCGAGGGGACGGCGTACGCCGTCGAGATCGTGCCCTGCGACGAGGCGCACCAGGGCCAGGTCGTCGGCGAGTTCGCGATCGACGAGGGCAAGGAGTACCCCGGCGACGACGAGGTCTCGGCGATCGCGGACGAGCGCTGCCCGGTCGAGGCGCAGAAGTACGCCCCGGACACCTGGGCGCTCCCCCAGGGCGTCAGCCTCCTCTACTACACCCCGACCAGGGAGAGCTGGGCGACGGGTGACCGCGCGGTGAGCTGCACCTACACCGCGGAGAAGGGCACCTTCAGCGGCTCGCTGGACACCGCGAAGTCCCTCAAGCCCGAGCAGACCACGTATCTCGAGGGGTCGAACGCGGTCTACGAGGCCCTGTGGGCGAACCAGCCCGAGAAGGACACCGTCGAGGACGACCTGGCCGGCTACAAGGCGCAGGCCAAGGCCGTCGCGGCTGCCCTCGACGCACACGTCGAGGGCCTGGGCGGCATCGAGGGCACCGAGGTCGGCAAGCTTCGCGCGACCCTGACGAAGGCGGCCGGGAACTGGAAGAAGGCCGCGAACGCCGCCGACGCCGACACGTTCTACATCGCCTACGACCCGGCGTTCACCGGCATCGACCCGAACAAGTCGGTCGCCGCCCGCAAGGAACTGGGCCTGGCCACCACCGTCCCGGCCGACGAGGCCGAAGTCTGGGCAGGCTGACGCTCCGCCGGATCGGGGCCTGCGCGATGTCGTGATCGATCGGCTGCTCGCGGGAGGTCCTCGAGCCGGATCATCGTGGCGCGCAGTTCCAGGCCGGCGAGGCAGCCCTCGGGTGTCTTGTCGGAGCGGGCGGCTCCGCCGCGCCGCTCCTTCAGCCGGTCGATCAGGCGTTCGACGGCGGCGCGCTCCTTGTGGAGGCCGGTGTCGCGGCCGACGGGCCGCCCGCTCCGGCTGCCTCCTCTTCCTGCGGTCGGCGGCCTGGTCCTCCCTCCGCGGAATGACCGCCTCGATGTGACGTTCTCGCAGGTGGGCGTGGTCGGTGCGGGACGAGGCCGCCTTGTCCGCGGCGACCGCGCCCGGCCGGGCGCGGGGCCGGCCGACCGGCAGGCGGACGCGAACCTCGTTCAGCACGGGGATGAACCGCCGGACTGTCCGCGGACAGTCCGGCGGTCGGGACGGACGCCCGCGGCCGGCGCCGGCGGCCGACCACGCGCCGAACTCCTGTGGCGTCCTCCGCTGCCGCCCGCCGGTCCTGAACCGCCGGACCACGCCCTCGGACTGCTGCCGCGGCCGCTCGGGGTACGCGGTCAGGGGTGGACGGGGATGGCGTCGAAGAGGGGGTCGAGCGGATCGCCCTCGTACCCGACGACGAGACAGTCCGTGGCCACCGGCCCCCGGGAGAGCTCCACGAGCCGGGCCAGAACGGTCGCCTCGGACGGCAGTTCAGCCGGGTCGAGACCGAGCGCCCGGGCCGCACGCTCGCGTCGCCGGTCGATGTCGGGCGTGTGCTCCCGGTACTCGTCGGCGACCGTCTGGAGTTCTTGAGCCGTCCGACCGGGAGCGTCCCGCCACCACGGCGCCACGAGACACAACCGCGCCAGCTCCCGCAAGCCGATCGCGAGCGGGCCGGCCACGCCGTCGAGACTCACGTACACCACCGGACGTTCTTCGCCGCCCTCGCCGACGAAGCAGAACGCGTCCCCCGACCCCGCTCTCGCGAACTGCTCCAGCCGGGCACCGGAGGCAAGCCGGACCCCGTCCTCCAACTGGTGGGAGGCCGGATCCGTCGCGTCGAGGTCCGCCACTCCGGCGAAGAACGCGACGACTTCCTCGTCGCTTCCGAGGAGGGGCAGCAATTCCTTCGGCACGTCGGGGCGGGCGGGTGCGTCAGATCCGGCCGGCGCGTTCGATCCGTTCACCCGGCCACCGTATCCCGGGCCCCCCGGGCACCGGCCGGGCAGACCATCAGGGGCTGTCAGCGGATCGGCCCCCCTGAAGAGGCCGCTCAGGACGCATCCTCGATGAACCCCAGATCCTTCGGGAGTCCTTCCGGAAGACCGCGGCGAGCCGGGTCGGTCCCGGCGTCCGTCATCCCCCGACCGGCTCGATCGGCTCCTGTCGGTGACCAGCGGACCCAAGCCGGGAGCGGACAGCGGATGTTCAGCGGTCCGGGCGGCGATCGGACGGGATCCGCTCGACCGGCGCCCGGCGTGGCGCGGTCGGCGGGGTCTGAGCGGGAGAGCCTGTGCGACGCGAGGTCAGGTCGCGCCGCACAGGCGGTCAGGGGGTCAGCTCGACCGCGCGCGGCCGGTCCGAGGGACTGCGCAGGATTCCGGCCGCCGCGGCGGCGGTCGCGCAGAACAGGGCGGGAAGCAGGAAGGTGTGGTTGAGGGGCATGAGGTGGGTCATCCAGCCGATGACCGCGGGACCGGCGAGCATGCCGATGTAACCGAGTCCGGCGACCCGGGAGACATTGGTGCCGGCGGCTGCCGGGTCGGCGTGTCCGGCGGCGCTGAACAGTTGGGGGACGCAGCCGGACAGGCCCAGGCCGAACAGCGCCCAGCCCGCAAGCGCCGCCCAGATCCAGGGCGAGAGGGCCACCAGCGTGATGCCGACGGCGGCCAGAGCCGAGCCGTACCGCAGGACGGCGATCGACCCGAACCGTGCGGAGACCCGGTCCGCCAGAAGCCTGCCGACGGTCATCGTCGCCGCGAAAGTCCCGTAGGCGAAGGCGGCGGTGCTCTCCGGCGCGCCCAGGACGGTCTTGAGGTGCAGGACGCTCCAGTCGTTGGCGGCCCCCTCGCACAGCATGATCAGCAGGGCCAGGACAGCCAGGAGCCAGATCCGTGGGGGAACAGCGCGGTTCCGCACCTCGGGCTCACCATCGGCGTCCGCCTCCGGGGCGGCCGGCACGGCGGGCAGGAGGCCGCGAGCCGATGCCAGGGCGACGATGACGCCGACGCCCGCGGCCGTGATCAGCGTCGTGGCCGGGCCCCAGCCGATGTCGGCGGCCGCGGCCCCGGCCAGGGCGGCCAGGACACCGCCGACGGAGAACGTGGCGTGGAAGGCCGACATGACGGGCCGCTGGTATGCCTTCTCCACCTGCACGGCGTGCGCGTTCATGCTGACGTCCAGGGTCCCGTTTCCGAAACCGAAGACCAGCAGGGCCGCTCCGAGAGCCCACGGCTCCCGGGCGAGACCGGGCAGTACCAGGGTCACGCTGCACAGGGCGCCGGCCAGGGGAACGACGGTCCGCGTGCCGAGCCGGTCCGACAGACGGCCGCCGAACTGCATGCCGGCAAAGGCGCCGACGCCCAGCAGGACGAGGAACCCTCCCAGGGCTGCGTGGCTGATGCCCACCTGGTCCTCGACGGCGGGGATCTGCACCACCCACATGCCCAGCAAGGTGCCGTTGAGGACGAAGTAGACGAATGTCGCAGCACGGGCCAGACGCAGCGCTCTCTCCATGACGGACACCATAACGAACAGAAGATCTGTTTACTAGCTCGTCTTTCGAACATCTCATATGTTCGATGAGTGTGGTGTTGAATCGAGGCATGAGCACTGCGGAACGCCACCGTCTGATCGCCCAGGCCGTCCAGGACGCGGGAGCAGCCACGGTCGCCGAACTCGCCGACCTGACGGGCGCCTCGGAGATGACCATCCGCCGCGATCTCGACCACCTGGCCGCGCAGGGTGTCCTGGAGCGGTTCCGCGGCGGCGCCCGCACCCTGCTCCTGCGCGGAGACGAACCCCCCTTCGCGCTGCGCGCCCATGAGGCCGTCGACGCCAAGCGGCGGATCGCCGCCGAGGTGGCCTCACTCATCACCGACGGCGAGACCGTCCTGCTGGACAGCGGTACGACCTGCCTGGAAGTGGCGCGCCTGCTGCGCGGACGGCAGGTCACCGTGATGCCGTTGTCGCTGCAAGCCATCGCCGTCCTCGGCGACGCCCCCGAACCGACCTCACTCCTGGTCCCGGGGGGCCGGCCCCGTCCCGGCGAGGGGGCGCTCACCGGGCCCCTCACCCTCGCCTCCTTGTCGGCGCTGCGCTTCGACACCGCCGTCCTGGGCTGCTGCGGCTTGTCCGCCGCCGACGGCGTAACCGCCTACGACCTGGACGAAGCAGCGGTGAAGAAGGCGGTCATCGCCTCAGCGCGCCGCGTCATCGCCGCCGCCGACGGCACCAAACTCGGCCGTACCGCACACGCCTACGTCGGACCCTCCACGCTCGTGCACATCCTTGTCACCGACACCTCCGCGCCCGCCCACGAGACCACCGCGCTGGAAAGCAGCGGCACCACCCTCAGGACCGTCTGAGACGCCCGGGGCTTCCCACCACCGACACCGCGAGCCGCCCGGTTCCGGCAGCCGTCCGAGCGCTGCCCGAGCTCCTGAGCGATCGCCGCCCGCGGCGACGGACGGCATCGCACCGCCCCTCGGCGGTGAAGGGCCTCAGCCGGCGTCGCGGACGGCGCGGGCCGCGGAGGCGGTCCGGCGTTCGCGGTGGGCGCGGGAGAGGGACGGGGCGATCGCTGCTGCCGTGGCGGTGAGGACCCGGCGGACCGGCACGGCGGACTGCGCCTGGCGGGACGGACCGCAGGATGGCGTGAAGCGCCCTATGGCGAGAGGAGCGACCGTCACTTCTCCGCCTATGCTGTCGCATGGGATCAAGTCCCAGATGTCAAGCGGAAGTTGAACCTGAAGACATGGAAGCCCTGCTGGAACTGCAGGAGGTGGCGCGTTCCTACGGTGGGTCCCCGGTGGTGCAGGGGGTGAATCTGACGGTGGCGCCGGGGCAGTGCGTCGCTCTCACCGGCAGCAACGGATCGGGGAAGTCGACCCTTCTCCGTCTGGCGGCGGGACGCGAGCGGCCCACCTCCGGCACCGTCCTCTTCGACGGCGCTCCGATGGACGGCGACGCGCCGGCCGTGCGGGCGGCGGTCGCCACCGTGATGGATGTCGACGCCTTCTATCCCGACCTGACGGTCCGTGAACACCTCATGCTCGTGGCGCTCGCGCACGGCATGGGTGCGGCGGCGCACGACACCGTGACCGAGGCTCTGGCCGCTCACCACCTGGCGGATCATGCCGACCTGGTGCCGTCCGCGCTGTCCTCCGGGCTGAGGCAGCAGATGCTGCTGGCCGCGGCCTTCGTCCGCCCGCACGACCTGCTCGTCGTCGACGAGCCCGAACAGCGGCTGGACGCCGCCGCGCGGCGGGAACTCGCGGACCGGCTGGCCCGGCACAAGGCCCAGGGGGTGGCCATCCTCATGGCCACCCACGACGACCACCTCGTCGAGGCGGTCGCGGACCGTGTGACGAGGCTGGCGGGCGGGCAGCCGGCCGAAACGGCGGGAGACGGGCGTGCGCCCAGGAACACCCTCTGACGTGCGCTCGCCCGTCATACGGCCCGACAGCACCGCCGAGGTCCTGCGATTCCTGCGGGCCGCGCGCAGCGCGTACCGGACGAAGCGGCGCGAGAGCGGCGCCTTCGCGGTGTACCTGCTCGTACTGTTCGGCGGATTGTGGGGCGTGCCCGCCCTGCTGGCCGTGGCACGCCTGGGACGGTCGAGCCGGCTCGACCGCTCGGGAGCGCTCCTGCAGGCGCTGCCGCTGTGGCTGCCCACCGTTCTCGCCCTGGCGTCGCTGCTCGTCGTGCGCAGCGCGGTGTGGCGGGGCCCGGTCGTCGCGGACAGCGCGACGGTGTCCTGGCTGCTGCCGCAGCCCATCGCGCGCGGCCCGCTCCTGCTGCCGCGGCTGGCGTCGTCGGCCGCGGTCAGCGCGCTGCTGGGCACGGTGAGCGGTGGTGTGCTCGGCTTCCTCGTCGCCAACGTGTCGGGGGCCGCCTGGTTCCCCGTCACCGCTGCCGGTGTCTGGGCCGGGCTGGGTACCGCGCTGGCCGGGACCGGGCTGAGCGTTCTGGTCGTACGCCACGAGGGGCGGCGGGAACAGCAGCAGCGCAGGATCTTCCGAGCCGGCTGGTGCGGGGTCGCCCTGCTGGGCCTGCTGTCCCTCGTCGCCCTGGCCCGTGGGCTGCCCGCGTGGGTGGGCACCACCGTCCTGTGGCTGCTGCCCTGGGGCTGGGCTGCTCAGCCCGTCACGGCGGCCGCGCTGGGCGCAGCGCCGGGCTGGCCCCTGGCCATGCCGATGTGGGCGTGCGGCGTCGCCGTGCCGGCTGTACTGGCGGTGCGGGCCGTACCGGACATCTCCGGGGAGTCCCTGCGGCTGCGCGCCACGGTCGCCGACCGGATGAGCGCCTCGCTGTTCTCCTTGGATCTGCGCCAGGCGCGCTCCGCGACACGCGTGCGGCCGCGGCGAGGGGCACGCCCCGCACCGCGGGTCCGGCCGCCGCGCCTGCCGTGGCTGCTGCTTCCCTGGCGTGACCTGCTCTGCCTCGTGAGAGCGCCCGGCCGGCTCGGCTGGGGCTGCGCGTGGTCCGCTCTGTCCACCGCCGCCCTCGCCTTCGCGTCCGCCCGGACCGGGACGACCGCCACCCTGTCGTCCTGCGCCGCCGTGTGGTTCCTCTACCTGGCGGCCGCGCAGTTCGTCGAGCCGGCCCGGCTGGAGAGCGACGACATGCGCCGCAGCGCCCTGCTGCCCTACCGTGCGGGGACCCTGGCGCTGTGGCACGCGGTCGTGCCCGGACTGCTGCTGGCCGCTGCGACGGGGCTCGGCCTCGTCGTGTGCGCTGTCGGCGGCTGGTGGACACCCGCGCTGGCGGCGCTGGCGGCGGCGGTGCCGGCGAGCGTGGGAGCGGCGCTCGTCGGCGCCTACCGGGGCCCGGTCCCGTTCCACCTGCTGGTGGGCACCGAGACGGCGATGGGCAACACCGCGCCGGTCCAGACGGCCGTCTGGTACTTGCGCGGGCTGCTGGCACTGCTGGCGCTCGTCGCCCCCGCGGTGGTCGCCGCGGCCGCGGCTGGGTCCTGCGGGCCGCAGGGCACGGCCTGGATGCTCCTGGCCGGCGTCGCGGGCCTGCTCTGGGCCCGTCGCACCGCTCGGCGGCTGCACGGCTGACTCCCCGCGGGACCGTGCACGACGGCGCGTGGGGAAGTCGCCGGGCCGCTTCGCCCGCTGCCGCCGCGGCGTGCGGACCGCTGACGAACCGCTGACGGCCGTGGACCCGACCGGCCGGGCCGCGCGGGAGTGCCACGGGCCGTCCGGCGGGCGGCGGCGACGCCTCGACGGTGCCCTCGGCCTCATCGGCCGGCCTGGGCTTCTCCCCCCGGACGAGCCGGCCACCGGGTTCGATCCCGGCTCGCGGTCCGCCTTCCCCGAGCTAACCGGCGCCTTGGCACCACGGGAACGCCACCGTCCTGCCGACCGCGCACGACCCGGCGGAGGCCGAGCGCCTGCCCGGTTCCGTCGCCGTGCTCCCCGACGGACGCCTCGTCACGCGCGGGCCGGCCGGTTCGCGAGGCCGGGGCCGGGGTGCGGTGGGGAAGGAGGCGTCGTCCGGCGCCGGTTCACGTCCGGCCTCTGAAGACCGGCGCGGGAACTGCCGAAGTTCCCCGCGCCACGCGCCCCCGCGCCTATCCGAAGGCCGGGTTGCCGGTCACCGTGCGGGCGTGGGCGAACAGCCGTGACTCGATCTCCGCCGCTGTCGCGGCGCCCACCAGCAGGTCCATCGCGTAGCCGTCCTCCAGCGCGACGAAGGACCGGCCCAGCGCCCGGGGATCCCCGGTGAGGGTGAACTCCCCGCTGTCCCGGCCGCGTGCGAGGATCCGGCGGTACAGCTCGGTCTGCCGGTCGAAGAAGAGCCGGTGCGCCTGGGCGACCGCTTCGTTCCGCAGCGCGACGGGGAAGAGTTCGAACAACAGCCGGGTGCTCTCCTCGCCCTTGCCCGGCCAGGGCACCCCGCTGCGGATGCACGCCTGCAGCTGCTCCACCGGCCCCTCGGCCGCCGCGATCGCCTCCTTGCGGAGGACGAAGTAGGTCGCGGCACCGCGCTCGAAGACCGCCGAGAAGAGTTCTTGCAGGTCGGAGTAGTAGTAGAGCACGGAGGCCGGGGTGACTCCCGCTTCCTCGGCCACATCCCGCAGCTTGACCGCCGTCGCCCCGATGCTGACGACGGCCCGCGCGGCCGCGTCGATCAGCTGGGCACGCCGTTCCGCCTGGTTCCTCGGTCGTGGCATGGTCCACATGTTCGCACACGCGTTTTTCCCGGCGGCCACCCATTGACCCCCGCCAATTCGTTAATTAAATTTCATTTAACTAATGCTTTCCGACCCACACACCTGGTGCTCCATGTCGCGTCCTCTTCCCCTTGTCCTCGCGCAAGCCGCCCGGCGCCCCGCCGACGACCTGGACGGTTTCGCCGCCGACGTCGCCCGGCGCGTCCAGGGGCTGCCCGCGCAGCCGCTGGTCGTCTACCCCGAGCTGCACCTGTGCGGCGAGCCGAGCGGCTCCCGGCTGTCTCCCGCCGACCTTCCGGAGGCCACCGCCGAACCGCTGGACGGCCCCCGTGACGCCGCGCTCGCGCAGATCGCCGCCGACCTCGGCGTGTGGCTGGCCCCGGGCAGCGTCCACGAACGCGGCACCGACGGCCGCATCCACAACACCGCCGTGGTGTACTCCCCGCGCGGCGAACGAGTCGCCTCCTACCGCAAGATCTTCCCCTGGCGGCCCTACGAGACCACGGCCCCCGGCGCCGAGTTCACCGTCTTCGAGATGCCCGGCGTCGGCCGCATCGGCCTCTCGGTCTGCTACGACGCCTGGTTCCCCGAGACGACGCGCCACCTCGCCTGGATGGGTGCCGAGCTGGTGCTCAACCTCGTGCAGACCGGGACCAGCGACCGGGCCCAGGAGATCGTCCTCGCCCGCGCCAACTCCATCGTCAACCAGGTGTTCACCGCCAGCGTCAACTGCGCCGCCCCCGTGGGCACCGGGCGCAGCCTGCTGGTCGACCCCTCCGGCCATGTCCGCTCGCAGGCTCCGGCCGACGGCGACACGACCCTCACCGATGTCATCGACCTCGACGAGGTGAGCACCGTCCGGCAGTTCGGCACCGCGGCGCTGAACCGCCCCTGGCAGCAGTTCCGGCCCGACGACGCTCCGCTCGCCCTGCCCCTCTACCAGGGCCGCATCGACCCCGCCACCTGGAGCGGCCGCACCGGCCCCGGCTCCGCCCCCTCCCCGGTGAAGAGCACACCATGACCGATCAGCCCACCCGGATGAGAGGCGACCTCGGCCTCCTCTCCATCGTCCTGTTCGGCCTCGCCTACATGGCCCCGGCCGTCGTCACCTCGACCTTCGGCGTCATCGCCGCAACCAGCAAGGGCGCCGCCCCCACCGCCTACGTCGTCGCCACCGGCGCGATGCTGCTGACCGGCCTCAGCTACGCCAAGATGGCCCGGCTCGTCCCGTCCTCGGGATCCGTCTACACCTACGCGCGGCGCATGCTCGACTCGCGGTTCGGCTTCCTGGCCGGCTGGGCCATGCTCCTGGACTACCTGTTCCTGCCCATGGTGGCCTTCCTGGTGCAGTCGATCTACCTGCACGCGCAGTACCCCTCGGTGCCGCAGTGGCTCTGGCTGGTGATCAACATCGTGCTGGCCACCGCCGTCAACGTCATAGGCCTCACGGTGGCCGACAAGGTCAACAAGACTCTGCTGATCGCCGTCACCGGCTGCCTGACGGTGCTTCTCGTGCTGTGCGTCCACTACGGCCTCGGCCACGGCGGAGCCGCATCGGCCGGACACGCCGTCTGGAACAGCACCACCAGCGTCTCCGCCATCACCGCGGCCGCCGCCATCGCCGCCTACGCCTTCCTCGGCTTCGACGCCGTCAGCACGCTCAGCGAAGAGGCCCAGGACCCGCAGCGCACCATCCCGCGCGGCATCGTCCTCACCGTGCTCGCCGGAGGCGTGATCTTCGTGGCGCTCTCCTTCGTGATGCAGTGGGCCCACCCCGGAGGCGCCTTCGCCGACGAGTCCTCCGCCGGCTACGCCGTCTCCACGCTCGTCGGCGGCCAGGACTTCGCCGACGTCGCGAACATCATCACCATGCTCGGCGGTTTCGCCTCCTGCGTGGCCATCCAGGCCAGCACCAGCCGCCTGATGTTCGTCATGGGCCGCGACAACGTCCTTCCCCGCCCCGTCTTCGGACGCCTGCACAGCAAACTGCTCACCCCGGTGCCGAACGTGCTCATCGTGGCCGCGGTCGCGCTCCTGGCGACCAACCTGACCCTGGCCGACGCCACCTCGTTCATCAACTTCGGCGCCTTCCTGGGCTTCACCCTGGTGAACGTCTGCGTCATCGCCCACGCCGTACGGCAACGGCGCTCCGCCAACCGCCCCCCGCTGCTCGGCTTCGTGCTCCTGCCCCTGGCCGGCGCCGCCGTCGACGTCTACCTGATCACCCGGCTCGGCGCCACCGCGACCAGGCTGGGACTCGGCTGGATCGCCATCGGCGTCGTCTACCTCGCCGTCATCACCAAGGGCTTCCGCCGTCCCACACCCGAACTCCGGCTCGACGACAAGGAATCGACCGGCACCGCGCGCTGACCTCGCGTTTTCACGAGCGGTCCGCCCCGCCGGTCACGGGCGTCCCCGGCGGGGCGGACCGTCACGCGGCGCGGCGAGGCCGGTGCGCGGACGACGGGCGGCGGCGTCCGCTCTCCCGCCCGCTCGTTCTCCGTCCGCCCGGGGCCTGGGGATTTCACCCGTTCGGCCGCCACGCCCGGCGGCCGGCCGCGCGGTGGGGGGCGCGCGCCCTGCGCAGTTCGGCGCACCACCCGCCGCCGACGGGGATGAAACACCGCAGCCGTGGCTCTTCCCTGCGGATGCATCGATGCGCAGGCGCGCGGAGACTGGGGATGTCGCCGCGATGACGACCGCCGCGGCGGAGAGGCTTCTGCGGACCGCGCAGGACCGTCGGCCGTGCCCGTCGGCCCCCCGATCGGTGCCCGGCCGCGTCCCGTGGGCGAGTCGAACGGAGAAAGTGATGCACGGACCGACCGAGGGACGATCCCCCCGGCGCGAGAACCCGGACGCTCCGACGAACCGGGTGGGGGCCGCCGTCGTGGGCCTGGGCGGGGCGGTCGCCACCACCGTCGTGGCCGGGGTGGAACTGCTCAGGCTCGGCATCTGCGGTCAGGACGGGCTCCCGCTGGCGTCGCGCACGGATCTGGTGCCCTACGAGCGGCTGGTGTTCGGCGGCTGGGACGTGTCGGCCGACGACCTGGCCAAGGCCGCTCACCTGCACCGCGTCCTGGAACCGGCCCAGATCGAGGCCGCCGCTCCCCGGCTCCAGCAGGTGCGGCCGTGGCCGGCGGTGGCGGACCCGGCCTACTGCCGCGCGGTGACCGGCGCCCATGTCGTGCCGTTCGGCAGTCCGCGCGAGCGCACCGAACGCATCCGGGAGGACCTGCGGCGCTTCCGGGACGAACAGGGCCTGGACGAGGTGGTCGTGGTCAACCTCGCCTCGACCGAGCGCCTGCCCGATCCGGCGTCGCCCGCTCTCGCCTCGCCCGAGGCGTTCGAGGTGGCGCTGGACACCGGTGAGGAGGCGCTCACCCCCGCCATGCTCTACGCCTACGCGGCCCTGCGGGAGGGCATGCCGTACCTGAACTTCACCCCCAGTCGCGCGGCCGACGTGCCCGCGCTGATACGCCTGGCCGAGCGGCGGGGCGTGCCGATCGCCGGCAAGGACGGCAAGACCGGGCAGACCATGCTCAAGACGGTGCTCGCTCCCGCGCTGCGCTCCCGGGCGCTGCGGGTGGAGGGCTGGTACTCCACCAACCTGCTGGGCAACCGCGACGGCCGGGCGCTGGAGGACCCCGACTCCCTGGCCAGCAAGACGGCCACCAAGGAGTCGGTGCTGGACGCGCTGCTCGGCTACCCGGTGGAGGACCACCGGGTGCGCATCGAGTTCTACCGGCCGCGCGGTGACGAGAAGGAGGCCTGGGACAACGTCGACCTCGTCGGCTTCCTCGGCCGCCGGATGCAGATGAAGATCGACTTTCTGTGCCGGGACTCCATCCTGGCCGCTCCGCTGGTGCTGGAGCTGATCCGGCTGCTGGCCGAGGCGCGGCGCCGCGGGGAGCGCGGGGTGCAGGAGCAGTTCGGGTTCTTCTTCAAGGCCCCGATGACCGCCGACGGGAGCGCCCCGGAGCACGCCCTGCACCGGCAGGAGCAGGCGTTGCTGGACTGGCTGGACGGCGGGGGCCGGGCCACGACGAGCGGGCGGCCGTGACCCGGGCCGCTCCCCGCCCCGCCGCGCGGGACGGGGAGGTGCCGCGCGGGGCCCTGCGAGCGGCCGTTCCGCTGCTGCGCGAGATCGGCGACCTCAAGAGGGTGCGCACGGCCGGCAGCGGCGCCTCGGTGGCCGAGCGCGCCTTCTGCCGGTCGTGGGCGGAGCTGGTGCGGGGCGGGGACCCCGGCCGGATCGCCGTGCGCGCGTGCGCGGCCGCCGTGGCCGGGGCGCGCCTGGCGGGAATCGACGGTCCGGTGCTGCGGCGGTGCGGGCTGACGGCCGACGAGGCGGTGGCCGTGCTGGAGCGTTCGATCGGCCGGCACGCGGACCGGATGGGCCCGGTGACGTCCGGTCTGCTGCGCGAGGCGCTGCCGGATGTGGTGGCGGACCCGTACGAGGGCCCGGCCCCGGGGTTCGCGGCGGTGCTGTGCGCCCAGCCCCGGGCCGGCGCCACCCGTCCGGGACGACCGCGGCTGATGGTCGAGCCGCCCGAGAGCCACGGCGACCACTGCTGGGCGGTGGCGGTCTACGGGGTGTTGCTGGCCGAGGCGTTCGGTGCCGCTCCCGGCGACGTCTTCCTGCTCGGTCTGGCCCACCACCTGCACAACGCGGTGCTGCCCGACGCGGGCTTCGCCGGGGAGGAACTGCTCGGCGAGCATCTGCCCGCGGTCCTCGCCCGGTTGACGCGGCAGCAGCTCGCCGCCCTGCCCGGGGCGCTCGCGGCGCGCGTGGAGCCGCTGCTCGCCTCGCGCGAGGGGGCCGGCACCCCGGCCGCCCGGGCCTTCCACGCCGCCGACGTCCTCGACCGCGTCCTGCAGGTCCGCCATCACGCGCGGGCCGCCGCCTTCACCGCCGAGCAGGCGCTGGAGGACCTGGACCTGGTGCATCCCTGCGCGGTGTCCGGCTTCCACCGGGCCGTCCTGGACGCGGCGGAGACGGCGTGAGGGGCCCGGCGGGCCGCGCGACGGCCGCAGACGCGGCACCGGCCGCGGCCGGTCTGGTCAGCCCCGGCAACGGGGCCCCGCTGCGGTCCTGCGGCCCCGGGCTGCTGTCCGACGGCGAGCGGCGCTGGCCCGTCGTGGCGGGCGTCCCCTGGCTGCGCACCGGGCGGGAGGAGCTGCGCGAGCGGGCGGTGCGCCGGATCGAGGAAGGCGATCCGGACGGTGCCGCGCTGGTCCTGCTCGCCGACACCGACGACTGGTGGGACGGTCCGGTCCCCTCCCCGGGCGCGCTGCGCGCCGCGCTGCGGGCGGCCACCCTGCGCGAAGCGGTGACGCTGCTGGGCATGGGCAGGGTCGGGACGTACTTCCTGCACCGGTGGAGCGATCCGACCTGGCTGGCCGTGCTCGCCCTGACCGCCCGGCACTCCCCCGCCGGCCGGCCGGTGCTGGAGCTGGCGTGCGGCGCCGGGCACCTGCTGCGGGAACTGCACCTGCGCGGGCACCGGGACCTGACCGGGATCGACGTGGTCTTCGCCAAGCTGTGGCTGGCCCGGCGCTTCGTCGCCCCCCGGGCGCGGCTGGTGTGCGCCGACGTCACCGCGTCCTGGCCGCTGCTCCCCCCGGGCCGTCCCGCCTACGTGGCCTGCCACGACGCGCTGTACTTCCTGCCCCGCAAGGAGGAGGTGGTGCGCCGCGCGGTGGCGTACGCCGCCGGCGGCGGTGTCGTCCTGGGCCACTGCCACAACGCCCTCCTCCCCGGGCCGGTCGCCGGCCTGCCGCTGGACCCGGCCGGATGGTGCGCGCTGCTGCCGGGAGCCGTCTGCTACGACGACGCCGACCTGACCCGCGCCCTGCTGTCGGAGACCCCTCCCCGGCCGCGCACGCCCGGGGAACTGGCCGGCTGCGAGGCCCTGGCCCTGGTCGGCGCCCCGCCACCGCCGCCCGGGTACGGCCCCCGGTCCCCCGACCGGCCCGTCCCCGGCCGGCCCCTGCGCCCCAACCCGCTCTACCACGACGGTCTGCTGCGCTGGCCGGGGGAGCGCTGGCGGGACGAGTACGGGCCCGGCGCCCGCGCCTACCTGCCCGAGCGCGTCGCCCTCTCCCCCGCCCTGCTCGCCGACGCCCGGGCCGGACGGCTGACGCCGCGGGTGGCCGACCTGGCCCGCCGCCGGGTGCTCCTGGACCTCCCGGAGCGGTGGTGAACGCGCAGGGCGGGCGGGCCGGCGCCGTGTGCCGGTGGGCGATCGCCGGATGCGGGTGGGTGGCCCGGGACCACTTCCTGCCCGGACTGCTGGCGGCCGCCGACGACCGGGCCGGCGGCGCGGCGCCCCGCCTGGTCGCCGTGACCGACGCCGATCCCGCGGCCGCCGCCCTGCTGGCGTCCCGGGCACCCGGCGCCCGGACCGCCGCCGACCTCGCCGCCCTGCTCGCCGCCCACCGGCCCGACGCGGTGTACGTCGCCACGCCCAACCACGCCCACCGCCCCGCGGCGGCCGCGGCCGCCGCGGCGGGGGCCGCGGTGCTGTGCGAGAAACCGCTGGCGGCCGACCTCGCCGACGCCGAGCGGCTGGTCGCCGCCTGCCGGCGGGCCGGGGTCCTGGCGGCGACCGCCTACGACCAGCGTTTCCACCCGGCCCACCGGGCCGTGCGGGAGACGGTGGCCGCCGGTGCCCTGGGCACGGTCACCGCGGTGCGGATCACCTACGGCTGCTGGCTGCCGCCCGCCTGGTCGCCGGACGGCCGCCCGTACGACAACTGGCGGGCCGATCCGGTGCGGGCGGGCGGCGGGGCCGCCCTGGACCTGGCGCCGCACGGACTGGACCTGGCGGGCGTCCTGCTCGGCGGGGACGACGTGGCCGAACTGACGGCGCTGGTGCAGCACCGGGTGCACCCCTACGCGGTCGAGGACGGAGCCGTACTGGCCGGCCGGACCGGTGGCGGGGTGCTGCTCGGCCTGCACGTCGCCTACAACACCCCGGACGCGCTGCCCCGCCGCCGGCTGGAGGTCGTCGGCACCCGCGGGCAGCTGACCGCCGTCGGCACCCTGGGCCAGGACGCCGGGGGGAAGCTGTGGTTCACCGGCGCGCGCACCGCGCGCCGTGTGCCCGTGCCGTTCGACACCGGGGCGTCCCCCTTCGCCGTCCAGGTCCGGGAGTTCTCCTCGGCCGCGGTCGCGGTGCGCGCCGGCCGCCCGGTGCGGCAGGTCTGGCCGTGGCCGCTCTCCCGCGACCTGGCCCTGCACCGGCTGCTGCTGGAGGCGCTGTCCCGCGCCCGCCCGGCCCCGTCCCCGCCGCCGGTCCCGTCCACCGCCGAGGAAGGCCGACGATGACCCTGACGATGTACGCCTGCGCCCACTGCGGGCACTGGCAGCGGTGGTTCGCCACCCCGCCCGCCTGCCCGGTCTGCTGCGACGTGCGCAACGCGCTGCCCGAGGAGGGCTGGGACCTCCCCGACGAGAAGACGGTCGGGGCCCTGCTGAGCGCCGACTGGTACCGGCCCGTGCCGGGCGTCACCGGGTTCCGCACCGTGCCGTCCTTCGGCCTGGGCTCGACGGGCTGGCTGATCGAGGCCGACGGCGGCAACGTCGCCTGGGAGGCCGCCCCCTACTACCCGCCCGACGCGCTGGCCGAGATCGAACGGCTGGGCGGCGTCGCCCGGCTGGGCGCCAGTCACGTCCACGGTTACGGGGCGCTGTGGCAGCTCCAGCGCCGCTTCGCCCCGCCGGTGGTCGCCGTCGGCGTGCGGGACCTGGTGTGGACCAAGGCGTTCCAGGTCACCTGGCCGGTGGACGAGCGCCTGGAGCTGGCGCCCGGCCTGACCGTGCACCGCACCGGCGGCCACTTCCCCGGCCACTGCGTGCTGCACGACGCGCGCCGCGGGATCCTGTTCTGCGGCGACGCCCTCAAGGTCGACCTGGACGGCACCGTGCCGCGCGCCCTGTCCTGCCACAAGGCGTACCACGCCCGGATCCCCCTGTCCCACGACGAGGTGCGCCACTACCGTTCGGTGATCGGCGCACTGGACTTCGAGGCGGTGGCCACCCCCTTCGAGTTCGCCGCCCCGGTGACCACCGCGGACGTCCTGCGCCTGTTCGACCACCAGCTGGCCGGCCGGCCCGACACGGCCGCCCTCCCGCTGGGAGCGGGCCGGTGAGCGCCGCCGGCGAGCACCCGGTGGTCAGGGCCTACCGTGACGCGCTCGCCCCCGGCGAACAGCAGGACTTCGACATCAGCGCCGCCGACCGCACCGGTCTGCCGGTCGTCTCGGCCGACCACCTGGACGCGGCCGGCGTCCGCAAGGGGGCCTGCGGGTACGGGGCGGACCTCGGCCAGGCCCGGGTGGGGGCCTACGGCGAACTCGCCGAGGAGGTGCTGCCGGCCCGGCACCTGGCCCGTATCGGGCGCCGCCGCGCCTCCTACGCGGAGCTGGTGCGCGAGCGCGGCCGGGACCGGGTCGCCGACCCGGTCGGCCTGGTGCTGCCGGCCGGCGCGGACTACGGCCCCGAACGCCCCCTGGAGTGGGTGCCCGCGCGCCGCCACCGCACCGGCGAGGAGGTGCTGGTGCCCGCCGAGTTCGCCGCCTCCTGCGGCTCGGACCTGCCCGGCGGTCCCCCGCCCGGCGGCTGGCTGACCACGCCGGTCACCAACGGGCTGGGCGCCGGGGACACCCCGGAGCGGGCCCTGTCCCACGCGCTGCTGGAGATCCTCCAGCGGGACGGCAACGCCACCGCGCACCGCGCGATGGACCAGGGCGTGGTCATCGACCTGGACGAGGTCGGCGACCCGGTCACCCGCCGTGTCCTGGACCGGCTGCGGGAGGCGGGCGTCGAGGTGCTGCCCAAGCTCGCCTCCACCCAGTTCGGCCTGGCCGACGTCCACGTGGTCGGCACCGACGCCGCCCCGGGGACGCGGGAGGGCGCGGCGGCGCTGGCGCTCACCGCGTGCGGCGAGGCCGCCCACCCGGACCGCGCCGCGGCGTTGCGCAAGGCGCTCCTGGAGTACGCCTCCTCCCGCGCGCGCAAGGTCTTCTTCCACGGCCCGCTGGAGACGGTCGCCCGCATCGCCCCGCCCGGATACCTGGAGCGCGAACTGTCCTCGCCCCTGGCCGAGCAGGAGCCCAGGGCGCTGTCCGCGATGAGGCGGTGGGCCGCCCTGGACGCCCCGCGGCTGCGGGAGCTGCTGGAGCCCACCGTGCTGTCCCGGCGCTCCCGCGTGTCCTTCTCCGCCCTGCCGACCGTGCCGCCCGGCTCGCTGGACGACCCCGCCGTCCTCCTGGCGGACCTGCTGCGGCGGCTGGCGGACTTCGACGTCCTGGTGATCGAGACGGGCGGCCCCGGGGCTCACGCGGTCAAGGCGCTCGTCCCCGGCATGGAGGTGGAGACGATGTCCTACGCGAGGATCGGCGAACGCGGCGTGCGCAGGCTGATGGAGCGCGAGCACCCGCTGGCCGGGGTGGGGCCCGTCCCCCGCCCCGGGGCGCGGCCGGTGCACCTGACGCCCGAGGCCCGCGCCCGGCTGGGCGGCCCGGCCTGGTTCGACGTCGAGGCCGCGCGCAGGACGGTGGGGGCGCTGTACCCCCTCTACCGCGAACCCGACCGGCACGCGCTGGCCCGCACCGCCGCGGGGGCGGTCCGATGACGCCCCCCGCCGGCGGGCTGCGCTACGCCTACAACACCAACGGCATGACCTCGCACCGTCTGCACGACGCGCTGGCGCTGCTGGCCGACACCGGCTACGACGGGGTCGCGCTCACCGTGGACGTGGCCCACCACGACCCCTTCGCGCCGCGCCTGGCCGCCCGCACGGCGGCGCTGGCCCGCCGGCTGGACCGCCTGGGCCTGGGCAGCACCGTGGAGACCGGGGCGCGTTTCCTGCTGGATCCGCGGCGCAAGCACGAGCCGACCCTGATCACCGCCGATCCGGCCGGCCGGGCCCGCCGCCTGGCGTTCCTGCGCCGGTGCGTGGACATCGCCGCCGGCCTGGGCAGCGAGGCGGTCTCGTTCTGGGCGGGCGTCCCGGCGGCGGGCACGGACACCTCCCCGGGCGGGGCGGCGTGGGGCCGTCTGGTGGAGGGGGTGCGCGCGGTCGCGGCGTACGCGGCCGAACGGGGCGTGGTGGCGGCCTTCGAACCCGAGCCGGGCATGCTCGTCGAGGACTGCGCCGGCTGGTCCCGGCTGGCGGCCCTCGTCCCCGGCCTGCGGCTGGCCCTGGACACCGGGCACTGCCTGGTCACCGGCGAACTGACCCCGGCCCAGGCGGTGCTGCGGCACGCCGGGGACCTCGGTGCGGTCGCCGTGGAGGACATGCCCCGCGGCCGGCACGAGCACCGCGCCCCGGGCGAGGGCGACATGGACCTGCCCGCCGTCCTCGGCGCGCTGCGCGCGGTGCGGTACGGCGGGCTGGTGAGCCTGGAGCTGTCCCGCGACGCGCACCGCGCCGACACCCTGGTGCGCTCCGCGCTGGAGGCGCTGCGCGACGCCGAGCGCGCCGCGGCGGGCCGGCGCCGGGACGCCGCCGTCCCGTACGGCGCCGGCGTGCCGGAGGGGGCGCGATGAGGATCTGCTTCGTCTCGCGGCGCTACTGGCCGGCCGTGTCGGGCATGAGCGCCTACGCGGAGAACCTGCTGCGGGCCCTGACCGCGGCGGGCCACGAGGTCACCCTGGTGTCCCAGTACCGCGGCGACCGCGCGGGCCGCGCCGTCTACGGCGGCGGCCCTCCCCCGCCCGAGCGGGTTCCCGACGGGGTGCGCCTGGTGGCGCTGGAGTCCCTGGGCGAGCAGGCCGTGAACGAGGGGCTGCCCGCGGACTTCGAGGCCGACGTGGCCGCACTGCGCGACACGATCGTCGGCCTGCACGCCCGGAAACCGCTGGACGTGCTGCACGCCCAGTACGGCTATCCTCCGGGGCTGGCCGTGCTGGAGGCCTCCGAGCGGCTCGGGGTCCCGGCCGTGGTCTCCGTCCAGGGCGGCGACGGCCACTGGGTCGGCACCTGCTGCACCACCCACCGCACGGCGATCCGCCGGGTGCTGCGGGACGCGCCGGCCGTGCTGATCGGCTCCCCCTCCTTCAGGGCCGAGGTCGCCGCCCGCCACGGGGTGCCGGCCGAGCGTTTCACCGTGATCCCCGGCGCCACCGACACCACCCTGTTCCGCCCCGCGCCCGGACGGCCGCCGGGGGCCCTGGGCGATCCGCCGGTGCTGCTCTACCACGGCCGGATCGACGTGCGCAAAGGCGTCCTGGACCTGCTGGAAGCGGTCCGGCTGCTGCGCGCCGGGCAGCGGCGGCTGCGGCTGCTGGTCTCCGGTGCGGGCCCCGACCTGGACCGGCTGGTCCGGCGGGCCCGGCAGCGCGACCTGGCCGGCACCGTGGAGGTGCTCGGCCCCACCGGCTACCACGACGCACCCGCCGTCTACCGCGAGGGGGACGTCTTCGTCAGCCCCACCTGGGCCGAGGGCTTCTCCAACACCCTCCTGGAGGCGATGGCGAGCGGACTTCCGGTGGTGTCCACCGCCGTGGTCGGCGTGGTGGACTGCGTACGCGACGGCGTCAACGGGCTGCTGGTGCCACCGCGCGACCCCCACGCCCTGGCCGGGGCCGTCGGCCGGATGCTCGACGACGCGCCGCTGCGCCGGCGTCTCGCGCGTACGGCGCTGCGGCAGGTGGCGGCCCGGTGGTCGTGGCCGGTGGCCGCCGCACGCATCTGTGCCGTGTACGAGGAGGTGTGCGCCGCACGGCCGACACCCCGGAAGGCCCCGGCCGGCGGGTCCGCGGCACCCGCCGTGGATCTGTCCTGCCGGTTCCGTCGCACACCCCACCTGCTGTGACCGCGTCCGGGAGCGGTGTCCGCACCGCCGTCGCCGTCAGCCCGCACCTGGACGACGCGGTCTTCTCCGCCGGGGGCGTACTGGCGTCGCTGTCCCGGGCGGGCTGGCGCGTACGCGTCGTCACCTGCTTCACCGCGTCGGTCGCCGATCCCTGCCCCTTCGCCCTGTCCACCCAGCTCGACAAGGGACTGCCCGCCGACGTGGACTACATGGCCGTGCGCCGCGCCGAGGACGCCGCCGCCCTGCGGAGGCTGGGCGTGCTCCCTCCCGTCCATCTGCCGCTGCCCGAGGCCCCGCACCGCGGATACCGCAGCCCGGCGGAGCTCTTCACGCCTCCCCGCCCCGACGACACGGTGGGCGCGCGGCTGCGGCGGCTGCTGCGCCCCCGGCTGGTGTCGGCGGACCTCGTCCTCGCCCCCCAGGGGATCGGCGACCACGTCGACCACCTGCTCACCGCCCGCGCGGTGGCCGCCACCGTGCCGTCCTCGCGGATCGGCTGGTGGCGCGACGTGCCCTATGTCGCGCGCGCGCCGTCGTCCGACACCGGATGCCGACGCGGCCCGCCCGGGGCCGTGAGCGAGGTGACGGTCGACATCGGCGCCGTCCTGGCGGACAAGACCGCCGCGGCACGGTGCTACACGACACAGCTCGGCTTCCAGTTCGGCGGTTCCGGGCGAACCGGCGAGGTCCTGGCCTCCCTGGCCCGTGCCGAGGCCCTGCGCACCGGGGCGCCGTGCGTCTACGGCGAGTCGCTGAGGGCCGGGCGCGCGGCCCGCCGGGTGCTGGCGGGGGCCGTCCGGTCCAGGCTGTTCCGGTGAGGGCGGACGCCCGCGGCGCCCCCGCCGCGGTGGGGTGTCGCAGCGGGGAGCGCGACGCCACCCGCCCAGCGGCCACGCCGAAGAGCCCGGTGCTGCGAGGAACCGGGGGGCGGCTCCGGCGGCGGGCGGGGACCTGTTCCGCGTCGGGGGCGGCGGCGCGGCCGGCCTGCTCCGCGGGCGCGGTGTCTTCCGCGGCCGTCCGGGCGGCCAGGCGCCGCAGGGCGCCGTGGCCGGCGGGCCGGGCCCACCGGACGATCCGGAACGTGCGCCTGGTCCCCGCCCCGGCCGTCCTCCCGTTCCCCGGTGTGGGCGTGCCGGTCGTGCGCCGGCTCCCGGTCAGCCGGCCGGGGAGGGGACGGGGGCGCGCGGGGGGAGGGTGAGGCGGCCGCCCTCCCACCGGGCGCGCAGGCGGCGGTCGTGGGAGACCAGGAGGAGCGTGCCGGGGTAGTCGGCCAGGGCCTGTTCCAGGTCCTCGACGAGCGCCGGGGAGAGGTGGTTGGTGGGCTCGTCCAGCAGGAGGACGTCGCAGGGGCGGCTCAGCAGGCGGGCCAGGGCCAGGCGCCGGCGCTGGCCGGTGGACAGTTCGGTGACGCGGTCCGTGAGGCGTTCGGGGGTGAACAGGCCGAGCGCGAGGAGGCGTTCGGCGTGCTCCTCGGGGTGGCCGGGCAGGCCCCGGGCGTAGGCCTGGAGCAGGGTTTCGCCGGGGCGGCCCGGGCCGGGCTCCTGGGGGAGGTGGCCGATGCGTCCGCGGCGGGTGACACGGCCGGTGTCGGGGGTGACGCGGCCGGCCAGGACGCTCAGCAGGGTGCTCTTGCCGGTGCCGTTGTCTCCGGTGATCAGGAGGCGGTCGCCCGCCTCGACGGTGAGGTCGGTGGGGGCGAGGCGGCCTGCGACGGCGACGCCGGCGGTGGCCAGGACCGTGCCGGTGAGCCGGCCCGAGCGCAGGACGGGGGTGAAGCGGAGCGGCTCGGGCGGCGGGGGGACGGGGTCGGCGAGGAGGCGGCGGAGGCGTTCCTCGGCGTTGCGGACCCTGCCGGCCAGGGACTGCTGGACGCGGCCGGCCGCGCGGTCGTAGGCCATCTTGTTGCCGTCCGTCCTGGCGCGGCCGGGGGCGACGCGGCGGGCGGTGGTCGCGACCGCCTCCCGCTGGGCGGCCACCTCGCTCTCCCACCGGGCGTGTTCCTGCGCCCAGCGCTGCCGGGCCGCCGCCTTCTCGGCCAGGTAGCCGGCGTAGCCGTTGCCGTAACGGGTGACGGTGCGGCGGTCGGCGTCGACCTCCAGCAGGGTGGTGGTGACGCGGTCGAGGAAGGCGCGGTCGTGGGAGACCGCGACGGTGGTGCCGCGCCGCGTGCGCAGGTGGTCCTCGAGCCAGGACAGGGCGGTGGCGTCGAGGTGGTTGGTGGGCTCGTCCAGGAGCAGCACTTCGGGGGAGGCGGCGAGGAGCGCGGCCAGGCGCAGGCGGACCTGTTCGCCGCCGGAGAGGGCGCCGACGGCGCGGTCGCGGGGCAGGTGGGCGAGGCCCAGGCCGTGCAGGGCGCGTTCGACGCGGGCGTCGGCCTCGTAGCCGCCGCGCAGTTCGAAGGCGGTCAGCAGGTCGCCGTACTCGGCGAGGACCCGGTCGTCGCCGGTGCCGTCGGTCATGGCGGCCTCGAGTTCGCGCATGCGGCGTTCCATGGCGCGCAGGTCGCTCAAGGCGTCGTCGACGGCCTGCTGGACGGTGTGGTGCGCGGGGAGCCGGCCGTCCTGCGGGAGGTAGCCGATGCCGCCGTCGGCCTGGACGGTGATCTCCCCGGCGTCCGGCCGTTCCACCCGGGCGAGCAGGCGCAGCAGGGTGGTCTTGCCCGAGCCGTTCTCTCCGATGATGCCGGTGCGTTCACCCGTGGTGAGGGTGCAGCTGACGGAGTCGAGGACGAGACGGCCGTGGTACGACTTCGTGACGGCGCGGGCGCTGATCTGCGTGGGCACGGGGATCCTCCGGGACGTTCGTGAGGGGGGCGGCCCCGGCGGGCCGCGGGGTCGGGTGAGCGTCCGGGAGGAGCATGTCCACCACCACTTCGTTAGTGCGACAAGGGTTGCATTAGGATGCTGTCATGGTGGCCTCGGTGGGAGCAAGCGAGAATTCCGGCGCGGGCCCCGGGTCCGGTCCGGTGGCCGGCGGAGGGCGGTCCGTCCCCCCGGCGCGGCGGCCGGGGGGACGGACCGCTCGGATCCGGGCGCAGGTGCTCCGGGCCGTGCGGGAGCAGCTGGTGGAGCGGGGGTACGACGGACTCACGGTGGACGCGGTCGCGGAACGGGCCGGGGTGCACCGGACGACCGTGTACCGGCGCTGGCGGGACGTGGGCGGGCTGCTGGCCGATGTGCTCGACGCCGCGGGGGACGACGGCTGGCGGCCGCCGGACACCGGGACGCTCGAAGGGGATCTGATGGCCGTCAACGCCGAGGTGGAGGCCGCCCTCGCCGCCGAGCCGGTCACCGCCGCGCTGATCGCGGCCTCGTTCCGCTCCCCGGAGGCCGCCGCGGCGCTGCGGCGGTTCTGGGAGGACCGGTACGCCCGGTGCGCCGTCGTCGTCGAGCGGGCCGTGGAGCGGGGCGAGTGTCCCGGGGGCACGTGCGCGCGGCGGGTACTGATCGCGGCCACGGCGCCCGTCTACCAGCAGATGGTGCTGATACGGGGCGGGACCGATCCGGGACTGGGACGGCAGGTGGCGCGAGGCGTGGCCCTGGCCGCGGCCGCCGGTGCGTTCCCCACCGGAACGGGCGAAGGCGGTCACGGGGTGCCTCACGCTGTGCTGCCGTGAGTCAGCCGTGTCGGCCGGACCAGGTCCCCGGCCGGCCGGCTCGGCGTGCCGGCGGACCTGCCGGGCCGGTACGGACCTCCCGGGTGGTGCACGATCACGTTCGTCCGGGTGGCCGCGCCGATCGGGGCGACCGGGCGGACCAGCGCGCCGGCCCGGTCGTCGCAGTGCTTGCGCGCCTCGCCCCGGGGCCGGCCGGTCACGCCGTGGCCGCCGGGCCGGCGGCCGCTCACCGGCTGCTTCGTGCTGCCGTCCACACCGTGCCGCGGGCCTCGTACTCGAGCATCTCCTCCAGCCCGACCGCGGCGTCCGCGCCGAGTTCCCGGCGCACCAGCCACAGGGCGAGGTCCAGCCCGGAGGTCACCCCGCCGGCGGTGACCAGGTCGCCGTCGTCGACCACGCGGGCGTTCTTCAGCACGCCGCCCTGCCGCTCCAGGTCGGCCCGCGCCCGGTGATGGGTGGTGCAGGGGCGTCCCCGGGTCAGCCCGGCGGCGGAGAGCAGCATCACGCCCGTGCACAGCGCGCCGACGGTCAGGCCCGGGCGGGTCGCGGCGGCCAGTGCCCGGGGCAGGGAGCCCCGCCGGATCTCGGCCCACACCCCCGGGTCCTCGCGGCGCGCGTACCCGCCGCCGGGGACGACGAGGAGGTCCGCCTCCTCGGGGGTCCATCCGTGGTCGACGCGCAGCCTGGTGCCGTAGGCGGCCTCGACGGCGCGGGGACCGTCGAGCGTGACGTAGCGGACCTCCACCTCCCGGTCGGCGAAGTGGCCGGAGGCGGAGAACACCTCGTACGGTGCGGTGAGATCGAGTTCCTCCACCCCGTCGAACAGGACGACGTGCACGCGTAGAGGACGGTCCCGCCCCGGGGTCCGGGAGGCCGTCGCGCCGGCCCGGGCGGCGGCGCCGGCCGTCAGGGTCGCGGCTCCGAGCGCGGTGGTGGCGTGCAGGAGGGTACGGCGGTTCATCTCGGTCGGTACTCCACTTCTCGGGCGGTCACGGGTGGGGGGAGGGCTCGTCCGCCGGGCGGGGGTGCCGGGTCCCGGAAGAGGGCACGGCGCGGGCGTGGTGGCGCAGGTGGCCGACGAGCCGCGGGGTGCCGTCGTCGCCGGCGCGGGCGCCCTGGCCGGTGAGCGGGCCGGACAGCGGACTCGTGCGCGTGGTCCTGCTCAGTTGCCCCAGCGCGCGGCGTCGGCCATGGTCTCCATCCGAGTCCTGTGCGGCGGCGTCGACCTCTCCCGCAGCAGTTCGAACGCGAGGGAGAGGAACGGGGCCTTCTCCGGGCGGTGCCGCGCCTGGGCGACGATCTCGTCGGTGAGGGTGGTGGCCATGGACAGCCGCGGGTAGGCGGCGTGGATCGCGGCCCCGGTGGCGTCGTCGACGAAGTCCGTGTCCCCGCCGAAGTCCATTCCGGTCCCCTGGTGCACCAGGGCGCACAGGGTGCCGCGGCGCTCGGCGACGCCCGGCGTCGTGTGCAGGGCGATGGCCTCCCACACGGCGTCGACGTCGGCGGCGGGCAGGCCCTGCGCGGTGAGGAACTCCGCGGCCGTGTCGGCGCCGTCCACCTCGAACCGCTGGTGGCGGTCGCCCGCCGGCGTCAGGCCGATGTCGTGCAGGACACAGGCCAGGAACAGCAGCTCCGGGTCGTAGTCGCGTCCCGGCTCCGCTCCTTGGTGGTCGGCGCGCAGGCGGGCGAACAGGGCGCTGCGGACGCTGTGGTTGGCGGTCGCGGTGGACTCCGTCTCGCGCACCAGGGCCAGCGCGCGGCGGGCGAGAGGAGTGTCGGGGAGCGGCGGGACGCCGGTGGTCATCACGTCGTTCATGGCATCGATGATCGGCTGCGGCCAACCGCCCGTGACAGTGGCAGACTTGCCTGCGTGCGAGAGGAAACTGCCACCCCCGCCGCGCCGCACCGCGTGGCGGTCCTGGTCCTGGACGGCGTGCTGCCCCTGGACCTGGGCATCCCGGCCCAGGTCTTCATCGCCGTACCCGGTGACCCGTACGAACCGGCCCTGTGCGGACGGGCGGTGGGGCCGGTCCCGACCGCGGCGGGGTTCGCCGTGACGGTGACGGCCGGGCTGGAAGCGGTGCGCGACGCGGACACCGTGGTGGTCCCGGGGTACGCGCCGCACCTGCGGGAGCTCCCGGCGGACGTGCTCGCCGCACTGGCCGAGGCGCACGCCCGGGGCCGGCGGCTGGTGTCCATCTGCACGGGCGCGTTCGCGCTGGCGGCGGCCGGGATCCTGGACGGCCGCAGGGCCACCACCCACTGGAAGTACGCCGACGAACTGGCGGCGCGGTATCCGAGGGTGTCGGTGGACCCGCGTGTGCTCTACGTCGACGAGGGGCAGGTGCTGACCTCGGCGGGTGTCGCCGCCGGCATCGACCTGTGCCTGCACCTGGTGCGACGCGACCTGGGCGCGCGGACGGCGAATCAGGTGGCGCGCGCCCTGGTCTCCGCTCCCCACCGCGACGGCGGGCAGGCGCAGTACATCAAACGGCCGCTGACCCCCGACGCGTGCGGCGTCACCCTCGCACCCACCCGGGCGTGGGCCCTGGCCCGCCTGCACGAACCACTGACGGTCCCCCGGCTCGCCGCACACGCGCACATGGCGCCGCGCACCTTCGCCCGGCGGTTCGTCGCCGAGACCGGCACGACTCCCCTGCGGTGGCTGCTCGCCGCTCGGCTCGACCGCGCCCGGGAGCTGCTGGAGAGCACCGACCTCGGCGTCGACCACATAGCCGACCGATGCGGCCTGGGCAGCCCCTCGAACCTCCGGCTGCACTTCCGGCGCACCCTCGGGACGACCCCCACCGCCTATCGCGCGGCGTTCGCCCGGGCGGCACCGCCGGCCGAGGAGCGTCTCCGCCCCTGACGGGGCACGGCGAGCCCCGACGGCCCGACGGCCGTCGGCACGGACGCCCGGTTTTCCCGGGGCGCCCGCGCATCGGCAACTACAGTGTTGTAGAAGTCTCTTCTGGAGCTTGATCGCTCAACGAGTCGTACCGGGCCGGGCCGGCCGGGCACGGACCGTCGCAGGCACGGAGGAGACAAGGCAGCAGGATGCCGCAGCACCAGGACAACGCAGTCGAAGTCATCGTCCCGTCCGGGCGCCGGCGGGTCGCGCACTACTGCCGCGGCCTCACCGGGACCCGCTGGTTCGCCCTCACCGTCTTCGCCGTGATCCTCGTCAACGCCGCGCTGCTGGGCGCGGAGACGTACTCCGGATTCGTCGCGGAGTGGCACCGCTGGTCGCAGCTCGCCGAGCACGCCTGCCTGGCCGTGTTCACCGTCGAGATCCTGCTGCGCATGGCCGCGCACGCCGACCGGCCCCGGGACTTCTGGAAGGACCCGTGGAACGTCTTCGACCTCGTCGTGGTCCTGTGCGCCTTCCTGCCCGTCGTCCGTGAGAACACCACGGTGCTGCGGCTGCTCAGGCTGGCCCGGGTCCTGCGGACCGCCCGCTTCCTGCCCCAGCTGCGCATCGTGCTCGTCGCGGTCGCCCGCAGCCTGCCCGGCACCCTGAGCTTCCTGCTCGTCGGCGCCCTGCTGCTGTACGTGTACGCGATGGTCGGCTGGGTCTTCTTCGGCCGCCACGACCCCGAGCACTACGGCTCCCTCGGCCGCGCCGTCCTCACCCTCTTCCTGCTGATGACCCTGGACGGCGTCGGCGACGCCGTCCACGCCGGACTGGAGATCTCCCGCTGGAGCCTCCTCTACTACGCCTCCTACGTACTGCTCGCCTCCTTCGTCCTCGTCAACGTCCTCATCGGCGTCGTCCTCACCTCCCTCGACGAGGCCAGGGACATGGACGCGGCGGACGAGGGACAGACGACGGCACGTCACCCCACGCCGCGTCATGCGGGTTCCCGGCACCTGCGTCTGCGCATCGAGGCGGCCCGCCGGGCCCTGGACGACCTGGAGTGCGCCCTCGCCCAGGCCGAGCCGCCCGGAGACGGAGGAAGGCGGCAGACGGTGCCGATCGCGGAAAGACGCGCACAGTGAGGGTTCCCCGAAGACGGCCCGGGGCGGTGGCGTCCGGGGTGCGGGTCATCGGGACGGGCCGGCGGCGCGGCCGGGCGCGGTGACGCTGCCCCGTAGCCGGGGCGGCCCGGCCGGCGCCGCGCCGCCCCGTACGGGCGAACTCGCCGCCGGCCACCGCGGGGTTGATGCTCCACGAGAACGGCCGGAGGCGTTCCTTCTCCTCGGTCATCCGGTTCCGGACGGCGGGAGAAAGCCGGGGAGCGGGAACGCGGTCGCACAACGGCAGGCGTCCGTCGGTCACTGTGCTGTTCAGGGACAATGAACGTTCCCGAGGCGCCGAGCAGGCCGTTCGACGCGGTGCTGTGCGACCTCGGCAACGTGATCCGGTTCTACGACCCGACCCGCGTGGCCAGGCTCGACGTCTGGCCGGGCCGGCCGAGGGGGCAGCCGCGGTTGTGGCCTATGCGCCGGAGGTGGACCTGCCGCTGCTGCTCGGCCGGATCGGTGAGGAGGAGTGGGCGGACTCCCTCGTGCGGAGGCTCGAGCATGAGATCCCGCCGCCGCGGGCCCGCGAGTCGGGAACGGCATTCGCCGAAGCGCCCTTACGGGCGGACAGGACGGTCGTCACCATGCTTCGCCGGATCGGGGAACACGTCCCGCTCGTCCTGGTGACCAACGCGTTCCTGGACCTGGAGGGCGATCCGGAGTCGTTGGGGCTGTCGGACGTCGCGGACCATGTGGTCGGCAGCGCTCACGCGGGGGTGGTCAAACCCGGCCGTGCCATCCACGAGATCGCGGCCGAGCGGGCGGGGGTGGCCGTGGAACGCTGCCTCCTCGTGGACGACACGCTGGAGAACGTCCGGGCCGCGGTCGCCCTGGGGATGACAGGAGTGCGCTACCGCCGACCCGAGGATCTCCGGGAGGCGTCGGCTCCCGCGCTCGGTGGGTGGGAGCGCGCGATCCCGGATGCCTCAAGGGCCGCCGACCCGACGGCCGGCGGCGCCGGGCGAGCCGTCTCAGCGCGGCCGGCGGGTGGGCGTTGTCCGGGATCGGCGCCGGGAACCGGTCGTCGGTGCCGGGCAGGCAGCCCGCAGCCGCTCGTACGCGTGACGGTGCCCGGGGCGCGGTGGAGCCGTGCCGCCGCCATCGCGGACCGGCACTCCGGGCAAGTGCTCCCTAGCCGGGCTGTCCCTGCTCAGGAACGGCCATCTCGCCCAGCAGCGACCAGTCGTCCTGCGGAACGTTCGCGTTCACGATGCGGGGCGTCTCGATCAGGTGGCGCGGCAGCGTCTGCTGCGCGGTCCTGAAGTGCGCCGACTGCACGTGGGCGGCGCCTGCCTCGTCGTCGCGGAAGGCCTCGACCAGGACGTACTCCGTGGGGTCGGTCACGCTCCGCGACCAGTCGAACCAGAGGCAGCCGGGCTCGCGGCGCGTGGCTTCGGTGAAGTCCGCGGTGATGTCCGGCCATTGGTCGGCATATTCGGGACGGACCCGGAACTTGGCGGTGATGAAGATCATCAGGCTCCCTCCATGGACGTGTGTCGACCGTACGGGCCCGACAGGTGGCGAAGACCGGCACGTGCGGCCGCTCCGGCACGGGGTACACCGGCGGCGCCGGGCCGCCGAACAGGCGGTCGCCGGCCCATGCCCGGCGACCGGAACCCTCGGCGACCAGATCGTACGACGTCAGCCGGTCACCGGCAGTCCGCCCACGCCAGGGGAATGCCCGATGAGATGCATTCTCTCGCTCCTCATTCCTGTACGTCCGTTTCTGCACCGGACCGAACCGCAGGGCGACCGCACGGACCCGGACCTCCCGGTCGCGTTCCTCGACGCCGAGCGGCGGTTCACCGGCCTGTGCGACTACACGGACCCGGTGCACGGCGCGGACGCCGTGGTCCGTCCCGGCGACCTCACGTCCGCCCCGGCGCCGCAGGGAGCCACCGTGGACCCGGACCGGCCGGCGGGCCGGGGACGGCCCATGACCTGGTTGTCCCGCGGTCGACGGGGGAATGTGTCGACCTGGGTTCGGCCGGTGTGTTCGGCAGCTCGTGGGACCGCCGGGCAGGAGGCCCGGGCCGGGCCGGGCCGGGAAGGGAAGGACGGCACACGTGGACGCAGCGTTCGCCCGTACGGTCTGGCAGGTCCTGGAACCCCTGCACGCCGTCACGTACTTCGCGCCCGAGAGCCGCGAGGCCAGTCGCGCGGTCGGTCTGCGCGGCTTCTGGATGGGCTACTTCGCAACCCGGGCCGCGCCGCTGGGAGCGGTGGAGGCGGGTGCGGTGGAGGCGGTCTTCTTCAACTTCCACCCCGCCATGGTGCGGCGCGCCGTTCCCGACGCGTGGGGGTTCGCCGCACCTGGGGCCGTGCTCCGCGCCCGCGTCGAGGCGGCCGCCACGGCACTGCGCCGGGTGGCACCGTCGGCGGCGGACGCGGCGGCGGGGGCCGTCCCGCTGCTGGAACGCGTGATCGCCGGCGCGGACGGTGCCGGACGTCCGTTGTTCGCCGCCAACCGCGGCCTGCCCGCGCCCCGGGACCCGGTCGGCGCCCTCTGGCAGGCCGCCACGGCGCTGCGCGAGCACCGCGGGGACGGCCACGTCGCCGTGCTGACCGCCGAGGGCCTGGACGGCTGCGAGGCCCACGTACTCCTCGCCGCATGCGAGGGAGTGCCCGCGGCGATCCTGCGGGACAACCGCGGCTGGTCCGAGGAGGACTGGCAGCGGGCTGTGCACCGCCTCACCGCACGGGGCCTGCTGGAAAGCGGCGGGCACCCCACCGTCGAGGGACGCGGCCTGCGCACCCACATCGAGGCCCGCACCGATGCCCTCGCCGTCCGGCCCTACCAGGTCCTCACCGCGACCGAGGCCGCTCGCCTCCCCGGCCTGCTCCGCCCGCCGGCCGACGAGGTCCTCGCCTCCGGCGTCCTTCCCTTTCCCAACCCCATGGGTCTCCCGGCCCGCCGCACACGACCGTGACCGGTCCGTCTCGTGAGTGATCACGGATGGCCCTCGGCGCCCCGCCCTGGGGGCCGGGGCCCCCGGGGGGGCCCCCCCCCCGCGGGCGCCCGGGGGGGGGGGGGGGCGGGCCCCCCCCCCCACCCCCCCCCGGCCGCCCCCCGCCCCGGCGCCCCCGCCCCCC
>NZ_JBITFM010000025.1:36850-71746 GCF_044456065.1 Streptomyces sp. NPDC051041
CCCCGCGCGGGGGGGGGGGGGGGGGGGGGGGGGGCGGGGCGGGGCGCCGCCCCCCCCGGGGGGGCGGGGGGGGCGCGGGGGGCCCCCCCGGGGGCCCCCGCCCCCCCAGGGCGGGGGTGGCCGCGGCCCAGAGCCTCTTTCCCCCGGTCTACGCCGCCCGGGCGTTGTCCCGCTCCAGTGCCGTGCGCAGCCAGTCGTCCGCGGAGCCCGGAGTCGGCTCCGGGCTGCCGCCCGGCGGCGTGAGCACCACGGCCGTCAGCTCCCAGTACCGGTCCAGGCGCGGCCCGGCCGCGAGCCGCGCGGCCAGCAGGCGGCGGAACTCCCGGGTGTCCCGGCTGCCGTACGCGCTCGCGTACGCCGCCACGTAGGCGTCCAGCGCCTCGCCCGGGTACGGATCCCGTGCCCGGCGCAGCTGCGGACCGGCGAGTTCGTACGCCTCGGCGAGGCCGGCGTACAGCGCGGCCGCCCCGCGGGCCCCGGCCACCCGGTGCACCTCCGGCTGGGGCTGCCGGCCGCCCGGGCAGGGAGCCGTCGTCATGGCGTGCAGCCGGGCGAAGGCGAGCACCTGCGCCGGGTCCGGCTCGTCGGGCGGCTGCGGAACGGCCACCTCCAGGAACGCCGCCGTCGCCCGGGCCGGCATCCGTGGCGGCAGCCAGCCGCGCCAGAACCGGGCCAGCGGCGCCGTGCTCGGCGGGGTGCTCATCGCCCCGATCAGCCGCAGCCGGGCGGCCTGTTCCCCCGGCGGGCACTCCCGTACCAGCCGCAGCGCCGCCTCCCGCCAGCGCAGCGCCTTCAGCTCGCTGCCCAGCTCGCGCAGGCGGCCCGCGACGGCGTCCTCCAGCGCGCGGCCCGCCGGGTCCTCGTCCTCGACGACCCGGCGCACCTCGGGCAGCGGCAGGTCGAGGGCGCGCAGGGAGCGGATCAGCCGCAGCCGCTCCAGCGCCTCGGGACCGTACCGGCGGTGTCCGCCGCCGCTGCGGGACGCCTCGGGCAGCAGGCCCCGGTCGGAGTAGAAGCGGACGGTCTTCACCGTGGCACCCGCACGCTCGGCGAGCTCGCCGATGCTCCAGAGCACTTCGCGGGACGTGGACAGTTGAACCTCCCTCCGGGGGAGTTCCTACGGTACCGGCGCGCGGGCCGGGCGTACGCACCGGTCCGCGGACCACGGCGCACGCGATCGGCGCGGCGCCCTGCGACGGACCCGAGGAGAGGGCCATGACCGTGTTCATCCTGGTGGCGGGCGTGTTCACCGGCGCCCCTGTGTGGCAGGAGACGGCCGCGCGGCTGGCCGCGGCGGGCGGCGAGGCGCACGCGGTCCCACTGACCGGAGTCGACGCGGACCGCCCCGCCGCGTCGGCCCGCGTCGACCTGGAGACGCACATCGCGGACGTGGTCGCGGCGATCGACGCGGTGGACGCGGCGTCCGGCCGGGAGATCGTGCTCGTCGGTCACGACTACGGCATCCATCCGGTGCTCGGCGCCGCCGACCGGCGGCCGCAGCGCGTCGCCCGCGTCGTGTACCTGGACTGCGGGATGCCGCAGAACGGCGTCCCGGCCCTGGCCGCCGTACCGGACCAGGCCCTGCGTGCGCAGCTGGCCGAGCGGGCCCGGCGGGGTGAGGACCAGGGTGAGCTGGCGCCGCCGGCCCGTGACGAGTGGCAGCGCTGGGGCAGTACCGCCGGCGTCTCCGACGCGGCGCTGGACCGGCTCACCGCCCTCGCCGCGCCGCAGCCGCTGGGCACCCTGCTCCAGCCGCTGCGGCTGACCGGGGCGGTGGCCGCGGTGCCCGTCACCGGAGTGCTGTGCACCCGCAACGGCGTCAGCGTCGACCTGGTGCAACGGCTCGTCGACTTCGGCGACCCCGCGCTGGCCGCCCTGGCCGGCCCGCAGGTCACCTTCTTCGAACTGCCCATCGGACACTGGCCGATGCTGTCCTGTCCCACCGAACTGGCGGACGTCCTGCTGCGGGCCGCGGCCGGCGAGGGCCGCCGCCTGCGACCGGCCGGCGCCGGCGCGCCGCCCGCCCATCTGCGTCCGTTCCCGCTGGACGTGCCCGAACTGCCCCGGGACCGCAGGGAACATGTCGACCTGTACGTCCCCGACGCCCCGGGGCCGCGGCCGGCCGTGGTCCTCGTGCACGGCGGCCCGGTGCCCGCCGGGGCCCGGCCGACCCCGCGCGAGTGGCCGACCCTGGTGGGGTACGCCCGTCTGGCGGCCGCCGAGGGCGTGGTCGGCGCGACCCTCGACCACCGGCTGCACGACATCGCCGACTACGGGCGCGCCGCCGCGGACGTCACCGCCGCGGTGGAACTGGTGCGGGCCGACCCCCGGGTGGACGCCGACCGGGTCGCCCTGTGGTTCTTCTCCGGTGGCGGTCTGCTGGCCGCGGACTGGCTGGCCGGGCCCCCGGCCTGGCTGCGCTGCCTGGCCGCCTCCTACCCGATCCTGGCGCCGCTGCCCAACTGGGGGCTGACCGGCAGCCGGTTCCACCCGGTCCGGGCGGTCGCGCACGCGGGCGACCTGCCCGTCGTCCTCCTGCGTGCGGGGCTGGAGACGCCCGAGATCGCCGCCACCGTGGAGGCGTTCACGACCGCGGCCGAGGACTGCGGGGCACGCCTGGAACTGGTCGACGTGCCCAACGGCCACCACGGCTTCGAGACCCTGGACGCGCCCGAGGAGACCCGCCCGGCCCTGCGGCGTGCGATGCGCTCGGTGGTGGCCCACCTGACCGGCTGACGCCCGGACCGGGCGCCCCGGCCCCGCCGGCGGGAAGCCGAGGCCGCCGGAGGCACCGGAGTGGGCCGCGGGGACGGCCGCGGCCGGTGCTTCACCGTCGCCGCTCACGTACCGGTACGGCAACGCCTTGTGATCGCCGCCGAGCGGCATCGTCGTCTCGCGCCACCCGATGCCGTCCGCGGGTTCGGCCCGGAGGTTCGGCCCGGCCCCGACGTGCCGGTGATGTGACGGTGACGCGTCGGCATGGGGATCGGGCCGTGGTCGACGTGCGCCGGCGCGTCGGGGGTCCCCGACGCGCCGGGATTCCGCCCGACGATGACGGCCGCGTCGGACGGGATCAGCACGTCGACGCCTGCCCGTCCCCTGTTCCCCTCACCCGCGGGGGTCTCCCTGGACGCCGCCTCGGCGCGCTTTTTCCCGCCCTCCGGGCCGGCCGGTCCGAGGGGCCGTCGCGGAGGGCTTCGGCACCTTGTACGCCATCGCTCGCGGGTAGTCGTGCCGGCACAGACGGACGCGGACCAGCAGCGGTCCGGCGTTGACCGGGTCGGTCGGGTCGGTGAGGCGAGCCAGCAGGGCGTCCAATTCGGAGGGGTGCTCGATGCTGACCCCGTTCGCCGGGGTCTTCTCCCCGGCGAAGACGGCCGCGAGGCGGTCGTGGTGCCACGGGTGGAGGACGTTGTAGGAGTCCGGGTCGGCGAAGCCCGGTTCGGCGTAGTAGGACGGGTGCACCAGCATCTGCTCGATGCCGTAGAAGTGTCCGTTGTCCAGGACGAACACCACCGACCGCAGCCCGAGCCGGGTGTGGGTGGAGATCTCCTGGCAGGTCTCCTGGAAGGCGCCGTCGCCGACGAACACCATCGGCCGGGTGTGTTCGCGTTCGGGGGCGAGCGCGACGCCGGTGGCCGCGCCGACCGACCAGCCGATGGACAGCCAGCTGATCTGCGACAGGAACCCGCCCGCGGGCAGGGACAGGTTCATCGAGCCGATCAGGGAGAACGCGGCGTCGGAGACGACGGTCCAGTCCTGCCGGGTCTCGCGGCCCAGGAAGTGGTTGATCCGGTCGAACACGCCGTCGTAGGTGAGCTGTTCGGCGTGCCGGGGCGGTGTGCCGGAGACGTGGAGCGAGGCGCGGTGGTGCGCCAGGCCGGCGGGGCGGTCCCCGGGCGCTCCGTGGTGGGCGTGGGCCTCGGCGTAGTAGTCGGCGGCCAGTCCCCCGGAGCCGTAGGCCTTCACCAGCGCGTCCTGGAGGGCGGGCAGCAGATGTTCGAGCCGGACGTCGGGGAAGTAGGAGGTGCCGACGCTGACGCCGCCGTTCGCGGCCATCACCCAGTCGCCGCCGACGCACTGCTCGCCGCCGAGGTTCTTCGACGTGGACCAGGCGCCGAGCCCGATCCGGCAGGTGGCCCAGTCCTTGAAGATCCAGCGCACGTCCGGGTGGCTGGCGTGGCCGTTGTAGACGCCGTGGAACCGCGGCAGGTCCTCGTCGACGACGGCCTTGGCGCCGACGGTGGTGCAGAACGGCACTCCGGTGGCCTCCACCAGGTCGGTGAGCTGCCCGCCGAGGCGGAACCGGTCGATCTCCTCGCCGGCCCACACGATCGGGCGGGGCCTGCCGTCCGGGCCGGGGTGCTTCTCGACCAGGGTGAGGATCGCGTGCACGGCGTCGTTCAGCATGAGCCGGCTGCGGGCGCCGAACGGCCGCTCACGGCGGAGGACCGGCTTCTCCGGCGCGGCGCAGGACTCGTCCCACAGGTCCTCCATGACCTCCAGGTAGACCGGCCGGCGCTCGGTCAGGCACGCGGTGAGCGCGGCGTCGATCTGGCCGGGGGCGAGGCCCGGGTTGGAGATGACCTGCGCGTCCACGGTGACCTGCCGGTAGACCTCCAGGTTGCTCTCGGGGCGGGGGCTCATGTGCGAAGTGAGCAGGCCGAGGGCGCGGTAGTTCTGCCACTGCTCGTAGGACGGGGAGGCGTTGACGGCGATCAGCGGAACCCGCTCGACGTAGGCTCCGCCGCAGGCGCCCAGCAGGTTGAACGCGCCGACGCTGTAGGTGACCGCGGCCGCGCCGACGCCGTGGATGCGGGCGTAGGCGTCGGCGGCCTGGCCCGCGCCGCCCTCGGTGGGGGTGCCGACCCACTCGATGTCGCCCTCGGCCCGCAGGGTGGTCAGGAACGGGCCGAGGTGATTGCCGGGGACGCCGAACAGGTGGGTGATGCCCAGTTCGGCCAGGCGCAGGGCGAGGTAGCGTGCGACCGTGCACTCGGGGGTGATCGCGGTCATGAGCGGTCCTCCTCGTTCGGGCCCGGGGCGGTGACGGGCGGGGCCTGGTGGGCGGCGACGGGGCCGGTGACGCCGGCGCCGCCGAGGATCTTCTTGCGCGGGCGGCGGACGGGGCCAAGACGGTCGGTGTCGGTCAGGGTGTGGGGGCGGCCGAGTTCGAGGTCCTTGTCGTCCGGTCCGACGAGGAGGGGTTCACCAGCGGGCTCGGGACGCGTCCGCCGACGCGCACGGCTGACGGAGCCGTCCCGGGAAATGTCGGTCATAGCCCGCGATGGTAGATATAGAGAAACGATTCCCTGATTCCTCCGGAAAGCAAAGTCCTGAAACAATCCATCGCGCCGCTCGACGGAATTCCGCCTCGGCCCGGTTTCCTTGCGGAGGCAGAAGTTCCACCTGGGACGGGCGGGAAGGGGAAACAGAGAAGAAACAACGATCCATTCGCAGAATGTGGAAATACTGTGCCCTTCGCGGTGGCGTTTCCGCCGGCCGGCCGGGGCCGAAAAGACGCGCGGCGGGTGATTTCCGTCCGGTCACCGCCGCCGCGGCCCCGCGTGGCGGCGGGCCGGTCGCCTCGGCCGCCTGTCCGAGTCCGATCCGCCGGCTGTGCGCCTCCGCCGCCGAGCGCGCCGAGCCGCGTTCACCGGGATGACCGCACCGCTCCTCGGCCGGCCGGGAGCCGGTGGCGGCACACCGCCCGCCGCACCCGCCGGTCCCCGGCGGGAAGGCCCGAGCCCTCCCCGGCGACGACAAGCCCGCCCTGGCGAGGTCGGGCGGGCCACCGTGGCCGGAGGTCAGTCCGTGTACACGACGATCAGGCACAGGGCGGCGAACAGCACGACGGACGCGCCGAGCAGCGTCAGTACCGCCGGGACCGCCGCCGTCAGCCGCTCCCTGCCCCCGCGACGGCCCAGGCGGAACACCACGCGGGCCGAAACGAGCGGCAGCGCCAGGAGGACGAGGAGGATCGCCGGCACCGAGAGCCGGCCGAACGCGGTGGTGCCGGTGTCGGTGACCAGATGCCAGGCGGTCGTGCCGAAAACCACTGCCGGGCCGGCCAGCAGGACGAACGAGAGGAGCGACGCCACGGCGACGGTCAGTCCTTCGGTCAGCCGCTCGGCGCGCGTCCGCTCCCGGCGCACCTCCGCCGTCCCGCTGTACCCCATGCCCGCTCCCCAGGTGTCGCAGTCCGGTGCCGCCAGTGCTCCGGCCGAGCCGCTCAGCCCATGACCGGCAGGACCACGGCGCCGGGGCCCGGCCGCGGACACGATGATCCCATGGGCCCACCGCACCGTCGGCGTCCTCCACGCCGGTGCACGGCTCGCGTTCGGCCCGGCCCGAACCCGTTCCGCGGCCGGCCCCCGCACCCGCCGGGCCACGCGTCCCGGCAGTCAGGAACGTCATGCCGGACTTCCGCCGTCGACCCTGCCGAGCGGACCGCCTCGTCGGCGCCCGGCCGGCCGGGAACGGCGACGGGCCCGGACTCGTCCCCACCGCGCCGCAGCCGCCTTCAGCCCGTGAGGTCCTCCGGTGAGGCCGCCGCGCCGGGACCGCGACACGACGAAGTCCCGCCTCGCGACGCGGGACGGGACTTCGTGTTCGAGCGCCGGGCAGGCCTTGCACCTGCATCTCCCCGCAGGAAGCGGGGCGTCTTTCCTTGGACCACCAACGCATGAGCCGCGACCGGGGACTCCGGCGACCGGCTCAAGATCGACTATAGCACGGCTCGCCCTTCCGGTTTCCCGCCGCGGAGGAAGCCGGACCCCTCAGCGAGCCCGACCAGCCGCTTGGACGCCGCACGTGCCGGCCGCGCCGCCGGGATCCGCCCCGGCACCGTCCACGCCTTCACCGGGTCCGGCCCCGACGCCGTCACCCCCGCGCACCGCGGCGCCACCGGGGCCGCCCGCTCCGAATACCCGACGCCCCTCGCCACCCACCCGCACAACTGATCCGCGACCGCAGGCATCGAGCGACGCACCCTGCCCAGGGGGCGGACGACCGCAAGGCCGCTCGGCCACGGCCATCGGTTGTGCCCCTAGGGTGTCGGTCGTGGACCTCGACACCGTCCGGACCTTCGTCGCCGCCGCCGACGCGGGGCAGTTCCAGGAGGCCGCCGCCGAGCTGGCGGTCACCCAGCAGGCCGTCTCCAAGCGGATCGCCGGCCTGGAGCGCAGCCTCGGCGTGCGGCTGTTCACCCGCACCGCGCGCGGTGCCGAGCTCACCATCGACGGGCAGGCCTTCCTGCCCCACGCGCGCGAGCTGCTGCGCGTCGCCGAGCGCGCGGTCGCCTCCGTGCGCGCCGGCCGCCGTCCGCTGCGCGTCGACGTGATCGCCTCGCGCGGCGCGGCGTCGGGCCTGATGCGCGGCTTCCACCACGCGCACCCCGGGATCGACCTCGACGTGGTGATGCTGTTCGGCATCGAGACGGCCGTCGCCGCCCTCCGGTCCGGCGCGATCGACGCGTCCTTCCGCGCCGTCGCCGCGCCCGGCCGGCCCTTTCCCGAGGACATCGTCTCCGTACGGGTGCTCGACGAGCCGCTCCAGCTCCTCACCGGCCCCGGCCACGCGCTGGCGGGCGCCCGGTCGGTGACCGTCGCTCAGCTCGCCGGGCACCGGATCTGGATGCCCGGCATCGTCCCCGGCACCGAGTGGGCCGCCTACTACGACGACCTCGTCGCCGGGTTCGGCCTCACCATCGAGGCGACCGGCCCCAACTTCGGCTCCGACGCGCTCCTCGACACCGTCGCCGACACCCCGGCCCTGGCCACCTTCATGGGCGCGCACACCCGCCTCGTCTGGCCCGCCGGCCACGGCCTGCGCCGCATCCCGGTGACCGACCCGGTGCCCGTCTACCCGCACTCGCTCCTCTGGCACCGCGACAACCCCCACCCGGCGCTGGTCACCCTCCGCGCCCACCTCGCCGCCACGGCGGCCGGTCACGACGCCCCCCGGGACCTGGACGCCGGACTGGGTGGTCCCGCGCTGAACGCCACCGCGTCCGCGAATCGCCGTGGCCGGGTCGACGGGCCGGGAGCCGCACGCGCGTCGTCGCCCCGCTCGCCCGCACCTCCGCCGGCTGCTCGGCCGGCCGTTCCCCGAGTCGTCCGGTTCCGCGCCGCGCGGTGGTCCGTTCCAGCGCCTCGGGATCCGTGCACCGGATCGTTTCGGGCCGGCCGCAGCGCGCGGGAACCGTCGAGTCCGGACCGGCGGATCGCGCCTCTCGCTCGGAGGGGGACCTGGCGTTTTCGAGGGCTGCCGGGCCCCGCGGCCTCGGGGTGCGGGTCGGGCTGCGGAGCTGTGACCGGCCTCGGGCCGGGGGGAGGCGACGCCGACGCGGGTGCCGTGGTCCGGCGGCTGTCGAGGTCGATGCGGGCGTGGTGCTGTTCGGCGATGGCGCGGCCGAGGCCGGTGCCGCCTCGGGAGCGCCTTCGCCGTCGGCGGCGGAGGCGGGCGGGGGCGGTCCGTTCCGTACCCTGGCGGCATGCGTATGCGCCCCACCGTGAGCTGGACCCCGCCCGAGGACCTGCCGCCGGGCACCACGGACCTGGAGCCGGTCGCCGATGCGCTGAGCGCCGGCGGTGTGCTGGTGCTCAGCGGGGCGGGCCTGTCCACGGAGTCGGGCATCCCCGACTACCGGGGCGAGGGCGGGAGCCTGAGCCGGCACACCCCGATGACCTACCAGGAGTTCACCGCCGACGCCCGGGCCCGGCGCCGGTACTGGGCGCGCAGCCATCTCGGCTGGCGCACCTTCGGCCGTGCCCGCCCCAACGCCGGGCACCGGGCCGTGGCCGCGTTCGGGCGGCACGGCCTGCTCTCGGGTGTGATCACCCAGAACGTCGACGGCCTGCACCAGGCCGCCGGCAGCGCGGACGCCGTGGAGCTCCACGGAAGCCTGGCCCGGGTCGTCTGCCTGTCCTGCGGCGCGGTCAGCCCGCGCCGCGAACTCGCCCGGCGGCTGGAGGAGGCCAATGCGGGCTTCGAGCCGGTGGCCGCCGGAATCAACCCGGACGGTGACGCCGACCTCACCGACGAACAGGTCGGGGACTTCCGCGTGGTGCCCTGCGCCCTCTGCGGCGGCATCCTCAAACCGGACGTGGTGTTCTTCGGCGAAGCCGTTCCGCCGCACCGGGTCGAGCACTGCCGCCGGATGGTCCGTGAGGCGGCCTCGCTGCTGGTCCTGGGTTCCTCGCTGACGGTGATGTCCGGGCTCCGGTTCGTCCGACAGGCGGCTCAGGCCGGCAAGCCGGTGCTGATCGCCAACCGGGACCCGACCCGGGGCGACCGGCACGCCGTCGCCCGGGTCGCCCTCCCCCTGGGAACGGCCCTCACCACCGTGGCCGGCCGGCTGGGCGTCCCCGTCGACGGCCGGGCGACGGCCTGAGACAGAGGGCGCCGGTGGCGGCGGAACGCCACCGCTTCGGGAGGCCCGGGGGCGGCCGGGTGAGGGACTGGGCGCCGATGTCCCGGGAAGGCGCCGGACCGCTGCGTTCCGGCATGTGTCTCACCGGGGTCCCCGCAGTGCTTCTCCCCGTGCAGGAAGGCGCGCTCGGTCGACGCCGCCGCCTCGGGCGGCACGGCCACGGTGACGTGGCGGGAGGGCTGCTCGTACGAGGCGTACGCGACGGCCGCCGTCTTCAAGGGCGGCACCTGGTCCGCCCCGCGGCGGCTGAGCGCGACGAGCGCCCGGTTCGCCGGGGTGCCCCAGGTGGCCGCCGACGCGCTCGGCCGGCCCGTCGTGCTGTGGGACGAGCACCGGCCGTCCGGGACGGACGGCGTCCACCAGGCCACCACCGGCAGCCGTGCGCTGCCCGAGTGGCGCGACCACACCGACGACGGCCGGGCCGATCCGCCCGGCGTCCGTCCTGCGGCGGCAGGCCGCCGGGCCGTGACGTCACGGCCCGGCGGGCGGGCCCGCGCGCTTGACCCTCTCCCCGCGGGAGGGTCCATGGTCGCCTTCATGAACAGCAACGATCTCGACGGTCGCACCGCGGTGGTGGCGGGCGGCAGCAAGGGAGCCGGCCTGGCCACGGTACGCCGGCTCCAGGACGCGGGAGCGCGGGTCGTCACCCTCGCCCGTACACCCGCGAAGCAGCCCGGCTCCCCGTTCGTGCGGGCCGATCTCGGTACCCCCGAGGGCGTCGCCGCGGCCGCCGGGGCAGTGGCGGAGCTGGTCGGCGCGCCGGACATCCTGGTGCATGTCGTGGGCGGCTCCCAGGCCCCGGCCGGCGGCTACGCGGTCCTCGACGACGGAATGTGGGCGCAGGAGCTCGCACTCAACCTGTTGTCCGCCGTCCGGCTGGACCGCGCACTGGTCCCGGCGATGGCGGCCCGGGGATCCGGCGCCGTGGTGCACGTGACGTCGATCCAGCGCCGGATGCCGCTGCACGACTCGACGCTGGCCTACGCCGCGGCCAAGAGCGCCCTGGCCACGTACAGCAAGGGGCTCGCGAACGAGCTCGCGCCGGCCGGTGTCCGGGTCAACTCGGTCGCCCCCGGCTTCATCCGCACCGACGGCGCCGAGCGCCTCCTCTCCCGTCGGATGAGCGAAGCCGGCATCACCCGGGAGGCCGCGCTCGACGACCTCATGCGGGCCCTCGGCGGAATTCCGCTGGGCCGGCCCGCCGAGCCGGAGGAGGTGGCCGACGTGATCGCTTTCCTGGTCTCCGACCGGGCGAGCGCCGTCACCGGCGCCGAGTACGCGGTCGACGGCGGCACCGTCCGCGCGCTCTGAGCCCGTTCCCCACTGCCAGAACACAGGAGTTGCGAGCATGAAGGACGCAGAGGAGTTCGCCGAGGAGTACTTCGCCGCGGCGACGGACACCGACCGGGAGCGCTACTTCTCCCTCTTCGACGACGACGTCGTCGTACACGACGACGGCCGGAGTCTGCGGGGGCTTGCGGCGGTGCGCCGCTGGCGCGGCGAGGTCCCGCCCGTGCGGTACGACCTTCGCGAGGCCGCCGGCACCGCCACGGCGTGTCATGCCGTGGCGGTGGTCTCCGGTGACTTCCCCGGCAGCCCGGTCACCCTTCGCTTCACCTTCGAGCGCGACGCCCGGGGGAGGATCACCCTGCTCGACATCGAGCCCGAGCCCTGAGACGGGGACCCGGGTCCGGCCGTGGACCGGATCCGGGCGCCCACGACGAGGAGGAGACCATGGCGGAGCGGCTGACCATCGGGGAGTTCTCCCGCATCACGCACCTGAGCGTCCGGGCACTGCGGCGCTACCACGAGCAGGACCTGCTCGTTCCCGCGGAGGTGGACCCCGCCACGGGCTACCGCTACTACTCGCCCGCGCAGGTCCGGCCGGCGCTGACCATCCGGCGGTTCCGGGACCTCGATCTCCCCCTGGCGGACCTGCGGAGCCTCCTGCGAGCCGAGTCCGCCGGCGGGGAGGCGGGAAACCGCGGCGCGGCACAGGAGATCGTCGCAGCCCACCTCCGCCGGCTGGAGGACCGGCTCGGCCGGACCCAGCGGGCGGTCGAGGCGCTCCGGGAACTCCTCGACCCGGACGCCGCGCGGACGGTGAGCCTCGAGATCCTGCCGGCTCAGCGCGTCCTCGCCGTGTCCCTCGACGTCCCGCCCGGGGCCGGCCTGGGCTGGTACGACACCGCGATGGAGGAACTGGACGCGGCGGTCGAGCCGCGCCCCGTGCTGCCGCCGGGTGGCCGCTACCAGCACACGCTCTTCACGGAGGGCCATGGCCGCGCCACCGTCTACCTCCCCGCCGAGATGCCGCTGCCCCCGGGCGCGCCGGCCACCGTGAGGGAGCTCCGGCTGCCCGAGCGCAGGGCCGTCGTCACCACCCACACCGGCCCCCACGACAACCTCGACCTCGCCTACGCCGCCGTGGGCTCCTTCGCCGCCCGCAACGGCCTAGGCTCCCAGGATCTCGTCGAGGAGGTGTATCTCATCGGGCCGCGCGACACCGACCAGCCCGATCGCTGGCGCACTCTCGTCGCGTGGCTGGTCCCGCCCGGCACCGGCCGGCCGGACACGTGAGGGACGCCGGCGGCCGGTGCCGTGGGCCGTCGATCCGGTCGAGCTGCCCGGCGGGGCGTTCGAGGCCCCCGTCCGCGGTCCCCGCGCGGACGGGGGCCCGGGATCTTCGTTCCAGGCCCTGATCCGGTTGCGCAGATCACGGTCCTGGCAGGCCGGACGGCCCTTCCAGCGGTCCTTCCAGCGGCTCTTCCAGCCCTGCCCGGAAGCATGGCGCGTGCTGTCGCAAAGGCCGAGGAGGATGCCATGGAACGAGGGAAACGAGCCGTGAGCCGCCGCAGGGTGATCGGGGCGGCGGCTGCCGGGCTCGCCGGGGCGGGAGTGCCGGGTGCGGCCGGCGCCGCCGGAGGACGGGCGGCGGGGCGGGGCGGCCGGTACGCGGGAAAGACCGTGCTGATCACCGGCGCCACCTCCGGGATCGGGCGGGCCGCGGCCGTCGCGTTCGCCGCGGAAGGGGCACGTGTGGGGTTCTGCGGGCGGCGGGAGCGGCTGGGCCGGGCGGTGGAGGAGGAGATCCGCGCGGCGGGCGGCGAAGCGACGTACATCCGGGCGGATGTGCGCCGGCCCGACGAGGTGGAGGACTTCGTGAACCGGGTGGTGCGCACCTACGGAGGGCTTGACGTGGCGCTCAACAACGCGGGAATCCAGAAGCCGTTCACCGATGTGCACGAGGTGACGCTCCAGGAGTGGGACGACGTGGCGAGCACCAACATCCGGGGGATCTTCCTGGCGCTCAAGTACGAGATCCCGCACATGCGCAGACGGGGCGGCGGCGTGATCCTGGTGACCGGTTCGTCCAACCAGTTCGCCACCCGGCCCGGCCTCGGGTCCTACACGGCCGCCAAGAACGGCGTGAGCGGTCTGGTCCAGGCCGCCGCTCTGGAGAACGCGCCCCACAACATCCGTGTGGTCACTCTCGCCCCGGGCATGACCGACACCCCGATGCTGGACGTCCACCGTCCGGGCGGACTGACCGATGAGCAGTGGGCGGAGGAGAAGGCCCGGTTCGCGGCCCTGGGAGTCGACGGGTTCAAGCGCATGGCCCGGCCCGAGGAGATGGCGTCGGCGGCGCTGGCCCTCGCCTCGCCCGACTTCGCCTTCCAGACCGGCGCTTCGGTGCTGGTGGACGGCGGCCAGCTGGCCGGCCTCTGATCCGGGACGGCGCGCCCTGCCGGAACCGGCCGTCGCAGCCCTCGAACCCCCGCAGGCCCTTCCCGCACGGCACCGCCGGCGTCCCGTGCCCGGCTCGCACCCGTCGGGTCCGAGCCGGCGGCGGCCCGCTCCCCCGTCCCGGCCCCGGCGCCCCGGCTCCCCCTGAGCCGGGGCGCGTCACACGGTGGCCGTGCCCGTCCCGGCCGGTCCGCGGAGTCGGCCCGGAGCGGCCGGAGTTCGCCGAAGAACACCGTGCGGACGGGCGGCGCCCCGGTCCGCGGGGGCGGGTTCCCGAACCCACCGGCCGGCTTCCGGCAGGCCGTCGGCTCGAACACCCTGTGCGCCGGGGCGGGTTGACCGGCGATTTCGTCCGGTCGTCAACAAGTTGACTTTGCCTTCCCCGCACTGTTGTCTTCCCTTGCACAGTCCGCGTGTCCTGGGGGGTCGTTCCATATGAACCGCATCAGCCGCTCCATAGCCTCCGCGCTCGTCGTGGGCGGCCTCGTCCTCGGCCTCGGCGCCTGTTCGGACATCACCGACGAGGCCGCCGAGCAGGTCGAGAACGAGGTGGTCGAGGAGGTCGACAAGCAGATCGACAAGGAGTACGAGGTCACCTATGAGGTGACCGGTGCGGAGGTCGACTCGATCGAGTTCAACGCGGGCGGCGGCGACGCGACCGACCCGAAGCTCGAGACGGTGAAGAACCCCACGCTGCCGTGGAAGAAGACGGTGAAGCTGCGGGGCATCGAGGCGCCGACCGTCATCCCGGTGGCCCTGGACGTCAGCGGCGGCTCCGGCGACCTCTCCTGCAGGATCGTCTACCAGGGGAAGGCCATAGCCGAGGAGTCCGACTCGGGCGTGGTGTCCGCTGCCGGCTGCGTCGCGGTCTCCCCGGTCGTCGGCTGATCCCCTTCCCCGGCGGGCGGGCCCGTCGGGGGCCGACCCGGCTCGGCGCCTCGCGGCGACAGGTGCCGCTTCGCTGCGCCGCTCGCCGCCGGCCGGCGCCCGAACGGCTGCGTCCGGGTGCTTCGCTCAAGGGATCGGCGCCCGGAACCGCGGGCAGGAAGCCGCTCGCCCGGGCCCGGGGGCCGGTGCCCCGCCGCCGCGGCGCGGGCTGTCGTGCGCGGGCCGTGCCCACGGCGGGGCGGGACGGGTCACGCCCCGCCCGGGGACGGCGATGCCGGCGGGACGGGGCGGCACGGCGCGAGACGAGCGTCCGGCCCGGCGGCGTTCCGTGCCCTGAGCGGTGTTCCGGCAGTGGCAGCGGCGGACGGCCGAGGGGAGCCGCCGGCGTGCGGCGCCTGCTCGGCGGCCCCCGCCGACACGTCCGTGTTCTGTGGCTTTTTCCCTGTCCGGGGTAGACGACGATCACATCCGGACGTCGATCACCGAAGGAGACGCGTGGTGAACAAGGGCAAGCAGATCACGGGTGCGGCCCGCGAGGAACTCGCGCGGGAGATGCGGAAGCAGTACGAGAAGGGCCTGTCCATACGGGCCATCGCCGAAGCGCACGGACGGTCGTACGGGTTCGTCCACCGTGTGCTCACCGAGGCGGACGTCCCCCTGCGCAGCCGGGGCGGGGAGCGCCCGCACCGGCGGCTCGAAGAGGCCGGCGGCCGTTCGCAGCGGTGAGGACGGCCCGCCCCGCGGGGGAAAACTCCGGCTCCCCGGCAGGTCGTCCGGGCAGCCGACGGCCCGGGTGACGGCACGGCCGGTGACGTGAGAGCCGCCGGAGCCGGTACCGAGCCCCCGTCCGGGCCCCGGCCTGCGGCCGGTCCGGGCGGGGGCCGGAGCGGGTCCGGGATCCCGGTCCGCCTCGACCCGGCCCGTGTGGATGTGCGGGCCGGCCGCCGGGGACCATCCGCCGACGGGTGCCGGTGGGACTTCGGCCGGGCGGCGGGCGCTCGGCGAGGAGCCCGTGGCCGGGAGCCGGACCCCGGGTGCGGACGAACGGGCCGGCGAGGACCACGGTCACGGAGCCGCCCGCGGGCGTACGGGACGTACAGGCCCGTGACGCTGCCCGCGCAGCCGGTGAGCGCGACCGGCCGGGTCGTCGCCCACGGCCGCCCGGTGGACATGCGCGGTGGCGGCGGGAGTGGCGAGCAGGACGCGGACGCGGACTCACCGGGTGGCGGGCGGGCGCGGAGGCCGTCTATACGATGTCGGCCCGGGAAACGGACAGCGGCGGAAGGGAGACGGGACGTGACGGATCGGCGGCGTCCCCGGCGACGGGGGCAGGGTGAGCTGGAGGCGCTGGTCCTGTCGGCGCTCAGGGAGGCGGACGGCCCGGCGACGGCCGGCTGGGTGCAGGAGCGCCTGGGCGGCGACCTCGCCTACACGACCGTGATCACCATCCTGACCCGGCTGCTGGCCAAGGGCGCGGTCACCCGGGAGCGGGCGGGCCGGTCCTTCGTCTGGACGCCCGCGTCGGACCAGGCGGGCCTGGCGGCGCACAGGATGCGCAGGCTGCTGGACGCCGAGAGCGACCGGGAGGCGGTACTGGCCAGCTTCGTCACCGGCCTGGGGCCGGACGACGAGCGGCTGCTGCGGGAGCTGCTGGACCAGTCCCGAGGCGAAGGGGACGACTGAACCTGATGGGGGTGTTCGTCTTTCTGCCGCTGGTGCTGCCCTTGACGGCGTGGCCGATCGCGCGCCTGGCCGAGCAGCATCTGCATCCGCGGACCGCGACCCGGCTGCTGACCGGGGTGGCCGCGGTGATGGCGGCCTGCAGCACGCTGTGCCTGGGCCTGGTGATGGTGGTCGGCACCGCCCAGCTGCCCGGCAACCCGCTGCCCGACGGCTGGTCGGACCCGGAGGTGCGCGAGGCGGTGCCGTACGACGAGGTCGTCGGCAAGGCGGCGATCCCCGCGCTGTGCGCGGTGCTGGTGGCGTGCGGCCGGACGCTGTGGCGGCACGGGCGGGTGCGCCGTCGCGCCCACCGGGCGCTGGCCGGGCTGCGGGAGACGGCGGTGGCCGTCCTCCCGGACGACGTTCCTTACGCGTACGCGCTGCCGGGCGGCCGACGGGACCGCGTGGTGGCGAGCACGGCCCTGCTGGACCGCCTCGAACCCGCCGAGCGCCGGGCGCTGTTCGCGCACGAGCGGGCCCACCTCGCCGCCCGCCACCACCGCTTCCTCCTCGCCGTCCGGCTGGCCGCGCGGGCCAACCCCTTCCTGCGGCCGCTGCGGACGGCGGTGTCGTACACCGCGGAGCGGTGGGCGGACGAGGACGCCGCCCAGGCGGTGGGCAGCCGCCGGACCGTGGCGCGCGCCATCGGCAAGGCGGCCCTGGCGTCCCGGAGGACTCCGGAGGCCGTCCTGGCCGGCTTCGCCACGGCCGGGCCGGTGCCGCGCCGGGTGGCGGCCCTGCTCGGGCCCGCTCCGGCGGTACGCAGCTGGCCGCCGCTGTTCACCTCCGTGGGCGTGGCGGCGTGGGGCGCGGCGGTGGGAGCCGCCGTGTCGGCGATGTCCTCGGCGAACTCCGCCGTGACGATGGTCCTCATCCTGCGCGCGGCCACACCCCTTTGAGCAGCGCGCGGGGAACGGTCAGCCGTCCGGCGCGAGGAAGACGCCGGCCCTCGTCGCCCGCCCCGTCCCACGGACGTCCGTACCGGCCCCGGCCTCCGTCCGCGCGTCGTCGCCGCTCCAGCGCGCCCCCTGGAGGGGCCCTGTCCCGCACGCGCGCCGGACGCGGGATGTCATCGCCGCGCGGGCTCCGGTCACGGCGAGAATCCCGCTCCCCCCCATTGTCTCTACAGGAACGTAGAGTTCAGTCGTTCGGCGGGCACGAAGCCGGGCATCCGAACACAGCGGACGACGCGACCGAGGCCGAGGAGTCGACATCAGTGAACGGTAGGGGAAGGCGGCGCGCTCCGGCCGGGGCCGGGAAGGTCCGGCTGACGCGGCGGGGGCGGATCCTGGTGTGGAGCGCGGGCGTGTGCGCGGCGCTCGTCCTCGGCGTCGCGGGCGTCGGCGCCTGGGTATACCAGGACCTGGACGGCAACATCCGGGGCGCGGACGTCTACGACGGGCTCGGCGGCGACCGTCCGGTCAACCTCAGCCCCGGCTCGAAGAACATCCTGGTCGTCGGTTCGGACAGCCGCGACGGCGACAACGCGCAGTACGGCGGGGACCTGACCACCATGCAGTCGGACACGCTGATGGTCGTGCACGTCCCCGCCGACCGGAAGTGGGCCACGGTCGTGTCGTTCCCCCGTGACTCGTGGGTGGGGATACCGGCCTGCGACAAGGGCGACGGCACCACGTCCGAACCGCACCACTTCAAGATCAACCAGGCGTTCGCGATCGGCGGCACGGGGGGCGGGATCGCCGAGGCCGCCGCCTGCACCATCAAGACGATCGAGGCCAACACCGGCCTGCGCATCGACCACTTCGTGTCCCTCGACTTCCAGGGCTTCAAGGGCATGGTCGACGCCCTCGACGGCGTCGAGGTCTGCCCCGAGGGGGCCATCCACGACGAGAAGGCCCGCCTGGACCTGGAGGCCGGCTGCCAGACCGTCAGGGGCGAGGACGCGCTCGGCTATGTGCGTGCCCGCTACAACGTCGGCAACGGCTCCGACACCGGACGCATCGGCCGACAGCAGGAGTTCATGCAGGCCCTGGCCGAGAAAGCGCAGTCCAAGCTGGCCAGCCCGAACGCGCTGTACGGCTTCCTCGAGTCCGCGACCGAGTCCCTGACCACGGACAAGGACCTGGCCGGCGTCAGGCCGCTGTACGGCCTCGCGTCCGACCTCAAGGGCGTCCCCCGCGACCGCCTGACGTTCCTCACCGTGCCGAACTACCCGCGGGAGGCCGACGTGCCCGCCGACAAGGCCAACGTCATGTGGCAGTACCCGCAGGCCGCCGACCTGTTCGCCGCTCTGGCCAAGGACGAGGAGGTCGACGGGGAGCGGTTCCGGGCGGACGCCGAGGACCCCGTGTACGCCTCCTCCGTACGCGTCCGGGTCCTCAACGGCACCGGCGTCCCGGGACGCGCCGCCGCGGTCGCCGAGAAGCTGCGCGCGGCCGGGTTCACCGTCGTCGGCACGGGCAACGCTCCGGAGACCGCCCGCACCACCACGGTCGGTCATCCGCAGGGCCTGGGGGAAGAGGCCGAGGTGCTCGCCTCCCGGCTGCCCGGGGTGCGCGCCGGGCAGGACACGGGCGCCGCCGCCGGTGTCGTGACCCTGGTGGTCGGGACCGACCTCGACCCCGAGGCCATCGGGTGAGGTGCGAGCCGGCCGGGTCCGGGCCCGGTCGGGCGTCCGCCGCGCTCCCTTCGGCGCCGGCCGCATGATCCCGGTGGCGGCGCTCGAACGCGAACATGGCAGGCTGACCGAGCGCTTCACCTTCCCGGCCCGCAACCGGGACGCCGTCGCCGGCTGCCTCGCGGACTCCGCGGGCGCGCGAACCGATCCGTCCCGGGCTGCGCCCGCCGTGTGCGTCGCTGTGTGCGTCCCGCCGGCCGGCGCTTCGGCCGCCGCCACGCGCGAGGACCCGGACAAGCATCAGCCCCGCTCGGTGCAGGCGTCGGCCCTCCCATCACCGGAGTTGCCGATTGCTCGAGTTGAGCCATTGAGCGTTCTCCGACCTCGTGTTGGTCCGGCGAGGTGGAGGGTGAGAGCGGCCTTGACCAGGCCGGTGATCCAGGTGGTGCTGCAGCGGAGCTTGCGCAGCAGCCGCCAGGACCTGAGGGCGGCCATGGCCTGCTCGCCCAGGGCACGGATGCGGGCACGGGAGCGGTGTGGGCCTGCTGCCCGGCCGGAAGCGTCTCCCAGCGGCCCCAGGAAGGCACCCGGACGGTGCCGTCGGCGTCTCGGTAGGCCTTGCCCTCCCAGCAGCCGCGCCGGCCTGGGCCAGAGCGTCGATGATGCCGTGGGTGCGGGCCGCGCGGAGGTCGTGGACCGCGCCGGGGAGACCCGGCCGGCTTCCCCGCCGGGTCGGCGCGGACCCGGATGTTCATGCCGTGCCGCTCGTGCTTGCCCGAGCAGTACGGCCGGTCAGCGGCGATCCGGTCGACCGGCAGCAGGGTGCCGTCCAGGACCACATACGCCTTGACGGCGGCCGTCTTCATGACGTCGGCCGGGTTCGGGGCCGAGGCCGCCAGGATTTCGACGGTCTCACGGATGTAGCGGTAGCGGTAGACGGTGGCAACCCCGATCCGGAAGGCCGCGGCGAGACGGCTGCAGGTGTCGCCGCGGTGCAGGTGGGCCAGGACCGGCAAAGCCTGCCGACCGCTGGACAGGCGGCGCCACCGGCAGCCGATGGCTCCGCGCCGCTCGGTCAGGTGACGGCTGAGGAACCGCAGGGCCGAACTGAACGGATCGATCGCCGATGGGTGGACAAGCACACGAAGCTCCTGGCCGGACAGGTCGATCTCGGCCGGCAACCCATCTACCAGCAGCTTCACCTGCCTGTCAGCTTAACTGCCAAGCCCGCCCGCCAAGATGGAGGGACCAGCGCGCAGGGCACAGCGAGGAGTCGGGTTGTGACGTTGTGAGGCCGTCGGCAAACGGTACGGCGGAGGACGGTGGATCCTCAGCAACGTGGACACGGAGGTCGCGACGGTCACGGACCCGGCCTGGACCCTGACGGTGCCGCCGGTCGCGGTAGCGCCGGATATCTCCCCCGCAGGCTCACCGGAAGAAGAGCCCGATACGGAAATTTTCCGGTTTTCCTCCCCCCGCGCGCGGCCGGGGCGCGGTTGGATGTCCGCATGACCTCCGCCGAGCACGCGCGGCTGATGCGCGCCAACCAGGCGAACTGGGATGCCCGCACCCCGGTCCACGTCACCAGCCGGTTCTACGGCCTGGACGAGGACCTGGATCCGGAGCGCTGGTTCGCCGCGTTCGAGTGGGATGACCTCGGCGAGTTGTCCGGCCGGGACGTGCTGCACCTGCAGTGCCACCTTGGCACGGAGACGCTCGCCCTCGCCCGGCGTGGAGCCCGGGCGGTCGGCCTGGACTTCTCGGCGGCGTCCGTGACGGCCGCGCGGGACCTCGCCGCGAAGTCGGGCCTCGACGTCACCTACGTCCAGGCCAACGTGTACGACGCCGTGGCGGCGCTCGAGGGCCGGCGGTTCGACGTCGTCTACACCGGTAAGGGCGCCCTGTGCTATCTGCCCGACCTCGACCGGTGGGCGGATGTCGTGGCCGGGCTTCTGCGGCCGGGCGGGCGGTTGTACGTCGTGGAGTTCCACCCGCTGCTCAACGCGCTCGGCCCGAAACCGGGTCCGGGTGAGGGACCGGAGCTGCTGCTGCGCCACGACTACCTGGGGGGCTCCGGTCCGGTGCACCGGGATGCCGCTTACACCTACACCGACGGCCCGGCCATCGAGGGCGCCACGGACAGTTACGAGTGGATGCACGGACTAGGAGAGGTCGTGAACGCGTTGACGGATGCGGGAATGGGCGTCCGGCGACTGCGGGAGAGCGACGAGCTTCCCTGGCCGCGCTGGCCGCGGATGGTCCGTACGGACTCCGGCTGGTGGCGGCTGCCCGAGCCACGGATTCCCCTTTTGTACGGCCTGCTGGCCGTTCGTTAAGTCTCTTTCCCCCGGCAGCGGTATAGCGCGAGCAGCACGCGTGCTTGCCCCCGTTTGGGGTACCGGTGCCGGTCCCTTCTCCGTCGGCTGATCGGCCCGTCACTTTCCGGCCTGCGCGTCAGCTTCCCCGTACCACCTCGTGAGCAGGGTTTCCCCTGTCGTACCCGAGGTGCTGTTCCCGCCGCCCGGAGGCGCGCTCCAGCCCTTTCCGCGCGGCTTCTCTCTCCTTCCCACCGCTTGCCTCCCTGTCGTCCGCGAAAGGACAGACCGCCGAGCAGGCCCACCGGGCATCCGCTGGCGGGTCGCCGCCGAACGGTACCGGTACCTACGGGGTACGTTGCAGCAGGCCGCAGGCATGGCAGCCGAGCAGGACGGCTCTTGGGCGCCGACGACAACCGGACAGGTCTCGCGGACGACCATGGGGAATCGAGCACCGGTGACCCAAGGCGTTGGTCTGCCGCACTCCGTGCGCGGCCTGCGGGCATGGCATGGAACCGGCCGCCCTGTACCGACCGTGTGGCCCCGCGATCGCAGTCGGCAGACGCGAGTCGGAGGGTCGCGGAACCGGCTGCCAAGACCGGGCCGACAGGGCCTATCGTGCAGGGGAGTTGACATCGCGGACTCCGCGCTGCGCCGGAGGCCCTGCCTTCACGCACCGGCCCGACCGACACCCGGCCAGGCATCCTGTCCGGTCAGAACCATCCCCGTGATCGGGTGGGGACAACGGCTCCTCAGTACCAGTACCAGACGCGGGAGGGCTTGCTGCGGAAGATGCGTCGCATCGCTGCGGCCATGGCTGCTCACCTCCTTCCGGTGTCGTGTCCGGGTCCGCCGTGGCGTGGTGCGCGGTGGAGGGTGAAAGGCCGTGGGACGTTGCCCTCGGCCATCACCGCACGCAGGTCACCGTCGGCAACGGTCAGGCAGGCGTCTCGCATCAGGGCGGTCAGCGCCTCGGTCAGCAGTGTTTGAGCGACCGCCGCGCCGACGCAGATGTAAGGACCCGCGCCGAACGGCATGTAGGAGCCGTGTCGGCCTGACGTGTCCCAGCGCTCGGGCCGGAACGCGTCAGGATCGGTCCATCGGTCTGTCTCGTGGTGCATCAGGTACGGGCTGACGGAGAGCAGGTCACCGGGCCGGAAGACGACGCCACCGAACTCGACGGTGCAGGGGACGGTCCGTCCGAGCAGCCAGGGGACCGGGCGGTGCCGGAGCGCCTCGCGCACGATCTGGTCGACAGGCCAGGGCCACGGCGAGTCGGCCGTGTGATGCAGGCAGGCCAGGAGGACCGACCACGCCAGTGAGGCGCTGATGGGGACCACGATGGCCCGGTACATCATCAAGTACAGCTCGGCCATGCTCCGGTCGGCCATGCCGGTGCGGGAGCAGACGCCGAGGAGGGCGTCCAGCACATCACGCGGTTCACCGACGGGTCGCTGCCGACGGTGTCGCACCTCCTCGGTCAAAGCGGTCAGCAACCTGGCGCGCAGGATCTCGGCCCGCGCACGCTGCCATGTGTGCGGTGCGTGGAACACCACCCCTCCACGCACCGCGTGCCGGGCCCGCTCGCGTGTGGTGGCGGAGCTGTCAGGGTGCAGGAGCAGGCCATCCAGGCAGCGGTACACGAGCATGTTGCCGGCGGCGGGCCATCGGCTGACCGCAGGGAGTTCGGTCACCGCACGGGTCAGCTCGGCCCGGTACCGCGGCAGGCCTTCTCGCACGAAGTTCCGTACGACGTGGCCGACTTCCACCTGTGCCTGTCGCGTGGGCAGCAGTTCGCCAAAGAATCCGGACTTGCCGGTGTTGTACTCCGGGCTGCGCAACAGCGTCTGCGCAAGGTCCGCGTCCCTGACGCAGTAACCGCCCCAGGGAAGCCTGAAGACGTCCGTCGTGCAGTGGCGGCGGGCAGTGTCGATGAACTCCAGTGGGTCGCGCAGAAACCGGCGCCTTTCTCCGACCCTCATCTAGCCGCCTCCTCAGCGAGTCCCTCTTCGGGGGCCACAGCGTTTGTGGGGTCGCCCTCCCCCTGCCCGAGAAATCCCCACCCTTGCCAGCGGAAAACCGACCTGGCGACGCTGTCACTCAAGTGAGGGACCGGCCACAGAGACCGGCGAGGGGCAGGGCGGAGCCCGACTGCGGGATCTTTTATGGAGTTCCTCAAGCGAGATGCGGAGTACCAGGCCAGGTGCTCGCCAACTTGGTGCGCCGGGGGGCAGTCGGGCACGCCTCACAACCGTTCCGCTTAGACGCCGTTCCACTTGGCCAGGCGGCGGTGACATATGAGGGTTGCGGCGATGGCGGTGAAGGCGAGGAAGTGCTCGGCCTTGCGCTCGTAACGGCGGTGCAGCCCTCGGCAGCCAGCCAGGACACGGTCCTTTCGACAACCCAGCGGTGTCGGCCGAGCCGGGTGGAGGACTCGATGCCCTTGCGGGCGATGCGGTGGCGGATGCGACGCTCGCGAAGCCATTGCCGCAGCTGATCGTAGTCGTAGCCCTTGTCGGCATGGAGCTTGGCCGGACGCCGGCGGCGCGGGCCCCGGCGGGAGCGCACGAGCGGCTGCAGGCCGAGACCGTCGTGCGGGTTGGCGCCGGAGATTCCCAGCGACAACGGCACGCCGTTTCGGTCGGTGATCAGGTGAATCCTCGATCCCGGCTTGCCACGGTCGGTCGGATTCGGTCAGGTCAGTGGCCCCCTTTTGCCGCTCGGACGCTGCCGGAGTCGATCGCGCACCGCGACCAGTCCAGCTCGTCCCGGGCGCCGAGCTCGTCGAGGATGACGCGGTGCAGCCGGGCCCAGACCCGGTCCCGGCTCCATCGAGCGAAGCGCCGGTAGACCGTGGGCCAGGCCGGGCCGAACACCGGCGGCAGCTGCCGCCAGGTGCAGCCCGAGGTCGCGACGAAGATGATCGCCGCCAGGCATTCGCGGTCCCCGGCCCGTCGGCGGCCGCCGCCCTGCGGGCGTATGACCTCCGTCGGCGGGACCACTCGCCGAACAGCGCCCACAACTCGTCCGGTGCCAACCGCTCGACCAGAACCGTCATGCACCGCTCAACGAACGATCAAGCCAATAGAAACGGCGTCTAACCTCGCGCTTTCATGAAGCGGGCTGTCCGGCAGGCGGTCAGGAAAGCAGAAAGTGCCTCTGACCAGCAAGGATGAGGATTGTCTAGGTCCTTGTTCCTGCCACCGCCGGAGGCACTTTCCAGGTGAAGCACCCTATCGGGTCCTACCCCCGTGTCCGCGTCCAGAACGACGGCCGCCAGGTCGTCACCCAGGCCGGGTCGGTCCTGCTCGTCGAAACGGTCCGCAAGACGGGCCTTGGCCAGGCCGTATCCCAGGCTCTGGCTCCGTGGCGGAAGCCGCGGGCCGTCCACGATCCCGGCAAGATCCTCCTGGACGTCGCCATGGCGGTCGCACTGGGCGGGGACTGCCTCGCGGACGTCGCCATGTTGCGGTCTGAGCCGGCCGTCTTCGGCCCGGTCGCCTCCGACCCGACCGTCTCCCGCCTGATTGACACCCTCGCCGCCTCCGGCGAGAAAGCCCTGCAGGCCATTCGGTCCGCACGCGCCGAAGTGCGGGGCCGCGTCTGGTTGTCGGCGGGCAAGAACGCCCCGGACACCAACGGACAGGTCACCGTCGACCTCGACGGCGTCCTCGTGATCGCGCACTCCGACAAGCAGGACGCAGCCGCGACCTGGAAGAAGACCTACGGCCATCACCCCCTGACGGCCTTCGTCGACCACGGACCGGGCGGAACCGGAGAGCCTGTCGCCACCCTCCTGCGACCGGGAAACGCGGGCTCCAACACCGCCGCCGACCACATCACCACCATCCAACTCGCCCTCGCCCAGCTGCCCAAGCACTACCGGCGAGGGCGGCAGACGCTGATCCGCACCGACTCCGCCGGCGGCACCCACGACTTCGTGTCCTGGCTCGCGAAACGAGGACGATGGCTGTCCTACTCGGTCGGCATGACGGTCACCGAAGCGATCCACGAACACGTACTGAAGGTCCCCGCCTCGGCCTGGACCCCGGCCGTCGAGGCCGACGGTGAGGCCCGGGACGGGGCCTGGATCGCCGAGCTCACCGGCAAGCTCCTGGACGGCTGGCCCAAGGGCATGCGGCTCATCGTCCGAAAGGAACGTCCCCATCCTGGCGCCCAGTTGAGGATCACGGACGCGGACGGCATGCGGATCACGTGCTTCGCGACCAATACCACCGGCCGGCCGATCGCCGAACTCGAACTCCGTCACCGGCTCCGGGCACGGGCTGAGGACCGGATCCGGGCCGCCCGGGCCACCGGCCTGCGCAACCTGCCCCTGCACGACACCGCCCAGAACCGCATCTGGCTGGAGATCGTCCAGATCGCCCTCGACCTGCTGGCCTGGATGCCCATGCTCGCCCTCACCGGCCGGGCAAGGCTTTGGGAACCGCGCCGCCTGCGGTTCCGCCTGTTCTCCGCAGCCGGCCAGCTCGTCACCACCGGTCGGCGCAGGATCCTTCGCCTCGCCCGGCACTGGCCCTGGACCGGCGAGATCACCGCAGCCCTTGAACGGCTCGCGCTCCTGCCCGATCCCGGCTGAGCAACAACCCATCGTCCCTGCGACAGCATCACCCGCCCCGGGCAGTGGAACCCGGCGCCCACCCGACGCGACAGCCGGGCCGCCAGCCTGCCCACCATCAGCTCCGAAAAGCGAAAGGGCCCACCGACTCCGTCGGTGGGCCCCCGCGAAAGATCGAGGCTAAAGGGCACAGCGCCCTCGCGGTCGCCGCGGACACGCCGCCGCAGACGCCGGGTATTTTCAGGCCATGGCCGGCGAACTCGGAAGCCGGTCACACGAAACACCCGGCTGGAGAATTCCAGCCGGGCGCTCTTCCGAGCCCCTGGCCGCAGCCAGTTGGTCACTGCCGTGCAAGCCGGCCCCTCGAATACGCCGTCCACACGGGGTCTTTCCTCAGCTGACCTTCTGCACGCCGATCCAGTTGATGTACCAGCCGGCCTCCTCGGCCTGCGAGGGCGGCAGGCTCGCGTCCCGGAAGTGCTTCAGGTAGACGCGGAACCCCCGGTCGGTGGGCTCGTGGACAGTGGATGCCCCCAGTGCGTTCCACATCCGCCTCGTCCCCCCGGTCCCGCTGAGGGAGATGACATAGACGGGGGTGTCCAGGTCGGACCGGAAGTCCGCACTGGTGGTGTCGACGTCGATGTAGATGCCCTCGTTGTGGGGTTGCCACCCTTCGCCCGGTGTGCTCTTTCCGGCACCTACGATGCCTCTGACGATGTTGTCCATGGTGGGATCTCCCTTGAACGGCCCTGTGCCGTGCCCTGCTGGGCGGCCATGGGAGGATTTACCCGGCGATTCGACCGATGAGACGTTCATCCGGGGGCGCATTGAAACAACAACGGCGCTGATCGACTTATCACATAAATCCGCTTGTGGGAACGGACACCTAATCCGCCACGAACATTGTTTCCGACAACCGGACGAGCATAAATCTCTTCATCGGGATCATTGCTCACAGGCGTCACATGCGTATCACACCGACGGAGAAGCTACGGAAAGCCTCCCGCAGGACCTCATGGAAAAAATCGATGATCCCTCTCCGGTCCGATGCCCGTACAGGCCGGAGTACAGCAACGGAAACCGTCGCTCACCCTCGTCCTTGCGTTCAGTATCCGGGGCGGTAGCCGCGCTATGATCACTGCCCTTCGAAGCCCGCAATCGAATTTAAGGGCGGATTGATGCGATAAGCCGATCAGCGCCGTTGTTGTTTCATTGCGCCCCCCGGATGAACGTCTCATCGGCCGAATCGCCGGGTAAATCCTCCCATGGCCGCCCAGCAGGGCACGGCACAGGGCCGTTCAAGGGAGATTCCATCATGGCTAACGCCATCAGAGGCATCGTAGGCTCCGGGAGGACGAACCCGGGTGAAGGCTGGCAACCGTACAACAACAACATGTACATCAACGTCGACACCAGCAGCGCGAACTTCCGGTCCGACCTGGAGACCCCCGTCTATGTCATCTCCCTCAGCGGGAGCGGGGCGAAGGTGGGCGAGGTGGTGGGGGCGGCCGCTGTCTACGAGCCCACCGACCGGGGGTTCCGCGTCTACCTGCAGCACTTCCGGGACGCGAGCCTGCCGCCCTCGCAGGCCCAGGAGGGCGGCTGGTACATCAACTGGACGGGCGTGCAGAACATCGACTGAGGAAAGGTTCCGGCGCACGGCGAAGTCCAGGGACCGGCTTCCGCGACGGTGACCGACTGACCGTGGCAGGACGCTCGGCTGGGATTGCCCAGCCGAGCGTTTTGCGTGGGCGGCTGCACGTCCGGTCTGACGATCGTGCCCTGCGCGGCGTCCCCGGTCGCCGCCGGGAAAGGAGGGCGGGCCGCCGATGCCGCTTTCGTACGTCTCCGCCGGCAGCGCAGAGGAATCCGTCGCGGGGACCGGTCCTGCACCCGTCCATCTGCCACGCCGCACAAGGCCTCCGGCCCTGTTCCGGGTGCGGTCGGCCCTTCGCATGGCCGGCCGCCTCGTGGCTCCTGGTCATGGTCGCAAAAGACCGCGTGGCTTGCGACCTCGCTGATTCGGCCTCCGGTCACCCCAGGGTGACTCGGCCGCCTCCTGCGGACAGCAGCGAGCTGAAGAACCTGTGCTTCGAGCCGTTGAACGCGTCCTGCCTGGTTGCGTCCCGTCCCGGCGGCAGCGCACAGCCCGTCTTCGCGAAGCCGTGTCAGGCACGGTCACCCGCTCCGGTTCAACGCCTGTACAAGCTGCCGGGTTGTCATGGCACAGCTGGGGCCGCGCAGCGTCGACGACGCTGCGCGGCCCCAGGTCACCGGTCGAAGACCTCAGGTTCCGCAGCTACAGGGGTGGACTCGTACGTCGTCGATGACCGGGCCTCCGGCGGTGGAGGGGATGGTGCTGGCGAAGGCGAGAGTGGTGGTGTCGGCGCGGGCGATGAAGGCGAAGCGCTGGTTGACGTAGCCCATGGCACCGAAGGACTTGCCGGCGGTGTCGAAGGAGAAGTCCTGGACGCTGTGGCCGTCGACGAGGACCTTGCCGGTCTTCACCCGCGGGGTTGCGGCCGGGTTGCCGGCCAGGGCGTAGGTCACCGTGTAGGCCTCGCCCGGGACGGTGGTGAAGGTCTGTGCCACGGTCGCGGCGTCTCCGGCGTTCAGGTCGACGGACTGGCCGCCCTCGGCGGCCTGCCAGAAGCCGGTGCCGATCAGATCCGCGGCTCCAGAGGTGATCTGCCACGGGCCGATGGACTGTCCCGCGCGCAGGACCGTGAAGGTCCTCGCCGACAGCACGGGGGATTCGAAGCTGCCGTTGTCGAAGCCGCCGACCGTGGGGGCGGCGGCCGCGGTACCGGTGGCGGTGAAGAGGCTGGTGGCCGCGATCGCGGTGATGCAGGCACGCGCGAGCAACATGGGGCTTCTCCTGACGATGAGGAACGGGATGACGAGAAGGGGTGAGGTCTGTGTCGTTTCACCGGCTTCGGCCTTCTTCCGGTTCCGCTCGGGCGGCGGGAGGCGGAAGGCGGGCATGCCTGGGGCGTCGGACGTGTCCGCCTACTCGCGTGCGCCGGTCCGGCAGGCCGCAAGCGACACCGGCGGGGTGCGCTATGCGTTCGCCGCGAGGGTCGGGTGGGGTGCCGGCCCTTTTCGGCCTGCACCCCACCCGGCCTGCGACGTGCTCCCGATCGGTGTCCGGAGGGGAGGTGGGGGCTGCTGTCAGATCAGCAGCCGCAGGTGTTGACCTGCACGTTGTCGATGACCGGTCCGAACCGGAGACTGGAGGTGGTGCTGGCGAAGCTGAGCGTGGTGGTGGGGTTCTTGGCCACGAAGGCGAACTTCCGCGTCTCGTAACCCATGTCGGTGCGGCTCTTGCCGGTGATGTCGAAGGAGAAGTCCTGTACGGCCTCCCCGTCGACGAGGGCCTGGCCGGTCTTCACCGCCGGGGGGCCGTCGGGGTTGCCGGCCAGGGAGTAGGTGACCGTGTAGGGGTCCCCGGGGATGGTGGTGAAGGTCTGCGCCACCGTGCCGGGGCCGTCGCCCCTGGTGTTGAGGTCGACGCTCTGCTGGCCTTCGGCCGCCTGCCAGAATCCGTCGTCGACCAGGTCGACGGCGCCGGCCGTGACCTGCCAGGGGCCGAGGGAGCTGCCGGCGGGGACGATCAGGTAGCTGTTCGCCGGCGCAGTGGGGAATTCGAAGCCTCCGTTATCGAAGTCGGGGACCGGGGCAGCTGTTGCACCGCCGGTGGCGGTGAACACGGCGGCGACCGTGGCCGCCGTGACCAGGACACGCTTGAGCAGCATGGAATCCTCCTTGGAGAAGGCGTGCGGTGGGTGGGAGCGGAACGTGGGGCGGGGCTGGTACGCCGATGCCTAGCCGGCGGGCGAGCGGGGGCGGAGGGTCCTTCTTGTGCGAAGGGTGAGGAGTCGTCCGCCGGTCAGACGCCGGCCGGCCGGAGCAGGGGTTCTTTTCGGTGACTTTCCTTGGCCGGTCCGGTCGCGCCGTCAGTCGTTGATCTCGATGGCGCGGATCGCGGTGTAGCCGACGATGTTTGTCTCCTTGGCCGGTCTGAGGTTGAGAGCCGGCTCCATGTTCTGCTTGCGGATCGCCTGGATCCGCAGGGTCTTGGGGCCGTCCACGGTGTAGAGCCTGTTGAGGTGGGCGGAGTTGTCGACGGCCATCTCGTTCCTCGGGGATCGGTCCGAAGAACGCCATGCCGACCGTCCACGGTTGCGTCCCCGGTACGGGCGCGTTTGCTGTCACGTCGAAGATCTGGAAGCCGACGTTGGACCAGTGCGGGAGCTGGGAGGCGATCCTGGCGCGTGCGTCCAGGTCGAGGGCGTACCCGCCCGCCCCAGGCAGCGTCAGGTCGGTGCCTGAAACGAGGTCGGTGCTGGAAACGTTGAACCACTGGTCGAGTGGTGTCGGCGGACTTGGTCACGGACAGGCCGGCGGCCGGGTTGACCCGGGTGACGGCCTCGTTGGAGGTGGCCGTCAGCGGCTCGGGGACGGGGCCGAGGCGGTTCTCGTAGGCGGCGGTGGCGGTGTTGGCCAGGTGTCCCCCGGCGCTGGCCTCGTCGATCCTGACCCGGTACTCCACCGTCGTCCCCTCCGGCAGGGCGTCGGTGTTGGGCAGGGCGCCGCCCCGACCACTGGTGGCACCGTTGCCCAGGTGGAACACCACCCGGTCGCCCACCGGGTCGAAATACGCCTGGTCGTCGTCCGGCTGGTCGCTCTGCGCACCGGCGTTGGGACCGCTGACGATCCTCAACGACCCAGGCACATACATGGCGCCGGACGGAACGACGTCACTCAGGCTCAGCGCCTCGGCGTCGCCACCGCCCTCGTTCCTGACGACGATCCGGTAGGTGACCACATCACCAACCTCCGGCGGCCCGGCAAGAACGGTGTGCTTGGTGAGCGTCACGAACGGAGCAGTAGCGAACACCACGCCGTCGAGGAAGCTGCCGATCGCGTGGTTGCCGCCGGCCGCGGAGACGGAGCGGAACGCGAAGCGGATGACTGTCTGGCCCGCAGGGACGGTGCAGGCACCGGTGTTGTAGCCCCAAGCGGTGTCGCCGTCGGTGAACCGGCGCTGTTCCACCAGCCTGCCCGGCGCGCCGATGCCCAGCGCCATGGTGTCCTGGCCCAGGCGGCCGCGGTGATACAAGCGCCAGTACAGCTTGGTGCCCGGGTCGGTGGGCAGGTCCTGGTACAGCGTGGACTCCTGGTTGGCGTTCAGTCCCGCGAACTGCTCGCCCTCGGCGGCCTTCACCTGCAGGAATCCACTGCACCACAATTCGATCTTGTGGCCGGACGCGGTCGTGCGCCAACCGGGCACGGATTTGGGCGCCTGTGGCTGTGAGGCGTCCGGAAGGATTTCGCAGTCGGTCACTTGCGGCTGCTCGAAGCTGCCGTTGACCAGTGCGACGCGCACGGGAGCGGGTGTGGACACGACTGTCCCCCCTTTCCTTCGTCCGGGTGTGCCCGGAAACGGCCCGGCTGGTCCTCTTGCGCCGAGATTGCGGTGGCCGCGGAAACCATCGAAAGAACAGCGCACACAAGAGATTTCCGGGAAGAGACTGGCGATGCTTTCCGGCCATGTGCTGCTGACGCGTTTGCATTACCTGCCTCACGACAGATACGCGCCGTTGCCCTTTGAAGGAGCGTTCCTGCATCGGACAGCCGAAACACATGCGCCCCACCCTGGACAGACGTCACACCATGAATCGGCAGAAGAACGCCTGAACCACGCCATTCGCATAACCCTTACGAATGGACGCACAGAGCGGCAGGTTGACGAGCTCCGCGCCCGACCGATTCCGCCGTTTCGGCATTCCCGTACGGTTGCGCTTTCATCGAAGGGCCGCACTGCACGACCACATGAAGGTGATATGGAGAAATAATGTTAATTATCTTTGCAGGTTATACAGCTTGCTATTTTCCGCTAGACAAGGTGATGGCTCAGCCGCCCAAAAGGGCGGCTTCAAGGAGGTCGCCGTGAAGACACCCAGGCGAGCGTTCGCCGCTGGTCTGTCCGCCCTCGCGCTCAGCGCGACGATGCTGGCCGCCGGATCGGCCGCACCCGCGAGCGCCGCCCCGCTCAATACCAAACTGGAGGCCCGTCACAGCGGCAGGTGCCTGGACGTGGCCGCCGCGAGCCAGGCCGACGGCGCGTTCGTCCAGCAGTGGGAGTGCTACCCCGCCACCAACCAGAACTGGACCCTCACCTCGCTGGGCCACGGCTACTACAGGGTGAGCGCCGACCACAGCGGCAAGTGCCTGGACGTCGCGGAAGCGAGCCAGGCCGACAACGGAACGGTCCACCAGTGGCACTGCTACAACACCCCCAACCAGGAGTGGAAGCTCGTCCAGCGCCCCAGTGGCTACTTCACACTGGTCGCCCGCCACAGCGGCAAGTGCCTGGAGATCGCGGAAGGCGACACCTACAACGGCGCCGGCGCCGTCCAGCGCACCTGCAGCGCCGGCCGGCCGTACCAGGAATGGCGCCTGCTGTGAACCAGCGGCTGTGACCACACGCCGCGCGAGGCCCCCAGGCCATCCCGCCCGGCCCCGGCGTGGGCATCGCGCGGCACCAGCCGCCGCAGGCGACGACGGGACACAGCACACCCCTTGCTCGCGCAAGGCACAGCACGGACGACGCGGTCGACACCGAACCCCGTCCGCTATGGCTCCCGGGGCTGACAAGTAAGTGAGCGTTTTCAGCGTTGTCTCTCCAGGGTGAGGACGGCCTTGGCGATTGACGTCATGCGGTTCGGGCTGATCCGGGATCTTCGGAAGATTCGCCAGGACTTCAGCAGTGCCATGCCCCGTTCGACGGGTGCCCTGGACGTGGCCAGTGCCCGGTTGACCGTCTGCTGTGTAGGGGACAACTGCCCGCCGGGCGGCTGTCCGCGCCCGGTGGTGACCCAGGAGCCGGCGCCCTGATAGGCACGGTCGGCCAAGACTGGCACGCCTTGGCGTTCGCAGATCCGGATAATCCGGTGGGTGCGGGCTGCGGTCAGGGCGTGGCACCGGCCTGGCAGGGCCGGAGAAATCCACAGCACCTGCCCGGCCGGGTCGGTCACGACCTGAACGTTCGACAACCGCGAGCTGCCAAGAGGCCCTTCCTCCATGCCCCACCAGCCAACAGGCCACCCGATCCAGGACGCCGTTCGAACCAGACCGAGCACACGACCGGATAGAGAACGGCCAGTGAGGTAATGGGGCTGGGCGGGCCAGTAGGGGGACCCATCAAATGAGGTTGATCCCCGGGAGTGGACACCGGGTTTCATGCGATGAGTGACAGCGTACGTGTGGTGATCAGTTGTTGTTCGAACTCGGCTGGTGTGAGGTAGCCGAGCGCGGAGTGGCGACAGCGCCGGTTGTAGGAGGAAAGCCAGCGGAACAGCTCGAGCCGGGTCTGGGCCTTCGAGGTCCAACGGCGCCCGTGGAGCAATTCGCGCTTGAGGCCCTGGAAGAACGACTCGGCCAAGGCGTTGTCGTAGCTCGAGCCGATCCGGCCCATGCTGCGGAGGATACCGTGCCGACGGCAGACGTCGGCGAAGGCGGCCGCGCTGTACTGGGCGCCCCTGTCGGTGTGGAAGATGACGCCGTTCACCCGGCTGCCGCGGGCTGCCACGGCCATCTCGATCGCGTCGGTGACCAGCGAGGTGCGCATATGGTCGGCGATCGACCAGCCCACCACCCGCCGCGAGCAGATGTCGATCACCGTGGCGAGGTAGAGCCACGTCGTGCCGACAGGTATGTAGGTGATGTCGCCGCACCACCTGGTGTTCAGCCTGTCGGCGGTGAAGTCGCGCATCACCAGGTCCGGCACCGGCGGCGCGGTCCTGTCGGTGATCGTCGTCCGTTTCTTCTTCCGTAGAGGCCGGCCGATGATGTGGTTGACCCGCATCAGCCGGGTCACGCGCTTGCGGTTGATCCGGTGTCCACGGGCACGAAGCTCGGCATGGACGCGCGGGGCACCGTAGGCGCCATGGTGCTCGGCGTGGATGGAGCGGATCTCGTCCACGGTCCGCTTCTCCTCGGCCTGGCGCCCGGCGCGGGCCTGCTCGGTGGCCAGGTGCCGGTAGTAGCCGACGCGGGATACCCCGAGCACCCGGCAGATCCGCTTGACGCCGAAGTCGGCACGGTTGTCGAAGATGAAGTCCCAGCGGCAGGGTGTCACCTCACCTCCCGAGCGAAATAGGCGGCTGCCCGGCGCAGGATCTCGCGCTCCAGGTGCCACTCCTGCTCGGCCTTGAGCAGCCGGGCGTTCTCCGCCCGCAGCCGGACCAGCTCCTCCGCCTCGCCGCCCGCGTCACGGCGTCCAGGCACGGCCTGAACCTCATCCTTACGTACCCACGTCCGCAACGACTCCGCGGTGATACCGAGATCCGCAGCCACCGCCGCGTACGTCCGCTTCCCGGCCGCGGCACGGTAGAGCGCTACCGCCTCCTTCCTGAACTCCTCCGGATACGGAGACTTGCGTCCCACCTGGACATCCCTCCCCGGACCATCGAGATCCATTGTCGGGGTGCCCACTCCAAAGGATCAGCCTCACTCGTAGAAGTCACCCCGGAAGCGTGACGCTTCCGCGAACGATTCCCTCCGGACAGCATCAGGTAGCAGACTCACCCTCACGGCCTTCGTCGTGGTCACATGCACCTTGGTCGGAGCACAGGATTCAGACGAAAGCCGCCCCCACGTCCGAAGAATCCCCAGGTGAGCGACCCAGTTCGAGGCACCGTTCGAGGCCGGAAGAAAAGGAACAAGCTCAGACCCGGAGCGGTTCATACAGAAAGGACAAAAAGGTTCAATCAACCGTCAAGATACCGACGACGATGCCGACCAGTATCGCGATTACCCATAAAGCAATTTGCATCTTTTTGGAATTGCTCACGAGTCAGCCATCCTTTTCGGTGTCGATGTGCTGGATATAGGAGCGAGGAGGGCGGAGATGATCATTCCCGCCCTCCTGCTCATGGCACGCTGCAGATCAGGGCGGACACGACGAAGACTCGCCGCGAGCGCGTGGTCCCGTCCTCCGCGTCGAGCGGCGTGCTGCTGCCCGGCTACCTCGCGACCCGGACTCCTATCTACGGCGTTCTCCTGACAGCCGCCACGCGACAAGCGCGACTATGCAGATGCAGCAAACGCCTAGCGCAAGCCACCAGACAACCGGCTGATCGATGGCGTTCGGTGAAAAGATCACGAGGGAGGCTGCGGAGATGATCAACAGCCACACAGTTGCGGAGTATCTTGTCCTGTGAGCCACTCACTCTCCCCAAGTTAGGCGGGGCTCCCATGAGGGTCAGGGAGCCCCGCAGAAGCAATCAGGTCAGCACGCGTTGTCGTCGTAGATCCCGCACGCGACAGCGCCAACGAAGCTCGTCTGAGCAAGCGCGAGGCCAATGCCACCGGCAACGGTCAGCGATGCTCCGCCGGTAGGTATAGCCGTAATGAGCGCCACGCCGGTCATGACTGTGGCAACGGTGTCCCAGCCGGTCCACAGCCCGGACGGATCGCTGTCGTTGATGGGATCCCCGCTGGCGTAGAGGTAGGGGTTGGCTTCCTGCCCCGACGGGTCGGGTTGGGTGAAGCGGCCGAGTTGGGGGTCGTAGTAGCGGTGGCCCATCTTGTACAGGCCGGTCGGGTCGAGGTAGGTGCCGCTGTAGCG
>NZ_JBITFM010000026.1:0-56233 GCF_044456065.1 Streptomyces sp. NPDC051041
CGGGTTCAGCCCGACCACGTCCAGCAGCTCCTGCACCCGCTTGCGCCGGTCGCCCTTCGGAGCCGCCTCCGGGTGGATGTCGAAGGGCTCGCCGATGATGTCGCCCACCGTCATCCGCGGATTGAGCGAGGTGTACGGGTCCTGGAACACCATCTGGATGTTGCGGCGGACCGCCTTCAACGCCCGCCCGGACAACCGGGTGATGTCCTGGCCCTTGTAGAAGATCTCGCCGGCGGTGGCCCGCTCCAGGTTCATCAGGAGCTTGGCGACGGTGGACTTGCCGCAGCCGGACTCGCCCACGATGCCCAGCGTCTCGCCCTGGTACAGGTCGAAGGAGACCCCGTCGACGGCCTTGACCGCGCCGATCTGCTTCTTGAACAGGATGCCCTGGGTGAGCGGGAAGTGCTTCTTCAGGTTGCGCACCTGGAGGATCGGCTCGCCCCGGCCGACGGGCGCCTCGATCGCCGCGACCGCCTCGGTCTCCGACGCGGCGTCCACGACCTCCACCTCGGAGACGTTCGGCGTGCCGTCCTGCGGCTCGTCGGTCTTGCTGAGCTCAGCCATGGAGCGTCTCCTTCCAGAAGTGGCAGGCGGAAGCGCGGCCGGCCAGCTCCGTGCCGTCCCGCTCGGTGACCGGGAACAGGTCCGGGATGTCGGTCCGGCACACGTCCCGGGCCTGCGGGCAGCGCGGGTTGAAGGCGCAACCGGTCGGGATGCGCAGCAGGTTGGGCGGCAGGCCCTTGATCGCGTACAGCTCCTGGCCCTTGTGGTCCAGGCGCGGGATCGAGTCCAGCAGGCCCTTGGTGTAGGGGTGCGCGGGACGCTTGTACAGCTCGTGGACCGGGGCCCGCTCCACGATCCGGCCCGCGTACATCACCGCGATCTTGTCCGCGACGTCGGCAACCACGCCGAGGTCGTGGGTGATCAGGATCAGGCCCATGTGGTACTCGCGCTGGAGCTCCGCGAGCAGGTCCATCACCTGGGCCTGGACGGTGACGTCGAGGGCGGTGGTCGGCTCGTCGGCGATGATCAGGTCCGGCTCCAGGGCCAGCGCCATGGCGATCATGATGCGCTGGCGCATACCGCCGGAGAACTGGTGCGGGTAGTCGTCGACGCGGGCCGCCGCGGCCGGGATCTTCACCCGGTCCATCAGCTCGATCGCCTTGGCCTTGGCGTCCTTCTTGGACAGGCCCTGGTGGACGCGGAACATCTCGCCGAGCTGGTAGCCGACGCTCAGCACCGGGTTCAGCGAGCTGAGCGCGTCCTGGAAGATCATGGCGATCCGCCGGCCGCGGATGGTGCGCCGCTCCTCCGCGGACATCTTCAGCATGTCCTGCCCGCGGAAGAGGATCTCGCCCTGGGGGATCTTCGCCGGCGGCATGTCGAGGATGCCCATGACGGCCTGCGCGGTCACCGACTTGCCGGAGCCGGACTCGCCGAGCACGGCGAGGGTCTCGCCCGCGCCGACGCTGTAGTTGACGCCGTTGACGGCCTTGACGACGCCGTCCCGGGTGTGGAACTCCACGTGCAGGTCGCGCACTTCGAGGAGCGGGCCGCCGTCCGCCCCGCCCGCACGAGGCGAGGGCGCGGGGGTGGTTTCTTCGATGGTGGTCACGTACGCCTCCCTCAGCGCATCTTCGGGTCGAGGGCGTTGCGGACCGCCTCACCGAGCATGATGAACGCCAGCACCGTGATGCTGAGCATGATCGACGGGTAGAGCATGATGTACCGCGCGACGCGGATCTGGTTGCCGCCGTCGGAGATGTCGTTGCCCCACGATACGCCGTCCAGGCCCAGGCCCAGGAAGGACAGCGTGGCCTCGGCTCCGATGTAGACGCCGAGCGAGATGGTGGCGACGACGATCACCGGGGCCACCGCGTTGGGCAGCACGTGGCGGAGGAGGATGCGGCTGGTCCCGGCGCCCAGGGCCTTGGCCGCCTGCACGTAGTCCGCCTGTTTGACGGTGATGACCGATCCGCGCATCACGCGGGCCGTCTGCGTCCAGCCGAGGAAGGCCAGGGCTCCGATGACGACCGGGAGGGAGCGGTCGGTGAAGGAGTTGAGCATCACCATCGCGCCGAGCAGGAACGGGATGCCGAAGAACATGTCCGTGATGCGCGACAGCACGGCGTCGAGCCAGCCGCCGAAGTAACCGGCGAGCATGCCGATCAGACCGCCGAACACGGTCACGACCAGGGCGGTCCCCGCGCCGACGAGGAGCGAGGCGCGCGTGCCGTGGATGGTGCGGGCGTAGACGCTGCGGCCCTGGGCGTCGTAGCCCAGCCAGTCGGCCGCGAAGAGGTGGCCGTAGTTCGGCTGCTGCAGGTAGTGGTTGGCCAGGTCCTTGTCGTTCGGGTCCGCGTCGGTGAACAGGCCCGGGAAGGCGGCCATGAGCAGCAGGATCAGGATCAGCGCCGCCGAGACGATGAACACCCAGTTGGTGCGCAGGTCCCGCCAGGCGTCGCCCCACAGGCTGCGGGTCTTCTCCGGCTTGGGCTTGTCCGGCACGTGCGAGGCGGTGGCGACGACTGCGTCGTCGGCGGTCTTGGTCAGCTCAGGCATAACGGATCCTCGGGTCCAGGACCGCGTAGAGCAGGTCGACGATCAGGCTGGTGAGGAGGTAGACGAGAACGAGGATGGTGACCAGGCCGACGAGCGTGGTGCCCTCGCGGCGCACGATCGACTCGTAGATGGTGCCGCCGACGCCGTGGATGTTGAAGATGCCCTCGGTCACGATGGCGCCGCCCATCAGGGCGCCGATGTCGGTGCCGAGGAAGGTGACGACCGGGATGAGGGAGTTGCGCATCAGGTGCACGCCGACGATGCGGCGGCGGGGCAGGCCCTTGGCGACGGCCGTGCGCATGTAGTCGGCGCGCAGGTTCTCCGCGACCGACGTGCGGGTCAGCCGGGCCACGTAGGCGAGCGACGCGCAGGCCAGCACGAGGGCCGGCATGAGCAGCTGGCTCAGGTTGGTGTCGTCGATGACCGACGGCTCCAGCCAGTTCAGCTGGAAGGCGAACACCACCTGGAAGATGTAGCCGAGGACGAAGACGGGCACCGAGATCAGCAGCAGCGTCAGGAACAGGATCGCGGTGTCGGCCGCCTTGCCCGCGCGCAGGCCCGCCACCACGCCGAGCAGGATGCCGAGGGTGGCCTCGATGGCGAACGCCAGACCGGCCAGCCGCAGCGTCACCGGGAACGCCTCGCCCAGGATGTCGGTGACCGGGCGTCCGCTGGCGATCTGCGTGCCGAAGTCGAAGTGCAGAACGATGTTCCGCATGTAGTCCCAGTACTGGACCAGGACGGGCTTGTCGAGGCCGTACTCGTGCCGCAGCGATCTCAGGACCGCGGGGCTCGCACCCTTGTCGCCGAAGAGCCCTCGCACGGGGTCACCGGGCAGGGCGTAGACCATCAGGAAAATCAGCAGGGTCGTCCCGATGAACACCGGGATCATCTGGAGCAGTCGTCGCACGACATAGCGCCCCATGGTGCCTCCATGTCAGTCACAGCGGCAGGCCCTTTTCCCCGCGCACGGACGGACTCCCCGTGGGTTTCCGTACATGCGCGGCGAAAAGGGCCCCCCGGCCGATCGGCCGGCGCCGTGCCGCACCCGTCTGCGGGGGCGGCACGGCACACGCTGTCGTCAGCGGTTACTTCTTGACCTGAACGCCGGTCAGGACCGGGTCGCCGTCCTGGGCGTACTTGACTCCGGTGACCTTCTCCGAGTAGCCCGCGTTGACCTTGTAGTACCAGAGCGGGATGCTCGGCATGTGCTCGGGGAGCTTCTTCTCGATCTCCTGGTACAGCTTCTCCGACTCCTCCAGCGTCTTGGCGGAGTCGGCCCGGGCGATCAGCTGGTCGATCTCCTTGTTGGAGAAGCCGCCCTTGTTGCCGTCCGAGTTGGTGCCGAACAGGTCGCGGATGAAGTTGGCGATGAACGGGTAGTCGAGCACCCAGCCGGAGCGGTAGAGCGACTTGACTTCCTTGTTGTCACGGGCGTTGAGCTCCGCCTGGAAGTCCGCCTTGGAGTCGCCGACGCACTCGACGCCGGTCGCCTTGGTGATGGAGCCGCAGACCGCCTCCACCCACTCCTTGTGGCCGCCGTCCACGTTGTACTGGATGGAGATCTTGTTGCCCGGGACGCCGCCGCCCGCCTTGATGAGCTGCTTCGCCTTGGCCGGGTCGTACTTGGTGATGTCGCCGGCGGCGTTCGGCTGGTAGCCGAGGACGCCCTTGGCGACCCAGCCGGTGGCGGGCTCACGGGTGCCCTGGAGCACCGTCTTGGTGATGGTGTCGCGGTCGATCGCCATCGACAGGCCCTGCAGGACCTTGGGGTCGATGTCCTTCCACTGCTTGGTGTAGAAGGCCACCGCGATGGTCTGGATCGAGGAGTACGGCTGGTCCACGGCGCGGTCGCCGAGGTCGGCCTTGTAGACCGGCAGGTCACGCGGGGCGACCTGCCGCATCACGTCGAGGTTGCCGGACTTCAGGTCCTGGTAGGCCGTCTCCAGCTTCGAGTAGTTCTTGAAGATCACGCCGCCGTTCTTGGCCTTGTTCGGGCCCTTGTAGTCGGCGTACCTGGCGACCTCGATCTGCTTCTTGTGCTGCCAGCTGACGAACTTGTAGGGGCCGTTGCCGACCGGCTTCTCACCGGCGGCCTTCGGGTCCTTGTAGAAGGACTCGGGCAGCGGCGAGAAGACCTCGTAGCCCAGCTTGTAGGTGAAGTAGGGCAGCGCCTTCTCCAGCTCGATGGTGAAGGTGGTGTCGTCGACGACCTTCAGGCCGGACATCTCCGTGGCCTTCGGCTTGCCCTTCGCGGGGGCGACGTCGGCGTAGCCCTTGATGTCGGAGAACCAGAAGCTGTTGGTCTGCTTGTTCTCCGGGTTCGCGGCCCAGTTCCACGCCTTGACGTAGGACTCGGCGGTCACCGGGGTGCCGTCGTGGAACGTCCAGCCCGGCTTCAGCTTGACCGTGTAGGTCTTGTTGTCCGTGGTGTCGACGGACTGGGCGTTCATCATCACGAGCTTGCCGCTCGAGTCGTAGTCGACGAGACCGGTGAACAGCGCCCGCGTGACGATGCTGCCGTTGGACTCCATGGTGTTCGCCGGCTGCAGCGGGTTCTGCGGCTCGCCGACCTCGACCGAGAACTTGCCGTTCGGGTCGATCGCGGCCTTGCCGTCGCCCTCGTCGCCGCTGCCACCACCACAGGCGGTCGCGCCCAGCGCCACAACCGCGGCAATCGCGACCCACTTGGCGCTCTTCGCACCGCGCATGGGTTCCTCCTCAAGAGTCCAATGGTTCACCGCATGGGTGGGCACGCGACACGGCGCCGTCACCGGTGCCTGGGATGGTCAGGTGCCCCCTCGCTCGTGAGTCGGCGCCTGCAGCGCGTGACCCGTTCAACCGAGCTCTACGCGCCTAACTATCTGCCATGGGCCCTGGCCGAACCACACCCCTGAGGTCTCGGTTCGATCACACCTCGCCCGTACATCTTCCAAAATCCGGACAAAGTGTTTGCCGAAAGATCCCTGCGAAACGGACTTGTTACACATCTATCGGCGGCAGGTGTCCGCATTCCGGACACGCGGCGTGGAAAACCGATTGCAGCCGTCATGGCCGATGTGCCAAGGGCCGCGGTCGGCACACCCCTTCACGGCGCGGGCGGTGTGCGGCGGGTCTCACTCACCGGCCCGGGCCGTCGGCCCGGACCGCGGATCCGGTCCGCCGCCTCGCCCCGCCGGTCCCGTCCGGCCCGGCAGCGGGCCGACGCGCGGGAACCGCCGGCCGGCGCAGGCGCACAGCGGCCGGACTCCATTCCCACAGCAGCCTAACGGGCGCAACGGGGCGCGCGGGGCCCTCGCCCCGGAATGCAGGGTTTTCCCTCTGCACCCCTGATTTCTCGCCCTGTGTCCCCGGCTGCCCCTTCCCGCCCGGGCCGGGCGCCCGCCGAAACGCGAACCGGGCACCCCGCGACGCGGGATGCCCGGTGGTGCCGTACGACGGCGTTCCAGCTGCGCTCGGCGCGTCGCCGCGCCCGGCGCGTCAGCCGTGCTTGGCGCGGCTCGCGGCGCGGGCGCGCTCGCGCTGGTCGAGGACGACCTTGCGGATGCGGACGGCCTCCGGGGTGACCTCGACGCACTCGTCGTCGCGGCAGAACTCCAGGGACTGCTCCAGCGACAGCTTGCGCGGCGGGACGATCGACTCGGTCACGTCGGCCGTGGACGACCGCATGTTGGTGAGCTTCTTCTCCTTGGTGATGTTGACGTCCATGTCGTCGGAGCGGGAGTTCTCGCCGACGATCATGCCCTCGTACACCTCGGTGCCCGGCTCCACGAACAGCACGCCGCGCTCCTGGAGGTTGGTCATCGCGAACGCGGTGACCGCACCGGCGCGGTCGGCGACCAGGGAGCCGTTGTTGCGGGTCTGCAGCGGGCCGAACCAGGGCTCGAAGCCCTCGTGGATGGAGTGGGCGATGCCCGTGCCGCGGGTCTGCGTCAGGAACTCGGTGCGGAAGCCGATCAGGCCGCGCGAGGGCACCACGAACTCCATGCGGACCCAGCCGGAGCCGTGGTTGGACATGTTGTCCATGCGGCCCTTGCGGACGCCCATGAGCTGCGTGACCGCGCCCATGTGCTCCTCGGGCACGTCGACGGTCATGCGCTCGACGGGCTCGTACGTCTTGCCGTCGATCTCCCGGGTGACCACCTGGGGCTTGCCGACGGTCAGCTCGTAGCCCTCGCGGCGCATCTGCTCGACCAGGATGGCCAGCGCCAGCTCGCCGCGGCCCTGCACCTCCCAGGCGTCGGGCCGGTCGGTGTCCAGGACGCGCAGCGAGACGTTGCCGATCAGCTCGCGGTCGAGGCGGTCCTTGACCTGGCGGGCGGTGACCTTGCGGTCCTTGACGGCCGCCTTGTTGTCGGCGCCCTTGCCGGTGGCACCGCGGCCGACCAGCGGGGAGGTGTTGGTGCCGATGGTCATCGAGATCGCGGGCTCGTCGACCGTGATCAGCGGCAGCGGAACCGGGTTCTCCGGGTCGGCCAGGGTCTCGCCGATCATGATGTCGGGGATGCCGGCGACGGCGCAGATGTCACCGGGGCCGGCCTTCTCGGCGGGCTTGCGGGTGAGCGCCTCGGTCATCATCAGCTCGCTGATCCGCACGTTCTGCACGGACCCGTCGCGCTTCATCCAGGCGACGGTCTGCCCCTTCTTCAGCTCGCCCTGGTGGACGCGGAGCAGCGCGATGCGGCCGAGGAAGTTGTCGGCGTCCAGGTTGGTCACGTGCGCCTGGAGCGGGGCGCCCTCCTCGTAGGTGGGGGCGGGGATGTGCTCCAGGATCGTGGAGAAGAACGGCTCCAGCGAGTCGGAGTCGGCCGGGACCGTGCCGTCCTGCGGCTTGGTCAGCGAGGCGACGCCGTCCCGGCCGCAGGCGTAGACGATCGGGAACTCGATCTGCTCCTCGTCGGCGTCCAGGTCGAGGAAGAGGTCGTAGGTCTCGTTGACGACCTCGTCGATCCGGGCGTCCGGCCGGTCCGTCTTGTTGATGCACAGGATGATCGGCAGCCGCTGCTGGAGCGCCTTGCGCAGCACGAACCGGGTCTGCGGCAGCGGGCCCTCGGAGGCGTCGACGAGCAGGACGACGCCGTCCACCATCGACAGGCCGCGCTCGACCTCGCCGCCGAAGTCGGCGTGGCCGGGCGTGTCGATGATGTTGATGGTGATGGGCTCCCCGCCGTCCTTGGGGTGGTACTTCACCGCCGTGTTCTTGGCGAGGATCGTGATGCCCTTCTCACGCTCCAGGTCGTTCGAGTCCATGACACGGTCGTCGACCTGGTCGAGCTGGTGGGCGGCGAAGGCGCCGGCCTGCTTGAGCATGCCGTCGACGATGGTGGTCTTGCCGTGGTCGACGTGGGCGACGATGGCGACGTTGCGGATGTCGTGACGAGTGGACACAGCCATATTGCGGCTTACTCCCGGAGTGGTGAGGACGGCTCTCGCGTACGTCCTCGGTACGCGGGCCCTGCCGGGCTGAACACGCCACGGCCTCACCCCATGGTACGGGGCCGCACCCGTTGAGGTGAGCCGGTGGGGAACGACGCAGGTGAAAAGGTCTTTTCCCGCCCGTCGCCCGCCGTCCGCCGCCTGCCGGACCGCCGGGCCGCCGTCCGCCGCCCGCTGTCCGCCGCCCGCCGGGCCGCTCACCGAAGCGCGCCCCGCGGGTCAGCCGGCGGCCGCCCGCTTCGCGCCCTTCGCGAAGAAGCCCATGTCCTCGTAGACCGGTGTGGCGAAGCCGAAGGCGCCCGCGTTGGCGAGGTTCTTCCGGGCGGCGGTGAGCTGGGGACGCTGGTAGAGCGGGATCGAGCCGGCCACCGCCCAGATGCGGGCGTCCGCCTTGCGGATCAGGGAGCGGGCCTCCTCCTCGTCCAGGGTCGCGACGGCCTGGTCGAAGAGCTGGTCGACCTGGTCGGTGCCGACGCGGGTGTAGTTCTGCTCGACGTTCAGGGAGCCGTCGGCGCCCGGGACCGGCTTGGCGTAGACGGGGCGGGCGTCGGTGGCGGGGAAGGCGGACGCGGGCCAGGAGTACAGGGCGAGGTCGTACGCGCCGGACGCGATGTGGTCCGTGAAGTAGGACTCGTCGGAGACCTTGGAGATGTCCGTGCGGATGCCGACCCGGGCCAGCATCCGGGAGATGCGGCCGGCCACGGTGTGCAGCGTCCCGGAGCCCGGGCCCGAGGGGAGCACGAAGCGCAGGGTGAGCCGCTTGCCGTCCTTGGCGAGCGGCGCGGCGGCGCCCGCCGGGACGGCGGTGCCCTTGGGGGCGTACGCGCCGGGCTCGCCGTCCCGCGGCTCGTCGCCGCGCGGGGGGTCCTCCCGCTCCCGGCCGGCCTCGCGGCGCGCCTTGCCGTCGGCCCCCTCGCCGCCGTCGCCGCGGTCGTCGTCGCGCTTCCCGCGCTTCTCCTCCCTCTTGTCGTCCTCCCCGACGATGTACGTCCCCTCGGCGCCGCCGTCGGACTCCTCCTCGGCCGCGCCGCCCTCCGGGCCGGCCGCCTTCTCGCCCTTCCCGCGCTTTTCGGCCGGCCCGCCGGGCACCCACCCGGCGTCCCCGAGCAGGGCCCTGGCCTCCTTGGTGTCCTGTTCGCCGAGCGCGCCGCTGTTGTCGGCGTACGCGGCCTGGCCGGGGAGGGCGAGATGGCTGCCGACCGGCGCGGCGGGCAGGCCGAGCGGTTTCAGGACCGTCGCGGCCAGCGCCTCGCGGTCGAGGGCGCGGGCGACGGCCCGGCGGACGCGTTCGTCGGCGAGCGGCCCGTCGGCGCCGTTCAGCGCGAGCTGCGTGTAGGCCGGCTCCAGCGACTTGCGCACCTCGAAGCCCCGCAGGGCCCGGTCCCTCCCGTGGCGGAGTCCGCGGGCGCCGCTCCCCTCGTCCGAGGCCTTCTCGTCGAAGCCGTGGGCGGCCGCCCGGGAGCCCGGTGCGTCGGCGGCGGCCGGGCGCCCGGAGCCCGGCCGGGGGGCGCCGGCGGCCCGGGCGGCGGCGGTGACGCGCCGGGCGGTGGCCGGGTCGATCTCGGCCAGGTCGATCCGGCCGGCGGCCAGCGCGGCGGCCCGCTTCCCGCGCGGCACGGCGCGCAGCTCGATCCGGTCCAGCTTGGCCGGCTCGCCCCACCAGCGCGGGCTGCGGGTGAGGACCACCTCGCCGGACCTGCGGACGACCCGTTCGACGGCGAAGGGGCCGGCGGTGACCTCCAGCCTCCGCCGCGCCCCGTCGTTGAAGGCGTCCGGGGTGCCCATGACGTCCTTCGGGTACAGCGGTGTGAACAGCGACCGCCAGTCGGCGTAGGGCCGGCTGAACGTGACCTTGACCTCCAGGTCGTCGGCGCCGCGCTGGATCTTCTCGATGCGGTCGTAGCCGGCGTTGCGGGCGGTCCAGTAGGCGGTGTCCCGGCCGGACAGGGCACGCCACTGGGCGGCGAAGTCGGCGGCGCCGATCTCCCGGCCGTCGCTCCACACGGCTTGCTGGTTGAGCTTGTAGAGGACGACCTGCTTGGGCTCGGTCGCGACGACTTCGGCCGATTCCAGGTAGTCGGGGTTGCGCTCGGGCCGGCCGCTGGCGTTCAGCCGGAACATCGACGGCAGGACGGCCTGGGCGACGCGGGTGGTGGTGTCGTCGGCGTCGGACTGGAACGCGTTCAGGGTGTCCGGCACGGCGTCCACCGCCCAGCGCAGCGTGCCGCCGTCGGCCACCCGGGCGCGGGCGGCGGCGGCGATGTCCTGTCCGGCCTGCGGCCTGCCGGCCGGGTCCGCAGAGCCGCAGCCGGTGAGCGCGGGCACCGCGAGCGTCCCCGCGGTGAGGAAGGCGGCCGAGCGCATGACCGCGCGCAGTCCGACGCCGTCGTGGGACATCTCTGGTTACCTCCGGGAAGCCGCGGGCGTATTGTCAGCTTTGGGCATATATGAACTCATCAGATGTATGCGGTCACTGAAGAGGAAAGGCTTCGGGAACGGAGGGCGACACGGCGACTGCGGACGGGAAGCCCACCCGGGCGGCGCAACGCATCCGGCGCGCGCCGCCACGCGCCTCGGCCGATCGGTGCACATCCCTTCACAGGGCGTGGTGTGACGCGCGACACTCTCAGGCGCATGAACGTTGCCGCCTTGGGCCCGAAGGACCCGTGGAAGCGAGGGCGAGTCATGTCCGTGCACGACGAACTGACGGCGATCCAGCGCTGCCTCGACGACCTGTCCCGGTCGGTGAGCCGCCTGGAACAGCGCGTCGGCGGCGGGAGCCTGGAGATACGCCGGGTGCGCACCGACGCCGACCATCTGCGGGAGAGCGTCGCGCTGCTGCGCGAGGCCACCACCGCTCCCACCGCTCAGCAGCGCTCCGACCTCGTCACCATCTCCGACACGCCGTACGACTTCTCCCTGTGGACGGACTCGGACGACGAGGGCCTCGGCGCCCGCGACCGCCGCGCCCCGTGAACCCGCACCGACCGGAGTCAGGAATTGGCCACTGGTACGGAACCCCCAGCCACCGATCCCCGTCCCCCTAGCGGCGGCGTCCGCACCCCGGCGCGCGCCGCGATCGACGCCCCGCACCTGCGGACCGACCGCTGGTGGCTGGCGCCCGCCGCCACGGCCGCCGGCCTGCTGGCCTTCGTCGTCTACTCGACGTGGCGGGCCTTCGCCGGCGCGCACTACTACGCGGCGCCGTACGTCTCGCCGTTCTACTCGCCCTGCCTGGCCGAGCGGTGCGAGCCGATGCGCGCCGGGCCGAACTGGGAGATCTTCGGGAGCTGGTGGGGCCTGTCCCCCGCGATCATCATCCTGGTCTTCCCGCTCGGCTTCCGCCTGACCTGCTACTACTACCGCAAGGCCTACTACCGGGGCTTCTGGGCGTCCCCGCCGGCCTGCGCGGTGGCCGAGCCGCACCGCAGGTACACCGGGGAGACCCGCTTCCCGCTGGTCCTCCAGAACCTCCACCGGTACTTCTTCTACGCCGCGATCCCGGTCGCGGGCATCCTGACCTACGACACCGTGCTCGCCTTCCGCGACGAGCGCTACGCGTGGGGCCACATGGGGCTGGGCACCCTGGTGTTCCTGGTCAACATCGTGCTGATCTGGGCGTACACCCTCTCCTGCCACTCCTGCCGGCACATCGTCGGCGGCAAGCTCAAGCACTTCTCGAAGCATCCGGTGCGCTACCGCATGTGGCAGTGGGCCGGGAAGCTGAACGCCCGCCACATGCAGCTCGCCTGGGCGTCGCTGCTGAGCGTGGCGCTCGCCGACCTCTACGTCTACCTCGTCGCGTCCGGTGTCTTCGACGATCCGCGCTTCTTCTAGATGAGTGGGGCCTTGTGATGTCCGTGGTCGACCGGCAGGAATGGGACGTCGTCGTGGTGGGCGCCGGCGGGGCCGGGCTGCGCGCCGCCGTCGAGGCGCGGGAGCGGGGCGCCCGTACGGCGGTGATCTGCAAGTCGCTGTTCGGCAAGGCGCACACGGTGATGGCCGAGGGCGGCATCGCGGCCGCGATGGGCAACGTCAACGCGGGCGACAACTGGCAGGTCCACTTCCGCGACACCCTGCGCGGCGGGAAGTTCCTCAACCAGTGGCGGATGGCCGAGCTGCACGCGCGGGAGGCCCCGGAGCGGGTGTGGGAGCTGGAGACCTGGGGCGCGCTGTTCGACCGGACGGAGGACGGCCGGATCTCGCAGCGCAACTTCGGCGGCCACGAGTACCCGCGCCTGGCGCACGTCGGCGACCGCACGGGCCTGGAGCTGATCCGCACGCTCCAGCAGAAGATCGTCGCGCTCCAGCAGGAGGACCACCGGGAGACCGGGGACTACGAGTCCCGGCTGCGGGTCTTCCAGGAGTGCACGGTGACGCAGATCCTCAAGGACGGGGACCGGGTCTCGGGGGTCTTCGGCTACGAGCGCGAGACGGGCCGCTTCCTCGTCCTCGAGGCGCCCGCCGTCGTGCTCGCGACCGGCGGCATCGGCAAGTCCTTCAAGGTGACGTCGAACTCGTGGGAGTACACCGGCGACGGCCACGCGCTGGCCCTGCTGGCCGGGGCGCCCCTGCTCAACATGGAGTTCGTGCAGTTCCACCCGACGGGGATGGTCTGGCCGCCGTCGGTGAAGGGCATCCTCGTCACCGAGTCGGTGCGCGGCGACGGCGGGGTGCTGCGCGACCGCGACGGCCGGCGGTTCATGTTCGACTACGTCCCCGACGTCTTCAAGGAGAAGTACGCCGAGACGGAGGAGGAGGCCGACCGCTGGTACGACGACCCGGACCACCACCGGCGTCCCCCCGAGCTGCTGCCCCGCGACGAGGTGGCGCGGGCGATCAACACCGAGGTGAAGGAGGGCCGGGGCTCCCCGCACGGCGGCGTGTTCCTGGACGTGTCGACCCGGATGCCCGCCGAGGCGATCAAGCGCCGGCTGCCGTCGATGTACCACCAGTTCAAGGAGCTGGCCGACGTCGACATCACGGCCGAGCCGATGGAGGTCGGCCCCACCTGCCACTACGTGATGGGCGGCGTCGCGGTCGACTCGGACACGGCGGCGGCGCGCGGGGTGCCGGGCCTGTACGCGGCCGGTGAGGTGGCGGGCGGTATGCACGGCTCCAACCGCCTCGGCGGGAACTCCCTGTCCGACCTGCTGGTCTTCGGTCGCCGGGCGGGCCGGTACGCGGCCGAGTACGCGGCGGGCACGGCCGGGGCGCGGCCCCGGGTGGACGACGTCCAGGTCGACGCGGCGGCGCAGGAGGCCCTGCGCCCGTTCTCGGCCCGGGCCGCGGAGCCGGCCGGCGGCCCGCCGGAGAACCCGTACGCCCTCCACCAGGAGCTCCAGCAGACGATGAACGACCTGGTCGGCATCATCCGCCGCGAGACGGAGATGAAGCAGGCCCTGGAGAAACTCGCCGAGCTGCGGGCACGCGCCCGCAGGGCCGGCGTGGAGGGGCACCGGCAGTTCAACCCGGGCTGGCACCTCGCGCTCGACCTGCGGAACATGCTGCTGGTCAGCGAGTGCGTGGCACGGGCGGCGCTGGAGCGCACCGAGTCGCGCGGCGGGCACACCCGCGAGGACCACCCGTCGATGGACCGCAGGTGGCGCCGGATCACCCTGCTGTGCCGGCTCACCGACCCCGCGGGCGGACCGGCGGTGACCGACCCGGCGCACGGCCGGATCACCCTGGAGCGGGAGACCACCGACCCCATCCGTCCGGACCTGCTCGCCCTGTTCGCCAAGGAGGAGCTGGTCAAGTACCTCACCGAAGAGGAGCTGTACGAGTGAGCAGCTACCGGGCCCGCTTCAAGGTGTGGCGGGGAGACGCGTCGGGCGGCGGTCTGGAGGACTTCGCGGTCGAGGTCAACGACGGCGAGGTGGTGCTCGACATCATCCACCGCCTCCAGGCCACCCAGGCTCCGGACCTGGCCGTGCGCTGGAACTGCAAGGCGGGCAAGTGCGGCTCGTGCTCGGCGGAGGTCAACGGGCGGCCCCGGCTGATGTGCATGACCCGCATGTCGGTCTTCGACCGGGCGGAGACGGTCACGGTGACGCCGCTGCGCGCGTTCCCGGTGATCCGCGACCTGGTCACGGACGTCGGCTTCAACTACGTCAAGGCCAGGCAGGTGCCCGCCTTCGTGCCGCCCGCCGGGCTCGGCCCCGGCGAGTACCGCATGATGCAGGAGGACGTGGACCGCCCCCAGGAGTTCCGCAAGTGCATCGAGTGCTTCCTGTGCCAGAACACCTGCCACGTGGTCCGCGACCACGAGGAGAACAAGCAGGCGTTCGCGGGCCCGCGTCTGCTGATGCGGGTCGCGGAGCTGGACATGCACCCGCTGGACGCGGCCCAGGAGACGGGCCTGGACCGCAAGCGCACGGCCCAGGACGAGCACGGCCTCGGCTACTGCAACATCACCAAGTGCTGCACGGAGGTCTGCCCCGAGGGCATCAAGATCACCGACAACGCGCTGATCCCGCTGAAGGAGCGGGCCGTGGACCGCAAGTACGACCCGCTGGTGTGGCTGGGCTCGAAGATCAGGAGGCGTTCCCCGGCGCGCTGACGGCCCGCCGCAGGCCCTCCTCGCGCGCCCCGGTCCCCGCCTCCCGCGCCCCCTCCCCCTCGCGCCGCCCGTCCGGTGCCCCCCGTCCCGGTCGCGGAGCCGGATTCCTGCCCCTACGCTCCGGAATGTGACGCGATCCTCGATACGGGGGCGGCCGCGGGGCACCACGTCGCACCGGTCCGTGCGGGTGGCGCACGCCGTGCTGGGCGGTACGGCCGGGGTGGTGTGGCTGGTGCTGCCGACGGCGACGCGGGACGGCGACGGTCCGGTCGCGGTCGAGCCGGACCGGCCCGCCGCGAGCGCCGTCGCGCAGGACGCGCGGAACGGGGAGGGCGACGGGCCGTCGGCCGCCGACCTGGTGCTGCCGCTGGTCACCGCGGGCGCGGTGGCCGTCCTGGCGGGCTACGGCCGGCTGCGCCGCATCCGGCGCGCCCGGACCCGCACCACTCCCGGCGGGGCGGCCGTCGAACCGCCCGTGCCGCCCCTGGCCGACCTGGACGGGTCCGCCCGGGCGGCGCTGGTCGAGGCCGACGACTGCGTGCGCACCAGCCGGGAGGAGCTGGACTTCGCCGAGGCCCGGTCCGGCGCGGCGGCCGTCGCGGTCTTCGCGCGGGCCGTGCGGGAGGCCGAGGCCGAGCTGTCGGCCGCGTTCCGGATGCGGCAGCGGTACGACGACGGCGTGCCCGGGGAGGCCGCGGCCCGCCGGCACGCGCTCGCGGGGATCGTCGGACGGTGCCGGGAGGCGGGACGGCTGCTGGACGCGGAGGCCGGCGCGTTCGACCGGCTGCGCGGCCTGGCGGCGGACCCCGGGGCGGCGCTGGAGGTGGCGGAGGCCCGGTTCCGGGAGCTGACCGGCCGTACGGGGGCCGCGCGGGCCCTGCTCGCGGATCTCGGCGGACGGTACGCGCCGTCCGCCATCGCCCCGGTCGCCGGGTACGCCGAGCAGGCCACGGACCGGCTGGTGTTCGCCACCGCCCGCCTCAACCGGGCCCGCCAGGCGGCCGACGCCGGCGACCGCGCCCGGGCGGCCGGCCAGCTGCGCGCCGCCGAGGGCGCCGTCGCCCAGGCCGCCGTCCTCGTGGCCGCCGTCGAACGGCTCGCCGCCGGCCTGGCCACGGCCGCCGAGCTCGTGCCGGCCGCCCTCACCGGCGCGGAGGCGGAGCTGGCGGGGGTGCGGGAGGGGCCGGCGCGCGCCCCCGCGGCCGCTTCGGGGGTGTCCGCCGATGAGCTGCGGACCCGGATCCCGCACGCCGACGCGGCCCTGGCCGCCGTACGCGAGGAGCTGACGGGCGGGCCGTACGATCCGCTGGGCGCGCTGCGCCGGATCGTACGGGCCGTCGCGCCGCTCGCCGCCGGGCGGGCCGGGGTGCTGCCGGTGGCGGCCCTGCTCGTCGCCCGCGCCGCGGCCGGCGCCGCGGCCGGCTTCGTCACCACGCACCGGGGCGCCGTGGGCGCCGAGGCCCGCACCCGGCTGGCGGAGGCCGAACGGCTGCTCGCCGCGGATCCGCCGCGCCCCCTGGCCGCCGACGCGCTGGCCCGCCGGGCCCGCGAACTCGCCGAGCGCGACGTGCGCCGCCACCGCCGCCCGGCCGCCGAGGCGGACGCCGTCCTCGGCGGGATCCTCCTGGGCGGGGCCCCGGACGGCGGGCCGCCGCCGAGCTTCGGGGGGCCGCGCACCCGGGCCCGCCGCGCGGCGCCGCCGTGAGGACGGTCCCCGGCGACGCGCCCCGGGGACCGGGCCCGTGCGGCCCTCCGGCGTCAGAACAGGCTCAGCAGCGCCTCCGCCGGATCCGTCAGGCCGGTGTCGCCGCCCGGGAGGGGCAGCTCGAACCAGACCGTCTTGCCGTGCGGGGTGCGGCGTGACCCCCAGGCCGCGCTGAGCAGGCCGACCAGCTGCAGTCCGCGGCCGCCCTCGTCGGTGTCGCGGGCGCGCCGGCGGCGCGGCTGGACCAGACCGGCGTCCCACACCTCGCACACCAGCGTGCGGTCCAGCAGCAGGCGGAGCCTGATCTCGCCCTCGCCGTAGCGCAGCGCGTTGGTGACCAGCTCGCTGACCAGCAGCTCGGTGGTGTCGACCAGCGGCTCCAGGTCCCAGCTGAGCAGTTGGCCGCGCGCGTACTCGCGGGCCCGGCCCACGCTGCGCGGCTCGCGCGGCAGGGTCCAGTCGCCGACGGACTCGGCGGGCAGGCCCTGGACGCGTGCCATCAGCAGCGCGATGTCGTCCTCGCCGTGGTGGGTGTCGAGGGTGCGCAGGACGTGGTCGCAGACGTCCTCCAGGGACCGGACGGCGCCGGTGCCGACGGCCGGGCGGGCGGGATCCGTCAGCGCCCCCACGAAGGCCTGGAGCCCCTCGTCCAGGGGGTGGTCGCGGGATTCGACGAGTCCGTCCGTGTAGAGCGCGAGCAGGGCGCCCTCGGGCAGCTCGACCTCCACCTCCTCGAAGGGCTCGCCGCCGACGCCGAGCGGCATGCCCGGCGGCACGTCGAGCATCAGCGCCGACTCGCCCGGTTCGACCAGGACGGGCGGCAGATGGCCCGCGTTGGCGAAGGTGCAGCGCCTGGTCACCGAGTCGTAGACCGCGTAGATGCAGGTCGCGAGGTACACCTCCGACAGGTCCGCCTCGCGGGGGCGGCGGGCGGCGCGCGTCGCCTGCTGCACGCCGCCGGGCGCGCCGAGACCCCGCGCGATCTCGTCCAGCTGGGACAGCACCTCGGCCGGTTCGAGGTCGAGCAGCGCCAGCGTCCGCACGGCGGTGCGCAGTTCGCCCATGGCGACGGCGGCGCGCAGGCCGCGGCCCATGACGTCGCCGACGACCAGCGCGGTGCGGTGGCCGGGGAGCTCGATGACGTCGAACCAGTCGCCGCCGACCTCGCTGGGCCGGCCGGTGGCCGCGTTGCCGGGCAGGTAGCGGCAGGCGATGTCGAGGCCGGAGGCCTCCGGGTCGCCGGGCGGCAGCAGGGACCGCTGCAGTATCAGCGCGCGCTCGTGCTCCCGCCGGTACAGCCGGGCGTTGTCGATGCAGACGGCGGCCCGGGCGGCGAGTTCGACGGCCAGGTCGCGGTCCCGGTCCCCGAACGGCTCGCTGCCCTTGGTGCGGGCGAACTGCGCGAGTCCCACGACGGTGTCGTGCGCGACCATCGGCACGGCGAGCGTGGACTGCACCAGGCCGCCCTCCTCGCCGGGGACCAGGCGCGGGCGGGCGGCGCGCAGGGCGTCCGCGCAGGGCGAGTTGAAGGGGTAGTGGTGCACGGCGCCGACCTCGACGGGCGCGCCGGTGCCGCTGAACGGCGCGTCGGAGACGGCGCTGGCGAAGGCGACGCGGCGCAGTTCGGCGCTGCCGTCGGCGAGGCCGGGCGGGGTCTCGTCGCCGGCCAGCAGCCCCTGGTAGAGGTCGACGGTGGCGAGGTCGCAGAAGCCGGGGACGACGACGTCGAGGAGTTCGCGGGCGGTGGTCTCCAGGTCGAGGGAGTTGCCGATGCGGGCGCCGGCCTCGTTCAGCAGGGCGAGATTGCGCCGTGCGGCGGCGGCCTCGCGGGCGGCGGCGCGGCGGGCGGTGATGTCGGTGCCGAGCCAGGCGACGCCGATGGGGCGGCCGGGGCCGCTGTGCACGCGGTAGAGGTTGACGGACCAGTGGCGGCGCTCGTCGGAGCCGGGCACGAAGCCGGTGACGTGCATGTCCGTGATGGAGTCGCCGGTCTCCAGGACGCGCCGCAGGGTCGCGGCGACCCGCTCGGCCTCCGGGCGCGGCAGGTAGTCGTGGACGCCGCGGCCGCGGTGGTCGTCGGGCGTGCCGCCGAAGGTGGAGGCGAACCGCTGGTTGGCGCGGCGCACCCGGAGGTCGGTGTCGATCAGCAGAAAGCCGAACGGGGACTGGCCGAATATGGCCTGCGAGGCGGCGAGGTCCGTCTCGATGCTGCGCAGGATGCGCACGTCGACGACGATGCAGACGGCGGCCTTCTCGCCGCCCTCGGTGCGCGTCGGCATGACGTACACCTCGGCGAGACCCTGCCGTCCGCGTGCGCCGCCGGCGCCGCCGGGCGTGCGGAAGGGGACCACGCCGGTCCACTCCCGGCCGTCGAGGATCTCGGCCATCTTGCGGTGGCCCCGCTCGCGCAGGTCCGGGTCGATGAGCGCCTCGATGGGGTCCATGCCGACGGCCCGCCCGGCGGGGATGCCGAAGAGCTGCTCGGCGCGCAGGCTCCACTGGTCGATCAGCCCGTCGGGGCCGATGGAGAAGGACGCGACCTTGATGTAGTCGTAGATCGAGCCGGGCGGACTGCTCTGCCACATGGCGTCTCCGGGGAGCGCCTCACCGGCCCCGAGGCCGTTCGCGGCCTTTGCCCTCGCGCCGCCCGACGGGTCCTTGGACTCCGTGGCCTTCGCTGGTATCTCGCTCACGCGAACCGTCCCCTCCAGCTCACCGCGTCCGGCACCGGTCACCGGGTGCGGCTGCCCGCAGTATCCAGCACTACGGCGCCACTCGACACGGTGTTCACGATCACAGCACGGTCCCGATGCTTTCCGGACCGATCTGTGACGACACTCCCAGTCTTCTAACCAGCAGACACGCCATCGAACCACGTCCGCCGCCCTCCGCCACCGGCCGGTCGGCGGGGCGGGGGTGCGCGTACAGCGTCCGGGGGACGGATTCCGGGGCGCACCAGGACGGATTCCGGACCGTGCGGGGGACGGATTCCGGATCGCCGGGGACGGAATCCGTCCGGCCGCGCGGGACTCCCGACGGCGGTGGGGGCCCGGCTCCGCGCGTCACCGGGGTACCGCGAGCTCGAACCACACGGTCTTGCCCGCCGGGCACGGCCGGGTGCCCCAGCGGTGCGAGGAGGAGGCCACCAGGTGCAGGCCCCGGCCGCTCTCGTCCTCGGGGCGGGCGACGCGCTCGCGGGGCAGGTCCGGAAGGGAGTCGGAGACCTCGACGAGCAGGACGCCGTCCCGCTCGCAGGGGTGGGTCAGGCGGAGGCCGATGGGGCCGGTGGCGTACCGCAGGGCGTTGGTGACCAGCTCGCTGACCAGCAGGGCGGCGAGGTCGCCGAGGCTGTCCAGGCCCCAGGCGCCGAGCCGGCCGCGGACGGCGGACCGGGCGTTGTGCACGGCGCCGGGTTCCGCGGGGAAGGACCACTCGGCGTGGTGGTCCTCGGGGTCGGTCACGCCGATCACTTCCCAGGCCAACGAACCCGCCCATGTCCGGTCTCATGGGGTCAATGGGCACATACCCGGTATCCGGGGCGGGGTACCGCGGACGAGGGCGCCGGGCGGCACGGACGACGGACGGGGCACGCGCGCGGGTCCACGCACCCGCCCTCCGCCCCGGCGCGCACCGGGCGTCCCCTGCGCCCCGGCGCGTTCCGGGGGCGCCGCGCCGGACGTCTCCCGCGCCGGGCCCGCGCTCTCTCAGCGTCCGGCCGGGTCCTCGGCCCTCCCGAGCGGGCCGCCGGGCAGGCCCAGGTGGGCCAGCGTCCGCCGGACCGCCGGGACGTCCTGGTCGAGCCAGTCGACGTCGCCGGTCTCCTCGGGCGTCAGCCAGCGCAGTTCGTCGTGGTCCTGGAGGGGTTCGGGGGCGGCGGACCCGGGGCGCAGACGGGCGGTCCAGACGTGCAGGACGTACGGCGGCCGCAGCGGCCACTCGCCCGGGACGCGCTCGCCGGGCTCGGCGTCGACGCCGAGCTCCTCGCGCAGCTCGCGCACGAGGGCCGCGTCGGGCGTCTCTCCGGGTTCCACCTTGCCGCCGGGCAGCTCCCAGCGTCCGGCCAGGTCGGCCGGTGCGCTGCGGCGTGCGGCGAGCAGGCGCCCGCCGTCGAACAGGGCGGCTCCCACCACCACGATCGGTACCGTCATGCGCCGGAGCCTACGGGAGCGTCGGGAACCCCGGCGAAGGGGCGGGTCCCGCCCGTCAGTCGGCGGCGCTCGTTCCGTTCTGGCCGATCCTCTCGACCCAGTAGAGCTGTTTCGGCCCGCGGCCGTCGAGACTGTCCGCGATCTTCTGGGCCTCGGCGCGGGTGGCGTATCTGCCCACCCGGTAGCGATTGCCGTTGTCGTCCTGCCTGATGACGAGCCAGGGAAGTGTGACCGTGCTGTCGTTCATCGCGCCCCTCCACTTCCCGCCCACGGCCTGTGCCGCGTCCCGCCCGGTAAGGAAACCGCAGTCCGCATATGCCCGAGCCTACGCCTAACCTTTACGCAGCGAATACGGGTTTTCACCAAGAGGTACGCAACCGGCCAGAACGCAGGGGGCGCGCGAAGCGGAACGCGCCGCCTGCGCACGCCGACGTGTCCGGTCAGCGGCGTGGCGAGCGCATCCGGGCCGACCTGCGAGAACGGCCGGATTGCAACGGCGCCGGAGCGCGGCGCGGCGGAGCCGATCCGGTGGTCCGCCGCGCCCCGGGGGCGTGGGAGGCGCGCGAAGGTGTGCGCTATCTCACGGGGAGGTGGTACGCGACCCGGTAGCGGTCGGCCGGGATGACCACGTCGGCCGTCTCGACCGCGCGCCCGGAGGCGTAGAAGGTGCGCTGGACGACCAGGACGACGTGCCCGGGCACGCCCCCGAGCGCGAGCAGTTCCTCGGCGAGGCCGGGGCGGGCGCCGACCTCCTCGGTGACGTTGTCCACGACGACGTCGATGGCCGCCATCCGCTCGACGACGCCCATGCCGCCGAGCGGCCCCTCCTCGGGCAGCATCACCGGCGTACGGCCGGTCAGGGCGAGCGGCTCCCAGGAGGTGGAGAGCATCATCGCCTCGCCGCCGTCCCGGAAGACGTACCTGGTGCGCATCACCCGGTCGCCGGGCTCGATGCCGAGCCGCTCGGCGACGCCACCGCTCGCCTCGGTCTGCTCGCTGCTGGACTCCCAGGTGCCGCGCGCGGCGGCGTCGGCCTGCTCCTGGCGGAAGGGCGTGGCCCCCCCGGCCGGGCGGTACCCGGAGCGGGCGATGCGCCGCGGCACGGGCCGCTCGCGCACGTACGTCCCCGAGCCGGAGCGGCCCTCGACCAGCCCCTCGGCCATGAGCACCTTGCGGGCCTCCAGCGCGACGGTGTCCGAGACGCCGTACTCCTCGCGGATCCTCGCCTGGGAGGGGAGGCGGGTGTGCGGGGGCAGCAGGCCGTCGACGATCTTCTTGCGGAGATCACCCGCGACACGCAGGTACGCCGGCTGCTCACCGAATGTCACTGGCCGCTCCCATCGGGTTGTACAGACAGCAACAGAGTCGCAACCGTGGGTTGTCCCGGGCAAGTAAAGGCCAGAGAATCACTCGATGTGATGACATGTGCCGGTGAGGGGTTTTACGCAGGCACTTTCTCCGCGCCGTCGCCGCCGTCACGCCCCGGCCTCCGCGCTCCCCGTACCGCCCGCCGCCCCCGTATGTCGGCGGCCCCGGCGGTCCCGGCCCGCTCCGCGCGCGCGGGGCGCGGGTGGTCGACGAGGCCCGCGCGCGGCCGCCCGGCTCCGGGTCAGCCGCGTGCCCGCTCCGCCCCCGCGTCCGTCCGGTCCGGCCCTGCGTCGGGGTGGGGCAGCAGGACGCTCCAGAGGTGGGGCAGGAGGTCCGGCAGGCGCCACCTCGGGTCGCGGGCGGCCAGGGCCTCGAAGCCGGCCGTCGCGGCCACGACGACCGTGGCGAGCGCGGACCGTGACAGACCGGGCGGCAGTTCGCCCGACCGTTCGGCCTCCGCCAGGACGCCGCGCACCCACGCCTCCCACCGCTTCCACAGCCCGGCTCCGCCCTTGCGGGTGACGTCCGCGTCCAGCCGGAAGCCGGCCCGTACGACGGCGTCGGCCGTGATGCCCTCCACGAGGGCGTGGGTGGCCTCGGCCAGAAGGTGCAGCGCCGGCCGGTCCTCGCCGTGCCGCGCCCGCTGGAGGATGAGGTCCAGACGGGCTCCGGCCTCGGCCTCGACCGCCTCCGCCAGAGCGCCCTTGCTGGAGAAGTGGAAGTGCAGGGCTCCCCTGCTGACACCGGCGGCGTCACTGATCGCGGGGAGCGACGCACAGGCGTAGCCCTCCCGGGCGAAGGTCTCCGCGGCGATCCGCAGCAGCGCCTGCCGGGTCCGGATCGCGCGCTCCTGCTTGGCCATCCATGCCTCCCAGCGTCGGACTTCCCCCCGCGGCCGGCGGGAGGGCCGGTCCGCTCACCCTCCCGCGGCGCCTCTGGCGGTGTCTCCGGGGGAGATTAACGAACCGCACGAGCGGTTTTGAAGAGAGCGTCTCGCGGACCCGGCGGTTTCGCGGACGAGACGGTTCGCGCGCCGATCGGCGGTTGTGCGCGGCGGGGTCGGGGCCCGCTCAGCCCTCGGCCACCCCGGCCCCGGTCGCGGCCGAGGTCCCCCGCACCTCCGCGATGACCCGCCGGCCCCGGTCGGGCGCGGTGTCCAGCTGGACGAGCACCGCGGGGGCGGCGATGGCCGGGAGGACGTGGTTGAAGAGGGACGACACGCGTTCCTCCAGGTCGGTCCAGTTGGACGCGGCCTGCGAGATGAACTGGATGCCGATCCAGGAGCCGAGGACGACCTGTGCGGTCTCCTCCGGCACGACGTGCGGCAGGACCTCGCCGCGGTCCTTGGCCTGGGTGAGGTAGTCGACCATGAGCGCCGACCAGGCGGGCCAGGCGCTGCCGAACTCCTCCCTGCCCTGGAGGTCGGCGGAGAGCCGGACGCCGGCCAGGAGCAGCGGCTCGTGCGGGAGCCGGGCGGCGAGCGTCATGCCCGTGTCCACCCACTCCTGGAGCTTGAGGCCGCGGGCCACGTGGTACTCGGGGCTTATCTGGGCCTCCAGCACGCCCCGGGCGAGCGCCGCCTTGGAGTCGAAGTGGAAGTACAGGGCGCCCTTGGTCACCCGGGCACGGCTCAGGATCTCGGCGATCGTGGCTGCCGCGTACCCGCGTTCGGCGAAGACGGCGGCGGCGGCCTCCACGACGGCGCGGCGGGTCCGGATCGCACGCTCCTGCTGAGCCATGGGGCCCTCCTGGAAAAACAAAACCGAACAGGACGTACCTTAGCGCACGGCCGCCCTCGCATCCGGGCCCGAGTTCCGTACCGCGTACGGGCCGTGGGCTCACCAGGCCGTGCGTCCGCCGTCCACCGCCAGCGTGGTCCCGGTGACGAACGAGGCGCGGTCGCTGCACAGCCAGGCCGCCGCCTCGGCCACTTCCTCCGGGTCGGCGGCGCGGCGCTGCGGGGCGGAGCGCAGGGCGCGCTGCTCGGCCCCGGGGTGGAGGGTGAACCACTGGTCGGTCATCTCGGAGCGGGTCAGTCCGGGCGCGAGGGCGTTGACCCGGATGCCGTGTTCGGCGTACTCGACCGCGGCGGCCTTGGTCAGGCCGATGACGGCGTGCTTGGAGGCGATGTACGGGGCCGCGGTGGAGGAGGCCACGAGTCCGCCGACGCTGCTGGTGTTGACGATGGAGCCGCCGCCGCCTTCCAGCATGGCCGCGATCTCGTGGCGCAGGCAGTTCCACACCCCGGTGACGTTGACGTCCATGACCTGCCGGTAGTCGGCGTCGTCGACGAGGTGCAGGGGCCGCTTGTCGATGCCGACGCCCGCGTTGTTGAAGGCCGCGTCGAGCCGGCCGTGCTCGGAGACGGCGAACTCGACCATGGCGCGGACGTCGGCCGGGTTCGCCACGTCGGCGGTGACGCAGCTCGCCGTCGCCCCCTCGGCCCGCAGGTCGTCGACGAGTTCGCGCAGGCGGTCCGCGCGGCGGGCGGCGAGGACGACGGCGGCGCCCTGCCGGGTGAAGACACGGGCCGCGGCGGCGCCGATGCCGCTGCTGGCCCCGGTGATGAGGACGGCCTTGCCGCTCAGCGGCGCCGGGTCACTGCTCACGGGCTGCTCCTGACGGGATCGTGGTGCCGCCCCAGACGGTACCGGCCATCGCCTCGCGGTCGACGGTCCGCAGGAGGTCCTCGTCGATGTCGCGCAGGGTGCGGACCAGGTGCCGTACGCCGGCCCGTTCCATCAGGCGCCGCTGGTGGGCGGATTCGGGGCTGGGGCGGCCGATGAAGGGGACGCCGAGGGCGCGGGCGGTCTCGGCCACCCGGGCCACGTCGTCGATGAACAGGACGCGGTCGTAGTCGAGTCCGAAGACGTCGCGGGCGATCTCGTGGACGCCGGGGCGGAAGCCGTCCGTGCAGATGTACCCGGGATCGTCGAAGAGGGCGGTGAGCGCGCCGAGGTGGCGGTCGAAGTGGGAGCGGTCCAGGCCGCCGTAGCAGACGGTCCTCAGGCCGAGGGCGCGCAGCAGGCGCAGGAGGTCGCCGGCGCCGTCGAGGACGCGGACCGGGTGTTCGGCGAGGTACTTCTCCCGGTGCGCGAGGTACTCGCCGACCAGCTCGCGCGGCGACAGGGGCGAGCCGACGGCCTCGGCGAACACCGAGGCGGCGGCGAGCCGGGGCCGGGAGAACAGCGCGTACTCCACGTCCTCGGTGTAGTCGCCGCCGTGGGCGGTCACCATGGCGCGGATGACCGGGCTGAAGGTGTCGTTGAGCAGGACGCCGTCGATGTTGACGGCGGCCAGACGCAGATGCTGCAGGGCGGTGGGCACGGGTCGCCTGCTCCTTCAGAGGGTGGGGTGGGGATCACCGGCGGTTCACGGGGCCGCTGGAGGTGAACGACCCGGCCGGGCGCGGACGCTCCCGCGGTACGCGTCCGCGGGGACCGCGCGAAGAGGGCCGGCAGGGCCGTGGCCGCCTCGGCCGTCGCTCCCGGGGGCGGCCCGCGCCGCGGGCGGCGAGCGGGTTCCGCGCCGGGACCGCGTGGCCGCGGGCCAGGAGCCGTCCGGCCCGTCCGGCATCCGGGCGGGCCGGCGCCGGCGGATGTCCTGGGAGCCCCGGGGATCCGGCGGCGGCCGCTCGGCCGCGGCGCGCCGGGTGACGGCCCGGACTCCGGTCCCGCCGGGCAGCGGCACCGGTGCGGCCGGACCGCCGGCGCGCAGCCGGGCGGCTTCCGGGCGGCCGCCTTTGCACGGACGCGGGGTCGCGGGGCCGGTTCCGTCACCCCTCGGACGCCCGCCGGGACACGCCCGCCCAGGGGACCGGGAGGCAGGGCCGGTGGCTGCGACGGCCGCACACGTCCCCCCTCCGCCTCGACGCCCGCGGACACCGGTCGCCCGACCGCTCCCCTCCAGCCGCTCGTGACGGAGAATCGCCGACGCCCGTCCGGAGGGCATGGAAACAAAACCGGCAGGTCTGTATCTTACATGGGCGCGCCTTCATCCGTCCTTCACTCGACCAGTGGAGATGCCGATGGCCTCGGACCCACCCCGCCCCAGCGCTGTGACGGCGCCCCCACCTCGGCTGACCGCGACCGTCCCCCGGGAGTACGTCCACCGGGCGAGCGTGGCCGAGGTCTTCCTCACCGGCGGCGCCCGGCACGGCGACACCCGTTTCGAGGTCACCGGCCAGTGGCCGCGCGCCCACACCTTCTTCCAGAGCGCCGACGGCCGGGACCACGACCCGCTGCTGACCGCGGAGACCTTCCGGCAGGCCGGCCTCTTCCTCGCCCACACCGAACTGGGGGTGCCGCTCGGTCACCACTTCGTCATGCGGGACCTGACGTTCACCGCCCGGCTGGACCGGCTGGGCATCGGGCCGTCGCCGACGGACGTCGAACTGACCGTCGACTGCCCCGAGGTGATTCGGCGGGGCCGTACCACCAGCGGCTTCCGCATGGAACTGGCCATCCGGCGCGACGGCGGGACCGTCGCCACCGGCGGCGGCCGCTTCACCTGCGTCAGCCCGGCCGTCTACCGCAGGCTGCGCGGCGCACGCCCGACCGGCCCGGGCACGGTCCGGCCCCGGGCGGCGCACACCGCCCTGCCGCCGGCGGCGGTGGGCCGGACGAGACCGGATGACGTGGTGCTCTTCCCGACCCCCCTGCCGGACACCTGGCTGCTCACGCCGGACCCGGCCCACCCGATCCTGTTCGACCACGACTGCGACCACGTGCCCGGGATGGTCCTGCTGGAGGCGGCCCGCCAGGCGGCCTGCCACTGCGTGGCCCCCGGCACGATGCGGCCGTCGGCGATGTCCACCGCCTTCCACCGGTACGCGGAACTCGACCAGCCGTGCTGGATCGAGGCCGCACTCGTCCCGTCGGGCGAACCGGACACGGTGACGGTGCGGGTGACGGGGCGTCAGGGCGGGCGGGAGGTGTTCTCCTCGACGGTGACGGGCCCGGTCGACGCGGTGCGGAACGACGACCGCGTCCCGCCGGCGGCGGCGCTGCCGCTCCAGCGGGAGCCGCAGGGGTAGGGGCCCGCCGGTCCCGGAGCCGGCCGCGGGACGACCGCCGGCCGCGATGAGCGCGATCGCCCCGGGCCGGACCGCTGATCCGCCGGCGCCGGCGGCCGGCTTCGACTTGACCGGCTGCACCCGCGCGGTGGGACGCCATCCGCGCCGAACCGGACGCCGAGCCGGGCAAGCAGGACAGCTGCGCCACGCCACGAGGACTCAGGACACCGGGCCGGCGCCGTCGCTGCGGTGCAGTGCGCGGGCACACCACCAGATCGCCGCGGCGTTGGCCGACGCGCCGAGGGCGATTGCGACGACCACCGTCGCGGGGCCGTCCCCGGGCAGCATCAACGCCACCAGGCTGACCGGAGCGGCAGCGAGCAGCGGTATGACCGCCGCCATGGACTCGCCCGTGTCGTCGGCGGCGGTCACGGCGAACGCCCATATGAGCAGGGCCGCACAGACCACGAGATAGGCGAGGGCGATGATGGCGCCGGCAGACATGTTCGAGCGACGGGCGGAAGGTCGGTCGGAAACGGTCACGATGGTGCGTCCTTTGCTGGTGTGAGCGGGTCGAACTGGTCACAGGCAGGGGTCGGGCGGGACGGGGCGGGCAAGGCCGAGGTCGTAGGCGAGGATGGTCGCCTGCACCCGGTCGCGCAGTCCCAGCTTGCGCAGCAGTGCGTTCACGTGGGACTTCACCGTGCCCACGGCGATGCCGAGGTGATCGGCGATCTCCCTGTTGGTGAGCCCGGCTGCGATCAGGGTCAGGACGTTGCGTTCGCGGCCGGTCAGGCTGTTCAGCTCGCGCATGGCGGTCGCGGCTCCGGGGCCGACGCCGGCGACGGGTACGGATGTGGTGGCGTAGTGGCCGATGAGCCGGCGGGTCGCGGTCGGGGAGAGCACGCTTTCGCCCGCGGCCACCACCCTGATGCCCTGCAGCAGTTCGGAGGGGTGCACGTCCTTGAGCAGGAAGCCGGAGGCGCCGGAACGCAGTGCGTCGAACACGTAGGCGTCGAGGTCGAACGTGGTCAGTACCAGGACCCTGGGCGCGTCCTGGCGACCGGTGATGATCCGGGTGGCGGCGATGCCGTCCAGTTCGGGCATGCGCACGTCCATGACGACCACGTCGGGTGCCAGTTCCTCGGCCAGCCGTACTGCTGCGGCCCCGTCGGCGGCCTCCGCGACGACGGTCATGTCCTCCTCGTTGTCGATCACGGCGGCGAAGCCCGCCCGCACGACGCCCTGGTCGTCGGCGACCAGCACTCTGATAGTCACGGGTTCCTCTGCTCTTCCCCACCCTGTTCGCAGGTGGCCGGTGATGTGTTCGCGACGGTCCGGGGTGTCCTGGTCCGCGCGAGGGGCAGGGTCAGACCGACCGTTCCGGGGGGCCGGGTGGTGACCGTGCCGCCGAGGGCCGAGACCCGGGCGGTCAGCCGCTCGCACACCGCGGGGCCGGCCGCGCGGGGCACTCCTGTGGCCGTCAGCGTCAACGTGCCGCTGCGGGCATCGATCTCGATCACCGCGGGCACCTCGCCGCCGGCGGTGAGTATCGTCTCCGCGGCGTGGTAGGCGGCCAGGTCGACCGCGGTGGGCAGACGGTCCGGCACGCGGTCGGTCACCCGTATCTCCACGTCACGGCCGGTGGCACGGCACTGACCGGCCAGTAGGTCCAGGGCTTGCAGGGTGGGCTGGGGCCGCAGTCGCTGCCCGGGGCCCTCCTCCCGGGCCGTGTCGAGCAGGGCACGCATCGCGGCCAGGGCCTCACGGGCGCGTTCGGCGGTCGCTTCGAGCTCACCGGCCCGAGCTTCGCGGATCATTTCGGCGGTGCGTGCCAGCACGGTGGTCTCCAGCCCGGCGGCCATGCGACGGCGCTCGGCCCAAGCCTCCCGGACCGCCTCCCCGGTCCAGGTGGCGAGGCGTTCCTCCTGTTCCCTGCGGGTGGCCCGGTCGCGTCGGCCCCACACGACCCCGGCCCGGCGAGCCGTGTGGACGGCTGCCCAGACTCCGGCCGTCGACAGGGCGATGACGCCCCAGGGCGGAATCCGCGCGTCCCTCTCCAGGAGGGCGACGGTCACGGCGACCGCGTGCACCGCGACGGCCGCGACCGGGAAGAGCGAGCGCGGGCGTCCGTCCGCGGAGCGGGGGCCGGCGGTACCGGCCGCCTCGGCGGCGAGCGCCGCACACGTGGCGAGCAGGCCCAGCACGGGCGGGAGAACGGCCGGACCGGCGTAGTCGCTCACGGCCATCGCCACCGGCCACAGCAGGGCGAGGACGCACAGGACGCAGTGGGCGGCGCGGTGTGCCCGCCGCAGCCACAGGAGCGTGACCGCTTGCGCAGCGGCCAGCAGGGCGAAGAGGACGCCCGCGGACACCTGCTCACCGGATGACGGGGCCTCGGCCCGGACGACCAGCACCGGCAGCAAGGGCTGCACGACGAGACCGGCAGCCGCGGTCACCTGCGCCAGGCGGTAGCTGCGCGGCGCGGGCCGCCCCACCGGGGCGGCGGTCCGTCCGGGGAAGGCGGCGCGCACCTCCCAGCCGCCCTCGGCTGTCGGACCGGTGGCCAAGGTGCCGCCGGCCTCCCGTGCCCGGGAGCGGAGGAAGCCTTCACCGCGTCCCCCGCCGAGTCCCGCGCCGTGCGTCACCGTGCCGGGGGCCGGCGCGTCGCTGGTGACGACCACCTCCGTGCGGGCGTCGCCGTACCGGCAGAGCACCCGCGTGCGTGCGCCGGGCGCGTAGCGCGCGGCGTTGGTCAGCGCCTCGCGCACGATGCCGTAGGCGGCGTCCGCGACACCGCCCTCGGGCAGGGCGTCGATCTCGCAGTCCACCTGCCGGCCCAGTCGGCGGAACCCGGCCACCAGCTCGAGCAGCCGCTCCTCCGGCGTGGGCCGGCGTGCGGGGGAAGGAGCCGGTGCCCGGACGGCGCCGAGCGCCCGGGTGACCTCGTGACCGGCCTCGACGGCGAACCGGGCCGCCTCCTCGCCGAGTTCGGGGCGGCGTCCGCGCAGCCCGAGTGCCGCGCCCACGGTGACGACCACGGCCGTCAGGTGGTGGGCGCTGACGTCGTGCAGTTCGCGCTCCATGCGGCGCCGCTCGGCCGCCGGCAGCCGGCGGCGCTCGGACTCGGCCAGTTTCAGGCGCTGCTCGGCCGCTCGCCGGGCACGACGCGTTCGCCGTGCCAGCAGACCGCTGACGCAGGCGGCGGCGTACACCACCGCGGTGAGGACCATGTCGAGTCCGTCGTCCTGACGCAGCCCGTGCAGGCTCAGGTCGTGCAGGGACTGCCAGGCGGCCAGAGCCAGCACGCACAGCAGGGCGGTGAAGGCGTCCCGTTCGGCCGCCACGGTGAACAGGGCGAGAGCGACGCCCGCGGTCCCGAGCACTGCCATCGCCCCGGCGGGAAGCGGCCCGGCGCCCATGGCGCAGGCGGCGGCGACGACGACGAGCGCGGTCACCGGGCGGGCGCGTCGCAGGGCGAGGACGGCCGCCACCGGCCCGGCCACCAGAGCGGCCACGAGAAGGTCGGACCCGGACGGGACCTTCCCGTACACGAGCGCTGCCCCGGGCCACACTGCGGCCTGGACGCATATCAACAGGGCCGGAATCGTCCGGTCATCGATTTGTTTCATGACACGTCGAGGCTATGGCCCCATTGCTGCGGCCTGACTCCGGCTCAGGGCGGAATCCGTTCTCCAACCCGGGTTGCAGATCTCTGGCCTGGATTGCGGATCTCTGACCCGGGTTGCAGACGCGGGCCGGTCATGAATCCGCGGTCGGCTTCGCACGAGCCGGCCGTCCTCGCCGCCGGTTCTTCTCGCTCCGTACCGGTAGAGGCCCCTGGCCCGTTTCTTCCAGGCCGGGGACCTTTCCCGAATCGCGACGACAGCACCGTCGGTCACCGGCCGGTCCCGCTCCCCCTGCCCTGCACAACGCGCGTCAAGCCGGCGGGGTGAAGCGGGACGGGCTGCGGCCGGGCAGGTCGGCGCACCGTCCTGGGCTCTTCGATCAGAAGATGCGCAGACGGCTCAGCAGCTTGGCGGAGCCGTCGACATCCCGCTTGGTCGCCCACTTGGGCATGGTGAGGACCTCCCCGCCCAGAACCATGCGGATGCTGTTGTTGCCGGACGAGACCTTGACGGTGTTGGGGAAGTGGACGTCCTGGACACCCGCATTGGCGAAGCAGGCGACCTGGCTGCCGTGGTTGTACCAGATCTTCACGAAATCGTCTCGGTTCCCGCAGTCGGTCCTGTTCATTGCGGCGGCGGGACCCGCAGGCACAAGAGCCGCCAGCACCCCCGCGGTGACCACGGCGAGCGACATACGCAGAGTGACGCGCTTCATGACGAAGCTCCTTCGCATCGATGGAAAAGCACTGCACCGCAGTGCCCGAATCACGGACCTCGCTCCCCGCGGCAGGCAGGGACCGGCATCGACCGGGTGTGCCGGGTGATGGAACGGGCCGGGTCGGGAGCGGGACCGGGCGCCCCGGCGGGGGCCGTTGGTCAGCCGAGGGTGTAGCCGTACTTCCCGGCCACCTCCGCCATGGCGGCCACATCGGCCGGGTCGGGGGGAGGACCGACTCGGCCCCGGACACCGGGGCGGCCGATCTCCTGGAACATGCCGTCCATGCCGCCGGGGACGTAGAGGAAGTACATGCGGGCGGGGTGGCCCGGGCTGGTGTTGCGGAAGGAGTGGCGAACACCCTTGGGGACGTGGACGACCCCTCCGGGCTCGACGTCGAACTCCTCGTCCCCGGCGGTCACGCGGAGGGTGCCGTCGAGGAGGACGAACGTCTCGGACTCACCGTGGTGCGTGTGCGGCGGGGGGCCGGCGTCGGCCGGAACGACGGCCTCGGCCAGGGAGAGCTCTCCGCCGGTGTCGGCGGCGCCGAGCAGCGTGGTGTAGGTGTCTCCGACGAGGAACACCGACGACCCGCCCTCCGGCGGTACGTACAGGGGAGGTAAGGACATGAACCGTTCTTTCCTGTCGGGTGGCTGGTAGTGCTGTGCTCCGCCCGGCTGATGGGACGAGGGTGCGGCCGGCGTGCGGACGGCGGGCCCGTCACCGCGCGGCCGAGCCCCCGTGGCCGGGTCGGTCCCGGCCGTCACCGGGGCAAGGGGGCGGCGTTCCGCATCCGGCCGCTTCGAGGGCTCGCCGTGCCTGTGCACCGCAGGACGGTGCGGGACGGCATGGCGTGACCGGTGCTCCCGACGGTGAGGCGCGTACCGGCGCTGCCCCGGCCCCGCCGGCGTGCCGCGCCGGCGGAGGTGACGAACTCGGTGGCGGGGTTCTCCGCTCCGGTGAACCCGTCGGGCGGCATGGCGAAGCGGCCGGAGCGGGCGTCCGCGCTCAGCTCTTCGGGGCGGAGCCGACTGCGGCAAGCGCCGCGAGCTCGTCGTCGGTCAACTGCGACGAGGCGAGGCGGGAGAGGTGCTCAGCGGAGAGTCGCAGCGTGGACGCGGCGACGTTCTCCTCGAGATGCGCGATCGAGGAGGTGCCGGGAATGGGGCAGATCACAGGTGACCGGGCCAGCAACCAGGCGAGAGCGACCTGTGCGGGCGTCGCGTCCAGGTCTGCCGCCACCTCGGCGACGAGGTGGTCGGCGCGGGCCAGGTCACCGCTCATGATCGGAAACCACGCGACGAACGGGATCCGTTCCCGTTCGCAGTGTTCGAGCACGTCCTCGCCCGCACGGGCCACCACGTTGAACATGTTCTGCACGGCCGCCACATCGATGATCTTCCGTGCGGACTCGATCTGGTCGACGGTGACACTCGACAGTCCGAAGTGCGCGATCTTCCCCTCGTCCTGGAGTTCCCGCATCGTCCCCACCTGCTCGTCGAACGGCACCCGCGGATCGACACGGTGCAGGTAGAAGAGATCTATCCGCTCCCGACCGAGGCGCCGCAGGCTCGCCTCGCACTGCTGGCGCAGGTACGCGGGGCGTCCGAGGGGCTCCCACACCCCCGGCCGCACCTGAGCCTGGCCCGCCTTGGTCGCGATCAGCAGATCGTCGGGATAGGGGTGCAGGGCCTCACGCAGGATCTCCTCGGTCACGCCGAAGGCGTAGGAGTCCGCGGTGTCGATGTGGTCGACGCCGAGTTCGACCGCACGACGCGCGACGCGAACCGCGTTCGCGCGGTCGGCGGGCGGTCCCCAGACGTCCCTGCCGGCGAGACGCATCGCGCCGAAGGACATGCGGTGAACCGTACGGTCGCCGATCCGGACGGTGCCGGACCGCTCGGCCCGCTTCTGTACGTCGTTCATGTTGTTCATGATCAACGCGCTGGTCCGGCACGGGCTACGCAACGACGGACGCAAAAGTTGAACATCACGCCACTCCGGCCGTTTCGGGGCGCCGGCCGCGCGCGGTGCCGAACGTGCGGCGGTAGCGGCCGGGCGGCATCTCCGTGAGCCGGGTGAAGTGGTAGCGGAGCGCCGCCTCCGAACCGAAGCCGCTGGCTTCGGCGATCCGGTCCACGGTCCAGGTGGTGCGCTGCAGCAGCTCCTGTGCCCGGCGCACCTTGGCGCGTTGCAGCCATTCCATCGGCGAGATGCCGACCACATCGCGGAATCGACGTGTGAACGTGCGCGTACTCATGCATGCGTGCTCCGCGAGTGCGGCGACCGTGGACGCCTCGTCGAGATGCTCCTCCGCCCACCGCAGGGTGTCCTGCAGGGAGCGCGTCCGGCCGGGCACCTGCCATCTCGCGTACTGCGTCTGATCACCATCGCGGCGGAGCGGGACGACCATGAACCGTGCGATCTCCGCTGCGAGCGCCGACCCGTGGTCCTGCTCGATCAGGTGCAGCACCAGGTCCAGGGCCGCTGTTCCGCCTCCCGAGGTGAAGAGGCCGCCGTCCTCGACGAACAGGCTCTCCGGCTCCACCCGTACCCTCGGGTGCAGCGCCGCGAGTTCGTCGGCCCAGTGCCAGTGCGTCGTGGCCCTGAAACCGTCGAGCAGGCCCGCAGCCGCGACGAGGAAGGTTCCCAGGCACAGGGACACGACGCGCGTACCCCCGGCGTGTGCGCGTCGGATCGTCTCGATGAGTGCGGCCGGCGTGTGCGGTTGCTCGGGGTAGGCGGGCACGACCAGGGTGTGCGCCGACTCCGCCCAGGACAGGGGCCGGTCGGGGACGAGACGGAAACTCGTGGCGTATCCCGTACGCGTGACAAGGGCACGTTCAGGTCCGACCACAGCGACTTCGTACAGCGCGTCACGCGCGTGATCGTTCGCCGCTGCGAACGCCTGCACGGCCAGAGCGACCTCGAACGCTCCGACACCGTCATGACCGAGGACTGCCACGCGATGCGGGCTCGCCTGGTTGGTGGAGGTGAGCGGGGGATGAAGCATCAGGTCATTCTTCTGCAACTGGAATTCCTCCCGTCGACGGAGGGCGGTGGGCCCCGCGGGCGCCGTGCCCCGCCCGGGCCGGAGACGTCCCGTGCCCGGCAGGCGCTCCGTACGGCGGCCCGCGGGCCCGCTCGGCCCGGCCGCGGATCGCGGCGCACGAAGGAGAGACGGCGGATCCGGTGGTGGCCGCCGCGTGGGACCACGTTCGGCGGCGCGGACCGCTGCGGGCGGACGGGCGGATCCCGGTGACCGCTTCCGGGGAGCCGATGTCACCGACGGGCGGACGGGTCCGGGCGTCCGCCCGGGGCCGGTCCCGGCGTCGTACCGTCGGTCTGCAACTTGCGGTCCAGACGAGGTTCCTCCTGGTGGCCGACATCACGGCGGGTTCCGCGCGAAAGGATCGGCGCATGGAACGAATCGATGCCGCAGTCGCCCTGACCGCCGCTCTGGCCCTCGCCGTCACCGCATGGTCCAAGCCGCTCAAGACCCTGTCGTTCTGGCACCTCGTCGTCGTGTGCGCGGTCTCCTACCCGGTGGGCGCGAAGCTGTTCTCGGTGCTCGAGCCGGCCGGGGCCGGCGCCGTGTGGGCCGAGTGGGCCTTCCTGATGAGCATCGGCCTCCTGTTCGCCGCGCTCGCCGCGTCGGCCCTCCGGCGGGTCAGGACCTTCCAGGGCACCCGCGCCGACCGGCACTCCTACCACCAGGACTTCGACGTGTGAGCGTCCGTCCGCTCCACCGCACCACCTGCGGCCCCGTCAGACCGGTGGGAGCAGCCCGCGCGTCACCGCGTCTCCCGGGCCCTCGTCCCGGCGTCGCCGTACCGGCACCGGCCCCGGTCGCGGCCTGCGGCTCCGGCGGCCTGTGCGCCGGGTGCCGGGTCGCGGGCGGGGGTGCGGGCTCGCGCTGGTGGCGCAGGGCCGGCAGGGTCAGGAGGGCGCCCAGGGCGAGCATCACGGCGATGACGAGCAGGATGCCGCCGAAGCCGGTCCGGGTGAGAGCACCGGTGAGCTGCGGGCCCAGGCTGGCGCCGATGAACATGCTGCATCCGTAGAGGGCGACCGCCGCGCCGCGCGCGTGGGGGGCGGTGGCGTTGATGGTCTCGACGACGGCGGGTGCCGCCGCGGCGACGGCGGCCACGAACAGCAGCAGGGCGACGGCCAGCGCCGCCGTGTGGCCGCCGAGGAAGGAGCCGGCGGCGACGGTGAGCGCGGCCAGGGCGAAGGCGAGGAGCGCGCGCAGGGGCGCGCGGAGCCGTTGGAGCACGGGGGCGAGCAGGGGGACGGCGATCAGGGCGGGCAGTGCGCCGGCTCGCAGGGCGAGGATGGCGGTGGCGTGGCCGGCGATACCCGGTGGGCCGGCGATGGCCACCGCCGTGTAGAGGGCGACGAAGGCGGCCATCAGGGCGACGGTGGCCAGGCACAGGGCGCCCGTCTGGGGGCGGCGCAGCAGTCGTGGCATCGCCGCGAACGCCTGCAGCAGTCCGCCGTCGGCGCCGTGACGCGGGGTGGGCAGCAGTATCCGGCGCACCGGGATCAGGCTCAGGGCCATCAGGGCGGCGCCGAGCCAGAAGACCGCGCGCCAGCCGATGCCGGCCGCGACGGCCTGGGCGCCGATCTGCATGAGGACGGCGGCGGCGAGCATGCCGCTGGTGATGCAGGTGAGGGAAGTGCCGCGGCGCTGTGGCGCGATGTGCCGGGCGACGTAGGAGAGCGCGGAGGGGGCGAAGGTCGCGGCGGTCAGTCCCTGCAGGCCGCGCAGAGTGATGGCCGTGGGGAGGTCGGGGGCGGCGCCGACCGCGGCGGTGGCCGCCGTGGCGGCCACGAGCCCTGCGGTGATCACGGCGCGTGGTCCGTAGCGGTCGCAGAGCGGGCCGGCGAGGAGGAATCCGGCGGCGTAGGCGAGGCCGAACGCGGTCGCCGTCCAGGTGGCCTGCCCGGGTGTGGTGCCGAGCGCGGCGGCCATGGGGTGCAGCAGTGCCAGAACGGTGTACATCTGGCCGACCATCAGGACGCCGAGCGCGGTCAGCAGGACGGTGGCCGGCACGGCCGGAGCCCAGCCCGGCGGCCGGTCGGGCGTGCTGCTGCCCGTTGTGTGCCCGGGCGTGGCGGTGGGGTGGGACATGGGAACTCCGAGAGGACGTCTGGTGGCCCCGTGTGCGCGGCGTGATCGGCCGATGGCACGTGCCGGGGACGGGAACGCCCCCGGCCGGGGGGAGGCCGGCCGGGGGCGGCGGTGGGTGGTGCTCAGGCGGCCGGGGTGTTCAGCACGTACTCGCGCGAGGCGTGGACCTCGCGGCGCAGGGCGGGCAGGTCGACGTCGAGGACGTGGCCGTTCCACTTGCGGGGCTCGCCGCCCACGAGGACGGCGCTGATGTTGCGGGCGTCGGAGCCCAGCACGACGGTGCCGATGGGGTCGTTGAGCGGCATGTTGTTGAGGTCCTCGGCCTGGACGACCAGCAGGTCGGCCTTCTTGCCCGGGGTGAGCGAGCCGGTGACGGCGTCCAGGCCGTTGGTGCGGGCGCCCTGGAGGGTGGCGAAGTCGAGGACGTCGTGGGTGGTGATGCGGCGGGGCTGCCGGTCGGTGCCGTGGGCGGCGTTGACGGCCCGCATCCGCTGGATGGCGTGCAGGGAGCGCATCTGCGTGAACATGTCGCTGGCCAGCGCCACCTCGACGTCGATGCTCAGGCCGGGGCGGATGCCGACGGACAGGGCCTCGTCGACGGCGGGGATCGCGGTCTCCAGCCCGATCTGGGCGTCGGAGGTGGGGGCGAGCGCCACGGTGGTGCCGGTCTCCCCCATCGCCTTCCACGCCTCGCGGGTGAGTCCGGTGGCGTGGATGAGGGTGACGTCGGGGCCGAGGAGGCCGTCCTCGGCCCAGCGCAGGACCGCCTCGGAGGAGGCCGTGCCGAAGACCGCGTCCACGCTCACTCCGATGCCCAGGTCCCTGGCGACGCGGGCGAGTTCGGGGCCGTAGGCGAGCGCCGGTCCGGCGATCTCGTCGGTGGCGAGCGTCGCCAGGCGCAGGGTCAGCAGCTGGTCGTCGCTGCTGAAGTACCGCTCCTTGAGGCGGGCCAGGTCGCCGGGCCACTGCTTGTCCCAGTCGCCGAAGTGCGGGCCCATGGAGGCGTGCACGCCCCGGATGCCGGTGTCGCGCAGAGCCTCGACGGCGGCGTCGGAGTGCTCGGGGGTGCGGGAGTTGTGGGAGAAGTCGAGCATGGTCGTGATGCCGCTGTCGAGCGCGGTGAGGGCGGCCAGCCTGGTGCCGGTGTACATGTCCTGGGGCCGGTAGACGGTGGCGTAGCCGGCCAGGGTGGACATGACGTAGGCGCCGAGGTCGTCGACGTCCGGCATGATCCGGCGCAGCTGGGTCTCCCAGGCGTGCCGGTGGGTGTCGACGAAGCCCGGGCTGAGGACGGTGCCGGTGGCGTCGACGGCCACGGCGTCGCCGGCGTCGAGGCGGGGGCCGACGGCGGTGATGGTGTCGCCCTCGACGAGCAGGTCGGCGTTGTGCAGGACGCCGAGGCCGGGGTCCATGGTGACGATGGTCGCGCCGGTGAACAGGATGCGCCGCTCGGCCGCGGGGCGGCGCCGGAGCTGGTCGAGGACGGCCGCGTCGGTGGTGTCGTTGACGTTCATGGGGGATCCGCTTTCCGTGCGTCGGGGAGGAGGTGGCGGGCTGCCGGCGGCGCCGGCGCTGCTCGGTTCCCGGTCCCGGCCGGCCCGGCCACGGCAACCAGGGCGCCGTTCCCCGGGTGCCGCGCATCCGGGGTCGGGGCGGGTACGGGCACGGTCTTCGAGCCGGTCGTCCGTGGCCCGCACGGCGGCCGGGCGCCGTGCGGGCCGGCGGTCAGCCCAGCTTCATGACGTAGCCCGCGTGGTGCAGTTCGTCGCCCCTGAACTCCCCGTAGGCCCAGAAGCCGAGGTCGTCCAGGTAGTCGATGCGGTCGCCGTCGATCCAGAACCGGCCCTGGTAGGCGTGGCGGCGACCGCCCCGTGTCTCGTCGTAGCGGCCGTCGGCGGTGAGTTCCTGGTGCAGGAAGTCCTCCCGGTCGATCCAGACGCCGAGCCGGGGGCTGCCGGTCAGGTCCGGTGCGGCGGGGATGCCCGTCTCGGGGGCGGTGACCCGGCCGGGGGCGTCGGTGCCCGCCCACAGGACGGGCCGGCCGGCCGCGACCAGGGCGCGGACCTGCTCCGGGCGGGACAGGAGGGTGGCCACCGCGCCGGGCACATCGGCGGCGAGTTCGTCGGGCACCACCAGGAAGTCGGCGGTGTTGCCCGGGGTGAGCGTCGCGACGTGGTCCGAGCGTCGGCCGCGTCCGCCGGCCAGGGCGACAGTGTCCACGACGGCGGGCACGACGGTCGTGCCCGTGCAGTCGACGACGATGGCGTTGTCGTCCTGTGCCGCGGTGACGATGGCGGGGCCGACGCCCACGATCAGGGAACCGACGAACAGGATGTCGGCACCGGTCATGGTCCCGATCAGCGGGTCCATCGTCATGATCCGGGCGTTGGTGAACAGGACCGGACGGCCGCCGTCGTTCGAGACGATCTCGTCGAGGGCCTTGCGGTTCCAGCTCACGGTGCCGGTGCCGGTGTCGGTGCCGGTGCCGGTGCCGGTGTCGGTGTCGGTGTCGGTGTCGGTGTCGGTGATGGTCATGGTGTTCCTCGAGGGGAGTCCGGGGGTACGGCTCGTCGGCCGGCCCGGCGAACCGGGCGGGCGGCGATGCGAGCGGGGCAGCTGCTCGGCGGTCGCGGCAACTGCACGACCACCAGACTCGTCGCCCCGCGGAACCGGAACCAGGCCGCTGCGTTCCCGGGTGCGCGGCACCCATGGTCGGCCCCGCTGCCCGCGGCGGCCCCCGCGGAACGGCCCTGCCGGCGCGGGAGCGACGAGCGGGAGCCGGCGCTCGGCGGTGGCGAGGTCCCGGCGGTCCACGGCCGCGGCCCTGGCACGTTCCGGGTTCACCGCGTCCGGGGGCCCGTCCGGCCGGTCCCCTCGTGCCGCCGCGCCGTCCCGCTCGCGATCGTGGGTGCACGGCCCCCGGGAAGCCCGCACCTGGGGAGGGGACGGCCTGGCTTCCTCCCGTCGCGGGTCCAAGAGTGGAGCCATGACCAGCAACGACATGCCCCGCGACCCGCACCCGTACGTCGGCGTGTGGGTGACCGCGGACGGCTTCATCCGCCAGGAACTGCTGCCGGACGGCCGCTACGACGAGGCCCGCGGAGAGCGCCGGAGCGCCTACACCGGCCGGTACACCGTCACCGGCAGCCACATCGACTACGTCGACGACACCGGCTTCACCGCCACCGGCGACATCCGCGACGGCGTTCTCTTCCACGAGCACCTGGTGCTCTACCGCGAGGGCGACCCGCGCGTCCGCCGGAAAGGCATGGTGTCGCGCGGCTGACAGGGCGCACGGACTCCCCGTCGAGGCCGCCCGCTCCGGGCACCGGTGCCCGGAGCGGGCGGCCGACGTCGCGGTGAGCGCGCCCGTCCCGCGGGATGGGCCATCACGAGGATGCCCGTGGGCAGGGGCGGGAGAACACGGGGCGAAGCCGCGGCGCCGGCCGGAGTCGTCTGCCGCCGGGCCCCCTCGGCCGGGCCGTTCCCGAGCTCCCCGGTCCGCGCGCCGCCGGTCCGCGCGGCAGGATCACGGCCGCGGCCTCGGCCGTCGCGACGCCGGCCGCCCTCGGCCGTCGCTCCCCCCGCCGGCATCGACGTCCGCGGGGTCGTCGTGCGTTCGGCCGCCGGCCGTGCCCGAGCCGCTCGCCGTCCCCGCCTCCTCCCGCACCGGGCGGTGCCATCGGCCCGCGCGGACAGCGGGACGCTCCCCCGGGCGCCCGCGTGCCGCTTCCACGGGCGGGTCACACGGCAGGTCGGGTGCCGCCGGGAGCCGGACCGGACTCCTCCCGCACCATCTGTGCGGATTCCCCTGCTCGGACGCCGGACCGGAGTTCGGCGAAGGCGGCCGCGGTGGGGCTCGCCGGCTCGGCCTGGTAGACGACCAGCTGCTGATGCGGGGCACCGCCGACGGTGAAGGCCGAGAACTGGATCTCCAGAGCGCCCACTTCGGGATGTGCGAGGTGCTTCGCCTGCTGGGTCTTGCCCCGCACCTCGTGTCGTGCCCACAGCCCGGCGAACTCCGCGCTCTTCGCGCAGAGCGTGTCGACGACCTCGGTGATCCGCGGGGAGTCGGGGTCGTGCCCGTAGGCCGCGCGCAGCTCGGCCGCGCACGAGCCGGCGGCCTTGTCCCAGTCCCGGTAGAAGGTACGCCCGGCCGGGTCCAGGAAGACCATGCGGGCCAGGTTGTCGAACCGCTGGAATCCGCTGTGCAGGGCCGCGGCGAGCGCGTTGTGCGCCAGGACGTCCAGGGCCGGTCCCAGGATGAAGGCGGGGGTGCCGGGCCAGCTGTCGATCAGCTGCAGAAGCTGGGGATGGATCCTGTCGTGACCGGCGGGAGCGCTGCGGCGCTCCCGGGATGTCCGGGTGAGTCTGCGCAGGTGGTCGTGTGCCTCGTCGTCGAGGCGGAGGGCGGCGGCGATCGCGTCGATCGTCTGGGGCGACGGGCCGGCCTCCCGGCCCTGCTCCAGGCGCATGTAGTAGTCGGAGCTCACGCCCGCGAGCATGGCGACCTCCTCGCGGCGCAGCCCCGGCACCCGCCTGCGCCCGTACGCCGGCAGGCCCACGTCCTGCGGTTTGAGGGCTTCACGCCGTGCCCTGAGGTATTCACCCAAGGGAGTGCTGTCGCTCATGACCCCAACCTAGACGTTGTCCCGTCACCGGCGCAGCGGGCGCTGCCCCGCCCTGGCACGGAGGGCGGTCCCACGGCTCGAAGCCCTCGGCCCGCCGCGGTCCCCGGTCACCGGGCCCCCTTGCCGGCGGTCTCACCGGCCCGCCGGATCCGGAAGGAGGCCGGGTCCGTCGGGGACGGCGCGCCGGCGCCCACGCGGGTTGGTGCGACCGCCGCGTCCAGCAGGGGCTGCGCCGCTCGACCACCCTGCCGGCCCTCCCTCAGCCGGAGACGGCGCCCGACGCCGCGTCCCGTGCGGACACGGGACCGGCGCTGAGGGAGCCGAGCAGGGCGAGGGCGTCGGCGGAGGGGGTGCCCGGCTCGGCCTGGTAGACGACGAGCTGCTGGGTGCGGGCACTGTTGACGGTGAAGGACTCGTAGTGCAGTTCCAGGTCGCCGACCTGGGAGTGGTGGAAGAGCTTGGCCTCCCTCGTCTTGGTGCGCACGTCGTGGCGCGCCCACAGCGCGCAGAAGTCGTCGCTCTTCAGGGACAGTTCGCCGACGATCTCGCTCAGCCGCGGGTCGTCGGGGTCGATGCCGGCCGCCCGCCGCAGTGTGGCCACGGCCGACCGGGCGGCCCGGTCCCAGTCCCGGTGGAAGCGCCGCGCGACCGGGTCCAGGAACGTCATGCGCAGCAGATTGTCGGCTTGGGCGAAATCGGCGTAGAGGGCGCTCGCGAGCCGGTTGCGGGCCAGGAGGTCCAATGCGGGGCTCAGGACGAGGGCGGGCGTGTCGCTCCACGTGCCGAGCAGCCGCCGCAGGTGCGGGGCGACGCGTTCGACGCGCGCGGCGCGGCGCGTCCGGCGGGTGGTGGGGCCGGCCACCCGGTACAGGTGGGCCACCGCTTCGTCGTCCAGCCGCAGCGCCCGCGCCACGGCCTCGAGCAGCTGCTGGGAGGGGTGGCGTTCGCGGCCCTGTTCCAGACGCGTGTAGTAGTCGGAACTCACCCCCGCGAGCGCGGCCACCTCTTCGCGGCGCAGACCGGGCACCCTGCGGCGGCCGGATACGGGAATGCCCACGTCCTCGGGGCGCAGGCGGGCACGCCGCGCACGGAGGAAACCCCCCAGCGCGTTCTCGACGGCGAGATCCTTGTCGGTGTCCATGCGTGTGAGGCTAGAGCCGCGCACCGCCCTGTCCTACGGGTGAAAGGGGGCGCGTTTCACCTGGGAACAGCGCACCCTGGACAACCGCGGCCCGGTCGGTCCGGGACTGGTTCCGCCCCCTGGGCCGGTCGGCCGGCACGACCCGGATCGCCCTCGGACCGTGGTCGCTCCCGGGCGCACGGGCCGGGCCGGAAGGGTCCTCCTCGGCCGTGTCGCGGGCGCGCGGGCGGCCCGTCTGCGCCGACAGCTGCGCGAGTGCACGGCGCCCTCAGCGGTGGCCGGACGCCTCGGCCCGCTCCGTCACCGCGCGGGCCGGCAAGCCGGCCAGCAGGCTGCGTCGTGCGCAGTCCACGTGCTCCTCGGCCCGGCGGGCGAGTGTCCGGCTGTCGCCGGAGCGCAGGAGAGCGGCCAGTTCGCGGTGCTCGCCGACGACGCGCGCGCGGTAGTGGTCGTAGGCGGCGTCGACGCGGCGCAGCTGGAACAGGTGCACCTGGGAGCGGATCGCCTCCCAGGCGGTGATGAGCCTGCCGTTCCCGGCGGCGCGGTAGATCTGGTCGTGGAAGGCGATGTCCAGCGCCACCAGCCGGTGGGCGTCGCCGCCGTCGGCGATCTCGGCCGTCATCTCCGCCACCAGCCGATCCAGCTCGGACAGGTGCTCCGCGCTCGCGGCCCGCCGCGCGGTGGTCGCGGCCAGGCGGTCCAGCGCGGCCCGCAGCGCGTAGACCTCCTGGACGTCCTCGGCCGTCACCTCGATGACGGTGGTGCTGCGGTGCCAGCCGCCGCGCACCAGCCCCTCGCGCTCCAGCCGGGCCAGCCCTTCCCGGACCGAACCACGGCTGACCTGGAGGTGTTCGGCCAGCTCCACTTCGCGCAGTGCGGCGCCGGGCGGGAAATGGCCGGCGAAGATGGCCGCGCGCACCAGGTCGGCGGCTTCGTCGGCCAGCCCGCGTCTGGCTGCCCTCGGCAGTGCGGATGACATGGAACCAAGGTTGACATCCGGACAATCGTCGGCGCCAGCCCGCACCGTCCGGAGCCCGTCGGGATACATATCCTAATGTTGACATTGGGACATCGCCTCGGTCACGCTGCTGCGGTCACCGCAGCCCACGGGAGGGGACCCCCGATGTCGCACCGACCCGCCGTCCACCTGGCCATCCCGGTCGACGACCTGGTCGCCGCCCGCGGCTTCTACGGACAGGTGCTGGGCCTGCCCGAGGGACGCAGCACCGACCACTGGGTGGACTGGAACCTCGAGGGCCACCAGCTGGTGACCCACCTCGTGCCGACGGCGCCGCGGCCGGCCGGCACGAGCTCGGTGGGGCAGCACCAGGTGCCGATCCCGCACTTCGGTCTGCTGCTGGACGAGCGGCACTTCCACCGGTTCGCCGAGCGGTTGCGAGCCGCCGGGGTGCGATTCGACATCGAGCCGCATCTTCGCTTTCCCGGTGAGCCCGGTGAGCAGTGGACCATGTTCTTCCGTGATCCCGCGGGCAACGCTCTGGAGTTCAAGTCCTTCCGTGACGAGTCGATGGTGTTCGCCCGATGAGGGGCGTACTGGTCACCGGCGGATCGCGGGGCATCGGCCGCGCCGTCGCGAAGGCCTTCGCCGCCGACGGCGACCGGGTCGCGGTGCAGTACGCGGGCCGCCGCGCGGACGCCGAACGGACGCTGCGGGAACTGCCCGGCACCGGACACACGCTGATCCAGGCCGACCTGGGCGAACCCGGCGCGGCCGAGCGGGTCGTGGCCGAGGCGGTGGCCGCGCTCGGCGCGGTGGACGTGCTGGTGAACAACGCCGCCGTGGCGCCCGCGGCGGACACCCGGCATCCGATCGCGCAGACTCCCCTGGCGCACTGGCAGCAGGTCTGGCGGCGGATGGTGGACGTCAACCTCCTGGGCGCGGCCGACTTGAGCTGGGCCACGGCCCGCCACCTCGTCGGCCGGGGCGCCGGCGGTGCGATCGTGAACATCGGCTCGCGCGGCGCGTTCCGGGGCGAACCGGATTTCCCCGCCTACGGGGCGACCAAGGCGGCGCTGCACGCCCTCGGCCAGTCGCTGGCCGTGGCACTGGCCCCGCACGGCATCGCGGTCACCTCCGTCGCGCCCGGATTCGTGGCCACCGAACGGCAGACGGCGAAACTGTCCGGCCCCGAGGGCGAGCGCCTGCGCGCGGAAAGCCCGTTCGGGCGGGTCGGCACCCCGGAGGAGATCGCCGCCGCTGTGCGTTTCCTCGCGTCCCCGGCCGCGGCGTGGGCCTCGGGAACCGTCGTCGACCTCAACGGCGCGTCCCACCTGCGCACCTGACCCGAGGGCCCGGTCCCGGTGCGGTGGAAGCCGCACGCCGGGTTCGGCCGGGGACCCGGAGGAACGCATCGGCGACACCGCCGGCACCGCGCTCCGCGCCGGCTCGGCGGCCTCCCGCCGACGCATCGGGGACCGACAACGCCGGGCGGGCGGAGATTCGTTTCCGCAACGGGCGGAGGCCAGGTGAGGAACGCGCGCCGGATGCCCGGCCGGCCGGGTCGGCTCCCCGGCGCACGGCACGCGGGCTCGTGTGTCCGCTCGGTCCGTCGGCATCCGGCACGAATCCGGCACGGTACGGAGAGGGGGGGCGACGACGGATGACGGGAGGTCGGAGAATCCCGCACCTGTCCAGCACGGTAAAGATCAAGGGGTCTGCCCCCGAAGAGTCAGACCCCTTGCGAGCTGCGTGTCTGCCGGGTCAGCGACGTGGCGCCACGTCACCCGCTACACGTTGAAGCGGAACTCCACCACGTCCCCGTCCTGCATCACGTAGTCCTTGCCCTCCATGCGCGCCTTGCCCTTGGCGCGGGCCTCGGCGACCGAGCCGGCCTCCACCAGGTCGTCGAAGGAGATGACCTCGGCCTTGATGAAGCCCTTCTGGAAGTCGGTGTGGATGACACCGGCGGCCTCGGGGGCGGTGGCGCCCTTCTTGATGGTCCAGGCGCGGGACTCCTTGGGGCCGGCCGTCAGGTAGGTCTGCAGGCCGAGGGTGTCGAAGCCGACGCGGGCCAGGGTCGCCAGGCCCGGCTCGTCCTGGCCGACGGACTGCAGCAGCTCCAGGGCCTCGTCCTCGTCGAGCTCGGCGAGGTCGGCCTCCAGCTTGGCGTTGAGGAAGATCGCCTCGGCGGGGGCGACCAGGGCGCGCTGCTCGTTCTTGAAGTCCTCGTCGACGAGTTCGTCCTCGTCGACGTTGAAGACGTAGAGGAACGGCTTGGTGGTCAGCAGGTGCAGGTCGTGCAGGAGCTCGGCGCGCTCGCTGCCCTGGACGACGCCGTGGGCGAAGAGGGTGTCGCCCTTCTCCAGGATCTCCTTGGCCTCCTCGACGGCCTTGACCTTCGGTGCCACGTCCTTCTTGATCCGCGACTCCTTCTGGAGCCGGGGCAGGACCTTCTCGATCGTCTGGAGGTCGGCGAGGATCAGCTCGGTGTTGATCGTCTCGATGTCGTCCTTGGGCGAGACCTTGCCGTCGACGTGGACGACGTTCTCGTCCTTGAAGGCGCGGATGACCTGGCAGATCGCGTCGGACTCGCGGATGTTCGCCAGGAACTTGTTGCCCAGGCCCTCGCCCTCGGACGCGCCGCGGACGATGCCCGCGATGTCGACGAAGTCGACCGTCGCGGGGAGGATCCGCTCCGACTTGAAGATCTCGGCCAGCTTGGCGAGCCGGGCGTCGGGGACGCCGACCACGCCGACGTTCGGCTCGATGGTGGCGAACGGGTAGTTGGCCGCCAGCACGTCGTTCTTGGTCAGGGCGTTGAACAGGGTCGACTTGCCGACATTCGGCAGACCGACGATTCCGATCGTGAGCGACACGTTGCGACTTCCCGTACGTGAGGATGCGGAGGGCCCGGACGGGGGCCGATCCACCAGTCTACGGGGTGCCCGCGCCCGGCCCGGCACGGTGCCGGATGCCGGGACGGGCTCCGCGAGCTTCGCGCGACGGCGTGTCCGAGAGCCGATTGGGCATATTGACCGACCTAAGTTGGTCCGATGGAGCAACAGCACAGGACGCGACCCGCACAGTACGGACCGCGACGTGGCAGGCCCCCGCTGCCTCCGCAGGGGCGGCGGACGGACACCGGCGGCGCCGGAAGGGGGACGGGCGGTCCCCCGGCGGGGAGCGGCCCGGCGGGGAGCGGCCCGGCGGGGCGGGGCGCCGGGGGAGACGGCTCGCCGGGGAAGGGCGCGGGCGGCTCGGCCGTGCGGAGGAGCGCCGGGGCCGGGGGCGTGAGCGGCGGTGTGACCGGGCGTGGGGGCGGAGGCGGTGCCGCCGGACGCGGAGCCGGGCGGCTCGTGCGGCCCCCGCGCCCCGAGCGGTCCGCGCGGGCGGCCGGGCCGGTGACCCGCGGCGAGGCGTCGCCCGGCGGTGCGGCGCGTGAGGGCGCGGCGCGCGGCGGTGCGGCGCGTGAGGGCGCGGCGTCCCGTCTGCCGGTGGTGCGGCGGCGGTCCGGGCCGTCCGTGGCGCGGGCCGGACGGCGGATGCCCGGCCCGCGGCTGACCGGGCTGGGCGCGGCTCTGTTCTGCGCGGTGGCGATGTGCGTGCTCGGTGTGCTCGACCGGGTGCTGTTCGGGGCGTCGCCGACGGCGTACGGGGTGCTGTTCCTGCCGGTGTGCGTGCTGACCGCGGTGTGGGTGCGCCGGGGGGACCTGGCGGCCGCGCCCGTGGTGGCGCCGATCGCCTTCGCCGTGGGGCTGCTGCCCGTGGCCGGGAGCGGGGACGGGGCCGGCGGCCGGCTGATGGGGTTCGTCACCGCGCTGGCCACCGAGGCCGGATGGCTGTACGGGGGAACCCTGGTCACGGGCGCGATCGTGCTCGTCCGCAGGATCCGGCTGGTCAGGCGCCGGGCCGCCGGGAAGCGCCCGGCGGCCTGAGCCCCGCCCGCGCCGCCCGTGTCCCCCCGGGCTCCCGGGCCGGCGGTCCCGCCCCGGCCCCGGGCCCCGGCCTCCTACTCCCTCTCGGCCGCCCGCATGGCCGCCCCCACGATCCCCGCGTTGTTCTGCAGCTGCGCCGGGACGATCTCCGCCTCGATGCCCTCGATGTGGGGCAGGAACTTGTGGGCCTTGCGGCTGACGCCGCCGCCGATGATGAACAGCTCCGGGGAGAAGAGCATCTCGACGTGGGCGAGGTACCGCTGGACGCGGTGCGCCCACTGCTCCCACGTCAGGTCGCGGTCCTCCTTGACCTTGCTGGAGGCGCGCTTCTCCGCCTCGTGCCCGTCCAGCTCCAGGTGGCCCAGCTCGGTGTTGGGGACGAGGGTGCCGTCGACGAAGACGGCGCTGCCGATGCCGGTGCCGAAGGTGAGGACGACGACCGTGCCCCGCCTGCCGCGTCCCGCGCCGAAGTGCATCTCGGCGACGCCCGCCGCGTCCGCGTCGTTGACCACCGTGACCGGCAGGCCGCCCAGGCGCTCGGCGAACAGCGCCCGCGCGTCCTTGTCGACCCAGCTCTTGTCGACGTTCGCCGCCGTACGGATCAGGGCGCCGCCGGTCACCACGCCCGGGAACGTCAGCCCGACCGGCCCCGTCCAGCCGAAGTGCCCGACGACCTCGCGCACGCCGTCGGCCACCGCGTCCGGCGTGGCCGGGTGCGGGGTGAGCACCTTGTGGCGCTCCTGCGCGAGGTCGCCCCTGTCCAGGTCCACGGGAGCGCCCTTGATCCCGGATCCGCCGATGTCCACGCCGAAGATCTGCATGGCCCCACGGTACGACGTACGCTCGGCGGTCACTCCGCGGATGCCGGCCCGGAGCCGCTTCCGCCGCGCTCCGCCACCAGGGCCGCCGCCTCCTCGCGCAGGTCGCGGCGCAGTTCCTTGGGCAGCGAGAAGGTGATCGACTCCTCGGCGGCCTTCACGATCTCGACGTCCTCGAAGCCGCGCTGCGCGAGCCACTCCAGCACCTGCTCGACCAGGACCTCCGGCACCGAGGCGCCCGAGGTGACGCCGACCGTGGCCACGCCCTCCAGCCAGGCCTCGTCGATCTCGTCGGCGAAGTCCACGAGATACGCCGCGCGGGCGCCCGCGAGCTTGGCGACCTCGACCAGCCGCTTGGAGTTGGAGGAGTTCCGGGAGCCGACGACGATGACCAGGTCGGCCTCGGCACCCATCTGCTTCACCGCGAGCTGGCGGTTCTGCGTGGCGTAGCAGATGTCGTCGCTGGGCGGGGAGACCAGCTGCGGGAACTTCTCCTTCAGGGCGTCGACGGTCTCCATGGTCTCGTCGACGGAGAGGGTGGTCTGGGAGAGCCAGACCACCTTGGAGGGGTCGCGCACCTCCACCTTGGCGACGTCCTCGGGGCCGTCGACCAGCTGGATGTGGTCGGGGGCCTCGCCGGAGGTGCCGATGACCTCCTCGTGGCCCTCGTGGCCGATCAGGAGGATGTCGTAGTCCTCCTTGGCGAAGCGGACGGCCTCCTTGTGGACCTTGGTGACCAGGGGGCAGGTCGCGTCGATGGTGGCGAGCCGGCCGCGCCTGGCCTCCTCGTGGACGACGGGGGCCACGCCGTGCGCCGAGAACATCACGATGTTGCCCGGCGGCACCTCCTCCGTCCGCTCGACGAAGACGGCGCCCTTCTTCTCCAGGGTCTGCACGACGTACTTGTTGTGGACGATCTCGTGCCGGACGTAGACGGGAGCCCCGTACTGCTCCAGGGCTTTCTCGACGGCGATCACGGCGCGGTCCACACCCGCGCAGTAGCCCCGGGGGGCGGCGAGCAGGACACGGCGGCCAGACGAAGCGGTCATGGCACCCATCGTAAGGCCGCGTCGGGGGGTCGAAGATCGCGTGCCGCGGCGCTCCGGGGAGGCGGGCGGCGGGCCGCCCCGCACGGGTGCCGGCCCGCGCGGGGCGGATGATCCGCGCCGCGCGGGGCGGGCCGGCGCGGGTCCCGTTGTCGGCGGCGGCCGTTACGCTCGGGCGCATGGCTGTCAACACGTCCCCCGAGTCCCCGCTGCCCGTCGGCGAGGTGTCGCGGCTGATCGGCGGGTGGATCGACCGGCTCGGCGCGGTCTGGGTCGAGGGGCAGATCACGCAGCTGTCGCGGCGGCCGGGCGCCGGGGTGGTGTTCCTGACGCTGCGGGACCCGTCGTACGACGTCTCCGTCAGCGTCACCTGCTACCGGCAGGTGTTCGACGCGGTGGCCGACGTCGTCGGCGAGGGCACCCGGGTCGTCGTCCACGCCAAGCCGGAGTGGTACGCCCCGCGCGGGCAGCTGTCGCTGCGGGCCGCCGAGATCAAGCCCGTGGGCGTCGGGGAGCTCCTCGCGCGGCTGGAACAGCTGAAGAAGGCCCTCGCGCGCGAGGGGCTGTTCGCGCCGGAGCGCAAGAAGCCGCTGCCCTTCCTGCCGCGGCTGATCGGCCTGGTCTGCGGTCGCGCCTCGGCCGCCGAGCGGGACGTGCTGGAGAACGCCCGGCGCCGCTGGCCCGCCGTCCGCTTCGAGGTGCGCAACGTCGCCGTGCAGGGCGTGCACGCCGTGCCGCAGGTCGTGCAGGCCGTCAAGGAGCTCGACGAGCTCGACGCCGTGGACGTGATCATCGTGGCGCGCGGCGGCGGCAGCGTGGAGGACCTGCTGCCGTTCTCCGACGAGCAGCTCGTGCGGGCCGTGGCGGCCTGCCGTACGCCCGTGGTGTCCGCGATCGGGCACGAGCCGGACAACCCGCTGCTGGACCACGTGGCCGACCTGCGCGCCTCGACGCCCACCGACGCCGCCAAGAAGGTCGTGCCGGACGTCGGCGAGGAGTACGAGCGGGTACGGCTGCTGCGGGACCGCGCGCGGCGCTGCGTGGAGGCGCTGGTCGAGCGGGAGGAGCGGGGCCTGGCCCACGCGCTCGCCCGGCCCTCGATGGAGGACCCGCACCGGATGGTCGACGAGCGGGCCGAGCAGGTGGCGTCCCTGCTCGACCGGGGCCGGCGCTCCCTGCGGCACGCGCTCGACCGCGCCGACTCCGAGCTGACGCACACGCACGCGCGCGTGGTGGCCCTCTCTCCGGCCGCGACCCTGCGGCGGGGGTACGCCGTGCTGCAGCGGGCCGACGGCCAGGCGGTCCGCGCCCCCGGCGAGGTGGCGGCCGGCGAGGCGCTGCGCGCCCGGGTCGCCGAGGGCGAGTTCTCCGTACGAGTCGACGCATAGGGTGAGGGGATGACCAGCGAGGTGGAGCAGACGGCGGCCGTGGCCGAGGCGCTCGGGTACGAGCAGGCGCGGGACGAGCTGATCGAGGTCGTGCGGCGGCTGGAGGCCGGCGGTACGACGCTGGAGGAGGCGCTCGCGCTGTGGGAGCGGGGCGAGGAGCTGGCCCGGATCTGCCGGCGCCGGCTGGACGGGGCGCGGGCCCGGCTGGACGCGGCGCTGGCCGAGGAGGAGACGGCGGACGCCGGGGACGAGGACGGGGAGTAGGCCGCGGTCCGGCCGCGCGGGCTGTGAAGCGGATCACCACACCCCCCTTTTGATTGAAGCTTGAACTTCTTCGGCGTATCGTCGGGAACGCAAAGTCGATCCCTGACGAAGGTTGCTCCATGTCCCTCGTTCTTGACCCCGCCGCCCAGGACCTGCTGTTCCGCGAGGCGCGCACCGCGAACACCTTCACCGACGAGCCGGTGACCGACGAGCAGGTGCAGGCGATCTACGACCTGGTCAAGTACGGCCCCACCGCCTTCAACCAGTCCCCGCTGCGCATCACGCTGGTCCGCTCCCCCGAGGCCCGCGAGCGCCTGGTCGGGCACCTGGCCGAGGGCAACCGGGCGAAGACCGCCGCCGCCCCGCTGGTCGCGATCCTGTCCGCGGACAACGAGTTCCACGAGGAGCTGCCGCACCTCTTCCCGCACTTCCCCGAGGCCAAGGACGCCTTCTTCGCCGAGCGCCCGGCCCGGGAGAGCGCCGCCACGCTGAACGCCGCGCTCCAGGCCGCGTACTTCATCGTCGGCGTCCGCGCCGCCGGCCTCGCCGCCGGGCCGATGACCGGCTTCGACTTCGAGGGCGTCCGCAAGGAGTTCCTGGACGACGACCACACCCCGCTGATGATCGTCAACATCGGCAAGCCGGGCCCGGACGCCTGGTACCCGCGCTCCCCGCGCCTGGCCTACGAGCAGGTCGTCACCACCGTCTGAGACGCCCCGGGCCCGGGACGCCCCGGGCCCCGCGCACGACGAAGGCCTCCGGCACATCGCCGGAGGCCTTCGTCGTGTCCGTGCGCCGGGGGCGGGGCGCGCTCACTCCAGCTTCAGCGCCGCCGCCATCGCCGCCAGCCGGTCGAACGACGCCGTGCCCGTCACCACCGTCGTGGAGTCGTCCGTGTCCTGCAGCACCAGGGCGTCGTAGCGGCCGCCCTCGTACCGCTTCCACGTGCGGCCGCCGAGCTCCTGGGTGACGTCGGTCTCCCGGGCGCCCTGGCTCGCCTCCTCGATGAACGCGGCCGGCTTCTGCGTGGACTGCTCGACCGCCACGTACTCGCCGTCGGGGGCGTGGAAGCCCAGGTGCCAGGCGTCGTGCTCGTCGCCGCGGAAGCGGACGGAGGTCGCCTTCCAGTCCCGGGCCAGGCCCTCGGGCGCGGCCACCGGGTAGGGGGCGGCGCGGCGCGCGGTGAGCAGCTCGACGCGGTAGTCGACCCGCTTGAGGTCGGGGGCCCGGTCGTCGTGCGGGATGAAGAGGTACATCACCAGCCCCACGAGCACGATGACCACCATGGAGAGGACCATGTCCCGCGCCGTCTTCTGCTTGCCGTTCGTGCCTGCCACGCTCTCTATCGTCGCAGGTCGCCGGAGCGCTCATCCGTGGGGTCCCCTGCTCATTTTGTCTGCCCGGCGATAGAGTCGGACGACAACACCCTCATCCGGCCGTCGTCGTACAGAAAGGTGCGCTCCGATGACCGAGCACCACCACTTGCCGTCCGAGCTCGACGTCCCCTCCGAGGCTCCCGACCGCAACCTCGCCCTCGAACTCGTCCGGGTGACCGAAGCCGCGGCGATGGCCGCGGGCCGCTGGGTCGGGCGCGGCGACAAGAACGGCGCCGACGGTGCCGCGGTGCGCGCCATGCGGACCCTCGTCTCGACCGTCTCGATGAACGGCGTCGTCGTCATCGGCGAGGGGGAGAAGGACGAGGCCCCGATGCTCTTCAACGGGGAGCGCGTCGGCGACGGGACCGGAGCCGAGTGCGACATCGCCGTCGACCCGATCGACGGCACCACGCTGACCGCCAAGGGCATGCCGAACGCGATCGCGGTGCTGGCCGCCGCGGAGCGCGGGTCGATGTTCGACCCGTCGGCCGTGTTCTACATGGACAAGCTGGTGACCGGGCCGGAGGCGGCCGACTTCGTGGACATCGACGCGCCGGTGTCCGTGAACATCCGCCGGGTCGCCAAGGCCAAGCGGTCCACGCCCGAGGGCGTCACGGTCTGCATCCTCGACCGGCCGCGCCACGAGGGCCTCATCGAGGAGGTCCGGGAGACCGGCGCCCGGATCAAGCTGATCTCCGACGGCGACGTGGCCGGCTCCATCCTGGCGCTGCGCGAGGACACCGGCATCGACCTGCTGCTGGGCATCGGCGGCACGCCGGAGGGCATCATCTCGGCCTGCGCCGTGAAGTGCCTGGGCGGCACCATCCAGGGCAAGCTGTGGCCCAAGGACGACGCGGAGCGGCAGCGGGCGATCGACGCCGGGCACGACCTGGACCGGGTGCTGACCACCGACGACCTGGTCTCCGGCGACAACGTCTTCTTCGCCGCGACCGGCATCACCGACGGTGAGCTGCTGCGCGGGGTGCGGTACCGGTCGGAGACCGCCACGACCTCGTCCATCGTGATGCGGTCCAAGTCGGGGACGGTGCGGCGGATCGACTCCGAGCACCGCCTGAGCAAGCTGCGGGCGTACAGCGCGATCGACTTCGACCGGGCCAAGTAGCGCCGGCGGCCGCGCGGCGACGGGGCGCCTGCGGTGCAACGGGGGCGCCCCGCCTCGGGCCGGGGCGGATCAGCCCGCCGCGGCTATGCGGCCCGCCGCCCGGGCCGCCTTCTTCAGTTCCACGTCGCGGCGACGGCGCCGGGCGAGGACCACGCGGCGTTCGGCGGCGGTGAGGCCGCCCCAGACGCCGTACGGCTCGGGCTGCAGGAGGGCGTGCTCGCGGCACTCGACCATCACCGGACAGCGCGCGCAGACGCGCTTGGCCGCCTCCTCGCGCGAGAGCCGGGCGGCGGTGGGTTCTTTGGAGGGCGCGAAGAACAGGCCGGCCTCGTCGCGCCGGCACACCGCCTCGGTGTGCCACGGGGCGTCCTGGTCCCGGTCTCGCGCTGGCACCCGCTGGGCCGGAACGGCAGCTACCTGCAGGGACGAATGCGGCGGTTGCAGCACGGTCTACTCCTGACGACGGCTTCGCGAGCGAGAGACGATGCAGCAAGCCCTACCCGCTGTACGCGCGCCTATGCACTGAGTTTCCGACCGCCGGTCCCGGCGGCCGCCGGGCACCCCCATCGGCTGACCGGATCACCACCGGATGTTTCCGTAAATGATCGAATTAACAACCGTCAACGGTCGAGGCGCTTGCGCAAACCCCTGTCGACCGTGCGCTGGACCCGGTCGAGGATGTCCGCGACGATCCGGCCCCGCCGGGGCCGCGCCTCCACGTTGCCCAGCACCGCCCAGCCGTCGATGTAGACGACGGGGGCCTCGGGTTCGGCCGAATCCAGCGTGTGCACCTCGAAGTTGCCGAGCACGCCGCCGCCCATGCCGCGCAGCGAGACGTTCTCCGGGACGCGGACCTCAACGTTGCCGAGGACCGAGAACACCTTGACGACGACCTGCCGGTGCTCGAAGAGCGCCTCGCTGAGGTCGATCTCCACACTGCCGAAGACCGCGTACACGTGGATCCGGCGCCCCGGGCGCCAGCGGCCCCTGCGGACGGCGTTGCTGAGGACCGCCACCACGGTGTCGTCGGGGTCCGCGGGGATCACGCCGGCCGGGGGGCGGCCGGGGGCCGGGGCGGGGCGCGGGGCGTGCGCGGCGGGCAGGTCCCGTATGTGGACGTCCAGCTCGCCGACGGTCTTGGCGCTCAGCACCCCCTCGACCCGCTCGGCGTGCTCCTCGGCGGTCAGCCGGCCCTCGGCGAGGGCCTCGCGCAGGATGTCGGCGACGCGGTCGCGGTCGGCGTCGGAGGCGCGCAGCTCGGAGGCGGCGGGCGGAGTCTGCTTCTGAAGGTCCACGACGGCAGCGTACCGAAACGCGATAGATCGCGACCAGACCCACTGAGGACAACCTCACAAATACGCCGCCGCGGGCAGGTTCTACGCTGGTGGGCGCCCGCCGGAGGAGGCGGTCGCCGTCTGTCGAGTGAGGAATGGGCGAGATGCCTGAGTTCGCGTACACCGATCTGCTCCCCACGGGAGAGGACACCACCCCGTACCGGCTGGTGACCTCCGAGGGTGTCTCCACGGTCGAGGGGCCGGACGGGCGGACGTTCCTGAAGGTGGAGCCGGAGGCGCTGCGCAAGCTGGCCGAGGAGGCCATCCACGACATCCAGCACTACCTGCGCCCCGCGCACCTGGCGCAGCTGCGGCGCATCGTCGACGACCCGGAGGCGAGCGCCAACGACAAGTTCGTCGCGCTGGACCTGCTGAAGAACGCGAACATCGCGGCGGCGGGCGTGCTCCCCATGTGCCAGGACACCGGCACCGCGATCGTCATGGGCAAGCGCGGGCAGAACGTGCTGACCGCCGGCCGCGACGAGGAGGCCCTGTCCCGCGGCATCTACGACGCATACACCAAGCTCAACCTGCGCTACTCGCAGATGGCTCCCCTGACCATGTGGGAGGAGAGGAACACCGGCTCCAACCTCCCCGCCCAGATCGAGCTGTACGCGACCGACGGCGACGCCTACAAGTTCCTGTTCATGGCCAAGGGCGGCGGCAGCGCCAACAAGAGCTTCCTCTACCAGGAGACGAAGGCCGTCCTGAACGAGGCCTCCATGATGAGGTTCCTGGAGGAGAAGATCCGCTCGCTGGGCACGGCCGCCTGCCCGCCGTACCACCTGGCGATCGTCGTCGGCGGCACCAGCGCCGAGTACGCGCTGAAGACCGCCAAGTACGCCTCCGCGCACTACCTGGACAACATGCCGACCGAGGGCTCGCCGCTCGGCCACGGCTTCCGGGACAAGGAGCTGGAGGAGAAGGTCTTCGAGCTCACCCAGAGGATCGGCATCGGCGCGCAGTTCGGCGGCAAGTACTTCTGCCACGACGTGCGCGTGATCCGCCTGCCCCGGCACGGCGCGTCCTGCCCGGTGGCCCTCGCCGTCTCCTGCTCCGCCGACCGCCAGGCCGTCGCGAAGATCACCGCCGAGGGCGTCTTCCTGGAGCGGCTGGAGAAGGACCCGGCGCGCTTCCTGCCGGACACCACGGACGAGCAGCTGGAGTCGGACGGCGACGTCGTCCGCGTCGACCTCAACCAGCCGATGGACGCCATCCTCGCCGAGCTGACCAAGTACCCGGTCAAGACCCGCCTGTCGCTCACCGGCCCGCTCGTCGTCGCCCGCGACATCGCGCACGCCAAGATCAAGGAGCGGCTGGACCGCGGCGAGGAGATGCCGCAGTACCTGAAGGACCACCCGGTGTACTACGCCGGCCCGGCCAAGACCCCCGAGGGCTACGCCTCCGGTTCCTTCGGGCCCACCACGGCCGGCCGCATGGACTCCTACGTCGAGCAGTTCCAGGCGGCGGGCGGCTCCAAGGTGATGCTCGCCAAGGGCAACCGCAGCAAGCAGGTCACCGAGGCCTGCGCCCGGCACGGCGGCTTCTACCTCGGCTCCATCGGCGGCCCGGCCGCCCGCCTCGCCCAGGACTGCATCAAGAAGGTCGAGGTCGTCGAGTACGAGGAGCTCGGCATGGAGGCCGTCTGGAAGATCGAGGTCGAGGACTTCCCGGCGTTCATCGTCGTGGACGACAAGGGCAACGACTTCTTCCAGGACCCCGCCCCGCAGCCGACCTTCACCTCGATCCCGGTGCGCGGTCCCGGGCTCGCGTGAGCGGCGCTCCCGGCCCGGCGGGGCCCCGGCCGGAGGCACCGGCCGGGGGCCCCCGCCCCCCCGGCCCCCCGCCCCCGCGGGGGGGGGCGCGCCGCCGGGGCCGCCCCGGCCCGCCCGGCAAGCCCCCGGGGGGGGGGGGGGGGGCCGGGGCGGGGGGGTGAGGCCGGG
>NZ_JBITFM010000027.1:0-50013 GCF_044456065.1 Streptomyces sp. NPDC051041
CACCGCGCACATAACCGTCCGCCCGGTCCGAGAACGTCTTGCAGCGCCCGTCCACCGCGAGCATCCCCGCCATGGAGAAACTGATGTGCCCGTCGACGCCGACCATCGTCTGGACGCCGCCCGCGACGGCGAGCCCGGACTGTCCCTCGCGCAGGGCCTGGACGGCGCGGTGGATGGCGACCAGGGAGCTGGAGCAGGCCGTCTCGACCGGCTCGCTCGGCCCGTGCACGTCGAGGAAGTTGCTCATCCGGTTGGGGCCCATGGAGGACACGGAGCCGGTGGCGGAGTAGCCCTCGATCACCGGCACGTGGCGGGCGACCAGGTTGCCGTAGCCGGTGTTGGTGGTGCCGACGAAGATGGCCATGTCGCTGCCGGCGACCGCGCTCGCGGCGTAGCCGGCGTCTTCCAGGGCCTTCCACACGTACAGCATCAGCAGCCGCTGCTGGGGGTCCATCAGCTCGGCCTCCCTCGGCGAGATGCCGAAGAACGCCGGGTCGAAGTCGGCGACGCCGTCCATGAAGCCGCCCCACTTGACGTTCGTGGTGTTGGGCTCCTTGACGGGATCGCCGTAGTGGGCACGCCAGTCCCAGCGGTCCGCGGGGACCTCGCCGATGCAGTCGCGGCCCTCGCTCAGGTTCTCCCAGAAGGCGTGCAGGTCCTCGGCCTGCGGGAAGCGGCAGCTGACGCCCACCACGGCGATGGGCTCGCCGGTCCGCTCCCCCGCGACCGGCGGGGCGGCCCGCTCGACGACGGAGGGCCCGTCCGGCGCGATCGTGGCGGCCGGCGGCTCGGCGTCCCGTGGGTCGGGCGTCCGAGCGTCGCCGGCTTCCGCGTCGCCGGTTTCCGCCGCGGTCCCGGGGGCCACGCGGTCGCCGTACTCGTCGAGGAGGTGGTCGGCCACCTCGCCCAGCGTCGGGTACTCGAAGAACAGCGTCGGCGCCAGCGACAGGCCGTAGCGCTCGTTGAGCCTGGTGGCGAACTCGGTGAGCGAGATGGAGTCGAATCCGTACTCGCTCATCTCCACCGCGCCGTCGATGTCGTCCTCGGGGACCTGCAGCAGCGTCGACACCTCGGTGATCAGCGAGCGCAGCAGTGCCGGGCGCCGTGCGGCGCGGTCCCGGGCGGGCGCCTCGGTCCGGTCGGCGGCCCGCCCGGCCGCGGCGGCGGGCCTCGGCGCGGCCAGCAGGGTCGCCTCGACGCGGGCGCGGTCGCCGTAGACCGCCATCACGTGGGGCAGCCCGGTGCCGTAGGCGTGGTACAGGGCGGCGATGCCCTGCCGGGCGGGCATCGGCAGCATGCCGGCCCGTTCGCGCAGTCCGCGCGCGGTGGCCTCGTCGATGCCCATGCCGCCGTCGGCCCACAGCGGCCAGCCGACCACGAGCGTCCGGCCGTGGCGTGCGCCGCGCGCCGCCTCTTCGGCGCGGCGGGCGGCGTAGGCGTCCATGAAGGCGTTGGCGGCGGCGTAGTCGGCCTGGCCCGGGTTGCCGAACGCGGACAGCGAGGAGAACCCGATGAACCAGTCCAGCGGCAGGTCGGCGCTGGCCTCGTCGAGGTGGACGAGGCCGGCCACCTTGGCGCTGAACACCTCGCGCAGGTCCTCGGCGCTCTTCTGGGCGAGGTAGCCGTCGCGCAGCACGCCCGCGGTGTGCAGGATGCCGTCGAGGCGGCCGTGGGCGGCGACCGTCTCGCGGACGCAGGCGACGACGTCGTCGCGCCGGCCCACGTCCAGCGACCGGTAGTGCGCGTCCGCGCCCGAGGCCCGCAGCTCGCGCAGCAGTCCGGCCTGGCGCGGGCCCTCGGGCGAGCGGCCACAGAGCACCAGGACGGCGCCGGGGGCCCGGCGGGCGATCTCCCGAGCGAACAGGGCGCCGAGGCCGCCGGCCCCGCCGGTCACGAGGTAGACGCCGCCGGCCTTCCAGGGCTGTTCGGGGACGGTGTCCTCGATCGCCTCCCAGCGGGGCACCAGGCGACGGCCCCCGGCGCGGCGCACGGTGCCGTCGGCGGCGCCGGCGGCTTCCTGCCGCAGCGCGGCGGCCAGCTCCTCGGCGCCGGCCGCGGGGTCCACCTCGATCAGCTGCGTGACCAGGCGGGGGTGTTCCTGCCGGGCGGAGCGCAGCATGCCGTCGAGGCCGGCGGTGAGCCGGTCGTCGCCGTGCGCGGGAACGGCGAGCTGCACCAGGACGTCGCCGTCGCGGGTGGCGGGGACCGTCTGCCGCAGGCGGGCCAGCAGTGCCGCGGCGCGGGCGGTGTAGCGCCCGGCCGGGTCGCCGGGCGCGGCGGGCAGGCCGGCGCAGGGGCGGCCGAGTGCGGCCGCGACGGCCGCCGGGTCGACCCGGTCGAGGCCGGCCAGCAGCACGTCGTGCCGGACGAACAGCCGCTCGGCGGGCTCCGGTTCGGCCTGCCGCCAGTCGACGCGCATCAGGACCAGGGCGGCGTCGTCGCCGGCGGACCGCTCCTGCTCCCGCTGCCGGGCGTCGGGCGCGGGCAGGGTGCGGGCCTGGAAGCCGAGGAGGCGTACGCACACCCGGCCGGTGTCGTCGCACAGGTCGATGTCGACCCGGTGGACGGGGCCGCCGCGGTCGCCGGCCGCGGAGCGGGCCACCGCCCAGCCGGCCGCGGGCGTCGGCGCGAGGACGTGGACCTCGTCGACCGCGAACGGCAGCGCGGCCGGCACGTCGTCGCCGTCGCCGGTCAGGGCCAGGCCCACGGTCGCCTGCACCGCGGCGTCCAGGACGGAGGGGTGCAGGGTCCAGCCGGCCGTCTCCCCCGCCGCCCGCGGCACGCGCACGCGGGCCACGGCCAGACCGGGGCCGGTGTCGAGGCGTTCCAGGCCGCGCAGGGCGGGGCCGTAGCCCATGCCCATGCGGTCGAACAGGCGGTAGCAGGCCTCGTGGTCCAGGCCGCGCGTGGCGCAGCGGGCGCGCAGGGCGTCGATGTCCAGGCGCTCGGCGGCGGGCGCGGGGCCGCGCTCGATCCGGCCCTGGCCGTGCGTCAGGCGTCCGTCGTCCCGGCGGGAGGCGACCTCGTAGGCGTAGCCGCCTTCCGCACGGCGGCGCAGGACGGTCTCCACGGTGGTGGGCCGCTCGATCCGGGCGGGCCGCGACCAGACGACGCCGCGCAGCACCAGGCCGGTGGCCGGCAGGCCCTCGGCCCGGGCGGCGGCGCACGCCAGTTCCAGGTAGGCCACGCCCGGCAGCACCGGCACGCCCCGCACGCGGTGGTCGGCGAGGAAGAACTCGGCGCCGGTCAGCTCGGTGCGGCGGACGGGGTCCGGGCCGTCCCCCGGGGCGGCGTGCCCGGCGAGCGGCGACGGCGGCGCCTCGGCGGCCGGGGCCGGGGGGCGTCCGGTGCTCGTGGGGGCCACCCAGTGGCGCTCGCCGCCGAAGGCGTAGCCCGGCAGCGGCACGATACGGAAGCCGCCGCCGGAGAACAGGTCCGCGAAGCGCGGCGCGGCGCCCCGGACGTAGGCCGCGGCCAGCTCGGCCAGCGCCTCGGGCCCGGCGTCGCCGCGCGCGGACGCGGCGGCGCGGTCGCCGCGGCCGCGCCGGTCGGTGCTCTCCCCGGTGACCACGCCCTCGGCGTGGCCGTCGCGCAGCCAGGCGCGCAGCGCCGCGGTCAGCTGGGCGCGGCCGGTGGCGACGAGGGCGAGCCGGTGGGTGCAGTGGCGGCGGCCGGTGGCCAGGGTGTAGGCCACGTCGCCGAGGTCCAGGTCGTCGTGCGCCTCGACGTGCGCCAGGAGCCGTTCGGCCTGGGCGCGGCGCGCGGCCTCGCCCTGTCCGGACAGCACCAGCAGCCAGTGCGACCGCTCGGGGTGGCGCGGGCCGCCCGGCGCGGGGGCCTCCTCGATCAGCACGTGGGCGTTGGTGCCGCTGGCGCCGAAGGAGCTGACGCCCGCGAGGCGCGGACCGGCGGCCGGCGCCGGCCAGGTCTCCAGCCCGGTGGGGACGCGGAAGGGGCTGCCCTCCAGCGTGATCGCCGGGTTGGCCTCGGCGAAGTGCAGGGACGGCGGAAGCTGACGGTGCTTCAGCGCGAGGAGCACCTTGACGACGCCGGCGACGCCGGCGGCGAACTGGGTGTGGCCCAGGTTGGTCTTGATCGCGCCGAGCGCGCAGCCGCCCTCGGGGGCGTCGCCGAACGCCTGGCACAGCGCCTCGAACTCGATCGGGTCGCCCAGCGGGGTGCCGGTGCCGTGCGCCTCGATGAACTGGATGCGCGCCGGGTCCACGCCCGCCCGCTCGTACACGCCGCGCAGCAGCCGCTCCTGCGAGGTGGCGCTGGGCGCGGTGATGCCGTTGGTGGTGCCGTCCTGGTTGACGCCGGAGCCGCGGATGACGCCGTACACGTGGTCGCCGTCGCGCAGGGCGTCGGCGAGCCGCTTGAGGACGACGACGCCGGCGCCCTCACCGGGCACGAAGCCGTCGGCGCGGGAGTCGAAGGTGTGGCAGCGGCCGCTCGGCGAGAGCATGCCCGCGCGCGTGCCGTACTGGTACAGGCGGGGCGTGGACTGGACGAACACGCCGCCGGCCAGCGCCATCGAGGTGACGCCTAGGCGCAGGTCCTGGCAGGCGTGGTGGATGGCGACCAGGGAGCTGGAGCAGGCGGTGTCGATCGACTCGGCGGGTCCCTGGAGGTCCAGGAAGTAGGAGATGCGGGAGGCGATGACCGAGGCCATGTTGCCCCACATGGTCTGCGCGGGCGCGTCCTGGCCGATCAGTTCGTGGTAGTCGCCGGGGAAGGCGCCGACGTAGACGCCGCAGTCCCGGCCGTCGAGCCGCTCACCGGCGTAGCCGGCGTCCTCCAGGGCGTGCCAGCACTCCTCCAGGAAGATCCGCTGCTGCGGGTCGGTGTAGGCGGCCTCCTTGCCGGAGATCCGGAAGAACCCGGCGTCGAAGCGGGCGATGTCGTCCAGGAAGCTGCCGTACTGCTGTCCGGCGTCCTCGCCCAGCGCCCGCGCCAGGTCCCACCGGTCGGCCTCGGTGACCAGGTCGTCCCCGGCGGCCAGGTGCGCCCACAGGGTCTCGGCGTCGGGCGACTGGGCGTAGCGGGCGGCGATGCCGATGACGGCCACGGCGTCGTCGGCCGCGGGCACGGGGGAAGAGGCCGCCCGGGCGGGGGCCGGGGAGGACGCCTCCGGGGCGGGGGCCGGGGAGGACGGGACGGCCGGCGCCGGCGCGTCGGAGGGTGCCGTCCGTGCGGATACGGCCGCGCGGACGTCGGCCCGGTGCCGGGTGACGAGCAGGTCGGTCAGCCGGTCGAGGGTGCTGTGCTCGAAGAGGGCGGTCGTCGCCAGGTCGAGGCCGAAGGCGCGGTTGATCTCGCCGACGAGCTTGACGCCGAGGAGGGAGTCCACACCGAAGTCGCTGAAGGACGCCTGCGGGTCGATCTCCCCGGGCTCCATCATCAGCGCGCGGGAGACCTCGGCGAGCAGCCGGTCCGCGACGGCGTCCCGCAGTTCGTCCCCGTCCGGGGCCGCGCCGGCGGGCGCCGGGGCGGCGGACGGCGCGGACGGTGCGGCCGGGGCGGACGGCGCGACCGGGTCGGCCGTGCCGGAGCGCGGTGCCGAGGGCGTCCGGCCGCCCGTGGCGGAGTGCGCCGGGTCGGCCTCGGCGACCAGCACCTGCTGACCGAGGTCGTCGGCGTCCGCGGCGGGCTGGGTCACCGCGCCGAAGCCCTCCTCGCGCAGCACCCGGCGCCAGGTGTGCGGATGCAGCGCCGGGCTGCCCGGCATGCGCAGTTCGTCGTCGCGGTAGAGCCACCAGCCCTCCAGCAGGCCGAAGGTGAGGTGGGCGAAGACGTGGTCGCCGCTGATCTCGTTGAGCAGCAGCATCCCGTCGTCGGCCAGCAGGGCCCGCACGTGCCGCACCGTGGTGCGGATGTCGGCGGTGGCGTGCAGCACGTTGGTGGCCACGGCGACGTCGTAGGAGCCGGGCGTCAGGCCCTGCTCCTCGGGCGGCCGGCCGACGTCGAAGGTCTGGTAGCGCAGGTAGGGGTTGTCCGGGCCGTAGTTCTCGCGGGCGTGCAGCAGGAACGCCTTGGACAGGTCGGTGTAGCGGTACTCCTCGACGTGCTCGGCGTAGGGCCGCAGCCGGGGGAAGAGCAGGGCGCTGGTGCCGCCGGTGCCGGCGCCGATCTCGATGATGCGCAGCCGGGCGCCGGGGTCGGCGGCGAGGCGCTCCTCGATCCGGGCCACCAGGGCGTCGCCGACGACGTGGTTGAAGTAGTCGGCGACCGCGTTGTTCCGGTACAGGTTCTCGACCTGGCCGAGCGAGCCGTCGGGGAACATCACGTCGGTGGCGGCGACCCGTCCGGAGAGGATGGCGGGCAGGGCCCGCAGCATGGCCGTGGCGAGGTCGGCCTGGGCGCCGAGGCCCTCGTCGTCCCGCCAGCCGGGCACGGCCCGCTCCCAGGCCCGCCAGGTGGCGGCGGGGTCCGGCACGCGGTCGGCGCGCAGCCGCCCGCCCTCCCGGCGCAGGCGCCCCTCGCGCTCCAGCCGGTCCGTGCTCGCCGTCAGCCAGCGCGCGAGCACGCCCTGCGCGCCGGTGCGGGCGACCGCCTCGTCCGGGGTGAACGGGACGCGCAGGTCGAGGCCCGAGGCGTCGAGCTGCACCTGGAGCAGGTCCAGGAGGAGGTCGTCCATCGCGGTCTGCCGCGGGTCGCGCTCCGGCCTGCGCCGCGCGGCGGGCGCGGGGCGCCGCGCGGGCCGGCGCGTCCCGCGTCCGGCGTCGAGGTCCGGGCGGCGGGCGCCCTCCACCCAGTACCGCTTGCGCTGGAACGGGTAGGTCGGCAGCGGTGTGCGGCGCACGTCGCGTCCGGCGAACAGGGGCGCGAAGTCGACGGTGGCGCCGTCGAGGTAGCGGCTGCGGGCGTCTTCCAGGGCCGGGTCGCCGTACCCGGTGGGCGGCGTGCCGCCGTCGCCCTCCAGCAGCCGGGCGAGCTCCTGGCAGTCGGAGGCGATGTAGGCCGCGCGGTGCGCGAAGTGCCGCCGGCCGAGCGCCAGGGTGTGGCTGACGTCGCCGGGCAGGAGGCCGGGAGTGCGGCGCAGGTGGGCCGCCAGGTCGGCGGTCAGCTCGCGCAGCGCCTCGGGCTGGGGCGCGGACAGCACGAACAGGTACGGCCGCCCGTCGGCCCGCCGCGCGGGCCGGGCGGGCGCGCTCTCGACGACCAGGTGGGCGTTGGTGCCGCTGAAGCCGAAGGAGCTGACCGCCGCCATGCGCCGGCCGCGGGCGTTGGGCTCCCAGCGGCGCAGTTCGGTGTTGACGTGGAAGGGGCTGTCGTTGAGCCGGATGGCGGGGTTGGGCTCCTGGTGGTGCAGAGTCGGCGGGATCTGCTCGTGGCGCAGGGCCAGGACGACCTTCAGCAGGCCGGCCACGCCCGCCGCCGAGGTGGTGTGCCCGAGGTTGGTCTTGACCGAGCCGAGCGCGCAGGAGCGGGGGCCGCCGGCCGGGCCGAACGCCTTGCGCAGCGCGTCGAACTCGATCGGGTCGCCGAGCTGGGTGCCGGTGCCGTGCGCCTCGACGAGGCCGATGTCGGCGGGGTCGATGCCGAAGTCGCCGTACACCTGGCGGATCAGCCGCTCCTGGGAGAGCGCGCTGGGGGCGGTGATGCCGTTGGTGGCGCCGTCCTGGTTGAGGCCGGAGCCGCGGATGACGGCGTGCACGTGGTCGCCGTCGGCCAGCGCGTCGGACAGCCGCCGCAGCACCACCACGCCCACGCCCTCGCCGGGCACGAAGCCGTCGGCGCGGGCGTCGAAGGTGTGGCAGCGGCCCGTCGGGGAGAGCATGCCGGCGCGGCCGGCGGCCAGGTGGGTCAGCGGCGTGGTCTGCACGCTGACGCCGCCGGCCACGGCGATGTCGGTCTCGCCGGTCCACAGGCCCTGGCAGGCCAGGTGGACGGCGACCAGCGAGCTGGAGCAGGCCGTGTCGACCGCGATCGCCGGGCCGTGCAGGTCCAGGTGGTAGGCGATGCGGGCGGGCACGATGGACGGCGCGTTGCCCCACACCGCCTGGGCGGGCGGCGCGTCGTCGAACCACTCGGTGTAGTCGCCGCCGGTGCAGCCGACGTAGACGCCGCCGCGCAGCGCGGCGAGGGAGGCGCCGACGTGGCCGGCGTTCTCCAGCGCGGTCCAGGCCTGCTCCAGGAAGAGGCGCTGCTGCGGGTCGGTGTAGGTGGCCTCCAGGCCGGTCATGTGGAAGAACCGGGCGTCGAAGCGGTCGATGCCGTCGAGGAAGCTGCCCGCCCGGCAGCTCAGTTCGTCCTCGCCGACGCCGGAGAGGTCCCAGCGCTCGATGGGGCCGACCAGGTCGTGGCCGGCGGCCAGGTGCTCCCACAGGGCGTCGAGGTCGGCGGAGCCCGCGAAGCGTCCGCTGACGCCGACGATGGCGATGGGCTCGCGGGTCAGGGGCCGGGCGGGACCGGCGAAGGCGGCCGGGACGGGGGCGGGGGGCGCGGGGGCCTGCGCGGGTGCCGGGGCCTGCGCGGGCGCGGCGGGTGCCGCGGCCGTCACCGGTGCCTCGGCCGATGACGGTGCCGGTGCCGGCAGGACCGGGTCGTGGCTCTGCTCGATGTGCGCGGCCAGCTGCCGCACGCTGCGGTGGTCGAAGATGACCGTGGTCATCAGGTCCAGGCCGAGCCGGTCGTTGACGCGCTGGATGAACTTCGCGCCGACGATGGAGTCCAGTCCGTAGTCGGCGAACGCCCGGTCGGCGTCGATCCGTTCGGCCGGCATGCGCAGGGCGTCGGCGAGTTCGCCGAGGACGACGTCCGCCACCCGGGCCGCGGAGGCCGCCGCCGTCCCGGCCGGAGGCGGCGCGGGGGCCGCGGACGGGGACGGGGCCGGGGACGGGACGGCGGGGACCTCGACGGGGTCCGCCGCCGAGGCGTCGGGGACCTCGACGGGTTCCGCCGCCGAGGCGTCGGGGACCTCGACGGGTTCCGCCGCCGAGGCGGCCGCCCGCGCGCTGCCCCGCCCGGACGTGCCGTCCGTCGCGCGCGGCAGGCGGACGACGCCGTCGCTGACCGCGACCACGATCTGCTGGCCGAGGACCAGGCCCGGGGCGGCCGGGTGCCGGATCCCGGTGAAGCCCTCCTGCGCGAGCACCGACCGCCAGCTCTCCGGGGACAGCGCCGGGCTGCCCGCGACGCGCAGTTCGGTGTCCTCGTGCCGCCACCAGCCGTCGAGCAGCCCGAAGGTGAGGTGGTTGACGAGGTAGAAGCCGCTGATCTCGTTGAGCGCCAGCAGTCCGCCGCCGCGCAGCAGCGACTTGGCGTGCCGCAGGGTCGGCCGGACGTCGCTGGTCGCGTGGAGCACGTTGGCGGCGATCACGACGTCGTACTCGCCCGCGCCGAAGCCCTGTTCCTGGGGTGCCCGGCCGATGTCGAGGACGCGGTAGTCCAGTGCGGCGTACCGGCTGCCGAAGGTGTCCTGCGCGTTCTGCAGGAACGCCTGCGAGACGTCGGTGAAGCAGTACGTGTCCGGGCGCAGGCCCTCTCGTTCCAGGCGGTCCAGGACCGGCACGGTGGTGCCGCCGGTGCCGGCGCCGATCTCCAGGACGCGCAGCGGGGCCCGCGGGTCCAGGCGCCGGCGGGCCCCGAGGTGGGCGGCGACCTGGTCGGCGAGGACGGCGTTGAAGTACCCGGCGACCCGGTTGTCCCGGTAGACGCCTTCGACCAGGGCGAAGCTGCCGCCGGGGAAGAGCACGTCGGTGGCGGCGCGGCGGCCGAGCAGGATGTCGCCGAGCGCCGGGAGGGTCGTGCCGAGCAGGGCCAGCGGGGCGCGCAGGTCGGGGTTGGCCTCGGCCCAGCCGGTGGCGGCGCGGGCGAGGCCGGCGCGGAGGGCGTCGGCGTCGGCGGCGCCGGGTGCGCCGGGCGCCCAGCGGCCCCCGGCGTCGATCAGTCCGTGCTCGGTCAGGGCGCGCAGGGTGGCGGTGAGCCAGGCGCCGAAGCGGGCGTCGACGCCGGTGCGCCGCGCCCAGCGGGCGGCGTCGCGCGGTTCGTCCAGGCCGATGCGGCGCAGTTCGGCGGCGAGGCAGCGGCACAGGTGGTCGTCGACGGCGCCGGGCACGGGTCCGGTGCCGTACGCGGCGAGCGCGGGCGGCAGCGGCAGGTCCGGGAGGTCCGGGAGGTCGTGGTGCGGGACCGGCCCGGCGGGCAGCGGGGTCAGCACCTCGTCCGCGAGGGCGCCCTCGACGGGCAGCGGGCGGCTGGTCCGCATGAAGCCGATCTGGTCCAGGGGGCCGGCCAGCAGCCATTCCAGGGCGGCCATGGCGGCCCGCGGGTCGATCGCCGCCACGCCCAGCGAGGCCAGCTCCCGCAGGTACTCAACGGGCGTGTTGCCCCAGTAGCCCCAGTTGACGACCTTCACCGGGCAGCCGAGCGCCCGCCGCAGCGCGGACGCGCTCGCGTCCTCGATGGCGCAGGCCGCCGCGTAGTGCGCCTGGTGCGGGTTGCGGATCTGGCTGACCAGGGAGGACACCAGGAGGACGAAGTCCGGGCGGTGGCCGGCGAACACCTCGGCGAAGTGCCCGCACGGTGCGGCCTTGGCCGCGCGTACGGCGTCCAGTTCGGCTTCGTCCATCGCGGTCAGCGGGGTGTGCGTGAACACCATCGCCAGGTGCACGAGTCCGTCGACGCGGCCGTGGCGGCGCAGCACCTCGTCGCGCACGCGGGCCAGCGCGTCGCGGTCGGTGGCGTCGGCGGACAGGTACAGCGGGGTGCGGCCGTGCGCGCCGACGCGGGCGGCGGCCTCGCGGATCGCGGCGTCCTCGGTGCGGCGGCCGACCCACACCACGTGCGCGTCGTAACGCCGGAGAAGGTGTTCGCTCAGCCGGACACCGAGCTCGCCGGCTCCGCCGATCAGGATGTACACGCCGTCGCGGCGGAATCCGGGGGCGTCCGGCGCGGCCGTCGCCGCGGTGGTGTCGACGGCGATGAGGCGCCGCTGGAGCCACTGGCCGCCGCTGCGGGCGCAGGGGTGCGCGCGGTGGTCGGCCGGGAGGGCGAACAGCTCGCGCGGGTCGAGGGGACGGCCGTCGGCGAGGTCGGCGGCGCGGACCCGCCACTGCGGGCACTCCTTGGCCAGCCCGCCGAACAGGCCGTGCAGCCCGGCCTGTTCGGGGTCGACGTCCGCGGTGCCGGCGGGATCGAAGGCGTGCCGGGTCACCAGGGTGAGTTCCAGCGGGCGGTCGGCGGCACCGGTCGCGAGCAGCGCCTTGACGAAGCGGAAGGCGTGGCGCAGCGCGTCGCCGTGCGCGCCGGCGCCGGGGCGGGCGCCGGAGGCGGCCGGGGTCGTCGGGAAGGCGGCCACCACGCGGTCGACGGGGCCGTAGGAGGCCAGTTCGCGGCTCAGGTCGTCGATCGCGCGGTCGGCGGTGTGGAGGGTGAGCAGGCCCGGGTGCAGGCGGTGCAGGGCGTCGGCGTCCCGCGGGGACGGGTTCACCGCGAGGACGCGCTCCGCCGTGCCGGGCCCGCCCGCGGCCCGGTCGGGGCGGACCGGCTCCCAGACGGGGGCGAGGGTGAGGTGACCGGCGGGGAGGGCGGCGGGGGCGCCGGCCGCCGGGGCGGGGGGCGCCGGGGTCGCCCGGGGTGCCGGTTCGGGGGCGGGCGCGGGCGGCGGGGCGGACGCGGGTGCCGTCCGCGGCAGCGCGTCGGTGAACCAGTACCTCTCGCGGGCGAACGGGTAGGTCGGCAGGCCCACCCGGCGCGGGGCCGGCCCGTCGCCGTACAGGCGGGCCCAGTCCACCGTGAGGCCGTGCGTCCACGCCTCGGCGAGGGGCGCGAGCTTGCCGCGGGCGGCCCAGCGGGCGACGGTGTCCTGGAAGTCGTCGTCGGCGGTGAACGCGGCGGCGGGTTCGCTGCGTCCGCCGCCGTCGCGCAGGTACGCCCCGGCGGGCAGTGCGGTGCCGTCGGCGCACGCGTCGAGCGCGTCCAGCAGGCCCGGCAGGGTGTCCGTCACCACGGCGAAGCGGGCGTCCATCGCCTCCCGGCCGACCTGGAGGGTGTAGGCGATGTCGGCGAGGTCGCCGTCGCTCCAGGCGCCGGAGCGCAGCGCGTCGGACAGCCGCCGCGCCGAGTCGCGCAGCCGGTCGGCGTCCTGGGCGGACAGCACCGCGACGACGGAACCGGTGCGCCGGGGGCCCGGGTCGGACATGACGTACTCCTCCACGACGAGGTGGGCGTTGGATCCGCCGGCGCCGAAGGCGGAGAGGGCGGCGAGCCGGGGCCGTCCCTCGGGGCGCGGCCACGGAGCGGCCTCGCGCTGCAGGACGAAGGGGGTGTCGGCGAAGTCGATGTGCGGGTTGGTGCGTTCGGCGTGCAGCGACGGCACGAGGCGGCCGTGCCGCATCTGGAGCAGGATCTTGGCCAGGCCCGCGATCCCCGCCGCGCTCTCCAGGTGGCCGATGTTCGACTTGGCGGAGCCGATGGCGCAGAAGGCCCGGTCGTCGGTGAACTCGGCGAAGGCGGACTTCAGGCCGGCGATCTCGATGGGGTCGCCCAGCGCGGTGCCGGTGCCGTGGGCCTCGACGTACTGGATGTCCCGCGGGTCGATGCCGGCCTGCCGCCAGGCACTGCGGATCACCGCGGCCTGCGCGTGCGGGTTGGGCACGGTGAAGCCGTGGGTGCGGCCGCCGTGGTTGACGGCGGTGCCGCGGATCACGCCGAGGATGCGGTCGCCGTCGGCGACGGCGTCGGCGAGCGGGCGCAGCAGGACGGCGCCGACGCCCTCGCCGGGCACGTAGCCGTCGCCGCCCTCGCCGAAGCTGCGGCAGCGGCCGTCGCTGGAGGCGAACTGGCCCTGGCCGATCATCAGGTACTTGCTCGGGTGCACCGACACGTTGACGCCGCCGGCCAGCGCGACCGCGCACTCGCCGCTGCGGATCGCGGCGCACGCCAGGTGGACGGCGGTCAGCGCGGAGGCGCACATGGTGTCGACGGCGACGCTGGGACCGCTCGCGTCGAGGAAGTACGACACCTGGTTGGCGATGGACGCCAGGCTGCCGGGGACGACGACGTGCTCGCCGCGCGCGATGGCCTCCGCGCCGTGGAGCTGGTACTCGGTGTACATCGCGCCGACGAAGACGCCGATGTCCCCGGCGTCGCGGTGGACGCGGCGCCGTGCGGCCGAGCGCAGCGCGTCGCGCGTGTAGCCGGCGTCCTGCAGCGTCTCGTAGGCGCACTGCAGGAACAGCCGCTCCTGCGGGTCCATGGTGGACGCGACGCTGGGCGCGATCCCGAAGAAGAGCGGGTCGAACTCGTCGACGCCGTCGATGAAGCCGCCCCACTTGCTGTAGGTCCGGCCGGGCACGCCGCGGCGCGGGTCGTAGAACCGGTCGTGGTCCCAGCGGTCGGCGGGGATCTCGGTGACGCTGTCCCGGCCGGCGAGCAGGTTCTCCCAGAAGGCGTCCAGGTCCCGGGCGCCGGGGTAGCGGCCGGCCATGCCGACGACGGCGATGGCCGTGCCTCGGTCGCCGTCGGCGGCGTCGGCGGCGTCGGCGGCGGCCGGTCGCCGGTCGGGGCCGGGGGCGGGGGCGGGGGGCCGCTCCTCGACGGCGGCGGCCCGTCCGGCTTCCGGCGCCGGCTGTGCCGCCGCCGGGGCGGCGGGTGCCGTGGGGTCGACGCCGACGAGTGCGGCGAGTTCGTCCGGCTGGGTGCGCACGAAGTGGTCCACCAGGCCGTCGATGGTGCGCACCTCGAAGAACAGGGTGCTTCCGACATCGCGCAGGTGCGCGCGGACCGCTTCGGTGAGCTGCACGACGAGGATGGAGTCGATGCCGTAGCGCTCCAGGGGCACGTCCGCCTTGATGTCCGGCAGCGGCAGGCGCAGCGTGTCGGCGACGAGCCCGCGGAAGAAGGCGCGGGCCGGTTCGCGCAGTCGCGTCGCCGGGTCCTCAGCCGGTGCGGGCACGGCCGCGGTCCCCCCGGGCGCGGCGGGCGCGGCGGGAGCCGCCCCGGACGCGGGCGCGTCGGCGGGCCCGGGCCGGGCCGCCGGGGCGGTCGGCGCGTCCGCCGGGGCGGTCGGCGCGTCCGCCGGGGGCGTGCCGCCCCGGAACGCGCAGACCCCGTCGGGGCGCGGCTGGCGGATCGCGCCGTCGCTCTCGGCGACGATCACCTGCTGGCCCAGGTCGTCGGCGCCCTCGGCGGCGACGAAGGCGCCCCGGAAGCCGAGTTCGCCGAGGAGGCGCCGCCAGGCGGCGGGGGTGAGGCCGGGCGAGCCGGCGATGCGCGGCGCCGGGTCGTCGTAGCGCCACCAGCCCTCCAGCAGCCCGAACGTCAGGTGGCTGAAGAAGACGTTGTCGCTCAGCTCGTTGAGGAGCAGCACGCCGTGCGGGCGCAGCGCGGCCTTGACGTTGCGCAGGGTGGTGCGGATGTTGCGGGTGGCGTGCAGCACGTTGGTGGCGACGACCACGTCGAAGTCGCCGGGCCGTACGGACTGGCCGGCGAGCGGCTGCTCGATGTTCAGCAGCCGCTCGTCGAGGTAGGGGGCGATGTCGCCGTACTCCCGGCGGGCGTGCAGCAGGAACGCCTTGGACAGGTCGGTGTAGCAGTACGTCTCGACGTGCTCGCTCCACTGCCGCAGCCGCCGGAAGACGACGGCGCTGGTGCCGCCGGTGCCGGCGCCGACCTCCAGGATCCGGATGCGCGCGGCCGGGTCGTCGGCGAGCCGGCGGCGCAGGTAGTCCACCAGGGTGTCGGCGAGGACCGCGTTGAAGTAGTCGGCGACCGGGTTGTTCTTGTAGACGGACTCGACCAGGCGCAGCGAGGAGCCGGGGAACATCACGTCGGTCGCCGGGCGGCGGCCGGTGAGGACGTCGGTCAGGGCGCGCAGCGTGGTGTCGACCAGGACGGCCTGGGCGCGCTTGGCGTCCTGGGTCTCCCAGACCGCGCGGGCGGCGTCCCAGTCCCGCCAGGCGGCGTCGAGGTCCACGGGGCCGGGGGCGGCCGCCGCGTAGCGGCCGTCGGCGTCGCGCCGCAGGTAGCCGGCCTCGGTCAGCACGTGCAGGGTGTGCGCCGTCCACCGGGCGTAGCCGGCGGTGATGCCGCCCGTCGCGCGCCACTCGTCGGCGGTGGCGGCGCGTGTGCCGTCGAACAGGCCGAGGGAGCGCAGCAGCGCCCAGGTGATGCGCAGCAGCGCGTCGTGCATGGAGCCGGCGTGCCCGTCGGCCTCGGCGCGCAGCCGCCCGATCTCCTCGCGCCGGTCGGGGCGGCCGTCGCGCAGGGCGGTGATCAGGGACGGGGTGCGCACCGGGTGGTGTTCGACGGCGTCCTCGCCGTACAGGCCGTCGATGCTGCCCGGGTGCGTGGCCTTCAGCAGGGCGAGCTGCGGGTACGGCGAGGCGAGCAGGGTGTCGTAGGCGGCCATGCCCTCGTCGGGTTCGATCGAGGCGAGCCCGGCCTGCGCCATGCGGCGGCGGTAGTCGTCGCCGGTGACGATGCCGACGCCGGCCCAGTAGCCCCAGTTCATCACCTTGACCGGGCAGGGCAGGCGGTCGCGCAGGTACTCCGCCCAGGCGTCGGAGAAGGTGCAGCCGGCGGCGTAGTTGGCCTGCCCGGGCGCCTTGAAGAACGCCTGCATGGAGGAGAAGAACGCCACGAACCGCAGCGGCTGGTCGCCGAAGGCGTCGGCGAGGTTGACCGACACGTCGGCCTTGGCGGCGTACGTGGCGCGGAACCGGTCCTCGTCCATGCGGGCCAGGCTCTGGTCGCCGAGGACGATGGCGGTGTGCAGGACGGCGCGCACGGGGCCGTGCCGGCGGACGATCTCCTCGCAGGCGGCGCGCAGCGCGGCCGGGTCGGTGGCGTCCGCCTGCACGTAGTCGGGGCGCGGCCCGTGCCCGGCGAGCGCGGTGCGGCGGGCCTCGACGGTCTCGTCCAGGGGGCGGCGGCCGATCCAGACGACCCGGGCGCCGTGGCGGCGCATCACGTGCTCGGTCCACACCGTGCCGATGCCTCCGGCGCCGCCGATGGCCACGACCACGTCGCCGGGCCGCAGCCGCTCCTCGCCGGGCGAGGGCGCGGGCGCGGTGAGTTCGAGCAGGCGCTGGCGGTACCACTCGCCGTCCCGGTGGGCGAGGGTCTCGCCGCGCGGATCGGCGGGCAGGGCCAGCACCTCGTCCCAGGGGACGCCGGCGCCGGCGCCGATGTCGGCCACCCGGACCCGCCAGTGCGGGTACTCCTTGGCGACGGTGCCGAACAGGCCGTGCACGCCGGCGTGCGCCGGGTCGACGGCACGGTCGCCGGCCAGCCGGCGTGCCTGCCGGGTGATCACGGTCAGGCCGAGTTCGCGGGCGTCGGCTCCGTCCGCGAGGAGCGCCTTGACGAGGCGGAACGCGGTCAGGACGGCGTCGGTGCCGCTGCCGGGCCGGGCGGCGCGCTCCGGGGCCAGCCACACGGCGTGTTCGACGCCGGGCGGCAGCAGCGCGGCGAGCCGCTGCGGCGAGTCGGCGTCGCGCGGGTCCAGGACGGTGGCGTCCGGGTAGCGGCGGCGCAGCTCGGCCCGCTCCTCGGCGGTGCCGCCGAGGACGGCCAGGCGCGTCGCGGGCGCGGGCCAGCGGGGCGCGTCGCCGGCCGGCAGGGCGTCCCAGACGGGGACGAGCAGGCGGGCCTCGGGCGTCCCGGGCGCGGGGTGCGGCTGCCCGGGCGCGGGGTGCGGGACTCCGGGCGCGGTCCGCGCGGGCTCGGACTCCGGTGCGGTGCCGGGGGCGGCGTCCGGTGCGGTGCGGTGGCGGGAGGAGTAGCCGCGCAGGCTGACGCGGAGGCGTCCTTCGTCGTCGTACACGTCGATGTCCGCTTTCTGCACGCCGCGCCGCGCGGACGGGGCGTAGCCGTCGCTGTGCCGCAGGTGGGCCCACATGCGGCCGGTGGTCGGGCCGAGGATGTCGAGGGAGTCGAGCGCGAACGGCAGGGCGGGGGCGCCGGCGTGGTCGGCCAGGGCGCCGGTGCGGTCGCCGTACAGGCCGACGACCGCCTGGATCGCGGCGTCGAGCATCGCCGGGTGCAGCGCGTACGACGTGTCGCGGGCGGCTTCGGGCAGCACCAGCCGGGCCAGCACCTCGCCGTCGCCGACGGCGAGGGAGTCCAGGGCGCGCAGGCGCTCCCCGTGCCGGATGCCGACGGCGCCGAGGGCGGCGTAGCACTGCTCGCGGGTCAGGGTGTGCCGGTCGCAGCGGGCCCGGAGTTCCTCGGGCCGGATCCGGCCGGCCGGCGGTGCGGCGGGGGTGGCGATCCGGCCCTGGGCGTGCACCTCGCGCGGCGCGGCGCCGGCCCGCCGGACGCGGAAGCCGGTGCGGTCGGCGTCGAGTTCGACGCGCAGTTCGGCCGGCCGGGCGCCCGGGCCGTCGGCGTCCGGTGCGAAGGGGGCCGGCCAGACCACGTCGCGCAGGCCGAGCGGCGCGAAGGTCTCCCCCGACACCGCGCGGCGCACGGCCTCCAGGGAGACCACGGCGGGCAGGACCGGGCGACCGCCGACGTGGTGGTCGGCCAGGAAGAACTCGGTGCCGGCGAGCGGCCACCGGTACGCGTCGGGCGCGGTGGCCCGCTCGCCGCCGGGCCGGGCCTCGTCGGCCCAGTAGCGGTCGCGTTCGAACGGGTACGTCGGCAGCGGCACCACCCGGCGGGCACCGGCCGGGAAGTGGTCGGCGAACCGGTCGACGCGGCCCTCGACGTAGGCGCGGGCCAGCTCCCGCGGGGCCGGCCGCGTCGTGGGGGCGGCGGCCGGGGCGGCCTGCGCGGAGACCTCGCCCCGGTGGACGGCCGGGCCGCCGGTGCCGGCGAGCCAGGACCGGAGGTGCGCGGCGAGGGTCGGCAGGTCGGCGGCGAGGACGGCCAGCCGGTGGTCGAAGTGCCGCCGGCCGGCGGCGAGGGTGTGGGCGACCGCGCCGGCCGGCGGGGCGGGCGCGGCGCCGAGGTGGTCGGCCAGGCGCCGCGCCGCCTGGCGCAGGGCCTCGGGGGTGCGGGCGGACAGCAGGAAGGCGTGCTCGGTGCCGTCCTCGTCGGTGTGCGCGGGCTGTGCGTACTCCTCCAGGACGACGTGCGCGTTGGTGCCGCTGGCGCCGAACGAGCTGACGGCGGCGCGGCGCGGCCCGTGGTCCGGCCGCGGCCACGGGCGCAGCCGGGTGTCGACGCGGAACGGGCTGCCCTGCAGGGCGATCGCCGGGTTGCCGCGGGTGAAGTGCAGGGTGGGCGGCAGCTGCCGGTGGTGCAGCGCGAGCAGCGCCTTGATGACGCCGGCGACGCCCGCGGCGAACTGGGTGTGGCCGAGGTTGGTCTTGATCGAGCCGAGCGAGCAGCTTCCCTCGGGGGCGCCTTCGAACGCCCGGCGCAGGGCGCGGAACTCGATGGGGTCGCCGAGCGGGGTGCCGGTGCCGTGGGCCTCGACGAGCTGGATGCCGCCGGGGGTAATGCCGCACTCCTCGTGCACGGTGCGCAGCAGCCGCTCCTGCGAGACGGCGCTGGGCGCGGTGATGCCGTTGGTGGTGCCGTCCTGGTTGACGCCGGAGCCGCGGATCAGGCCGTAGACGTGGTCGCCGTCGCGTTCGGCGTCGGAGAGCCGTTTGAGGACGACGACGCCGGCGCCCTCGCCGGGCACGAAGCCGTCGGCGTCGGCGTCGAAGCTGCGGCAGCGTCCGCTCGGGGAGAGCATGCCGGCGCGGTCGGCGGAGACGTACAGGCGGGGGGTGGTCTGGATGAACACGCCGCCGGCCAGGGCCATGTCGGCGGCGCCCGCCCTGAGGTCGCGGCAGGCCAGGTGGAGGGCGACCAGGGAGCTGGAGCAGGAGGTGTCGACGCTGAGGGCGGGCCCGGTCAGATCGAGGTGGTAGGCGATGCGGGAGGCCACCACCGAGCCCATGGTGCCCCACAGGGCCTGGGCGGGGGCCCGCTCGCCCAGGTGCTCGTGGTAGTCGCCGGCGTAGCAGCCGACGTAGACGCCGCAGGTGCGGGAGGTGAGGCGTTCACCGGTGTAGCCCGCGTCCTCCAGGGCGTTCCAGCACTCCTCCAGGAAGATCCGCTGCTGCGGGTCCATGGCGGCGGCCTCGACGCCGGAGATCCCGAAGAACACCGGGTCGAACCGGTCGATGCCGTCGACGAAGCTGCCGGCGCGGCAGGACACGCCGGGTGCCTCGCGGTCGAGGTCCCAGCGGGTGACCGGGCCGACCAGGTCGTCCCCGGCGGCGATGTGGCGCCACAGGGCCCGCGGGTCGGGCGCGTCGGCGAAGCGGGCGGCCAGGCCGACGACGGCGATGGGTTCGTCGGCGGGCAGGGGCTGCGGGCGGGGCGTCCCGGCGGCCGGCGACGCGGCGGCGGCCTCCGACGCCGCGGGGGCGGCGGGGGCGGCCGGGGCGCGCAGGGTGTCGCCGTACGTCCGCACGATGAACGTGTGCAGTCGCTCCACCGAGCCGTGGTCGAAGAGGTCGGTGGTCTCCAGGCCGGTGCCCAGCGTCTCGTTGAGCGTCTGCACCACGTTGACGCCGAGGATGGAGTCGAGCCCGAGGTCGGCGAAGGGCCGGCGCCGGTCGATCTCGTCGGCCGGCATCTGGAGGGCGTCGCCGACCGTGGCCAGGACGATGCGTTCGACCTCGCGGGCGTCGGCACCGGGGGCGGGGGCGGGCTCGGCGGCCTGGCGGGCCGCCTCGGGGGCGGGGGCGGGCGCCGGCGCGGGGCCGGCGAGGGAGGCGGCCGTGTCGAACCAGTAGCGGGGCCCGGCGAACGGGTACGTCGGCAGGTGCAGGCGCGCCGGGGCGCGGTCGCCGTCGTGCAGCCGGGTCCAGTCGAGCGGCATGCCCTTGGCCCAGAAGGCGGCCAGCCGCAGCCACTCGCCGCGGGCGGCCCACTGGTCGGCGAGCCCGCGGACCTCGGGTCTGTCCGCCAGCGCCGCCCGGGTCTCCCGGGTGGTGCGCACGCGGTCGCGGCCCCAGGGGCCGTCGGCGTCCGGGTCGGCGAGGTAGGCGGCCAGCTGCGCGCGCCACTCCTCGGCGCGCGCCGCGACGAAGCACAGCCGCTCGTCCATCTCCTCGCGGCCGGTCTGCAGCGTGAAGGCGACGGCGCCGAGGTCGACGGGCGCACCGGCGCCGTCCAGCCACGCCGCCATCTGCTCGACGCGGGCGCGCAGCGCCTGCGGGGTGCGTGCGGACAGCGGCAGCAGGAAGGGGCCGGACGAGGGGGGCGGGGCGGGGCGGTCGGCGGGGGCCCGGTACTCGGCGAGGACGACGTGCGCGTTGGCCCCGCCCGCGCCGAAGGAGGACACGCCCGCCACGCGGGGCCGGCCGTCGGCGGGGGCCGGCCAGGGTGCCCGCCGGGTCTGCACCGTGAACGGGGTCGCGGCGAAGTCGATCTCCGGGTTGGGCGGTTCGGCGTGCAGGCTCGGCACCAGCTCGCCGTGTTCGAGCTGGAGGACCGCCTTGGTGAGACCGGCGATGCCGGCGGCGGCCTCCAGGTGGCCGATGTTCGACTTCACCGTGCCCAGGGCGCACGACGGGCGGTCCGCGCTGTCCGGCAGGCCCTCGGTGAACGCCTGCGTGAGGCCGTCGATCTCCACCGGGTCGCCGAGCCGGGTGCCGGTGCCGTGCGCCTCGACGTACCCGACCTGGTCGGGGGTCACGCCCGCGCGTTCCAGCGCCTCGCGCACCAGGGCGGCCTGGGCGCGCGGGTTGGGCACGGTGTAGCCGTTGCTGCGGCCGCCGTGGTTGACGCTGGAGCCGAGGATGACCGCGCGCACCGGGTCGCCGTCGGCCTCCGCCCGGGACAGCGGCTTGAGCAGGACGGCGCCGACTCCCTCGCCGGGCACGAAGCCGTCGCCGCCCGCGCCGAAGCTGCGGCAGCGGTCGCCGGAGGCGAGCATCCGCGAGCGGCACAGGTCGACGTAGGTCGAGGGGTGCAGGTACAGGTTGACGCCGCCCGCGATGGCCAGTTCGCAGGCGCCGCGCCGCAGTTGCTCGCACGCCTCGTGGACGGCGGTCAGGGACGCCGAGCACATCGTGTCGACCGGCATGCTCGGGCCGCGCAGGTCCAGGAGGTAGGACACGCGGTTGGCGAGGGAGGCGAAGGAGGTCCGGGGGGCCGGCGGCACGTCGCCGTCCGGCGCGGCGGGGCGGTGCCGGTCGAAGCCGGTCTTGGTGACGCCCGCGAACACGCCCACCCGGGAACCGTGCTGCTCGGCGAGGCGCCGGGGCGTGTACCCGGCGTCCTCCAGCACGGCCCAGGCGCACTCGATGAACAGCCGCTCCTGCGGGTCCATGTCGGCGGCGGTGCGCGGCGCGATGCCGAAGAACGCGGCGTCGAACCGGGCGAAGTCGTCCAGGAACGCGCCCCACTTGCTGTAGCTGGCGCCCTGCCGTACGGCGCGCCGGGCGTCCGGCTCGAAGAAGCCGTCCAGCGGCCAGCGCTCGGCGGGGATCTCGCGCACGCTGTCGCGTCCGGCCCGCAGGTTGCGCCAGAACGCGGCGAGGTCGGGGGCGTCGGGGTAGCGGCCGCTCAGTCCGATGACGGCGATCGGCTCGTCGGCCGGCCGGGGGCGGGCGGTCACGGCGGCCCGCGAAGCGGCCCCGGGGGCGGGGGGCGCGGCGGGCGCGGCCGGGGCGGGGGGCCGTACGGCCGTGTCCGCGGCCCGGTCCGTGGACGCGGGCGCGTCCGGGGCGGCCGGAGCCGGTGCGGTGGCGGTCGCGGCCGGTGCGCCGTCGAGCCAGCGCCGGCTGCCCTCCGGGTGGTGGTCGGCCAGGTGGTGGGCGAGTTCCCGCAGGGTGGGGTGCTGGTACAGCAGCGACTTGGGCAGGGCGCCGAACCACTGCTCCAGGTGCCGGTTGAGCCGGGTGACGGCGAGCGAGTCGATGCCGTAGCCGTCCAGCGGCGCGTCGGCGTCGAGGCGGGCGGCGTCCAGGCGCAGCGTGGTGGCGAGGAGTTCCTTGACCTTGGACAGCACGCCGGCGCGCAGCGCGGTGGCGGGCGGCGCGGTGACGGGCGCCGCCGGCGGCGCGGGCGTGCCGGGCTGCGAAGCCCCTGCTCCTGGGGGCTGCTCCGCACGGGTCCGCGGCCCGGTCCCCCGCCGGTCGGCGACCAGCACGTACGGCGCGTCCAGCCGCACCGCCTCGTGCAGGGCGCCCAGCGCGGTGGCCGTGTCGAGGGGGTGGCCGAAGCGTTCGGCGAGTGCGGGCAGGTCGTCGGCGGGGACGCTCATGCCGCCCTCGCGCCACAGCGGCCAGGCGAGGGACAGGCTCCGGCCGTGCCGCAGCCCGGACGCGACGAGGTGGCTGCGGTGGGACAGGTAGGCGTCCAGGAAGCCGTTGGCGGCGGCGTAGTCGGCCTGCCCGGCGTTGCCGAGGCTGCCGCAGCCGGAGGAGAAGGCGATGAGGAAGTCGAGCGGGAGATGGCTGCTGGCCTCGTCGAGGTGGACCAGGCCGGCCACCTTGGGCGCCAGCACCTCGTGCAGTTCCTGGTGGCTCTTGCGCAGGACGTAGCCGTCGCGCAGCAGCCCGGCCGCGTGGACGATGCCGTCGAGGCGCCCGTGCCGCCGTACGACGCCGTCGACCGTCTCGGCGACCGCGGCGGCGTCGGTGACGTCGGCCCGGACGTACTCGGCGGCGGCGAGTCCGCGCCGGTCCACGCCGTCGGACGCGCGGCGCCCGCACACCACGAGGCGGGCCGCGGGGGCGTGCCGGGCGAGGTCGGCGGCGAGCAGCCGGCCGATGCCGCCCGCGCCGCCGGTGACCAGGTACACGCCGTCGGGGCGCCAGAGCCGCGTCTCGGCCGCCGGGAGCTCCGCGGCGGGCCGCCACCGCGGCAGCTGCCGGTGCCCGTCGTGGTAGCGCACGTGCGCGTCCCCGGCGTCCTGCTCGGCCCGGAGGATCCCGGCCAGGTCCTCGGCGGCGGGCCACGGGGCGAACTCGACGAGCTGCACGGCCAGCGCCGGCTCCTCCAGGGCGGCGCTGCGCAGCATGCCGAGCAGGCCGGCGTAACCGTGGGGGCCGCGCTCGGGGCAGGCCACCTGGACGACGCGCCGTTCCCGGTGCGGCTGCCCGAGCAGGCGCTGCAGTTCGCCGAGGAGCCGGGTGGCGGCCCGTCGGTAGGTCGCGGCCGGTCCGTCACCGGCGCTGTCCACGCGGGCGAGGGACACTCCGGGCAGGCGGCGGCGGACGGCGGCCTCGTGGGCGTCGTCGGCGTCGCACAGCACGATCAGGCGCCGGGCGGGCGCGGCGGCCGGGGTCCGGTCGCCGAGGGGCCGGTCGTGCCAGTGCGGCGTCAGCAGGAGGTCCCGGGGCGCGGGACGCTGCGGTGCGGAGGGTGTGGTGTCCATGGGGGGCTTTCGTGCGAGAGGGGGAAGGCTCGGCTCCGGGAGGGGGCGTTCGACGGTCATGGCGGGCTCCGTCAGAACCTGCTCAGGGCGTCCGGTCCGGCGCGGTCGTCGAGCACCGCGTCGAGTGCCGCCGCGTAGGCGTCGGCGTCGAACGGGAGCGGGGCGTCCGGGGCGGGCGTCCGGGGCCGGCCGGCGTCCGGGGCGGGGTGCGGCGGGGCGGCGTCCGGGGCGGGCACCCAGTACCGCTCCCGCGCGAAGGGGTGACCGGGCAGGCGCAGGGTGCGTCGCCGTCCGGCGGGGTGCAGGGGCCGCCAGTCGACGGTCTCGCCCCGGCACCAGGCGGCCGTGACGGCGTCCAGGCGGCGTTCGCGCAGCGCCTGCGCGATCTCGGGCGCGGGCACCGGGTCGCGCTGCACGCCGGTCCCGCGGGAGCGGCGCAGGCTGCCGGTGCTGACGTGGGCGGGCGGGGCGCCGTCGGCGAACCGGTGCAGCACGGCGCTCACCTCGTCGATCCCGCGGGCGACGAAGGCGAGCCGCTCCTCCAGGGCGGCACGGCCGAGTTGCAGGGTGAACGCCAGGTCGGCCGGGTCCGGTGCGCGGCCCTCGCGGCGGGCCCGGTCGAGGTGGTCGGCGAGCTGCCGGGCCGAGGTGCGCAGCCGCTCCGGGTCGCGGGCGGACAGGACGAACGCCTGCGGCTCGGGCGGCGCGGGCGGAAGGGCCGGCGGGACGGGCGGCTCCTCCAGGACGACGTGGGCGTTGGCGCCGCCGAATCCGAAGCTGCTGACCGCGGCGCGCAGCGGCCAGGGCCGGCCCTCGGCGTCCACGCGCCGCCGCCAGGGCCGCAGTTCGCGCACGACCTCGAAGTCGCCGTCGTCCAGCGGGAGCAGCGGGTTGAGGTCGGCGCAGTGCAGGGTGGGCGGCAGTTCGCCGTGCCGCATGGCGAGCAGCACCTTCAGCACGCCGGCGAGGCCGGCCGCGGCCTCCAGGTGGCCGATGTTGGTCTTCACCGAGCCGAGCGCGCACGCCGGGTTGCGCGGGCCGTCCGCGCGCCGCGCGCCGCGGGCTTCGCGCAGGGCGCGGTGGGCCCGGTGGAGCGCGTCGATCTCCACCGGGTCGCCGAGCCGGGTGCCGGTGCCGTGGGTCTCGACGTAGCCGATGCTGTCGGGGTCGATGCCGCGCATGGCGTCCTGGATGAGGGCGGTCTGCGCCGCCCCGTTGGGCGCGGTGAGCGACTGGGCGCGCCCGCCGTGGTTCTCGGCGCTGCCGATGACGACGCCCCAGATGGCGTCGCCGTCGCGGCGTGCCTGCTCCAGCGGCTTGAGCAGCACCGCGGCGACGCCCTCGCCGCGCACGTAGCCGTCGGCCCGGTCGGAGAAGGTCTTGCAGCGGCCGTCGGGGCTGAGCATGCCGGACATCTGCGTGGACACGAACGTGTCGACGCTGAGCAGCAGGTTGACCCCGCCGGCGATGGCCATCTCGCAGCGTCCGCTGCGGATGCTCTCCACGGCGCGGTGCAGGGCGACCAGCGAGCTGGAGCAGGCGGTGTCGACCGGCTCGCTGGGGCCGTGCACGTCGAGCAGGAACGAGATCCGGTTGGCCAGCACCGAGTGGGCGTTGCCGGTGGCGGTGTAGCCGTCGGGGGCCACCCGGGAGGCGTTGAGCAGCTGGTGGTAGTCGTAGCCGGACACGCCGAAGAACACGCCGGTGTTCCCGGGCAGCCGGGCGGGCGCGTAGCCGCCGTTCTCCAGCGCGGCCCACACGGTCTCCAGGGCGAGGCGCTGCTGGGGGTCCATCAGCTCGGCCTCCAGCCGGGACAGGTGGAAGAAGTCCGCGTCGAACCGGTCGACCCCGTCCAGCTGTCCCGCCCACTTCGGGAAGTCCGACCGCCGGACGACATCGGCGTAGGGCCCGTCGAAGCGGTCCCCGGGATAGGGGCGGACCAGGTCGGCGCCCTCGCGCAGCTTCGCCCAGAACGTGTCCAGGTCGTCCGCGCCGGGGAAGCGCCCCGCCGCTCCGACGACGGCGACCGCGCCGGCTTGGGCCGCCGCGCTGCCGGCGGGCGCCTCGGACGCCGCGGGGGCCGGGCGGACGGCGGCGCGGTGGCCCCGTGGCCCGGACGCGACGGACGCCGCCGCCGGAGCCGGGGCCGGAGCCGCGGCCTCCGGAGCGGAGGCGGGTGCGGGCCGCGGCCGGCCGCCGGGCTCCGGTCGTACGGATTCCGGCGCCGCGCTCCCGGCGCCGGGGCCGGTGCCCGCGGGCCGCAGAGCGTCGCCGTACCGTTCGATCAGGTGCCGGCTCAGGCTGCGGATGTCCGGGCACTCGAAGAACAGCGTGGGCGTGACCTCGACGTCGAGCGTGGCGCCGACCTCGGTGGCGAGGTGGGCCAGTGAGATCGACTCGAAGCCGTACGCGGAGAACTGCGTGTCGGCGTCGATGTCCGCGACCTCGAACTTCAGCAGGTCGGCGACGATGTGCCGCAGCGTCTCCACCAGCGTGTCGCTCCGGTCGCCGGCGACCGGCTGCGCGGCGGCGGTGCTCCCGGTCACCGGTGCCGCCGGCGGCGTGCCGTGGGCGGCGGCGGATTCCCCGCCCGGGGAATCGGCTTCCCCGTCCAGGGACTCGGGCAGCGGTCCGCTGCCGAACACGGCGTCGTCCAGGCGGCCCAGCACCTCGCCGTGCTCGTCGAGGAACACCGCCCCGACGTGCCACGTCTCCCCGCGCTCCGCGGTCAGCACCACGGTGCGGGTCCGGTCGAAGCCGTCGCCGTGCAGGGCGCCGAGCGCCACCGGGCAGAGGGCGCCGGCCTCCTTCCGGCCGGCCGGGTCGGCGGTCGCGTGGAGGTACATCACGCCCTGCGTGACGCCCGCCAGCACCCACGCCGGCACGCGCACGCGCTGCTTGTGCGGGTCCTGGCACCGGTCGGGCTCGGCGATCCGCAGCAGCAGGCGCCCGTCGTCCAGCGTGGTCGCGCCGGTCACGCAGCGGCCGTACGGCCGGGCGTCCACGCCCGCCTCGCCGAGCCGTTCGTAGAACGCCTCGCCGTCCGACGCCGCGGCCCGGCCGGCCGGGTCGGGGGCCGTCGCGGCGGCGGTGGGCGGTGCGGGCACCACGTCGGCGTGGAAGCGGAGCGTGGGCCGGGCGCCGCCGAGGTGCCACAGCTCCGCGCGGTGCCGGCCCTCCCCCGCCGCGCCGAGCCGCCACTCCAGCTCCGCCGGGGCGTCGGCGGGCAGCGGCAGCGCGCCCCAACGGGCGTGCTCCACGCGCAACGGTCCGGTCAGTCCGGCGAGTTCCGCGAAGGCGGACGCCGCGTCGGCCAGCGCCAGCGTGACGTAGCGGCGGGTGCGGCCCGAGGTGTGGACGTAGTCGAGCAGCTCGTCGCCGCGCAGGGTCAGGCCGTGGCGCACGCCGCGCAGGTCGGACCGGTTGACGCCGATCCAGGGGTGGGCGCGCCGGGCGAAGGCCAGCGGGCGCAGCACGCTCGGCGCGTCCTCGTGCTCGGGGTACCAGCAGCGCACCTTCTCGAACGGGTAGGCCGGCAGGGACAGTTTGGCGGGGCGGCTGCCCCGGGGCCACAGCCGGTCCCAGTCCAGGGCGGCGCCCTGCGTCCAGTACCGGCCGAGGTCGTCCAGGGCCCGCTCGTCGAAGGCCCGCTCGACGGCGGCGGTGTCGGTGGCGCGCCGCTGCCGCAGGATGCTGGCGGTGTAGTGCACGCCGCCGGGCGGCGCGGGCGCGTCGGCCGTCCAGTCGACGGCGCTCAGCCGTTCCAGCTGCCGTACGGCGTCGGCGCGGTCGGCGGCCACGAAGGCGAGCCGGCAGGGCAGTTCGTTCTTGCCGGTCTGCAGGGCGTGTGCCAGGGCGTCCAGGGAGGGTCCCGTGTCGCGCGCGTACGTGTACAGGTCGCGCAGCACGCGGCCGAGGGCCCGGGGGGTCGTCGCGGAGCAGACCAGCAGCTGGGGCCGTCCGCTGTCCGGCGCGCAGGCCACCGGCCCGGCGTGCTCCTCGACGACGATGTGCACGTTGGCGCCGCCCGCGCCGATGGAGGTGACACCGGCGCGCAGCGGCGCCTCGACGGTGCCGTCGCCCGCCGGGACGCGCGGGCGCCGCCACTCCTCCAGGCGGCGCTGCACCACGAACGGGGTGGTGGCGAAGTCGACGGACGGGTTGGGCGTCTCGGAGTGCAGCGACGGCACCAGCGTGCGGTGCCGCAGCTGCAGCAGCACCTTGGTCAGTCCGACCAGGCCGGAGGCGGACAGCAGGTGGGCCACGTTCGACTTGACCGAGCCGAGGGCGCAGAACTGCCGGTCCCGGGTGTGCCGGGCGAAGGCGAGACTGGCGCCCTTGATCTCGATGGGGTCGCCGAGCGCGGTGGCCGAGCCGTGGCCCTCCAGGTAGCTGATGGTGCGCGCGTCGACCCCGGCGTCGTCCAGGGCCTTCTCGATCGCGCGGGCCTGCAGGTGCGGGCTCGGCACGGTGAAGCCGTTGCGCACCCCGGCGTTGGTCATGCCGGTGCCCTTGATCACGCCGTAGACGTGGTCGCCGTCGGCGACGGCCTCGGCGAGCGGTTTGAGGACGACCGCGCCCACGCCCTCGCCGAGGATGGTGCCGTCGGCGCCGACGCCGTAGCTGCGCACCACCTCGGCGGTCCGGGTGGTGAAGTGCGCCTGCGAGGTGGCGATCAGGTCGTACGGGTGCAGCATCAGGTTGACGCCGCCCACGACGGCCATCCGGCACTCCCCCGCGCGCAGCATCCGCACCGCCTGGTGCACGCAGGCCGAGGAGGACGCGCACATGGCGTCCAGGAACATCGACGGGCCGGTGAACCCGTAGTAGTACGACAGCATGTTGGCGATCACGCCGATCTCGCTGCCGCTGGTCACCGAGCCGCGGGTGAGCATGTTCTGGAAGCCGTACAGGTGGTAGCTGTTGTTCATCGATCCGACGAGGACGCCGACGTCGCCGTCGTAGCGGCGGCGCAGCGTCTCGCGCGAGTAGCCGGCGTCCTCCAGGGCCGTGACGCCCGCCTGCAGGAACAGGCGGACCTCCGGGGAGAGGATCTCGGCGTCCCGCTGGGAGATGGAGAAGTAGCGGGGGTCGAAGGCGTCGATGTCGCGCAGGAAGGTGCCGGTGCGCACCACCGTCTTGCCCAGGACGTCGCGTTCGTCGTGGTAGAGGTCACGGTGGTGCCAGCGCGACTCGGGCACCGGTTCGAAGCTGTGCCGCCCGTCGCTGAGCAGCCGCCAGAACTCCTCCAGCGTGTCGGCGCCCGGGTAGCGGCCGGCCATGCCGACGACGGCGATGTCGTGCCAGCCGGGGTCGGTGCCCGGTGCGGGGGCGGGAGCGGTCACCGCGGCGGGGGCCAGGGCGGCGGGAGCCGCGGGGGCGGCGGGGGCTGCGGGGGTGTCCGCCGCCGGGCGGGCTCCGGGCCGGTGCTCCGGCCGCGCCCGCGGTTCCGGCTCCGGCTCCGGTTCCGGTCCGGCCGGCGCCAGCAGTTCCAGCAGCCGTTCCCGGTGCTCGGTGACGAAGTAGTCCGCGACGCCCGCGAGGTCGACGTACTCGAAGAAGAGCGTCTTGGGCAGCGAGCCGAAGTCGTCCTCCAGCCGGCTGGTGAGGTCGACGATGGCGATGGAGTCGATGCCGTAGTGCTCCAGCTTCTCCTCCACCTGGACGGTGTCGGGGTCCTGCCGCGTGACCTCGCCGAAGACGCGCCGCAGGTAGTCGTGCGTGAGGGCGCGCAGCTCCCGCTCGCCGGTCTCGCGCCGGCCGCCGGAGCGCGGCGCGGCCCGCTCCTCGTGCGCGCCGGGGACGCCCGCGTAGCGGCGCAGCTTCTCCGGTTCCCCGAAGAGCACCGCGCGCCGTACGGGCCCGTCGGTGCGCAGGGCGCGCTCCAGCGCGTCGAGGCCGGCCTCGGTGGGGAGCGGGACGACGCCGTTGCGCTTGCGCAGGTAGGCGAGGCTGGCGGTGTCGACCCGCATGCCGCCCTCGGCCCACAGCGGCCACTCCACGACGCGCAGGGTCCGCTCCGGGCCGGTCCGGGTGACGGCGTAGGAGGCGAGGTAGGCGTTGGCGGCGGCGTAGTCGGCCTGCGCGGCGTTGCCGAACGCGCCGGCCACGGAGCCGAACAGCATCAGGAAGTCCGGCCGGGCGTCGCGGGTCGCGGCGTCGATGTGGGCGGTGCCGTCGAGCTTGGGCGCGAGGACGGCCGCGGTGCGCGCCGGCGGCTTGGCCACGAGGTAGCCGTCGTCGAGGACGCCCGCCGCGTGGAAGACGCCGTCGAGGCGTCCGAACCGGTCGCGGATCGCGGCGACCGCCTCGCGCACGCCGTCGGCGTCGGTGACGTCCGCCGGGCGGTAGAGGGCCTCGCCGGGCAGGCCGGCGAGCCGGTCGCGCAGCCGGTCGACGGCTTCGCTGCGCTCCCTGCGGCCGCTGAGCACGACGGTCGCGCCGTACCGGCGGACCAGGCGTTCGGCGAGCAGGGTGCCCAGGCCGCCGGCGCCGCCGGTGATCCAGTACACGCCGCCCGCGCGCAGCAGGCTGTCACCGTCGGCGGCCGGGGCGGGCAGTTCCACGGTCACGCAGCGGGTACGGCGGTCCTGCCGGTCCCAGGCGGTCTCCTCGCCGTCGTCGGCGGCGGCCTCGGCGCGGACGACGCGCTCGAACCGGTCGCTGTCGTGCGGGTCGAGGCCGTCGACGAGGACGAGCCTGCCGCGCAGCGACGGGTCCTCCTGGCGGGCGGTCTTCAGCACGGCGGCCAGCGGGGCGTGGACCGGGGAGTCCGGGGCGCCGGGTGCGACGACGAGGACCCGCCGGGTGGAGTCGCGGTCGCCGAGCAGCCGGCGCAGGTGCGCGCAGCAGGCGTCGAACGCGGCCTTGGCGGCGGCGGCCTCGGCGTGCGGCCCGCCCTCTCCGGCCGGCCGGGCGGCCGGGAGGGGCAGGATGTCCGCGCCCAGGCGGGCGGCGGCGGCCGGGACGTGCGCCTCGTCTAGGGCGGCGTTGAGGACGACGACCGCGGCGGGCCGCCCGGACGCCCCGGCGGGGGCCGGGGCGTCCCGCCAGGCGCGGGTGACCTCGATGAGCCGGCCCTCGGGGGCGGGCTGCGGGGGCACGGTGTCCCCCCGGCCGGGGACGGTCGCGGCGGGCGCGGACGCCTCCTGCGGGGCGGGCTCGGCGGCGGGCGCCTCCTGCGGGGCCGGCGCCTCGGGTGCGGCGGCGGTCAGCGGACGGGCCGCGTAGCCGCGCATCCGCACGCACAGCCGGCCGTTGTCGTCGTAGAGGTCCACGTCGAGCTTGGGCACCTCCGTGCGGCGTTCCCCGCCGGGCCGCAGCAGGGCCCACATCACGGACGTGGTGGGCGCGTGGGCCTCCAGGGCGTCCAGGGCGAACGGCACCTGCGGGGCGTCCGGCCGCCGCCAGCCGGCGCCGTCGGCGTCCGCGCCCACGGCGAGGGCGGCCTGCAGCGCGGAGTCGAGGATCGCCGGCTGCAGCGCCGGACCGCCGGCCGCGCCGGCCGGCAGGACCAGCCGGGCCAGGACGCCGTCCGGGCCGCCGTACACGGCGTCCAGGCCCCGCAGCGCGGTGCCGTGCGCGATGCCGGCGGCCCGCAGGGCGGCGTAGCCCGCGGCGACGTCGACGGGACGGGTGTGCCGGCCGCGCAGCGCCGTGAGGTCGGTCGTCTCCTCGGTGAGCGGGCGCCATTCGACGCGGCCCCGCGCGCAGGGCGAACCCGAGGCGTCGAGGACCGTGTAGTCGTGGCCGTCGCCGCGCGGCACCAGGCGCAGTTCGGCGGCCAGCCGGGGGGCGTCGACGCGCAGCGGGCGGATCCACACGGCGTTGCGCACGCAGGGGCGGGCGCCGGCCGGGTGGTCGCCGGGCGCGGCGGTGTGCCGGGCGGCGGCGGTGACGAGTTCCAGGACCATGACGCCCGGCACGATGCGGGCCCCGCCCACGAGGTGGTCGCGGACGAAGTCGTGCTCGGCGTCGAACAGCAGCGGGAAGCGCCACTGGCCGTCCTCCCGGCGGCCCTCGCCGAGCGGCGGGGCCGGCCGCGCGGCCGGGGCGGCGGTGCGCTCCGGCGCGGTGGTGGGCCGGAACCAGTGCGGCGTGCGGGCGAAGGCGTAGCCCGGCAGGTGGATGCGCCGGCCGCCGCCGGGCCACTGGGACCAGTCGACGGGCAGTCCGTCGGCCCACGCCGCCGCGAACTTCGCCAGGCGGCCCTCCTCGATCCAGCGCGCGCCGAGCGCCGCCAGGTCCTCGGTGTCCAACGCGCCCAGCTGCGGGTTCCCGCCGGCCCGGCCGCGCAGGCAGTCGTCGGGCAGGTCCTCGCCGGCGGCGAAGCGCTCCAGCTGCCCGGCCCAGGCGGTGATGTCGGCGGCCCGGAAGACGACGCGTTCCCGCATGGGCACCCGGCCTTCGCGCAGGGTGTGCGCGATGTCCGCGAGGTCCGGCACGGCGTCCTCGGCGAGCCGGGCGCGCGCCCAGCGGGCGAGCCCGGCGCAGGTCTCCCGCAGGCGCTCCTCGTCGCGTGCGGACACCGGCAGCCACTGCTCGCGCGGGCCCGCCTCGCCGTCCCGGTCCGCGGGTTCCGCGTCCCGGCCGGCCTCGTCGTCCCCGGGTCCGGGGGACTCCAGGAGCACGTGGGCGTTGGTGCCGCCGAAGCCGAACGAGCTGACGCCCGCGCGCAGCGGGGCGGCGGGGTCGCCGGTGTCCCAGTCGGTGAGGCGGTCCACGACGTAGAAGGGGGTGCCGTCGAGTTTGATCAGCGGGTTGAGCCGGTGGAAGCCGACGGTCCCGGGCAGCTTGCGGTGGCGCATGGCGGCGATCACCTTGAGGATGCCGGCGACTCCGGCGGCGCCCTCCAGGTGGCCGATGTTGGACTTCACGGAGCCGATGCCGCAGCGGTGCCCGGCCTCGGGCGGGGTGCCGGAGCCGGTCGCCTTCTCACCGTCGCCGCGCAGCTCGGCGAAGGCCTGCTTCAGGCCGCGCACCTCGATCGGGTCGCCGATCCGGGTGCCCGGGCCGTGCGCCTCGATGTAGGTCACCGTCTCCGGCGCCACCCCGGCGCGCCGGTAGACGCCGGCGATCAGCTCGGCCTGCGCGGCCGGGTTGGTCACCGTCAGCGAGCTGGTGCGGCCGCCGTGGTTGCTGCCGACGCCCTTGATGAGCGCGTGCACCGGGTCGCCGTCGCGTGCGGCGTCCCCGGCGCGCCGCAGCAGCAGCACGCCGCCGCCCTCGCCGCGGACGTAGCCGCCGGCGTCGGCGTCGAAGGCGCGGCAGCGGCCGTCGCGGGAGAGCATGCCGGCCTTGCTGAAGGCGATGAAGTGGCGCGGCGACCAGCACAGGTTGACGCCGCCGGCGAGGGCGTAGTCGCAGTCCCCGGCGCGCAGCGCCTGCACGGCCTGCTGCACGGCGACCAGGGAGCTGGCGCAGGCGGTGTCGTTGACGACGCTCGGGCCGCGGAAGTCGAAGTGGTGGGAGACCCGGTTGGCGATGATCGCGTAGGCGACGCCCGTGGGGTAGTAGGCGTCGATCTCCGCGACTTCCTGCTCGATCAGCTCGGCGTAGTCCCAGTGGCAGACGCCCATGAACACGCCGGTGCGCGAGCCGGCGAGCCGGTCGGCGCGGTAGCCGGCGTCCTCCAGGGCGTGCCAGCTCAGTTCCAGGGCCATGCGCTGCTGCGGGTCCATGGACTGCACTTCGCGCGGCGACAGGTGGAAGAACTCGGCGTCGAAGCAGTCGATGTCGTCGACGAAGCCGCCCCAGACGCTGTTGGTCTTGTTGAACTCGCGGCGCGGGTCGCCCGCGTGGTCCTCCTTCCGCCACCGTCTGGCCGGTACCTCGCTGATCAGCGAGCGGCCCTCGGCGAGGTGGGTCCAGAACTCGTCCATGGTGCGCGACTGCGGCAGCCGCAGGGCGGCGCCGACGACGGCGACGTCCCGGTCGCCGCCGGCGGCGGGGGCCGTGTGTGCCTGGGGCATGGGGGCGTTCTCCGTATCAGACCGACACGGCGCTGCTGCTGCGCCGGTCCACGACGTGCAGGGCCAGGTCCTTGGGCGCGCGTTCGGCTCCGGCGCGCCGGACGAACCAGTGGTGCAGCCAGACCAGGGAGGACAGCAGGACGAACGCCTGGTTCTCCTTGGTGCCGACGCGCTCGGGCGGGGTGTCGAACACGCGGTTGACGAAGGCGGTGACGAAGCGGGGTTCGAGCACGCCGATGTCGTCGAGGGTGTCGGCGTCGAGGAGCAGGTCCCGGTAGTCCGGCCGGGAGCGCACGAACGCGGCGCTGTCCGGAGCGCGGTAGGGGAACTTGCCCTTCTGCAGGACGCGGCGCGGAAGGACGTCCTCGTAGGCGCGTTTGAGCAGGTATTTCTCGTCGTAGCCGTCGTCGAAGCGCAGGTTGACCGAGACGGCCAGGCGGACCACGGCGGGGTCGAGGAACGGGCAGCGGTTCTCCACGCCGTGCGCGAGCGTCATGCGTTCGCCCTGCGTGGAGAGCAGGTAGCCCGCGAGCAGGGTGCGGAACTCCAGCCACTGGGCCTTCTGGACGGGGGTCAGCCGGTCGTAGCCGGGTTCCTCGGCGACCAGGCGCCGGGCGGCGGCGAAGGGGTCGCCGGGGTTCTTCAGCAGGCGCGTGGCGAAACGGCCGTTCTGGAACCGCATCTGGTGGGAGAACAGGCCGGGCAGGCGTTCCTCGGTGAACTGCCGGTAGAGGCCCAGCATGCGGCGGTGGCCGTCCTCGCCGTTGAAGTGCCGCAGGTAGGGGTGGAGGCGGGCCATGCGGCGCAGCCGCGTCTCGTCGTCGAGTTCGTGCCAGGCGGCCAGGAGCCGGGTGTCCTTGAAGATGCCGTAGCCGAGGAACGCCTCGTCGGCGCCCTCGCCGCTCAGCACGACCTTGATGCCCTGCCGGCGGACCTCCTCGGCCAGCAGGTACATCGGGACGAACGCGGTGCGGAAGGCGGGGACCTCGGCGTGCCGTACGGCTTCGGGGAACGCCTCGACGACGTCGGCGTCGGACACCTGCACGGCGGTGTGCCGGGTGCCGAGGTGGGCGGCGAGTTCGTCCTGTTCGGCGGACTCGTCGAACTCGGGGTCGTCGAAGCGGACGGAGAACGTGCGCAGCGGTCGGCCGGTGCGCCGGGCGGCGAGGTGGGCGACGATCGAGGAGTCGAGGCCGCCGGAGGCGTAGACGCCGACCTCGACGTCGCTGCGCAGCCGTACGTCGACGGCGCGTGCCAGCTCCTCGCGGATGCGTTCCAGGGCCTCCTCCTCGGTGGCGGGGCCCGGTCCCGCGGTGAGGTCGAGGTCGGTCCAGCGGCCGCGCTCGGCGCGGTGGCCGTCGAGGCGGAGGTAGGAGCCCATCGGGATCTGCTCGATGCCCCGGTAGCCGCTCTGGTCGGGCAGCGGCGTCCAGGTCGCGAAGATCGACGCGAGCTGCTCGGGGTCGAAGGCGAACGTGAAGCCGGGGTAGGCGAGGAACGCCTTCATCTCGGAGGCGAACAGCCAGGCCCCCTGGTGGCGGGCCACGTACAGCGGGCGCTTGCCGAACCGGTCGCGCACCAGGTGCAGTTCGCCGGTGACGGCGTCGTGCAGGGCGAAGGCGAACGCGCCGTTGAAGCGGCGCAGGCAGTCCCTGCCCCAGGCGATCCAGGCGTTGAGGACGACCTCGGTGTCCGACTCGGTGCGGAACGCGAAGCCGAGCGCGGTCAGTTCCTCGCGCAGTTCGACGTAGTTGTACAGCTCGCCGTTGTAGCAGAGCCAGTGACGGCCGTCCGCGCTGCCGACGGGCTGGGACCCGCTGGCGAGGTCGATGATGCCGAGCCGGACCGTGCCCATGGCCAGGTGGTCGCCGAGGAAGCAGCCGGCCTCGTCGGGACCGCGGTGCTCGATCTGGGCGAGCATGCCGCGCATCACGTCGTGGTAGGACGGGGCCGGCAGTCGGCTGCCGTAGAACCCTGCGATCCCGCACATGAGGCCGTCACCTGCTCCCGGTGCTCTGCCGCGGCGCGGAGCCGACGAAGTCGCGGATGCCGGAGAAGGAGACCACGACGCCGTTCAGCAGGTCCTCCTCGCCGAACTTCACCCCGTAGGTCTCCTCGATGTGCGCCATCAGCTCGATGTAGCCGAAGGAGTCGAGGATCCCGGCCTTGAACAGGTCGGTGTCCTCGGTGATGTCCTCGTCGAAGGTGAAGAGGAAGCGCTCCTCCATGTACCGCTTCAGCTCGTCCATGATCGGCCTCTCTCGCTCCCTGAGGATGAAGGTGTACATATGGGTGGTTTCCAGGCATGCCTCGGCATGCCTCGCCCTGGCGCGGCTCCGCGGGGGCGGCGTGCCGGACGGTGTGCGGCGGGTCAGACGGCGGACGGCAGCGGGTCCGCCGCGCCGTCGGCGCGCAGCGCGCCGACGGCGATCCGCGCGATCTCGGCCCAGTGGTCCCGGATGAAGAAGTGGTCGCCCGGGAGGCGGTGCGCGGTCAGGGGGCGGGTGGTCTCCTGCTGCCACGCGCCGATGTCCTGCTCGGTGAACCACTCGTCGTGCCCGGTCAGCACGGTGACCGGGACGTCGAGCGGCGGCTCGGTGCGGTGCGTGTACGAACCCAGCGCCTCGAAGTCGGCGCGCAGGATCCGCTCGTAGAACGCCATGAGGTCCTGGTGGTCGAACAGTTCCGCGGGAAGGCCGCCCAGCTGCTTCAGGTGGTCCCAGAAGGCGTCGGTGGGCAGTCGCCAGGTGTCCCGCTCGCGGCTCGGCAGCGCCGGCCCGCACTCGCCGGAGACGATCAGGTGACGCGGCGCGGGCAGCCGCTCGGCGCGCAGTCTGCGGCACAGCAGGAACGCCAGGCGGGCGCCCAGGCTGTGCCCGTAGAGCGCGTACGGCGCGTCGAGACGGTCGCGCAGCTGGCGGAGGAGGTCGTCGACGATGCCGTCGGTGTCGCGCAGCAGCGGCTCGGACATGCGCCGGCCGCGTCCGGGGCGTTCGAGGGTGACGACCTCGACGTCCGGGCACTGCTCGGCGAGTCCGGCGTAGGCGCGCTCGTCGCCGCCCGCGTAGGCGACGCAGAACAGGCGCGGCCGGGTCACCGGGACGCCCGCGGCCGGCGGCCGGTGCGCTGCGGGGGCCTCGGCGGTCCCGGGCGCCACCGGGCGGGCGGCCGCTCCGCCGGTTCCCGCCGGGGGCGGGGCGATCTGCCCCAGCATGCGGGTGAGCACACCGCTGCCGCCGGCCTCGCGGCAGGATGCGGGGGAGGTGTGCCGCAGCAGGAGGCGGACGCTGTCCACCCACCGCACGGGGCCCGAGATCTGGTCGCTCAGCAGCCGGGCGATCCCGCCGTCGGTGTACGGCCGGGCCGTGACGTTGGCGATCACGGTGGCACGCAGCGGCGCGAACCTGAAGCCCTGGAGGAACGCCCGGAACTCGGCTCGGGCCGGCTCCATGTACCGGGAGTGGAAGGCGGCCGACACGCGCAGGCGGGAGGTGCGCACCCGGCGGTCCTCCAGCAGGCCCTCGGCGCGGGCGATGTCCTCGACCGGGCCCGACAGCACGGTCTGGGCCGGGGTGTTGAGGTTGGCGATGTCGAGTCCCCGCAGTCCCTCGTCGGCGAGGAAGCGCGCGAGGTCGGACTCCGGCATGCCGACGACGGCCAGCATGCCGCCGTGTCCGGCCCCGGCCATCAGCTCGCCCCGCTTGATGACGAGTTTGAGACCGGTCTCGAAGTCGTAGGCGCCCGCCGCGAGCAGCGCGTTGTACTCCCCGAGGCTGTGTCCCAGGAGGTAGGCGCCCTCCGGTTCGCCGTCCTCCAGCGAGGCCAGGTAGGAGAGCGCGTTGACGACGTAGAGCGCGGGCTGGGTGTAGCGCGTGTCGTCGAGCCTGCCGTCGGGGTCCTCCAGGCACAGCCGTGGCAGGTCGTAGCCGAGGACGTCCGTGGCGAGCGACGTCAGTGCGGGGAAGCGGTCGAACAGTCCGGCGCCCATGCCCCGGCGCTGTGACCCCTGTCCGGGGAACAGCACCGCGGGGGCGGGCCCTCCAGTGGCGCGGGTCCGGCTCACGTCGGCTTCACCGGCCGCTGCGGAGCCGCGGATCCAGCCGATGAGGACGAGGATCTGCCAGGAGCCGGGGCACCGGCTCTCCGTGCGTGTCCGTCGTTCCCGAAGCAGCAGAATTCGCAACTCGGCGCGGCCGTCACTTCCGTCAGCCTTTCACGTGGGGGGAGGGGGATCAGCAGCGTTTCCACGACGCTAATGAGTGACCGGCTAAGGAATCCCCTAGGACTTGTCCGGGCGATCGGGTTCGCAGCCAGATGACAAGGGCTGCTGCTGTGGCGGTGCCGAGGAAGACGTAGCCGCGCTTGTCGTAGCGGGTGGCGACTGCCCGGGACCGCTTCAGGCGGTTGATCGCCCGCTCGACGGTGTTGCGCTTCCTGTAGCGGTCTTCGTCGAAGCCGGGCGGTCGTCCGCCGCGTGAGCCCTTGCGCGGGCGGGCGGCCCGGCTGTCGGTCTTCTCCGGGATCGTGTGCCGAATGCCCCGTCGCCGCAGGTACTCGCGGCAGGGCCCGTTGCTGTAGGCCTTGTCCGCCGCCAGGCTGTCGGGCTTCTTGCGCGGCCTGCCCGCACCGCTCCTGGAGACGCGAATCCTCTCCAGGACCGGCTCGAACCGGGTGCAGTCCGCGCTCAGGTGGAGCTTGCTGGTGGACCCGCCCCGCGAGCGGCCCAGGCCCTCACCTCCCGCACCACCTCCACCAGGCGGGCGACCAGGCTCTGCCACGGCGTCTCGCCCTGGTGTTCCACCTCTTCGGCCCCCTTTGACGCGGGTACCGGCGCAGGTTCGGCCCGAGCGCCGGCAGCGTGCTGATGAGCGCGCACGATGGTGGAGTCGACCGCGATGTCCCAGTCGGTCCCACCTGCCGCGTCGGCCCCGGCCTGGACCTGCTGGAGCAGGCGTTCCCAGGTTCCGTCCGCCGACCACAGACGGCGGCGTTCACAAACCGTTCTCCACGGACCGAACCGTTCGGGCAGGTCACGCCACTGCACGCCGGTCCGCACCCGGTGCGGAATCCCGTCGATCACCTGCCGGTGATCCCGCCACCTGCCGCAACGCCTGTTGCCGACCGGCAGGAACGGCCGAAGCCGTTCCCACTCGGCATCCGTCGGATCACCCCGCCCCATGCCCACACCAACAACACGGACGCGAAATAGTCACATGATCGGCCGGACACGTCCTAATCCGGCGCTGACGGGGGCGGGGAAACAGGCCTGGAGTTCCTGAACAGCCTGCGCCCGGTCGCCGCCTACTACTACTGACTTCGGCTCGTCAGGGTGAATCTTGATGAAGTCCCTGATGGGGCTGGAGCGGTGGCTGTATCCCGTGGTGTGTGAGGTATGCGGATGGGGGCGGGCTGACCGCGGCGGGGCGTCGGCGTCGGGAATCGGTGCGAATGCAAGCGGCCGAGCTGTTCGAGCAGAAGGTCAGGCCGCCGGAGGTGGCACGGCGTTTACGAGTGAGTCTGAAATCGGCCTACCAGTGGCATCAGCTGTGGCGGGACGGCGGTCGTGAGGCTTTGGCCTCCCGCGGTCCGAGCGGGTCGCGGTGCCGTCTGTCGCCGCGCTGCCTGGAAAAGCTTGCCGGGTATCTGGAGCAGGGTCCGGCCGCGCACGGCTGGGTGGAGAACCAGGTGTGGACTGCCGCTCGGGTGGCCACGCTGACCGGCCGGAAGTTCCACGTCTCCCACAGCGTCTCGGGCGCCACGAGGCTGATGCACCGGCTCGGCTTCAGCCCGCCGGTTCCCACACGGCGGGTCGCCGGACGCGACGAGCAGGCCGTCACCGTCTGGAAGGAGGCGACCTGGGCGGAGGTAAAAGAGCCCGGGCTGCCTGCGGGGCTACATCTGCTTCGAGGATGAAGCCGGGTTCACCCGCCGGCCGCCCCGGGGACGCACCTGGGGCCGGCGCGGCCACACCCCGGTCGTGACGGTGAGCGGGCGACGCTCGGGACGCCTGTCGGTGGCCGGAGTGATCGCGGTAAGGCTCGGCTCCCGCACCCGGCTGTGCCACCGCCCGCGCACCCACCGACCAGGCAAAGACAAGCGCCGCAGCATGGCAGAGCGGGACTTCATCGCGCTGGTCGACGGCGTCCACCAACTTCTCAAGGCGCCGATCGTGCTGGTCCGGGACCGGCTGAACACCCATGTCTCCCACGCCATGCGTGAGCTGATTGCCGAGCGCGAGTGGCTGACGGTGTTCCTGCTACCCGCGTATTCGCCCGACCTCAACCCGGTCGAGTGGGTGTGGGCGCACGTCAAGCGCAGCCTGGCCAACCTCGCCGTCGTCGCCCTGGACCGGCTCGAAGCACTCGTACGCAACCGCCTCAAGCGCCTTCGGTATCGGCCTGCAACCCTCGACGGCTTCATAGCCGGCACCGGCCTGACCCTCGACGGCCCAGCCTCACCCTGACGAGCCGAAGTCAGTACTGCTTGTCGATGCTTAGTTCAAAACGCTGGATGCGGCCTTCTCGCCCAGTTCGCCCGCGCCGTATCCGACGCCGAAGCAGGTGGCGCCAACAGCCAACCCGCCTACGCCTGCGGTCGGTGCGCTGACGGCGACGGCGACCGCGCCACATGCGGACTCGGCGGCGGCACCCGCCGCCAGGCCGACGCCGGTGGCCAAGGCGTCTTTGTAATTGCCCTCGTACACGTCCTTGGCCATGCTGCCGATGCCTTCGCTACCGCCACGGTCGGCAGCACCACCGCGACCGGCTTCCCACCCCGCCGCAGAACGTGCCGGGAGTGGCCATTCGGCCGCCGCTGACCATGCGCAGCTGCGAGTCGTCGGAGAGTCGACGCTGGAAATCACGCCCCCTCGGGGCTATGGAGGGCGGGTACAAGGGTCTGGGGCTGGGGTTGCTACCTGCCCTGTTGTGACCGACTGAAAATCAGGTAGAGCAAAGGCGCAGCGATGACGGCGAAGGAAATGAGCGCTGTTGTTCGTGAGGAACCCATCAGTCCGATGGCCAGTCCTGCTACCCCAAAGGCGATGATTACTGCCAGCAACAAGATCAGTTGGCGCTTATCCAATTCCTTCTCCTTGCGAAGTGACTGAAGCTCCGGGACGGCGCTGTCGCCGCCCCGGAGCTTCAGTCAGGTGAGCTGGGATCGTTTCGGGGTGCGACTAGCTTCCCAGAGCTTCACCGACGAGGAATAGGTGTGCGTGCGCTTGCCGGTGTCGTCGGCGAGGCCGAGGACGTTGCCGGTGGCGCCGGTGAGGTAGTAGTAGGACTTCCCCCCAGTCGTCATGGAGTTCAAGGTGCCCGCCGGTTCGCGGATGAATCCGATGTCGACGCCGTTGGTGGTCGTGGAGGCCAGGCCGAGTGCGGTGTGGTGGAACCAGGTTGAGCCGAGCTTGGTGCGTTCGGCGTCGTCCCTGCTGGAGCGGCCCGCTGCCGCAGCAGCTCAGGCATTTACCGTGACAGCTTCCCAGGCCGCTGATCAGGGCAGACGGCTACAACCGCCACTTGGCCGCAGCTATACGAGAACAGGACCGACACCGTTGTCGGTGCCGGATGACACCATGCGGCCATGAGCAACGAGACCTTCAACTGGCACGAGTTTCTGGGGCGTTGGCAAAAGGAGTGGGTTCCGCGCGCGGACGAGGACGACGACGGCGGGCAGACCGTCGTCCCTCTGGGCAGACCCGGGGCGGACGAGGCGGCGATCGCCGCGGCCGAGGAGCGGCTGGGGCGGCGGCTGCCTCCCTCGTACCGGGAGTTCCTGGCCGCGAGCGACGGGTGGCACGTGGACCAGGCGGCCGGGGTCTATCAGCTCGGCGGCGCTGCGGACATCGACTGGTTCCGGGATCCGTACGGCATGACCCCGCTGTACGAGCAGAACCTGGGCGACGATCCGCGCCAGGAGCACGTCCTGCTGGCCGGGATGTGGCAACGGGCGCTGCGGCTGGAGACGGACTCCGACATGTCGTACGCCCTGCTCGACCCGGGCGACAGCGACCAGGACGGTGAGTGGGCGCTCTACGTCTACAAGGGCTGGAGCGGTGAATTTCCGGACCGTTACCCGTCGTTCCGCGCCTACATGGAGGCCATGTACCGCGGCTTCCACGCGGACCGGGCGGAGCGGCCCGACTTCGTGAACGCGACCACGCGTCTCCAGGACGCCCATGTGGAGGAGGCCCGCCTGCTGGCCCTGCGCGGACGGTACGAGGAGGCCCTGCCCCTGCTCGAGGAGGCGCGGTCCTTCGGACGGCCGCGGAGCGCCGTCCTGCTGAACCAGCTCCGGCATCTGCTGGCCTCGGGCGGCTCCTGGGACTACGGCAACCTGGTGGCCGACCCGCGCTACCTGCCGGAGATCCTGCCCGTGGAGGCCATGAGGCCGGCGAGCGGGAAATGGCGGCTGGGCGGGGACGACCACTGGCTGGGGATGATGGCCGCCCGCGGGGCGGCCCGCGAGGCCGCCGAGGCCGTACTGAGAACGATGCGGGACGGCACCCACCGCTACGCGCCTCCCGGTCCATGGGGCCGGGCCGTCGCCGAGGCCCGGGAGTCGGCCCGCTGGGGGGCGACCGATGCCGCGTGGCGGGTGCTGCGGGACGCGCTCCCGTTGTGGGAGGCGCCCGGGCCCTCGTTGATCGCCCCGATCGGCCTGCTCGCCGATCCGGTCCTGGGCCCGCTGGTCACCCCGGAGCGTGGGCGGGAGATCCTGGCGACACCGCGGTCCGGTCAGACGGGCCCCGCTCCCGAGCCGGTGCCCGATCTCGACCCGCCGGGCCTCGCCTGGCTGACGGAGCCTGCGGCGAACTGGCGGCCGCTCGACGGATACCGCTGTGTCTGGGCCGAGGGCATCGGCCCCGCCCGCCTGCCCGCGCTGATCGGTGAGGAAGGCGCCGAACTGAGTGCGCCCACGGATCCGCGCAAGGCGTCCCGGCGGGCGCCCAAGCCCCATGAGCGGGAGGGCGTGGAACTCTGGGAGGACCGGGCCGTGGTCGCCGTCGGCCGCACTGCGGAAGGGTGGGCGTTCGCCTTTGACGGCCCCTCCCACCGCCACCTGAGCAAGCTGTTCCTGTCTCCCGCTCCGGCCGCCTCCTTGTCCGGCCGCGCGGTGGTGGTGTGGCGCGAGCCGGGGCGCTCGTCCCCGGATGAGCACCCGGCCGCGTTCCATCTGTCGGTGGCCGAACGGGGCAAGGAGCTGTACGCGTTCACCGTGCGGGGCACGGAGATCGAGCGCTCCGGCCGGATACCCGAGGCGCTGGACCCCGCACGGCTGTTCCGTCCGGAGGACTCCGAAACCGACTGCGAACTGCGTGTACTGGAGGCCCTGCACACCGAACTCGGGCTCTCGCTCCCCCGCTTCGCGCTGACCCGGGGCAGGCTCCCCACCTTCACCACCCGGTCCTGGACCCGGGCGCCACGCGCGGGCGAGGGGTTCGCCTACGCCTACCTCGTGCGGCATCGGCCCTGAACTCGGGCAGGCCCCGCACCGTCCGAGGAAGGCGGGCCCCGCCGGCGGCGCCCCCTGCCTCGCGGCGCCCGTCCGCAGGCCGGGTGCCGTACGAGTGGGGAGATCCACCGAGCAGGTATGAGATCACCCCGAGCACGGGGCGGCCGCTTTCAAAGAGCGCCATCAGGGTCACGCCCCGCTGGGGACAACGGGTGCTCAGGCCAGGACGGCGGGGACGGCGTCCTCGGTGGTCCAGTCGCCGTCGAAGAGCGTGGCGACCAGGCGGGCATGGGTCTCGGGGAGCTGGCCGGTGCGGTGCTTGGTGCGGGCTTTGGCGAGCCAGGCGCCGATCTTGATGGTTTCGCCATCGACGCGGATGATCTCGCGGGCGGTGGGGGCGCGGCCTTCGCGGTGGAGGAAGAGTTCCAGGAGCTGGACGGTCTGTTCGAAGGTGCGGCGGGCGGGGGCGAGGGGGGTTGGTGCCGGGGGCGGCGAGGTGGCCGTGGGTGCGCAGGTAGCCGGCGGCCGCGGCGAGGCGGGAGCGCCAGGCGGCGGTCGGCGCAGGTGCGCTTCGCGTCATTGACGATCGCCCACTTCTTGTCGGCGCGGCCGGCGGTCCGGTGGGCCTCGTCCATGATCGCCACAGGTCGAACGGCGGGACCGCATAGCCCGTGCGCTGGGTCTGCTCGATCTTGTCCAGGGAGTCGTAGGTGCAGATCACCGTCAACGCCCGGAGCTGGTCGGGTCCCTCCCCCACGACCGATATCGCGGCTGCCAGCGCGAGCGGGTCGCTGGTCGAGCCGACGCGCGCGGCGTCCAGGGAGGAGACGATCACCATGTGTTCGTCGTGGCCGTCGCGGCGCCAGGCCAGTGCCGTCTGCGCGGCCAGGTCCAGGGTGGGGACCACGAACAGCACCAGCCGCGCGCCGAGTCGGTCCGCCACCCGGATCGACACCAGTGTCTTGCCGGTGCCCGTCGCCGATACGAACAGTCCCCGCGTCCCTGGGCGGTGAAGGTGCCGCACGAGCTGCTCGACGGCTTCGGCCTGGTCGGGAAAGAGGACCGCCCTGGGGCGGCCGGGTCTGGGCGGTTCAAGCACAGTCATACGGCTCTTCCTTGCTGTGAAGCAGGCGGCATCCGGGCAGCGGGCGGGGGCGGTGGGGCAGCGCGGGCCACCGCCGAAGCGCCCCCGTTACCTTCTTCATGGCCTCGCAAGGAGGCTCCCGGCCTTCGGCCCGGTATGACTTGAGCCCCCAGTCGAGATGATCGAAAAGGTGGTGTCGCCGGTGCCGGAGGCATTGGCAGACCGCTGATGAGAGGCACGAGCGCCAAACCCTCAACCGGGTACGGCAGTCTCTTCGTGACGTGGATGCCGACACGCTGCTGCCGCAGGTGAGGCCGGGGAACAGACCAGGGCGGAAGCGACGGTCGTGACGGACGAAACCGACATCAGCGTCTATCTGGGGCTGGATGTCGGCAAGGGCGAACATCACGCCACCGCCGTCAATCGCGCTGGGAAGAAGGTGTTCGACAAGCCGCTGCCTAACAGCGAACCGAAGCTGCGGGAGCTGTTCGACAAGCTCCGGGCCAAGCATGGAACCGTGCTGATGGTCGTCGACCAGCCGGCTTCCATCGAAGCTCTGCCCCTGGCGGTCGCCCGCGATGCAGGCTGCCAAATCGCCTACCTGCCCGGGCTGACCATGCGGCGGATTGCCGATCTCTACCCTGGTGAGGCCAGGACCGACGCCCGTGACGCGTTCGTCATCGCGGACGCTGCCAGAGCGATGCCCCATACCCTGCGGGCGGTCGATCCCGCCGATGAGACGGTTGCCGAGCTCGCGATGATCGCGGGCTTCGACGACGACCTGGCGGGCGAGTCCACCCGCATCGCCAACCGGCTCCGCGGCCTGCTCACCCAGATCCACCCGTCGCTGGAACGGGTCCTGGGCCCACGGATCCAGCACCCGGCCGTGCTCAGGCTGCTGGAGCAGTTCGGCTCACCCGCCCAGATCCGCAAAGCCGGAAGGCGACGACTGGTCACCCTGATACGGCCGAAGGCACCGCGGATGGCCGAGCGGCTGGTGGAGGATATCTTCACCGCACTCGACGAACAGACCGTCGTCGTCCCGGGCACCGACGCGGCCGCACTGATCGTCCCCAGCCTCGCCAGTTCCCTCACGTCCGTCCTTGACCAGCGCAGACTCCTCGCCACAAAGATCGAAGAGCTTCTGGAGGCGCACCCTTTTTCCCCGGTCCTGATCTCGATGCCCGGCATCGGGGTCAGGACCGCCGCCCGCATCCTCATCGACGTCGGTGACGGCAGCGGCTTCGCCACCGCCAGCCACCTCGCCGCCTACGCCGGCCCGGCACCCGTGACAATGAGCACATAGCGGACCGCAAGCAGGCTGTGGTCAGCGCGGAGCGCCACCAAACCCGATCTCGTTCCCGTCGGGATCGCGGTACGTGGCCTTGCGCACGCCGTTCTCGTAGGTCTCCCGCTTCGCGGGCTCAAGTCCCCGACCGGAGATCTGGCTGATGAGGGTGTCGAAGTCGTCTACGAAGATGGTGTGCATCGCATGACCCGCGTGCTCGGGTAGGTGCTCGATCGCCACCGACCGGTGCTCTGCCAGTTCCCATACGGCCTCGGTGTCGCTCGCGACGAACGTAGGTGGACAGCCGAAGAGTCGTTCGTACCAGTCCAGCGCCAATGCGTAGTCGTTGACCGGGATGCCTGCGAATAGGTCGATGGACATGCCGCCATGGTAGGTCCGCTGACTCCAGCAAGTCTCGACGCCGATCACACCCACGTACGGCGAGCCACAAGATCGTGTTACGAGTTGTTAGTTGTATGAGGCCAGGAACGTTGTTGACGCGTGATGGTGTCGCGAATGCGAGCGGCGTGCCGTCGTGCGCTCCATACGGCCGGTGGTAGTTGTAGTGCAGGTTCCAAGTCTCCAGCGCTTTCTCGCGCTGGAGCATCGCGGAATGCAGGTATGCGTACCCGGCTCGCGCCCCGCAGGTCTTCACGCGGGCAGCCGCCCTGGCTTCGGGACTGTTCTTCCCGTGCACCCGCCAGCCGCCGCCGTCGGGGATGTGTCCGACCTTCTTCACCTCCAAATGGACCATGTGCCCGGGATGCTTCGCGGTGATCGTCTTGACCTCCCGGTTCGTCTCGCCGTCCGGGTCGATGAACCGCCGGCGGTTCAGCCCGAGTTGAGCAAGGTGCCGGGTGATCGTGCGCCGACTGACCGGGACTCCGTCCGCACCGAACTCGAAGGCGATGCGGGATGCCGACCACTTCTTCTCCCGACGCAGCTGCTCGATCCGCGCCACCGTCTCGCCGGCCGTCGCCGTCGGCTGCCGAACCGGGGCAGACGAGCGATCAAGCAGCCCGGGCTCGCCGAACTTGCGGTACCGGTTCACCTACTTCGACGCGGCCGCCCGCGAGATACCCATCTCTGCAGCCACATGCGCGATCGGGCGAGTGCGACAGCGTTCGATGAGCCGCTTGCGGCCTTCGGGAGTGAGAGGGGCGTTCCGGTGGGTTGTCGTAGCCGAGAGCAATCCGTCTCCTCTCTCGGACGTGGAGGGTCGGTCACGAAACGTTGATGAGGCGTCGAACCGCGTCGTACGCCGGCTTGGGTGTGTAGTCGTCGCGGAGGAGCCCGAATCCGTTCTGCCAGTTACCGTCGCTGATCCCGTCGCGGAGCGAGAACAGCTCGTACACGCTCACCTCACCCGTCGCGGCCACAGCCTCTGCGACGGCCTGCAGGATGCGCGCCTGCTTTGTCTCGTCGCGGGTGAGGCCGGTGGGCCAGCCGGTCTCGGTCACATGGATCGGCGTTTCCTCGGAAATTCCGGCGTCTCGAGCGACCTCGCGCAGCGTGTGGACGAGGAACTGTGCTCCTGCGCCCACTTTGTCCTCCGGGAGGGGGCGGAAGACGTCGGGGAACATGTCGAGGCCGATGAAGTCGAGCCGTGCGGTTGAGTCCGCGCCCAGAGCGTCGACCATCTTGGTCCAGAACGCCGGGTCGGCGACCCCGGCCCCGTTCACGCCGATTCCGACGTTCGCGCCCAACTGATCGCGTTCCTCGAGCCCGGCTGCGACTCCCGCGGAGACTGCCTCGAAGCAGCCCGGGAAGCCGCCGTCCTGTGGGTACGGCACGTTGAGTTCTTCGCCGACCTGGACTTTCCCACCGCCCCATGCGGCAACGTCTCGAACTGCCTGGCGCACGAACTCTGCGTATCCGGCAGGGTCAGGGTCGGTAGCGCGATAGCACGCCGTGAGATCGATCAGCCGGCCCAGCCCGGTGTAGTTCCCGGGATCAGCCGGCGCAGCAGCGACGCCGGGTTCTGGCGCTCCCGAGCCGCGGTAGTGCCGGTAGCAGCGGATGTAGAACTGCGCCGCATTACCCTGCAGTCGGTCCAGTGCGGCGCGCGTACGTTCGACGTCTTCTGGTGGCGTCGCTAGCGGAGTCAGGTCCACCAGATCCGCCGCGGCCACACCGGGCCAGATCCCAAACAGCATAACGAACTCCTCACTAGCCGTATACGGTTAATGGCCACTGTAGCCGTATACGGCTATGCGCGCTAGTGTGGAGCGATGCCAACGAACGCGCTCGCCAACCCGCTCGTGCTGCCGATTCTTGGGCTGGCGGCCGAGCAACCTCGGCACGCCTACGCCCTGTTCAGTGAACTGCGCTCGCGCTACGCCTACATCGGCGTGCGCAACTCGACCGTCTACACACTGCTCAACACACTCGTAGAGGCCGGCTGGCTGCGCTCGGAGCCGACAGACACAGATCGACGGACGTTCCAGCTGACCGCCACAGGCCGGCACGCTCTGGCCGAGCGAGTCGAGCACGAGCTCCGGGACGGCGCCCTCGGCGACCGCACTGCATTCATGACGGCGCTGGCCTATCTCGGAATCCTCGCCCCGAACGACGCGGCCGCCGCACTGCAAAGTCGCGTCGACCGCATCCGTCAGGAGGAAGAACGCGTTGAAGCTGCGCTCGACGAGGCTGGAAGCGTCCCTGAGCTACACATGATCGAGACCCATTACTACCGCGACCAGCTCGGTCACGAACGCTCATGGCTGGACGCGACCGTCCGCCGGATCCGCTCCAATACCCTCGCCTGGCCGAGCCGATAGTTCGCTTGACGCCAGCCTCGCGTCATGGCGAGGCCCATTCACCCACCGGCACCCGTGCACGAAGTTCCCGTCAACAACCTCATGGCCAACAACACACACCACCTCCACCAGGCGGGCGACCAGGCTCTGCCACGGCGTCTCGCCCTGGTGTTCCACCTCTTCGGCCCCCTCTGACGCGGGTACCGGCGCAGGTTCGGCCCGAGCGCCGGCAGCGTGCTGACGAGCGCGCACGATGATGGAGTCGACCGCGATGCCCCAGTCGGTCCCACCTGCCGCGTCGGCCCCGGCCTGGACCTGCTGGAGCAGGCGTTCCCAGGTTCCGTCCGCCGACCACAGACGGCGGCGTTCACAAACCGTCCTCCACGGACCGAACCGTTCGGGCAGGTCACGCCACTGCACGCCGGTCCGCACCCGGCGCGGAATCCCGTCGATCACCTGCCGGTGATCCCGCCACCTGCCGCAACGCCTGTTGCCGACCGGCAGGAACGGCCGAAGCCGTTCCCACTCGGCATCCGTCGGATCACCCCGCCCCATGCCCACACCAACAACACGGATGCGAAATAGTCACATGATCGGCCGGACACGTCCTAATCCGGCGTTCCCGGGCTTGCCGCGGGCCGTTCGTCGGCCGAGCGGCGACCGGCGGTACGAGCTGCTCCCGGGGGTCCCGGGGCGCGGCTCGACGCGCGCAGGGCGCGCGGGCCTCGCGGTCGCGCGGTCGCGCGGTCGCGCGGGTCCCGCCGGGGGCGCGGGTCGGCCGGGCGGCGGCCCGCGGGCGGAGCGTGCCGGCCACGGCGTGCCCCGGACCCGGACCGCGTCCGCGTGTGGCGCGGAACACTGCGGCTTTCCTTGAAAGAGGCCGTGGGACCCGGCCCGGCGTTGTGCCGACGGGCCGGACGGTGTCATAAAACTGATCACCGGACACCTGACGTGCTGCGCCGCCTCGGTGATCGAGGGTGCCGCACCGCGACCGAGGAGTGTTCCCCATGTCCCTGACCAGTGCACGATCGTCCGCCGGTGCGCGGTCCGCGTCCCGCGAGGCCCCCCGGTGGTGAGCCCCGCCCCGGGCCTCGCCCGCCAAGAGCGTCACCGTCCCCCGCGCCGGCCCCGCCGGTCCCCCTCGTCGTCGGGTGCGCCGTGCGCCCGCTGATGCGCCGGCTGCTGCCGGAGACGGTGGCGGTCGGCGAGGTACGCGGCGATCTGACGGAACCCCCGCTGTTTCCCGAGGAGGAGGCGGTGGTGGAGAAGGCGGTGGACAAGCGCCGCCGGGAGTTCGCGACCGGACGGCGGTGCGCGCGGCGTGCGCTGGCCGAACTCGGTCATCCCCCCGTGCCGTTGCTGCCGGCCGACCGCGGCGCGCCCGGTTGGCCCGCCGGGGTCGTCGGCGCGATCTCGCACTGTCCCGGCTACCGGGTGGCGGCCGTCGCACGCGCCACCGACCTGGCGGCGCTGGGCATCGACGCCGAACCGGCCGAACCGCCCCCGGACGGCGTCCTGGAGGCCGTGTCGCTGCCGGCGGAGCGCGCGGACCTCGCGCGGCTCGCCCGCGAGCACCCCGCCGTCCCGTGGGGCCGGCTGTTGTTCAGCGCCAAGGAGTCGGTCTACAAGGCCTGGTCGCCGCACGCCGGCCGGATGCTGGGGTTCGAGGAGGCACGGCTGCGGCTGGCAGTGGAGCCGGACGCGGCCGGGCCGGGGATCCGCGGCACGTTCACGGCGCGGCTGCTGGTGCCGCTGCCGCCCGCGGTCGCGGCGGTGACCGGTCCGGCCGGCGAGTTCGCGGGCCGCTGGCTGGTGGACGACGGCCTGGTGCTGACCGCCGTCCTGGCCCCCGCGCGCAGCGCGGGCACCGCCCCCGCGTCCTCCACGGCCTTCGGCCGTGCCCGGCGATAGCGATCCGGCGACCCGCAGCCTCCGCCGCCCCGCCCCTCCGGAGCGCCGCGTGCGGACGTCACCCGGCGACGGCCCCTGCCCGGCACCCCGTCGCACGCTCCCCCACGACCACTCCCAGCTCAGGAGGTCATCATGACGACACGCCTGTTCACCTCGGAGTCCGTGACCGAGGGTCACCCCGACAAGATCGCTGACCAGATCAGCGACACCATCCTCGACGCGCTGCTCAAGGAGGACCCGGCCTCCCGGGTCGCCGTCGAGACCCT
>NZ_JBITFM010000028.1:0-38431 GCF_044456065.1 Streptomyces sp. NPDC051041
ATCAGCCAGAACGATCAGCTGCCCTGGTCCTTCCTCGCCCACACCGGACTCACCATCCACCCACCCCCACAGAACTAACGAAAACCTCAGTAGGGACCCCTCCGCCGGGTTCCGCCGGGCGGCGCGGGACCGGGCCCCTCCCGGTGTCACCTCCTCCCGCCGCGGCCCCGGTGGCCGGGGAGCGCCGTACGGGCCGGGCGGTCCGTGCGGCGGAGGCGGCGGTCGCCGGCCGGCCCCCTCCCCCGCCCCTCCCACACCAGTCGCGGCACCGGCACGGCCGGCGCCGCCCGGACGTGTCCCCGCGCCCGCTCTCCGCGCGCTCACGCCCGCACGGCGTGAGCCGGGGCACACCACCACCGGGTAACACGGGGTTCACACATGGGCAATGGCCGGGAAATCGCCTGTTGACAGGCTGCCGGGCATCAACGCGGCGCCCCGGTGCCGCAGCGCCGCAGCACCCGCACGTGCGCCTGGACCCACCCCGAAGGATGTGGCCCGTGACCTTCAAGGCTGAGTACATCTGGATCGACGGCACCGCGCCGACGGCCAAGCTGCGTTCCAAGACGAAGATCATCGCGGGTGCCCCCGCCGGTCTCGACGCGCTGCCGATCTGGGGTTTCGACGGGTCCTCCACCAACCAGGCCGAGGGCCACGCCTCGGACTGCGTGCTCAAGCCGGTCTTCACCTGCCCGGACCCGATCCGCGGCGGCGACGACGTGCTGGTGCTGTGCGAGGTCCTCAACACGAACATGACCCCGCACCCCAGCAACACGCGGGCCGCGCTGGCCGAGGTCGCCGAGAAGTTCGCCGCCCAGGAGCCGGTCTTCGGCATCGAGCAGGAGTACACCTTCTTCAAGGACGGCTACCCGCTCGGCTTCCCCAAGGGCGGCTTCCCGGCCCCGCAGGGCGGCTACTACTGCGGCGTCGGCTCCGACGAGATCTTCGGCCGTGACGTGGTCGAGGCCCACCTGGACAACTGCCTGGCGGCGGGCCTGGGCCTGTCCGGCATCAACGCCGAGGTCATGCCCGGCCAGTGGGAGTTCCAGGTCGGCCCGCTCGCCCCGCTGGAGGTCGCCGACCAGCTGTGGGTGGCCCGCTGGCTGCTGTACCGCACCGCCGAGGACTTCGGCGTCGCCGCGACCCTCGACCCCAAGCCGGTCAAGGGCGACTGGAACGGCGCCGGTGCGCACACCAACTTCTCCACCAAGGCGATGCGCGAGTCCTACGACGCGATCATCACCGCCTGCGAGGCGCTGGGCGAGGGCTCCAAGCCGCTCGACCACGTCAAGAACTACGGCGCCGGCATCGACGACCGCCTGACCGGTCTGCACGAGACCGCCCCGTGGGACAAGTTCTCCTACGGCGTCTCCGACCGCGGCGCCTCGGTCCGCATCCCGTGGCAGGTCGAGAAGGACGGCAAGGGCTACATCGAGGACCGCCGCCCGAACGCCAACGTCGACCCGTACGTGGTGACCCGCCTGCTCGTCGACACCTGCTGCTCGGCGCTGGAGAAGGCCGGCCAGGTCTGATCCACCCACTCGCGTCCAGGGGCGCCCGCCGTCACGGCGGGCGCCCCTTCGCGTCGCCCGGTGCCCGCGTCGCCGGCCGGGCGGGCCGTGCCGGGCTGCCCCGCCCGGGGGACGGCGGTCCGGGCCCGGCGGCCACCGCCGTCCCCCGGAGCGGCGCGAACGGCCGGCGGGGTGACGTACGCGACACCCGGTTTCCCGCCGTCGGTCGTCCACGCAGTGAGAGAAGGGTCCTGCCGGCGGCGGGTGTCTGCTTCAATGGGGCCATGGCCAGCTTCCAGAAGACCTCCGCGACGGGTCGCCATGACCTCGAGCCCTTCTGGCCTTCCCGTCAGCACCACGACTTCGACCGGGTGTGTTGCCGCGCGATGAACGCGCCGGCCCTCTGAAGCCGTAATCCCGGCCTCCGGCCGGCGCGCACGTGTACGTCCTCGGCGGGCCCGACCACGAACTCGCGGCCGTCGACCTCTTTGACGAACCTCTCGCGCGAAAGAGCTGACCTCTCATGGCGACCACCCGTTCCCTGTCCACCGCCTCCCCCGCCCCCGCCTCCTCCGGCTCCCGGCACCGGCTGCGCGCCGTCGACCGGGACGAGGTCGTGACCGTCGCGGACCTGCTGCCGCCCGGCGCCACCTGGCTGCCCGCCCCGCAGCACGCCCTGCCCACCCTGCCGGGGCAGCCGCCGATGGTCGGCTACCTGGTGCTGGTCCCCGCCGACCAGCAGCCGCCGTTCCCGCCGGTCGCGGTGCCTGACCCGGCGGAGGACCCCGCCGGCGGACCGCTGATCCGCATCGATCCCGTGCAGCGCACCGCCGAGGTGGACGGCCGCGAACTCGACCTCACGTACCTGGAGTTCGAGCTGCTCGCCCACCTCGTCGCCCATCCGAACCGGGTGCACACCCGCGACCAGCTCGTCGGCACGGTGTGGGGCTACGGCCACGTCGGCGACGGCCGCACCGTCGACGTCCACGTCGCCCGCCTGCGCCGCAAGCTGGGCGCGGAGTACCGGAACACGATCCGGACCGTGCGCCGGGTCGGCTACAAGTACGTGCCGCCGGCCGGGCGTTGACGCCCCGGAAGGACGGCCGGGACCGCCGGCGCCGGCGGTCCCGGCGGCGGGTCCGCGCGACCGGCCGCCGTGGGCGGTGCGTCGCCATGGCCGTCGCCGCCGGATCCGCGGCCCGCCGGCGCCGGTACCGCCACCGCGCCCGCCGCCGGCGCACGCGTCGGTCGGGTCGGCCTCGTCCGTTCCTCCGGTCCCTGCCGACGACCTGCCGCACAAGAACCCCGTCGGGGCCCGTCATCGATACGGCTCCGGAGCGCGGAGCGCTCAAACGCCGGGACGCCGCGGACACGTCCATGCCAAGGTGATCCGATGAACCAGGACTGGGAAGATCGCGTGGCCGCCGCCTGGGCCGCCTTCGACACCTACGCCGAGCAGGACGCGGCGGCGTTCCGCGCGGTGATCGACGCGCTGGTCGCCGAACTGCCGGACGACAGTCCGCTCGGCCCGTTCGAGCGGGCCTGCGCGTGGGACTCCACGGGCCGCTCCGACAAGGCGGTCGTACTGTACCGGCAGGCGCTGGCGGGCGGGCTGGCCGAGGTCAGCCGCTACAAGGCCCGCCGCGCCAGGATCCAGCTGGCCAGCTCGCTGCGGAACACCGGACGCCCGGAGGAGGGCGTCGAGCTGCTGACGCCGGAACTGGACGCGCCCTCCGACGAGTTGGACGACGCCGTCCGCGCGACCCTCGCGCTGTGCCTGTCCGGCCTGGGCCGCGACCGCGAGGGGCTGTCGCTCGCGCTCGGCGCGCTCGCCCGTCATCTGCCGCGCTACCAGCGGTCGATGGCGAACTACGCCCGGCTGCTCGGGGCGCCGCGGGAGGGGCACCGCGCGGTCGGGTGACCGCCCGCCTCGGGCTGCCGCCGGGCCCCGGGCGGCCACCCCGCGCCGAGGCCGTGGACACCCGCGTTCATTGAGGCCCGTTCGAGGCTGGATTTGATCGGTAAGGTGTTCGCATGACTACCGGGGTGCGCCGCAGGATGGGCGTCGAGGAGCGACGGCAGCAGTTGATCGGCATCGCCCTCGAACTGTTCAGCCGCCGCTCGCCCGACGAGGTCTCCATCGACGAGATAGCGTCGGCCGCGGGCATCTCCCGCCCGCTCGTCTACCACTACTTCCCCGGCAAACTCAGCCTGTACGAAGCCGCGTTGAAGCGTGCCTCGGACGACCTCGCGGCCCGGTTCGCCGAACCGCGCCAGGGCCCGCTCGGCGCCCGGCTGCTGCGGGTGATGCACCGGTTCTTCGACTTCGTGGACGAGTACGGCCCCGGCTTCTCGGCCCTTGTGCGCGGCGGTCCGGCCGTCGGTTCCTCGGCGGCGAGCGCGCTCATCGCCTCCGTACGGCAGGCCGCGTATGACCAGATCCTTTCGCATCTGGAGGTGGCCGATCCGCCCGCGCGTCTGGAACTGGTCGTCCGGTCCTGGATCTCGCTCGCCGAGTCCACGGCGCTGATCTGGCTGGACGGGCGGCGTATCCCGCGGGCCGAGCTGGAGCGGCAGCTCGTGCACGACCTCGCGGCGCTGACGGCGGTCAGCGCCGCGTACGACGAGGAGATGGGCGCCCTGCTGCGCCGCATGCTCAGGGACGAGCCGGCCGACGGTCCGTTCGGCGACCTGGCCGGCCGGCTGACGTCCCTGGCGCCCCGGCCTCCCGGGCCGGCGGACTAGGCGTCGAACTTCCGGTAGGAGGGGTCGAGGTCGCGGACCTCGGCGGAGGCGTGCAGGGCCAGCCCCTCCCCCGGCTTCACGTACTGCCGCAGCAGGTCCAGGACCGCCTCGGTGAGCCGGGCCTTGGTCTCGTCCGTGCGGCCGGCGAGCAGACCGATGTGGACGTGCACGACGGCGTGCCCCTCGGTGTCCGGGCCGACCGTGGTGTCCTCCGTGCGGCGGAACCGCGTCTTGCACGCCGGCGGCTTCGCGGCCGCGATGTCGACGACGGCGGTGTGCAGCGCCTTCGCGAACCCGGGCCGGTCGAAGCCGTCCGCGAGCCGCTCGGAGTAGTCGACGGTGATCTGCGGCATGAGCGCTCCTGTTCTACGACGTCGGGGATCACCGTATCCGCTGGAACACCGCGACCGTACGGCCCGGCACCGCGAACGAGCCGGTGTCCGCCGCGTACGAGGAGGACTTCACCACCGGGTCCGCCCCCGCCGCCTGCACCGGGTGCAGCCGGTACCCGGCGCCGGCCGGTGCCGCGATCCGCTGCTCCTGCCGCTCGGGCGTCGCGTTGAACACCACGACGAGGTCGCCGAGGAGCATGGTGATCACGCCGGGCGTCTCCTCCTTCCCGGACAGCGGGAAGGAGAGCCGGGACTGCACCTGCTCGGCCGTGGCGAGGGAGAAGTCCTGCTCCGTCGTACGGATCCGCAGCAGGTCCCGGTACGCGGCCGAGGCGCCCCGGATCTGCTCGCAGCCCACCCGGACCGAGCTCAGCAGGGGCTTGGCGTACGGCCACTTGGCCGCGTTGTCGGCCGCCATCGGCAGTCCGCGGCCGAAGCCGTTGCCGTCGGCGCAGTCCCAGTGGACGGCGTTGAACCAGTCGCCGCTGTCGTAGGAGTTGCGGTCCAGCGACTTCGAGCGCAGCAGGTCGGTGCCGGCCTGGGAGAGGGCCGGTCCCTGGGAGAGGGCGGCCGTCGCCATGGCGAGGACCTGCATCCGGGCCCGGTCCGCCGCCGGGGTGTCCTTCGGCAGCTTGAAGGCGAGCGCGTCGAACAGCGTCTCGTTGTCGTGCGCGTCGGCGTAGGCGAGGGCGTCGCCGGGGGCGTCGGCGTATCCGGCGGGGGCGCCGTTGTAGTCGACCTGGGAGCCCTTGACCTCCTTGCCGCCGGTGTCGGTGAAGGTGTAGTCGGCGAGGTTGCCGCTCAGCCCCACCTTGATCAGGTCCTGGTAGTGCAGCAGGCGGGCCTTCTGCTCGGCCGGGGTGCCGTTGTCCGCGGCGGGGTTGGGGTCGGTGTACAGGCCGGACGCGAAGCCCTGGACGCCGGGGTCGGCGTCGAAGGGGCCGCCGCCGCGCACCGCGTCGCGGGCGCGGTCGGAGAAGGTCGCGATGCCGGTGCCGGCCATGTTCTTCTGGGTGGCCTGCTCGAAGCGGGCGTCGTCGGCGACCTCGCCGAAGTTCCAGCCCTCGCCGTACAGGATGATCCTTTTGCCGTCCACGCCGTCCTTCGCCACGGTCAGCGCGTCCAGCGCCTCGCGCACGGCGAGGATGTTGGCCTTCGGGTGGTGGCCCATCAGGTCGAAGCGGAAGCCGTCGACCTTGTACTGCCTGGCCCAGGTGACGATCGAGTCGACGACCAGCTTGCCCATCATGACGTTCTCGGGGGCGGTGTTGGCGCAGCAGGTGCTGTTCGCGACCGAGCCGTCGGCGAGCAGGCGCTGGTAGTAGCCGGGCACGATCCGGTCCAGGACGCTCGTCTCCGCCTGGCCGCCGGCCGCGGTGTGGTTGTAGACGACGTCCATGACGACCCCGAGGCCTTCTTCGTTGAGCGCCTTGACCATCTTGCGGAACTCGACCGTGCGGGCCGTGCCGTCCGGGTCGGTGGCGTACGAGCCCTCGGGGACCGTGTAGTGGTACGGGTCGTAGCCCCAGTTGTAGGCGTCCTTCGCGGCCGTCCTCGCCACGCACTCCTGCTGCCGGTCGGAGTCGGCCGGGAGGGCGGCGAGGTCGCAGCCGACGGTGGCCTGGCCGGCCTTGCGCTCGGGGACGGTGGCGATGTCGAAGGCGGGCAGGAGGTGGACGTGGGAGGTGCCCGCCTCGGCCAGTTCCCGCAGGTGCCTGGAGCCGTCGCTGTCCTTGTCGGTGAAGGCGAGGTAGGTGCCGGGGTGCCGCGCCGTGCGGTCCTCGACGGAGAAGTCCCGGATGTGCAGCTCCTGGATCTGGGCGTCCCGCAGCGGCACCGCCCTCGGCTTCTTCAGGGCCGACCAGCCGGCGGGCGCCAGCGACGGGTCGTCCAGGTCGACGACGAGGCTGCGCTCGGAGTCGGCGGTGAGGGCGACCGCGTACGGGTCGGTGACCCTGTTGGTGACGATCCGGCGGACGCTGGGCGCCCACACCGTCACGACGTACCGGTACGGCTGGTTCTTCCAGGACTTCGGGCCGGTGGCGGACCAGACGCCGGTGGTGTCGTCCCGCCGCATCCGCACGGTGGCGCCGCCGATCTCCAGGGACACCTGCCGGGCGGTCGGCGCCCACACCGCCAGCGTGGGGCGGCCGTCGCGGAAGACCGGGCCGAGCTCCGCCTTCGTCGCCCGCCCGGCGTACAGGTCGTCCAGGACGCCCGCGATCTGGACGCCCGTCGCGGCCAGCACCGCGCCGTCGGCGGTGCGCTGGGAGGCGACGACCTGGCCGCGCAGCGCCTGGCGGACCCGGTCGCGGTCGCGCGGGTCGACGGACCAGGCGGTGTGTTCCTTCAGGTGCGGGAACTTCGCCTTCTGGGCGTCGGTGAGGGCGGTCCTGGCCAGGCGGAGCCAGGAGGCGTCGCCGGTCAGGGTGCCGTCCCGCACCTCGATCGACCCGTCGCGGGAGGCGAGGAGCTGGGTGGAGGCGGCGGCCGGGGAGCCGTCCCAGACGACGGTGCCCCGGTCGATCCAGACCGCCTCGGAGGTGGTCAGGTCCAGGGCGGCGGCGGAGCCCGCGGGCTGCGGCAGCAGGTACTCCTCCTGGCCGCTCACCAGCCACACCTCGTGGCCGTGGGCCCTGAGGTCCAGCGACTGGTCGGCGGGCAGGTCCTTCTCGTCGCCCTTGTGGACGATGTAGCCGAGATGGGCGGCGCCCTCGGTGAGCGGCACCTCGAAGACCGCGCCATAGGAATCGGTCCTCACCGGGGCCAGGGGCTTCGACCAGTCGGTGGGCTCGGCGGCGCCGCCCCACACGTGCAGGCCCCAGCCGTCGTAGTCCCCGTCGGCGCGGTGGTAGTGCAGGACGGCCTTGCTCGTGTCCTGCGCCGGGTACTCGGGCCGCTCGGTCGTCACGGTCTCCTTGCCCTGCTCGATCCACACCTCGCCGGTCCTCGTGACGTCGATGCCGCGGTCGGCGGCGACGTCCTTGTTCCCGTCCTCGTCGATCACCAGGAAGCCGACGTCCGACGCGCCGGGCGCGAGCTTGACGTAGGCGAAGGCGCCGTAGGCGTCCCGGCCGATGAACGGATGGCTTTTCGGCCACTCGGTGGCCTCGCCCTCGGCGAGGTCGCCCCAGGCGTACAGGCCCCAGTCGTCGTAGTTCCCGTCGGTGCGCCTGTAGTGGACGATCGCGTAGTCGCGGGAGGCGGCGGTGGGGGGTTCCCCGGCCGGCGGGGTGCCGGTGGCGGAGGCGGCGGTGGCGCTCGCGGTGCGGCCGGCCGAGTCGATGACGACCGCCTTGTAGCGCAGGGCGGTGCCGGCGGGCACGTCCTCGCCGATGGTGTGGGTGACCTTGTAGGGGGCGTGGTCGGCGGAGCCGAGGGTGCGCCATCTGCCGTCGCCGACCTGGGCGGCGAAGACGACCCGGTGGAGCTGCCCGTCTGCCTCGCTCCCGGCTTCGCTCGAACGGGAGGCGCCGCCCACGTCCGCGGTGAGTTCGACGGTGCCGGTGGCGCCGGGCTCGGGGCCCCTGAGGGCGAGGGACGGGCCGGCGGCGGGGGCGCGGAGGCGGCCGGCCGCCTGGTAGACGACGGCCGAGCCGGCCGGGACGGTGACGGTGACCTTCCGGTCGGCGCCGGACCTCAGGTGGCCGTCGGTTCCGTGGATGCCGTCGAAGCGCATCCGGGCGGAGCCGGTCGCGAAGGTGGCCTGCTTCGCCTCGTCGGCGTTGTTGAAGGCGACGACGTACTCGGTGCCGGTGCGGGCGTCGGTGCGGGAGAAGGCGTAGACGCCGGCGCCGTCGGCCGCGTAGCGCTCGGTCTGGACGCCGTCGGCGAGGGCCGGGTGGGCCTTGCGGAGTTCGGCGAGAGCGCTGATCTGCCGGTAGAGCGGTGCTCGCGTGTCGTAGGCGTCCCGCGCGTGGGTGCGGTCGGTGCCGAGCTGGTCGTCGTCGAGGTAGTCGGCCGTGCGCGAGGCGAACATCGTCTGGCGGGCGTCCTTGTCGCCGCCCGCGCCGGTGAAGCCCTGCTCGTCGCCGTAGTAGACGACGGGGTTGCCGCGGCTGAGGAACATCAGCTCGTTGGCCAGCCGCGCCCGCTTCAGCAGCTCGGCGTCGGTGGCGTCCGGGTCGTCCTGCCTCAGGAAGGACCCGATGCGGCCCATGTCGTGGTTGCCGAGGAAGGTGACCTGCTCGTAGGCGTTGGCTTTGTCGGTCGTGTACTTGTAGTCGTCGCCGAAGACCCGGGCGAGCTTCTGCGCGCTGCCGCCCTGGGAGGCGTAGGCGCGGGCCGCGTCCTGGAAGGGGAAGTCGAGGGTGGAGTCCAGGCGGCCCTGGGTGACGTACGGGGCGGTGACGGAGGTGTCGGCGGAGTACACCTCGCCGAACATGAAGAAGTCGTCCCGTCCCCGCTCGGCCGCGTAGGCGTCGAGGGCGGTGGCCCACTGGGTCCAGAACTCCATGTTGACGTGCTTGACGGTGTCGATCCGGAAGCCGTCGATGTCGAAGTCCCGCACCCAGCGCTGGTAGATGCGTTCCATGCCCTTCACGACCTCGGGGCGCTCGGTCCACAGGTCGTCGAGCCCGGAGAAGTCGCCGTAGGTGGTCGACTCGCCGGCGTAGGTGGAGTCGCCCCGGTTGTGGTACATCGTCGGGTCGTTGAGCCAGGACGGGACCTTGAGGTCCTTCTTGGCGGCGGGGACGGCCGGGGTGCGCGGGAAGGAGTCGGCGCCGACGGCGGGGAAACGCTTCTTCCCGGCCGCGTGGTCGGCGTCGTCGAAGGGCTCGCCGTCCTCGGTCAGGTAGGGGAAGGCGCCCTTGGCGAGGTAGTCGTAGGACTTCTCCTCGTAGTCGACGACATCGGCGGTGTGGTTGGTGATGACGTCGAAGAAGACCTTCATGCCCTTGGCGTGGGCCTTGTCGATGAGGGTTTCGAGGTCCTCATTGGTGCCGAAGTGCGGGTCGACCCGGGTGAAGTCGGTGATCCAGTACCCGTGGTAGCCGGCCGAGGCGTTGCTGCCGGTGCCCTGCACGGGCTGGTTCTTGAAGATCGGGGCCAGCCAGATGGCGGTGGTCCCGAGCCCCTTGATGTAGTCGAGCCGCTCGGTCAGGCCCTTGAGGTCGCCGCCCTGGTAGAAGCCCTTGTCGGTGGGGTCGTAGCCGGTGGCCGACCGTGAGCCGGTCAGGCCGCCGCGGTCGTTGGCCGGGTCCCCGTTGGCGAAACGGTCCGGCAGGACGAAGTAGAACTGCTCGCGGGTGAGGTCGTGCCGGGCGGCGGTCCGGGCCAGCGCGGCGTCCGACGGCGGCGCGGGCGGCGCGTCGGCCCGCGCGGCGAGCGGCTGCACGAGCGTCGCCGCCAGGGCGGCCGCGGTGACGGCCGCGACCCGTCCGGCGGCTGCGGTACGGCGCGTCCCAGGCGCCGGCCATCTCGGTCTCACAGGCGTGAACTCCTTGCGCTTACGGCTTCGTCGGGTCCGGTCCCCGCGCCGCGGCACGATCTGGTCGGCTTCGTCGCCGGGCGCCCGCGCGACCGTACCTCCGTCGAAATGATTACAGCAAGGGTCGTGAAAGCAATAGAAAGAACTTTCACGACCCTGCTGTGCGTGCGGTGCTACGGCCGGCTCAGCAGCTCGGCCTGCCGACGTGGATCGCCAGCGCCGTGTTGCCGCCCAGGGTGGCGGTGAACCGGCCCGAGGAGTCGACCGTCACCGTCGTGTTGTTCTGGACGTTGCAGTACGTCCCGGCCGGCAGGGACGTCTGGTAGGTGCGGGTCAGGGCGGAGGACTCGTGGTTGATGGCCACGTAGCCCTTGGCGCCGCGCCCGAAGGCGATGGCGTCGCCGCCGTTGTCCCACCAGTTGGTGACGGCCTCGCCGCGGGTGGCGTTGCGGAAGGCGACCATCGACTTGATCTCCGGCCAGGCGTGCTGGCACTTCCAGCCGTTCTGCCAGCAGGCGGTCACCTGGCCCCCGTTCGGCGGGCCGGCGTCGGTGTCGCCGAACTCGTAGCCGGAGTTGATGTCCGGGGCCCCGTACGGCCAGGCCAGCATGAAGACGTTGGCCAGGGTGTAGTTCGCGTTGTCCTTGTAGCTGAGGGTGGAGCCGTTGCGCTCGGTGTCGTGGTTGTCGACGAAGACGCCCGCGACCGAGCTGTTCAGGTAGCCCCAGCCCTCGCCGTAGTTCTTCAGGTAGGCGAGGTTCTCGTTGGTGAAGACCCGCTTGAGGTCGTACGCGTAGCGGAACTCCTGGACGTCGCCGTTGCCGGTGTACTCGCCCGGCTGGACGGCCTCCCCGCTGCCGTAGATGACCTCCTGCTTCCAGTAGACGGACGGGTCGGTCAGGCGGGACTTGATGTCGGCCAGGTCGGCGGCGGCGATGTGCTTGGCCGCGTCGATGCGGAAGCCGTCGACGCCCAGCGAGAGCAGGTCGTTCAGGTAGCCCGCGATCTTCCCGCGGACGTAGTCCTCGCCGGTGTCGAGGTCGGCGAGGCCGACCAGCTCGCAGTTCTGGACGTTCGCCCGGTTCCGGTAGTCGGTGATCTGCGCGGTGCAGTTGTCGAAGTCGTACGACGAGTACAGGCCGGGGTAGTCGTACTTCGTGTACGGCGAGCCGCCGGTGCCGGTGCCGCTGCCCGCCGACATGTGGTTGACGACCGCGTCGACGACGACCTTGACCCCGGCCGCGTGACAGGTGTTCACCATGTTCCGGAAGGCGGTGCGGTCGCCGAGCCGGCCCGCGATCTTGTAGCTCACGGGCTGGTACGAGGTCCACCACTGCGCGCCCTGTATGTGCTCGGCGGGCGGGGAGACCTGGACGTAGCCGTAGCCCGCGGGGCCGAGGGCGGTGGTGCACTCGCGGGCGACGGAGGCGAAGTTCCACTCGAACAGGACGGCCGTGACGTCCTTGGTGCCGGGCGGGGAGGCCTGTGCGGCAGTCGGGGCCATGACAAATGCGGCCGCCGCGAGGGCGAGGGCCCCGGCAAGGGTTCTGCGTGCCATGTGGGGTTCCTTCTCCATCGAAGGCGTTCTTTCGAACGGTGTGCGGGGAGCGCAAGGCCACCCTGAAGACTCTTGCTGCAATCTTCAGAAACCTTGCGGTGACGCAGATGGTAAAGGCCCGCCGCCCGAAAGGGCAGCGGGCCGTACGGAATTCGTCGGAGAAATCCGCGGGACGGGCCGGACGTCAGGCCGTCGTCCACCACACCGTCGTGTCGCCGGGCACCTTCGCCTCGCCGGCCGCCTCGGTCACCTCACCGCTGGCGAGCAGCACCCGTCCGTACGCCGGCACCGCCACCGACTCCCCGGTGGTGTTGGCCACGCACACGAACTCCCCGCGCCGGAAGGCCAGCACGCCCTCGGGCGCCCGCAGCCACTCCACCGCGTCGCCCGCGCCCAGGTCGGGCTGCTCGCGGCGCACGGCCAGCGCGGCCCGGTACAGCTCCAGCGTCGAGCCGGGCACCCCGGTCTGCGCCTCGACGCTCAGCTCGCCCCACTCCTTCGGCTGCGGCAGCCAGCTGCCCCCGTCGCCGAAGCCGTACGACGGCCCGGTGCGCGTCCACGGGATCGGCACCCGGCAGCCGTCGCGGAAGCCGTCCTGGCCCGCGCCGCGGAAGTACGCCGGGTCCTGGCGCACCTCGTCGGGCAGGTCGACCACGTCCGGCAGGCCCAGCTCCTCGCCCTGGTAGAGGTACGCGGAGCCGGGCAGCGCCAGCATGAGCAGGGTCGCGGCCCGGGCCCGGCGCAGGCCCAGCTCGCGGTCGCCGGCCAGGCGGATCTGGGTGCCGAGGCCGGGCGGGTTGGCGAAGCGGGTGGCGTGCCGGGTGACGTCGTGGTTGGACAGCACCCAGGTGGCGGGGGCGCCGACCGGGCGCATCGCCTCCAGGGTGCGGTCGATGACCTCGCGCAGCTCCTTCGCGTCCCAGTGGGTGCTCAGGTACTGGAAGTTGAAGGCCTGGTGCAGTTCGTCGGGGCGGACGTAGTTCGCGGTGCGCTCGATGGTGGGGGTCCACGCCTCGGCGACGAAGATGCGGTCGCCCGCGTACTCGTCGAGGATCAGGCGCCACTGCCGGTAGATCTCGTGCACGCCGTCCTGGTCGAAGAACGGCATGACATCGTTGCCCAGCAGCTTCACCTGGTCGTGGGAGCCGATGTCGGGCAGCCCCTCGGCCTTCACCAGCCCGTGCGCGACGTCGATGCGGAAACCGTCGACGCCCATGTCCAGCCAGAACCGCAGGATCGAGCGGAACTCGTCGCCGACGGCCGGGTGCTCCCAGTTGAAGTCGGGCTGCTCGGGCGCGAAGAGGTGCAGGTACCACTCGCCGGGCGTGCCGTCCGGCTCGGTGACCCGCGTCCAGGCGGGTCCGCCGAAGATGGACTCCCAGTCGTTGGGCGGGAGCTCGCCGTCGCGTCCCCGGCCGGGGCGGAAGTGGTAGCGCTCCCGCAGCGGCGAGCCGGGGCCCTCGGCGAGTGCCCGCCGGAACCACTCGTGCTGGTCGGAGGAGTGGTTGGGGACCAGGTCGACGATGATCCTGAGGCCCAGTCCGTGGGCGTCGCGGATCAGCGCGTCCGCGTCGAGCAGGGTGCCGAACATGGGGTCGACGGCCCGGTAGTCGGCGACGTCGTAGCCGGCGTCGGCCTGCGGCGAGGCGTAGAAGGGGCTGAGCCACACGGCGTCCACGCCGAGGTCGCGCAGGTACGGCAGGCGGGAGCGTACGCCCTCCAGGTCGCCCATGCCGTCGCCGTTGCCGTCGGCGAAGCTGCGCGGGTACACCTGGTAGATCACCGCGTCCCGCCACCAGTCACGGCGCTTGGCGACGGTGGCGACAGCCGGTGCGGTCAGGGGGCCGGGGGCCGGGGCTGCGGAGTGCTGCTGGCTCATGTCGTCCTTGATACGTAACGGGATCGGGTCGGGTAGGCGTGGGGTACGGCGATGGGGTGACGAGGCGGCCGCGGTGCCGGCGGGGTCGGGCGGTCCCCCGGCTCGGAGTGCCGGGGGAGGACACCGCGGCCGCCACCCGCGCGGTCGGGCGCGGGGGTCCGGGTCCGGGGCGTCAGCCCTTCGTGCCGCCCGCGGTGAGGCCGGCCACCAGGTTCTTCTGCACGAGGTAGAAGAACGCGGAGACGGGTATCGCGATCAGGACCGCGGTGGCGGCCATGAGGTTGCGCTGCGCGTCGTGCTCGCTGACGAAGCTCTGCAGGCCGACGGCGAGCGTGTACTTCTGGTCGTCGAGCATGAACGTGGTGGCGAAGGCGACCTCGCCGAACGCGGTGATGAAGCTGTAGAACGCGGCGACCGCCAGCCCCGGCTTGGCGAGCGGCAGGATCAGCCGCGCGAACGTGCCGAAGGGGGTCAGCCCGTCGACGCGTCCGGCCTCGTCGATCTCGAACGGGATGGTGTCGAAGTAGCCCTTGAGCAGCCAGGCGCAGTACGGCACCGCCGTCGAGCAGTAGACGAGGACGAGACCGAGGTAGCTGTCGACGAGCCGGAGCTCGGACAGGATCTGGTACATCGGCACCATCAGGACGGCCACCGGGAACATCTGGGTCACCAGGAGCACCCACATGAACTTCCGGTATCCCGGGAAGCGCATGCGGGAGACCGCGTAGCCGGTGGTGGCGGCGACCAGGACGCCGATGGCCGTGGTGCCGAGCGAGACGATCAGCGAGCTCTTCAGCCAGTCGAAGAAGTTCGTCTCCTGCAGGACGAAGGCGTAGTTGTCGAGCGTCATCTTGCCCCAGATGCGCCCGGGGTGCAGGTAGTCGTCCTTGTCCGGGCCGAGGGACAGAAAGACCAGCCAGGCGACCGGGAAGAGCGCGATGACGCTGCCCAGGATCAGGACGCCGTGGGAGGTGAGGGACCCGAGCGGGCTGCGCTCGCCGCGCCGGCGCACCCTGCGCGGCGGGGCGGCGGCGGAGCTGTGCCCGGTCACCGCGGCGGAGGTCTCGACGGTGGTCGTGCTCATGGGGACTCCTGCCTCAGATCGCGAGCTGCTGCTCGTCGCGGTTCAGCCAGCGGCGGTAGAAGGAGGTGAAGACGATCAGGATGGCCAGCAGCAGGATGCCGTAGGCCGCGGACTGCGCGAAGTCGCGCGGCTGCTGCCCGAAGCCCAGGAAGTACGCCCAGGTCACCAGGATGTCGGCGTCCGGGGCGGTGCCGCCGAACAGCAGGAAGATGATGGCGAACTGGTTGAAGGTCCAGATGACGCCGAGGAGGACGACGGTGGAGCTGACGGACCTCAGGCCGGGCAGGGTGACGTACCGGAACCGCTGCCAGGCGTTCGCGCCGTCCATCTCGGCGGCCTCGTAGAGGGTCGTGTCGATGGACTGCAGTCCGCCGAGCAGCGAGACCATCATGAACGGCACGCCGCACCAGGTGTTGACCATGATCGCGGCGAACCGCTGCCAGAAGGTGTCCTCCAGCCACAGCGGCGTCGGCAGGTGCAGCGCCTCCAGGCCGGAGTTGATGACGCCGCCGTCGGCGAGCATGAAGCGCCAGCCGAAGACGGTGACGAAGGTCGGCACGGCCCACGGCAGGATCAGGATCAGCCGGTAGAAGGTGCGGCCGCGCAGCTTCTGGTTGAGCAGCAGGGCGAGGCCGAGGCCGATCCCGTAGTGCAGGGTGACGCAGGCCGCCGTCCACACGATCGTCCAGACGAAGTGCGACCAGAACCGTTCGTAGGCCGTCGGGCCCCACAGGATGTCGGCGTAGTTGTCGAGGCCGATGAACTTGTAGGTGGCCTCGATCTCGTTGACGCCGATCGTGCGGGCGGTGTTCAGGCTGTTGGCGTCGGTGAGCGTGAGGTAGAAGCCGTACGCCAGGGGGTACAGGACGATGACCCCGAGGACGACCGCCACCGGGGCGATCATCGCGTAGGCGTACCAGTGCCTCTGGTAGCTGTGCTTCAGGCGGCGGCCCGGCCCGGGCCGCGGGGCGCGCTCCCCGCGGCGCTTGCCGGTCGCGCGGTCGATGGCGACTGTCATGGTTCGACAACCTTCTCGGAGTCCTGCGGATCAAGGGGTACGGCACACAGTCCGGCGGCCGCCGGATGCCTCCCCCGGGGGATCCGACGGCCGCGTACGGCCTACTTGCCGAAGTCCGGCACCAGCTTGGCGATGGCGGCCTCGGCGTCGCCCAGGCCCTTGTCGAGGGACTTCCTGCCGCCCGCGATCGCGTTCAGCTCGGTGTCCAGCGGGCTCCACAGGGAGCTGTACTCGGGCAGCTCCGGGCGCGGCCGGGCGGCGGAGAGCACGTCCTGGTAGCCGGCGATGCCCGGGTCGGAGGTGACCTTCGCCGTGTAGGCGTCGTCGCGCGTCGGCAGCGTGGAGTTCTTCAGGGCGATGGTCTCCTGGGCCTTCGCCGAGGTCATGAACTTCACGAACGTCAGCGCGGCCTTCTGGTGCGCCTCGTCGGAGCCGGCGTACACGGAGAGGTTGTGGCCGCCGGTCGGGGCGCCCGCCTTGCCGGAGGAGCCGGCCGGGACGGTGGCGATGCCGAGGTTGCCCTTGTCCTCGAAGGCCGAGCCCTTGTAGAAGTTCGTGATCTCCCACGGGCCCTGGATGATCGAGGCGACCTTGCCGCTGACGAACGCCTCCTGGATGTGGGCGTAGGCGTCGGCGGTGGTGTCGGCCTTGTGCAGGCCCTTGCCGTCGAACAGGCTCTGCCAGGTGGCGTAGGCCTTCCTGGCCGCGGGCGAGGTGACGGTGATCTTCTTGGCGTCGACGTCGACGGTGTCGGTGCCCTCGCCGTGCAGGAAGGGCTGGGCGTAGTAGCCCTGGGTGGAGCCCCAGTAGCCGTCGACGCCGGTCTTGTCCTTGATGGTGGCGGCGGCCTTCTTCAGCTCGTCCCAGGTCCTGGGGACCTCGACGCCGGCCTTCTCGAAGAGCTCCTTGTTGTAGACCAGGGCGAGGGTGTCCGTGGTGAACGGCACGCCGTAGACCTTGCCCTCGTACTTGGCCTGCTGGATCAGGTTCGGACGGAACTCGTCCTGCTCGGCGAGGGCCTCGGTGCCGTCCAGCGGCAGGAAGAAGCCCTTCTTGGCGAAGGCGGGGGTCCAGCCGACCTCGGAGCGCAGCACGTCCGGGGCGCCCTTGGAACCCGCGGCGGTGTCGAACTTGTTCTGCGCCTGGTCGAAGGGGACGTTGACGTACTTGACCTTGATGCCCTCGTGGGCGGCCTCGAACTCCTTCACCAGGGCCTTGTAGGTCGGCGCCTCGTTCGTCGCGTTGGAGGTGTCCCACCAGGTGATGGTGACCGGACCGGCCGTGTCCCCGCTGTCGCCGTCTCCGCCGCACGCCGTCGCCGCGAGGGCGAGGGACGCCACCAGCGCGGTGGCCGCTATGCCACGCCGCATGAGTTCTCCTTGAGGGTGAAAGCCCGTGTGGTGCAGGAGGCGGCCCCGTCTGCCGCCCCTGCCGACTTGCCGACCGCGCCGTTGCCGCCGCCGGGCGACGTGAACGTAACAGCGATGTAAGCGCTGCGAAAGACCTTGCAGAAAAAAAGTGCAAGGCTTCTCCGAAGTTATCCGGGCGTGACCGGTTGTCGATCGACGTGAGACCCTTGTTCTTCCGGGCTGAACGGGCGCGGACGGTGGTGTGCAAGACTCTGCAAGCTCTTGCCACGCGATTCCGGCGCGGGAGACCATCCGTTGCGGGCCGGACACCGATCGACCATCACAAGGGGACGCAATGACGCAGCAACCCACAGCGGGCCGGGCCGCCCGCATCCGGCGTCCGATTGGTGCGCAAGGCGACATACGGCCGGTACAGTCCGGTGGCGTGACCACACGGCTTGCCGACATCGCTGCTCAGGCGGGGGTGAGCGAAGCGACCGTCAGCCGCGTCCTCAACGGGAAGCCGGGCGTCGCCGCCACCACCCGCCAGTCCGTGCTGGCCGCCCTCGACGTGCTGGGCTACGAGCGCCCGGTACGGCTGCGGCAACGCAGCGAGGGCCTGGTGGGCCTGATCACCCCGGAGCTGGAGAACCCGATATTCCCGGCCCTGGCCCAGGTCATCGGCCAGGCGCTGACCCGGCAGGGCTACACGCCCGTGCTGGCCACCCAGACGCCGGGCGGGTCGACGGAGGACGAGCTGACGGAGATGCTCGTGGACCGCGGGGTGGCCGGCATCATCTACGTCTCCGGACTGCACGCCGACACCACCGCCGACATGTCCCGCTACGACCGGCTGCGCGCCCAGGGCGTGCCGTACGTGCTGGTGGACGGTTTCTCGCCGAAGGTGCAGGCCCCGTTCATCTCCCCCGACGACCGGGCGGCGATGGCGCTGGCGGTGACCCACCTGGTGTCCCTCGGCCACACCCGGATCGGCCTGGCGCTCGGCCCGAAGCGGTTCGTGCCGGTGCAGCGCAAGATCGAGGGCTTCGTCCGCAGCATGCGGGACCAGCTGGGCCTGACCGCCCGGACGGTGGAGGAGGAGCTGGTCCAGCACTCCCTCTACACCCTGGAGGGCGGCCAGGCGGCGGCCGCGGCGCTGATCGAGCGCGACTGCACGGCGGTGGTGTGCGCCAGCGACATGATGGCGCTGGGCGCGATACGCGCGGCCCGGCAGCGCGGCCTGGACGTGCCGAAGGACATCTCGGTGGTCGGCTTCGACGACTCCCCGCTGATCGCCTTCACCGACCCGCCCCTGACCACGATCCGCAAGCCGGTCCCGGCGATGGGCCAGGCGGCCGTGCGGACGCTGCTGGAGGAGATCGGCGGGACGCCCGCCCCGCACAGCGAGTTCGTGTTCATGCCGGAGCTGGTGGTGCGCGGTTCGACCGCCTCGGCGCCGGGCGACCGCGGCCGCGCCTGAGCCGCCCGGCCGGGTCCGCGCGGCGGCTCCTCCTCAGGTCGGAGAGGCCTCGTCCCGGGCCGTGCGCGAGGAGGAGGGCGGGCGCCTGTGCCCGGCGTAGGGCGTGCGGTCCGGACCGGACCGGGGGATGATCGGGGCAGGAGCGCTTTTCTGGCAGACTCTGTGCCCATGGACAGCACCGTGACGACACCGGGAGGCCGGAAACCGGCCGTTCCGCACCCCGTCGCGGAGGATGCGGGGCGGGGGGTCCTGCGCCGGCTGCGCAGCCCGCGCCGGCCGCGTCTGTGGTTCGAGATCCTGCTGATCGTGGTGAGTTACTGGACGTACTCGCTGATCCGCAACGCCGTCCCCGAGCAGAAGGCCGAGGCGCTGCGCAACGCCGACTGGATCTGGCGGGTCGAGCACCAACTCGGCATCGCCGTCGAGGAGTCGGTCAACCACGCGGTGAACTCGGTGACCTGGCTCATAGTCGGCATGAACTACTACTACGCCACGCTGCACTTCGTGGTGACGCTGGGCGTGCTGATATGGCTGTACCGCGGGCATCCCGGGCGGTACGCGGCGACGCGGCTGGTGCTGTTCGCGACCACGGGTGTCGCCCTGGCCGGTTACTACCTGTTCCCGCTCGCCCCGCCCCGGCTGATGGACGGCGGCGTCTTCATCGACACGGTCCGGGTCCACCAGACCTGGGGCTCGATGGCGTCCGGCGACCTGAAGAACATGTCGAACCAGTACGCCGCGATGCCGTCGATGCACATCGGGTGGTCGCTGTGGTGCGGCCTGACGATCTTCGCGCTGGCCACGGTCCCCTGGGCCCGGGTCCTGGGCGCGCTCTACCCGGTGGCCACGCTGGTGGTCATCGTCGCCACCGCCAACCACTTCTGGCTGGACGCGGTCGGCGGCGTGCTCTGCCTCGCCTTCGGCTTCGCGGTGACGGCGCTGTGGTACGGCAGCCTGCCGTACGCCCTGCCCCGGCTGGTCCCGGCGGGCGGCGGGCCGCTGCTGCCGTCGAGGGCGTAACCCCGGCGGGGCCTACCGCTCCGCCGCCCCGTAGAACAGCTCCTCCACCACGGCCCGCGCCCGGCGCGTCGTACGCCGGTAGGCGTCGAGCATGTCGCCCGCGTGCCCGGGGCCGTAGCCGAGGTAGCGGCCCACCGCGGCCAGCTCGCGGCCGTCGGGGGGGAAGGTGTCACCGGCCCGGCCGCGCACCAGCATCACCGCGTTGCGGACCCGGGTGGCCAGCACCCACGCCTCGTCGAGGATCGCCGCGTCCTCCTCGCCCACGAGACCGGCCGCGCGGGCGGCGGCGAGGGCCTCGCGGGTGCGGGTGGTGCGCAGGCCCGGCTCGGCCGCGCCGTGCCGCAGCTGCATCAGCTGCACCGTCCACTCGACGTCGGACAGGCCGCCGGGCCCCAGCTTGGTGTGCAGCCTGGGGTCGGCGCCGCGCGGCAGCCGCTCGGACTCCATGCGGGCCTTCAGCCGCCGGATCTCGCGCACGGCGTCGTCGCCGAGCCCGTCCGCCGGGTACCGCAGCGGGTCGATCAGCTCGATGAAGCGGCGGCCCAGGTCCTCGTCCCCGGCGACGAACTCGGCCCGCAGCAGCGCGTGCGACTCCCACACCAGCGACCAGCGGCGGTAGTAGGCCGCGTACGACTTCAGGGTGCGCACCAGCGGACCGGACCTGCCCTCCGGGCGCAGGTCGGCGTCGATCAGCAGCGGCGGGTCGGAGCTGGGCAGCTGCAGCAGGCGGCGCATCTCGGCGACGACCCGGTTCGCGGCGTCGGCGGCCTCCCGCTCGCCGGCCCCCTCCCGCGGCTCGTGCACGAAGATCACGTCGGCGTCGGAGCCGTAGCCCAGCTCGTGGCCGCCGAAGCGGCCCATGCCGATGATCGCGAACCGGGTGGGCAGGGTGTCGCCCCACGTGTCGCGGACCACCGCGCGCAGCGTGCCGGCCAGGGTGGCCGCCGTCAGGTCGGAGATCGCGCCGCCGACCCGGTCGACGAGGGCGCCCGGGTCGGCCTCGGCCGAGTGGGTCTCGGTGCCGTAGGAGCCGATGATGTCGGCGGCGGCCGTGCGGAACAGTTCGCGGCGCCGCACGCCGCGGGCCGCCCGCACGGCCTGCGCGGCGTCGTCGGCGCGGCCGACCGCGGCCAGGATCTCCTGCTCCAGCGGGGCGCGGCCGCGGGGGGTGAGCCCCCCGCCGTCGCCGTCGCCGAGCAGCGCCACGGCCTCCGGCGCCCGCAGGAGCAGGTCGGGGGCGAGCCGGCCGGCGGACAGCACCCGGGCGAGGTTCTCGGCCGCCGCGCCCTCGTCCCGCAGCAGCCGCAGGTACCAGGGGGTCTTGCCGAGCGCGTCGGAGACCTTGCGGAAGTTGAGCAGGCCCGCGTCGGGGTCGGCGGAGTCGGCGAACCAGCCGAGCAGGACGGGCAGCAGGGTGCGCTGGATGGCGGCCTTGCGGGAGACGCCGGAGGCCAGCGCCTCCAGGTGCCGCAGCGCCGCGGCCGGGTCGGCGTAGCCGAGCGCCACCAGCCGCTCCCGCGCCGCCTCGGGGCTGAGCCGGGCCTCGCCGGGGGCGAGCTGGGCGACCGCGTCGAGCAGCGGGCGGTAGAAGAGCTTCTCGTGCAGCCGGCGCACGGCGGCGGCGTGCCGCCGCCACTCGCGGACCAGCCCGGCGACCGGGTCGGTGCGCAGGCCGAGGGAGCGGCCGACGCGGCGCAGGTCGGCCTCGTCCTCGGGGACCAGGTGGGTGCGGCGCAGCCGGAACAGCTGGATGCGGTGCTCCATGGAGCGCAGGAAGCGGTAGGCCTCGTCGAGCCGGGCGGCGTCGGCGCGGCCGACGTAGCCGCCGGCGGCGAGCGCCTCCAGGGCGTCGAGGGTGGTGCCGCTGCGCAGGGACGCGTCGGCCCGCCCGTGCACCAGTTGCAGCAGCTGCACCGCGAACTCGACGTCCCTCAGACCGCCCGGCCCGAGCTTCAGCTGCCGGTCGACCTCGGCGGCCGGGATGTTCTCCACCACCCGGCGGCGCATCTTCTGCACGTCGGCGACGAAGTTCTCCCGCTCGGCCGCCTGCCACACCAGCGGCCCGACGGCGGCGAGGTACTCCTCCCCCAGCTCCGGGTCCCCCGCCACCGGGCGGGCCTTGAGCAGCGCCTGGAACTCCCAGGTCTTGGCCCAGCGCTGGTAGTAGGCGAGGTGGCTGCTGAGCGTGCGCACCAGGGGGCCGTTCCTGCCCTCGGGCCGCAGGTTGGCGTCGACCGGCCAGATCGAGCCCTCGACGGTCGTCTCGGAGCAGATCCGCATCAGGTGCGAGGCCAGCCGGGTCGCGGCGCGCAGCGCCTCGCCCTCGTCGGCGTCCGCGCCGTTCCCGGCGGACTCGCCGACGAAGATCACGTCCACGTCGGAGACGTAGTTCAGCTCGTGGCCGCCGCACTTGCCCATCGCGATCACCGCGAGCCGGCACCGCGCGGCGTCCTCGGGCGCGGCGGCCTCGGCGAGGCGGAGGGCGGCGCGCAGGGTGGCGGTGGCGAGGTCGGCCAGCTCGGCGGCGGTCTGGGCGACGTCGGTGGTGCCGCACACGTCCCGGGCGGCGATGGACAGCAGGCAGCGCCGGTAGGCGACCCGGAGGGAGACGGGGTCGTCGGCCCCGGCCAGGCCCCGCTCGAACTCCGCCACGCCGGGGTGCAGGTCGTGCGGCTCGTAGGTGACCAGCGCGCGCCAGTCGCCGGGGTGCCGGGCGAGGTGGTCGGCGAGCGCGGCGGAGGCGCCGAGCACGCCGAGCAGGCGGTCGCGCAGCGGCTTGGCCGCGATCAGCGTGTCGAGCAGTTCCCGGCGGGCGGTGGGGCCGGGCTGGGCTTCGAGCAGGCGGACCAGGCCGTGCAGGGCGAGGTCGGGGTCGGCGGTGGCGCCGAGCGCGTCGAGCAGCACCGGGTCGGCGCGGACCGGGGTCAGCTCGGCGCTCTCCAGGAGCCGCTCGGCGGCCGAGGCATCGGTGAAGCCGTGCCGCAGCAGTCGCGTGAAGGTGCTGCTCCTGCGCCCCGGCGCCGCGGTCATCCCGGCCTCCTGTCCGATCGTCGGATCAAGGTCGTACGCGCTCGAGCCTAACCGGAGAGCCGCCGGCCGGTGCCGCCGAGTTCCGCCCGGGCGCGGTGGGCGGCGCGGTCCGCCCGGGCGCGCGCGGGGGGCGGCGCGGTCCGCGCGGGCGGGGCCGGTCCGCGCGGAGCGCGCGAAGCCCCGCCGACGGGGGACGGTCGGCGGGGCTGTCGTGCGCCGCGGTGGCTCAGTGGACGGAGTGCTCCTCCTGCGGGAACGTCCCGCCGACCACGTCCTCGGCGAACGCCTTCGCCGCGTCGCCCATGACCTGGCGCAGGTTCGCGTACTGCTTGACGAACTTCGGGACCCGGCCGCCGGTCAGCCCGAGCATGTCGGTCCACACCAGCACCTGGGCGTCCGTCTCGGGACCCGCGCCGATGCCGACCGTCGGGATGTGCAGCACGCGCGTCACCTCGGCGGCCAGTTCCGCCGGGACCAGCTCCAGGACGACCGCGAAGGCGCCGGCGTCCTGGACGGCCTTGGCGTCGCGCAGCAGCTGCTGGGCGGCCTCCTCGCCGCGGCCCTGGACGCGGTAGCCCATGGCGTGGACGGACTGCGGGGTGAGGCCGATGTGGGCCATCACCGGGATGCCGGACTCCACCAGCAGCCGGATCTGGTCGTGCGAGCGCTCGCCGCCCTCCAGCTTGACGGCCCCGGCCCCGGCCTCCTTCACCAGCCGGGTCGCCGAGCGCAGCGCCTGCACCGGGCCCTCCTGGTAGGAGCCGAAGGGCAGGTCGGCGACGATCAGGGAGCGCCTGGTGCCGCGGACGACCGCGGCGGAGAGCATGGTCATCTCGTCGAGGGTGACGGGCACGGTCGTGTCGTACCCGAGGTGGCAGTTGCCCGCCGAGTCGCCGACCAGGATCACCGGGATGCCGGCCTCGTCGAACACGGACGCGGTCATCGCGTCGTACGCGGTGAGCATGGGCCACTTCTCGCCGCGCTCCTTGGCGGCGGCGATGTCGCGGACGGTGATGCGGCGGGTGCCCTTGCCCCCGTACAGCGCCTTGCTGCCGTCGGAGGACTTGTTCGGGACAGTCTGGGCAGCCGAAAGCTGCGTCATGGCAACGGCTCCTAACACGTCATCTCGAAGCGCCCTGACGGCGTCTCCGGATCCCCTCCATGGTGGCACCTCGTGCCGGGGACGGCCAGGGGGCCCCGCCGCGCCGGGTCGGGCGTAAGAGCCCGGTAAAAGATTTTCGATACGGCACGGTCTCGTATCGTAAGTCGCCTACGCTCGGCCGCATGACGACCTCTCCCCCCGCCCCACGCATACCCGAGGCGGTGCACCGGCGCCGCTGGGCGATCCTCGGCGTCCTGATGCTGAGCCTGCTGATCGTGGTCCTGGACAACTCGATCCTGAACGTCGCGATCAAGACCATCTCGACCCCCGCCCCGACCGGTCTGGGCGCCACCCAGAGCGAGCTGGAGTGGGCGATCAACTCCTACACCCTCGTCTTCGCCGGCCTGCTGTTCTCCGCCGGCCTCCTCGGCGACCGGCTGGGCCGCAAGAAGGTGCTGCTCGGCGGGATCGCCGTGTTCGGCGCCGGCTCCGCGCTCGCCGCCTTCTCCGGCTCGCCGGGCGAGCTGATCGCCTTCCGGGCGGTGATGGGCCTCGGCGCCGCGTTCGTCATGCCCGCCACCCTCGCCGTCCTCATGAACGTCTTCGAGCGCGAGGAGCAGCCCAAGGCCATCGGCATCTGGGCCGGCGGCGTCGGCCTCGCCATCGCCATCGGCCCGATCACCGGCGGGCTGCTCCTGGACCACTTCTGGTGGGGCTCGGTCTTCCTGGTCAACGTGCCGATCGTGCTGCTCGCGATCGCGCTGATGCTGTGGCTGGTGCCCGACTCCCGCGACCCGGCCCCCGGCCGGATCGACCCGGTGGGCGTCGTGCTGTCCGTCGTCGGGCTGGTCCTGCTGGTGTACGGCATCATCAGGGGCGGCGAGCTCGCCGACTTCACGGACGTCACCGTGCTCACCACGATCGGCGCCGGACTCGCCGTCCTGGTCGCCTTCGTCGTCCACGAGAAGCGCAGCGACCACCCCTCGCTCGACGTCACGTACTTCCGCAACAAGGTCTTCTCGGCCGCGATCGCCGCGATCGCGCTGGTCTTCTTCGCGCTGATGGGCGTGACCTTCTTCTCGGTCTTCTACACGCAGAGCGTGCGCGGCTACTCGCCGCTCCAGACCGGTCTGCTGATGCTGCCGCTGGCCGCCGCGCAGCTGGTCTTCGCGCCGCGGGCCCGGCTGCTCGTCGACCGCTTCGGCAACCGGGCCACGACGGCGGCCGGCATGGCGGTCGTCGCCGCGACGCTGGCGGCGTTCGCCACGCTGGACGCGGACACCCCGATCTGGCTCCTGGAAGTGATCTTCTTCCTCATGGGCGCCGGCATGGCGCACATCATGACCCCGGTCAGCGTCGTCATCATGCAGGCCCTGCCCCGCGAGAAGGCCGGCTCGGCCTCCGCGCTCAGCAACACCTTCCGCCAGGTCGGCGGCGCCCTCGGCATCGCCGTCCTCGGCTCGGTGCTGTCGACCGCGTACCGCAACGGCATCGAGGACGAGCTGGGCGCGCTGCCGGCGGGCCTGCGCCACACCGCGGGCGAGTCCATCGAGGCCACGCTCGGCGTCGCCGACCGGCTCGGCCCCCGGGGCGGGGAGCTGGTGGGCCCGGCCCACGACGCGTTCCTGCACGCGATGCACGTCACCGCGCTGTGGGGGGCGGGGATCGCGGTGATCGGCGTGGTCGTGGTGGCCCTGTTCCTGCCGGGGCGGACGCCGGACCGCCGGACGGGCGACCGGGAGCAGGAGTTGGTGCCGGCGGCGGAGTAGCGCCGCCGCCGGCCGGGGAGAGCACCGGGAGAGCAGCGGGGAGAATCGTCCCAGCACAGGGAAAGGACGCACGCGACGTGAGCCTCACCGACAGCCGCACCGGGCACGACGACGGACCCGCGCGGGGCCGCCCCCGCAGCGAGGCCGTCGAGCGGGCCATCATCGAGGGCGTGATGAAGCTCCTGGAGGAGGGCGTCTCCCTCGCGGAGCTGTCCATCGAGCGGATCGCCCGCACCGCCGGCGTCGGCAAGGCCACCATCTACCGCCGCTGGCGCGGCAAGGAGGAGCTCTTCGTCGACGTCGTGCGCGCCGCGGAGCCCCCGGATCCCGAACTCCCCGGCACCTGCCTGCGCGACGACCTGGTCGTCCTGCTGGAGTCCCTGCGGCAGCGGGGGCTGGCCAACCGCTCGTCGGCGATCCTGCACAGCGTCCACGCCCAGATGAAGTCCAGCCCGAAGCTGTGGGCCGCCTACCACCACACGGTCGTCGAGCCGCGCCGCCGGCTCGGTGTCGCGGTGCTGCGCCGCGGGCAGGCCGACGGCGAACTCCGCGCCGACGTCGACGTGGAGCTGATGAACGACATGGTCATCGGCCCCATGCTGGTGCGCGCCATACTGCGCCCGGACGCCGAGCTGTCCGACGGCCTCGCCGAGCGGATCGTCGACACGCTGCTGGACGGGCTGCGCCCGCCGGGGAACTGACCTGCGGTCAATGTGCGCTTTCCGTCACAGAAACCGCCCGTCCCGCCCTTGATCGGAACTCCGAACAGCGGCTCGGACGTCCTCGTGCCCGTACGGCCGTCACCGGACGGCGGAACGGAACGGATCATCCCCTAGGGTCTTGGGACACGGGGGCGATGATGTGCACGGCAGGCGGTGAGGCGACGGTATGGCGCAGCAGGCGTACATGACGGAGACGGCAGGCGGTGGCTCGGGGCCCGAGCGCCGGGGGGCCCGGCTTCGGCGCCTGTGGGGACGGCTGGCCGCGAGCTGGCGGGGCGATCCGCGGATCTGGCGCCGCGGGATCCTCACGGCCGCGGTCGCGGTGCTGCTGGCCGTGGTGATGCTGGCGCACGCGTACATCCCGAACGCCGTCGGCAACCTCGGCAGCCTGACCGAGACCTTCCTGCCGTGGCTGGGCCTCCTCGTGCCGGCGCTGCTGGTGGCGGCCCTCGTCCGCAGGTCGGCGACCGCGCTGATCGCGGTGCTGCTGCCGGCGGTCGTCTGGCTGAACCTCTTCGGCGGGCTGCTCACCGACAAGGCCGCCGCCGGCGGCGACCTGACGGTGGCCACGCACAACGTCAACGCCGACAACGCCGACCCGGCCGGCACCGCCCGCGCCGTGGCCGCCTCCGGCGCGGACGTGGTGGCCCTGGAGGAGCTGACGGCCGCGGCGGTGCCGACGTACGAGAAGGCGCTGGAGTCGACGTACCGGTACCACTCGGTGCAGGGGACGGTCGGGCTGTGGAGCAAGTACCCGCTGAGCGGCGTCCGGGCCGTCGACATCAAGCTGGGCTGGACGCGTGCGATGCGGGCCGCGGTGGCCACCCCGGCCGGGCAGGTCGCGGTGTACGTCGCCCACCTGCCGTCGGTGCGGGTGAAGCTGGAGGCCGGGTTCACCGCCCGGCAGCGGGACAAGAGCGCCGACGCCCTCGGCGAGGCCATCGCCGACGAGCCGCTGACGCGGGTCGTGCTGCTCGGCGACCTCAACGGCACCATGAACGACCGCGCGCTCAACGCCGTCACCTCGCAGCTGCGGTCCACGCAGGGCGCGGCGGGCCACGGCTTCGGGTTCAGCTGGCCGGCGTCGTTCCCGATGGCGCGGATCGACCAGATCCTGGTCAGGGGGGTCGAGCCGGAGAGCTCCTGGTCGCTGCCGCAGACCGGCAGCGACCACCTGCCGCTCGCCGCGCGTGTGAGGGTCGCCACATCCGGTTCGTGAAAACCCCAGGTCAACAGCGTTTCGGCAGGTCGGTGTCAGCAGGGCGTAACCTCGCGGAATACTCCGCCTGAGAGCCTTTGTTCCGTACGTGAACATACGAGTCACGACGTACGGATCCCCGCTCCCGAAAGGCAAGACCCCTTCATGCCCCTGGCCCTGCTCGCCCTTGCCGTGGGTGCCTTCGGCATCGGCACGACCGAGTTCGTGATGATGGGCCTGCTGCCCGACGTCGCGGACGACCTGCACGTCTCGATCCCCGCCGCCGGGCACCTGGTCTCGGCGTACGCGCTGGGCGTCGTCGTCGGCGCCCCGCTGCTGGCCGCCGTCACCGCGCGGCTGTCCCGCCGCACCGTCCTGATCGGCCTGATGGTCCTGTTCGTGGCGGGCAACGCCCTGTCGGCGCTCGCCCCCGGCCACCAGTGGCTGCTCGCCGCCCGTTTCCTCAGCGGCCTGCCGCACGGCGCCTTCTTCGGGGTGGGCGCCGTGGTCGCGACGACCCTGGTGGCGCCGGAGCGCAGGGCGCGGTCGGTGTCGCTGATGTTCCTCGGCCTGACGGTCGCCAACATCGTGGGCGTGCCCCTGGCCACCCTGGTGGGGCAGCACCTGGGCTGGCGGGCGACGTTCCTCGGCGTGAGCGCGATCGGCGTGGCGGCGATCGCGTCGCTGGCGCTGCTGATCCCGCGCGACCGGACCCGGGCGCCCGAGGCGGGCCTGCGCGGCGAGCTGGCCGCCCTGCGCTCCCTGCCGGTCTGGCTGGCGCTCGGCACGACGGTCGCGGGCTTCGGCGCGCTGTTCGCGGCGTACAGCTACATCACGCCGATGCTCACCGACGCCGCCGGGTACGCCGAGACCAGCGTGACCCTGCTGCTGGCGCTGTTCGGCGTGGGCGCGACGGCCGGCAACCTGCTCGGCGGCCGGCTCGCCGACCACTCGCTGCGCGGCACGCTGTTCGGCGGCCTGGGGGCGCTGGTCGCGGTGCTCGCGCTGTTCCCGCTGCTGATGCGGACGCCGGTGACCGCCGCGCTGGCGGTGACCCTGCTCGGCACGGCCGCCTTCGTCACCGGCTCGCCGCTGCAGCTGATGGTGATGGAGAAGGCGTCGGCGGCCCCGTCGCTGGCCTCCTCGGCCAACCAGGCCGCGTTCAACCTGGCCAACGCCGGCGGCGCCTGGATCGGCGGCCTGGCGCTCGCGGCGGGCCTCGGCACGACGTCCCCGGCGCTCGCCGGCGCGGCGCTGGCGGTCCTGGGCGTGGCGGTGGCGGCGGTCGCGGCCCTGCTGGACCGCCGGACCGCCCCGGCGAGCGGGCGGGAACGCGTGGTCGCCGGGCACGTGCCGCAGGAGCCGGAGGTCCTGCACCGCTGACGGCCGGTCGCGAACCGGCGAGGGGCCCCGGGCCCCCCCGGGGCCGGGGGCGCGCCCCCCCCCCGGGCCGGGGGCCCCCCCGGGGGCCCGGGGGCGCGGGACCCCGCCCGGGGGGCCGGCCGGCCCCCCCGCGCGGGCGGGGGGGGCCCCCCCCCGCGGCGCGCCCCGCCCCCCCCCGGCCCCCCCCCCCCCCCCCCGCGTCCGGAGCCGGCGGACCGCCGGTCGTCCCGTTCACTGTGACACCCCTGTGACCCGACGAGTGACTTCCGTCACAGCCGCCCGGTACGGGCCCTGCTGGGATGGCCCGATGCGACGAGCACCGCGCCCGAGGGCGTCCGCCTCATGATCATCGGACTCGGCATCGCCGCCGTGTGCGCCCTCGGCGCGCTGATCGCCCTGATGGGCGTGGTCGCGATGGCGTTCCCGGGCCGGCCCCGGCCCTGGCCGGCGCACCTGCTGCGGCGGAGTGCGTGGCTGGCCGCCGCGTCGGCCGCGGCGGTGTACTCGCTGGGCCTGTCCGGGGTCCTGGCCTCCGAGTGGGCCGTCGGCGACGGCGCCGATTCGACCCCGGCCCCGGCGTGCCGCGACGGGTTCGCCCCGGCGACCGTCCAGGGCCTGTCCCACCACCGCGCGTCCTACCTGCCGCTGGGCTTCGACTGCGTCCGCGAGGACGGCAGCGCCTACACCAGCGACCCGGACTACGCGTGGATGAACCGGACCAGCGCGGTCCTCGCGCTGTCCGCCGCGGCGCTCGCCGTCGGCGCGGGCTACGCGGCCGAGCTGCGCGCCCGCGCGGCGGCCCGGTGATCCGCCGCGGCGCGCCCCCGGCCGGGGTGCGGGCGGCATGACGGTGCTCCCGGTCCTCGCGGCACTCGCCGGGGGCCGGGCCGCCCTGCCCCCGGCGGCGGGCCCGTGGCACGCGCTGCGCGATCCGCGGGCGCTGCTGCGCTGACCCGGGCCCGCGGGCCCGTCCGTGCCCCGCGCACCGCCGGGCCCGGACCGGTACGCGCCCTGCGCACCGCCGGGCGCGCGGACCGGTCCGCGGGTTACGCCCCTTCCCGCCAGCCGTTGGTGATCGGCAGCCGCCGGTCCTTGCCGAAGCCCTTCGCCGAGATCTTGGTGCCCGGCGGGTACTGGCGGCGCTTGTACTCGGCCGTGTCGACCATGCGGAGCGTCCTGGTGACCAGGTCCCGGTCGAAGCCGGCCGCGACGATCTGGTCGGCGCCCCGGTCCCGGTCGACGTACAGCTCGAGGATCGCGTCCAGGACGGGGTAGTCGGGCAGCGAGTCCGTGTCGACCTGGCCCGGGCGCAGTTCGGCGCTCGGCGGCTTGGTGAGGGAGTTCTCCGGGATCGGCGGGGTCTCGCCGCGCTCCTCGGCCGCCCGGTTGCGCCACTTCGCCAGGCGGAACACCGACGTCTTGTACACGTCCTTGATGGGGCCGTAGGCGCCCACCGAGTCGCCGTACAGCGTCGAGTAGCCGACCGCCAGCTCCGACTTGTTGCCGGGGGCGAGGACGATGTGGCCCTCCTGGTTGGAGATCGCCATCAGCAGCGTGCCGCGCAGGCGCGACTGGAGGTTCTCCTCCGCCAGGCCCGTCAGGCCGAGCGAGGCCATGTAGGCGTCGAACATCGGCTCGATCGGGACCGTGCGGTAGTTCAGGCCGGTCCGCCGGGCCAGCTCCGCCGCGTCGTCGCGGGAGTGCGCGGAGGAGTACTTCGACGGCATCGACACGCCGTACACGTTCCGCGCGCCCAGCGCGTCGCAGGCGATCGCCGCGACCAGGGCCGAGTCGATGCCGCCGGACAGGCCGATCAGGACCGACCGGAAGCCGTTCTTCGCCACGTACGCCCGCAGGCCGACCACCAGCGCCGAGTAGACCTCCTCGTCGTCCTCCAGGCGGTCGGCGTGGCGGCCGGTCAGCTGCGGCTCGTAGGCCGGCAGGGGGTCCTCGGACAGGACCACGCGGTCGATGCGCAGGCCGTCGTCCACCACGCCCGTCGGCGCGTCCGGCGCCGCGGCCGGCAGGTCGAGGTCGAGGACCAGGCACTCCTCGGCGAACTGCGGCGCCCGCGCGACGACTTCGCCGTCGCGGTCGACCACGATCGAGTCCCCGTCGAAGACCAGCTCGTCCTGCCCGCCCATCATGGCGAGGTAGGCGGTGGTGCAGCCCGCCTCCTGGGCCCGCTTGCGGACCAGCTCCAGGCGCGTGTCGTCCTTGTCGCGCTCGTAGGGCGAGGCGTTGATCGACAGCAGCAGCCCGGCCCTGGCCGAGCGCGCCGCCGGGACCCGGCCGCCGTCCTGCCACAGGTCCTCGCAGATGGCGAGGGCGACGTCGACGCCGTGCACCCGCAGGACCGGCATCGAGTCGCCGGGCACGAAGTAGCGGAACTCGTCGAAGACGCCGTAGTTCGGCAGGTGGTGCTTGGCGAAGGCGAGCACGATCTCGCCGCGGTGCAGCACCGCCGCCGCGTTCTGCGGGGCGCCGGCCGGCTGCCCGTACTTCGGCTGGGCCCGCTCGCTGCGGTCGAGGTAGCCGACGACCACCGGCAGGTCGCCGAGGCCCTCCGCGGCCAGCCGCGCCGCCAGGTCCCGCAGGGCCGTGCGGGACGCCTCCACGAAGGACGGCCGCAGGGCCAGGTCCTCGACGGGATACCCGGTCAGCGCCATCTCCGGGAACGCCACCAGGTGCGCTCCCCGCTCGGCGGAGTGCCGGGTCCAGCGGACGATCGACTCGGCGTTCCCGGCGAGGTCGCCGACGCTTGCGTCGATCTGGTTCAGGGCGAGGCGTAGTTGAGGCACGCGCCCAGTGTAATCGTCAGTGCGACGCGATGGGGTGGCGTGTGGTGTGGGGCACCCCACGCGCCGGCTCCGTTTGACGGCGTCGTTCCTGGTGAGGGCGGCTCTCCCGGTGCCGCCGTCGCCGTCGGCGTCCGCACCGGTGACGGCGGCGCGGACGGCCGCGGCCGGCGGCCCGGACGGCACCGGAAGCGCCTCGGGACCCGCCCGGGGCGCACGCCGTCCGGATCCGCGTCGGCGGGCGCGTCGCGGGGACCGGAAGGGAGTGGGGACCGGCCGTTACGGATAGTCGGTGCGAGCAGGCAAGATGGGCGCAGAGCTGTGCACCTGCCGGAGGTGAGGCGTTCAGACCGGGGTCGGCCGGCCGATCAAGGTCCGCAACGCGCACGAAATGGTGTTGTGGTGGGATGCTCAGGTGCCCGACCGCCTCCCGTGGGACCGGAGACAGGCGGCCTGACCAGCAAGGATGGGGAAGCGGAAGATGGACAAGCAGCAGGAGTTCGTGCTCCGGACGTTGGAGGAGCGCGACATCCGGTTCGTACGCCTGTGGTTCACGGACGTCCTGGGCTTCCTCAAGTCCGTGGCCGTGGCCCCGGCGGAGCTGGAGCAGGCCTTCGACGAGGGCATCGGCTTCGACGGCTCCGCCATCGAGGGCTTCGCGCGGGTCTACGAGTCCGACATGATCGCCAAGCCCGACCCGTCGACCTTCCAGGTCCTGCCGTGGCGCGCGGAGGCCCCGGGCACGGCCCGCATGTTCTGCGACATCCTCATGCCGGACGGCTCCCCGTCGTTCGCCGACCCGCGCTACGTCCTCAAGCGCGCCCTGGCCCACGCCTCCGACCTGGGCTTCACCTTCTACACGCATCCGGAGATCGAGTTCTTCCTGCTGAAGGACAAGCCGGTGGACGGCTCGGTCCCGACGCCCGCCGACAACTCCGGCTACTTCGACCACACCCCGCAGAACATCGGCATGGACTTCCGCCGCCAGGCGATCACCATGCTGGAGTCGATGGGCATCTCGGTGGAGTTCTCCCACCACGAGGGCGCCCCGGGCCAGCAGGAGATCGACCTGCGGTACGCCGACGCGCTGTCCACGGCGGACAACATCATGACGTTCCGCCTGGTCATGAAGCAGGTCGCGCTGGAGCAGGGCGTCCAGGCGACGTTCATGCCGAAGCCGTTCAGCGAGCACCCCGGCAGCGGCATGCACACGCACCTGTCCCTCTTCGAGGGCGACCGCAACGCCTTCTACGAGTCCGGCGCCGAGTACCAGCTCTCCAAGGTCGGCCGCTCCTTCATCGCGGGCCTGCTGCGGCACGCGGCGGAGATCTCCGCGGTCACCAACCAGTGGGTGAACTCCTACAAGCGCATCTGGGGCGGCACCGAGCGCACCGCGGGCGCCGGCGGCGAGGCCCCCTCCTACATCTGCTGGGGCCACAACAACCGCTCGGCCCTGGTCCGGGTGCCCATGTACAAGCCGGGCAAGACCGGCTCGGCGCGCGTGGAGGTCCGCTCCCTGGACTCCGGCGCCAACCCGTACCTGGCGTACGCCGTCCTGCTGGCCGCCGGCCTGAAGGGCATCGAGGAGGGCTACGAGCTGCCGCCGGGCGCCGAGGACGACGTGTGGGCCCTCTCCGACGCCGAGCGCCGCGCGATGGGCATCGAGCCGCTGCCGCAGAACCTCGGCGAGGCCCTCACGCTCATGGAGCGCAGCGACCTGGTGGCCGAGACGCTCGGCGAGCACGTCTTCGACTTCTTCCTGCGCAACAAGCGCCAGGAGTGGGAGGAGTACCGCAGCGAGGTCACCGCGTTCGAGCTGCGCAAGAACCTGCCGGTGCTGTAGGCGCAGGTCAGGGCGGGTTTCCCGCTGAAGCCACGGATGGGGCCGACGGTCGTGGACCGTCGGCCCTGCGGCGTCTCACTGCTCCTGGGCCGTCTTTGGGCCGTCCGGCGCCGGGTTGGCGCCCCCGTACAGGCCGTCCACCGCCTTCCGGGCCCGTGCGTCGCTGCTTGGCATGAGATGCGTATAGACCCGGAGCGTGAACCCCGGGTCGTTGTGCCCGAGGTAGTGACTCAGTGCCTTGATGTTCTCGCCGGCGTCCAGCAGAACCGAGGCGTAGAAGTGCCTGAGGGCGTGCATGCCGTGTTCGCGGGCAGCCTGGTGCCGCTCGCCGGGCTTCGGCACGGGGATCACCCCAGCGGCGACGAGGGCAGGCTTCCACGCTCGGTCATTGAAGTCGGTACGGCGAACCGCGCCCGTTCCGTCGAGACGGGTGAACAGCAGCCGCTTTGTGACCGGCGGGCCGTCTACCCGGAGCCACGGCAAGGTGACCTCCACCGGGGGGAACGCCTGCATGTGCTGCTTGAGGACGTGCGCCACGCAGTCGGGCAAGGGGACGTCGCGAACCTTGGCCCGCTTCGGTGGGGCGAACACGAGACCGTCTTTCGACACCTTCACCTGGTTCGTGATGTGTAGCCACCCGGAGTCGAAGCCGATCGCATCGATGGACAATCCGAAGATTTCTCCCTGCCGGAGTCCACATCCGCCTCCGAGATCGACCGTCGCGCGGTATCGCTCCGGTAGCGCCGCTCGTACAGCGAAAACACGCTCTGCGCTCCACGGCACAACGCGGCCACTCCCCGCAGCAGGCGGACGCACTGATTGCGCGTGGCACGGATTCTTCGACAAGTGACCATCGTCCACTGCTGCGTTGAGGACCGTAGACACGTTGTTATAGATCACGCGTCGGTACGACGATGCAGGGACGGCCCGTTCAAGTTCGCTGAGCCAATCCCGGATGTGTTCCGGCTTGAATGAGCCGAGCGGCCGCGGTCCCAGGTAGGGGATGGCGTGGCGGCGAATCGCAGACTCCACTGACTCTCGCGTGGTCATGTCGGTGGTCTGCGTGTTCAGCCACTTCTCGGCGTACTGCCGGAACGTCACTCGGCTCGCGGCCGGGTCCACGTACTGCCCCCGAGACATGTCCGCCTCGATGTGGGCGAGCCACTGATCGGCAAGCCGTTTCTGCCCATCCGGGAACGACTTGCTCTTTTCAGTGCCGTCCGGGCCGATGTAGCGGGCGCGGTAGCGCATCCCGGTGCCGTAGCGGTCCGTGCGTACACGACGGGGCTTGCCGGCGGCGTCGGGTTCGGTCTTGTACCACCGGTCTTGGATGTGGCCTGCCATAAGGCAGTGGTCCTCCCTGCTGTGCGGTGGGTGCTCGGTTAGGCGGCGGTGGGGTCGGCGTGCTTGCACTGGTCGACGTAGGCCCATACGTCAGCGGGGTCGTAGCGGAGGTGTTTGCCGACGCGGAAGCCGCGTGGGCCGGTGCGCTTCTTGCGCCACTGATAGACGGTCTCCAGGGGCACCTCGAACATCTCAGCGATGTCATTGGGGGTGAGGTACCGGTCCGGGAGGCCGCTTCGGAGAGTGGCCCGGGGGTCGGGCTCTGTCTGCTTCGCCATGGAACTCCAGGGAGAGGGCGTGGCCGCATCTGTCCGAGGTGCGGATTTCTGCGTCACCTGCGTCACCTGCGTCATCTGCGCCTCTGACCTGCGGTTTTGTGGTGACGCGGCACGGTGGGGGTGTGTCACCGGTGACGCGGGTCTTCGTCATCGGGTGACGCAGGTGACGCGGGGTGACGCAGGATTCGGCGGTCTGCGTCACCCGTCCTTGTGCAGGTCACCGACCGTTTTTGGGGTGCGGGTGACGCAGGTGACGCAGCGTCTCTCCACTTCGGACAGAGAGGGGGGTGGTGTCTGTTGTGCTGCGCTGCTCAGAGAGCGAAGAAGGAGCCGCTTCGCGGCGCGACCTTTGCAGGGCGGCGTCGCCGCCGAACAGCAAGAGGAGCACGCGGGGCCGGGTGCTCTTCTTGCTTGTCCGGGCAGTCGGGGTGCCGTGCGGTCAGAAGGCCGCTCCCTGCTCGGGTGAAGGCGGGGCGGCGGCTGGCCGCGCGATCTCGATGTACCGGGACGTCTTGGTGCGCCCCCAGTCGATGAGGACGCCCCGGGCCGCGAGAGTGGGTTGAAGGCGCTTGAGGCGGTCCGAGAGCACCTTGCCGGTGGTCGGCCACCCTTTGGGCAGGGGACGGAAGTCCTCGCCCGTGTAGAGGCCCGTGAGGCAGTGCAGCCACTCGGCGGACGTCATGCGCTGCTCGGTGCCCGGGTCGATGCCGGCGGCGTGCTTGAGCACCGTCTGTGCCAGCAGGTCGCCCTCGATGACGTCGTCGTTGAGGTCGTCCAGGCTGGCACGGTAGGCGGCGAGTGCGCCCAGGCCGGTGGCCGCGTCGAGCTGCGCGCACAGGTGCGCGAAGTCGGCCATGCGCAGGTCGGTCGGGATGTCCGCCTCCGCCGCCCGCACCTGCACGGTCAGGTCCAGGAGCGAGCCGAGGATGACGGGCAGCGCCTGGGCGAAGTCGGACCACAGTTCCGCCTCGGTGCGCCGTACCTTGGGCCTCTCCAGGCGGAGCGGCAGGAGCCGCTCGGCGAGGTCGGGCCGGATGACGCCGACGTCGATGCCGGTCAGCAGCAGGGGGCGGCGGTAGCCGATGCGGAAGACGTCCCCGTCGGTGAACAGGGCCCGCTTGACGTTCTCCGCCCCGGTGACGATGCAGCACATCGCGTCGGACAGGTCGGGGGTCATGTGGGAGAGGTTGTCCAGGGCGGTGACCCAGCCGGCCGCCACCGCCGTGATCAGGTTCTCCTCATCCTTCGGTGCCCGGCGCAGGTCCCCGGTCATGCCCTCGATGATCCGCACCAGCATCCGCCCGCCGGTGGACTTGCCGGCGCCCTGCGGACCGGTGAGGAACGGGGCGGGCACGGGCACCGACGGTGAGAGGCAGCCGATGAGCCAGGCGATGGCCAGGCACTCGGTCTCGGCGGTGGCGAAGTTGCACAGCCGCATCAGCAGGTCGATGCCCTTGCCGTCGGTGTCCTTGACCGGCAGGGGCAGTTCCCCCGTGAGCTGGGTGCGCCGCCAGCAGACTTCCCGCGGGTCCGGGGTGCGGATGTCCCAGCCGGTGGGGTGGATGCGCACGGACTGCCCGTCGCTGCGCCCCAGGTCCAGCCACGTCGCCCCGTCGAATCCGGGGGCGACGCGGATGTGCACGGGCTGTACGTCCTCGGTCAGCGCCAGCGCTTCGATCAGGTCGAGCGCTTCCTTCATGGCGGTGCCGTTGAACACGCCGATGCCGTCCTTGAACAGTCCGACCATGAGTTCCTGCCGGTGGCTTCCTGTGGTGCCCTGGGAGCGGATCGGGCGGGCCACAGGATGGCCGTTGCGCTGTGCGTACACGGTGCCGTCGGCGGTGCGGAAGTACCGGAAGTGGGATTGCGCGTAGTCGGTGATGATCTCGCGGGCGGGGGTCTTCTCGTCCTCGGACACGGTTACAGTCCCAACGTGGTGCGGGCATTGGCCCACGCGTCCGCGCAGTGCCGGGCCGTCTCGCCCTTGCGCTGCGCGGCGGTGAACAGACGGGTGACGTAGGCGTCGGTCAGACAGCCACACCAGCCGTGCCGGGACAGCACGGCCAGGAACGTCTGGTACACGGTGGTATGGACCGCGCTGGATGCCTCGGTGATGCGTTGCTCTGCCATGGCGATGCCGCGTTCCAGGTAGGCGGGCGTGCGGTGCGGGCACTTTCCGCCCTCGGCGCCCGCGGGCACGGCGACGGTCGCCGGCCGGACCGGAGACGGTTCCTTCACGGCCAGCGCGCGAACGGCGTCCGGCAGGTCGGCCATGGTCCCGGTGCCCGGCCCGAGGTAGCGGGCGTAGGCCATGGTCGACTTGATGTCCACGCCGGGCCGCACCGCGTTCCGTGATGTCATGGCGCCCCGGTAGATCCAGTGCTCGCCGCGCGTCGTCGGCACGGTGCGCGTAGCGGGCAGGGCGGTACGGGCCCAGGCGATGGCGTCCGCGTCGTCCAGGTCCACCACGGTCAGCCCGGCGCCGCCGGGGTGGTAGCCGACGCACACCGCCCGCCGCCACGCCGTGGCCCATGAGGGCGAGACGATGACGGCCGGGTCGGTGGTGGCGGCGGCCCAGGCGTGGCAGACGCCGGGGCAGCGGCACGGGCCCGGGGTCTTCATGTTCGGCCGGCCGCCGCACGCGTTGTCCGCGCACGCCGGGCAGTTGCCGAACGGCACCTTGCCCCGGCGCAGGGGCAGCACGGGCACACCGGACGCCGCGAGACTCAGTGCGGTGCGCTGGGGGTCGCGCACTCGCCGGATGGTGGTGGGTTGCGTCATGCTGGGAGACCTCCACAGGTCAAGTGGTTGACAGGTGGACAAGGGCGGCCCCGCGTTCTTGGCGGAAGGGGGGGCCGCCCTTGGCGTAGCTAGGCGTTGGCGCCGTTGTCCGGCGTCGGCGGGTCGGGGTGGAACGCCTTGGTGTAGAGGCGGACGCGGTAGCCGTCGCGGGCCGGGCGGCGCTCAATGGGGTCGCAGTCGAACGCGGTCGTCAGCGCCTGCGTGATCTCCGGTTCGTCGGCTGGGTCGCAGATGATGCGGATGTCGAACACGGTTCTCCTCCTGGGGTGTCAGCCGTGGAAGTGGTTGCGCTTGATGACGGCCTTGCGGATGTTGACCGTGGTCCCACCGCGGTGGCCGCTCGAGGCGAAGACCTGCACGGCGATCCAGCCGCCGAAAATGACGGCGGCCAGGATGATGAGCTGGGTGATGAACGCGGTCAGGGCGGCGATGAACGACGTGAGCAGCAGCAGGCCGCCGCAGACCGCGAGGAACCCGACGCCCCCGAGGGCGACGTTCACCGCCGTGCAGGAGACGGCCGGCTTCGCGGTAACCGGCTCGGGGCGGGCGGGGTCGATGGCGTAGCCGGTGACCACGCGCCCGTCCGGTAGGACGATGCTCGTCACCGCCGGGACCGTGCCCGGCTGGAGGGGGACGGCTGGTGTCGGGTGGACGGGGAGGTGCGGGAGCGGGGTGGGGTAGTGGACTTCCACGGCCCG
>NZ_JBITFM010000029.1:0-31812 GCF_044456065.1 Streptomyces sp. NPDC051041
AAACGCCCGGTTACATTCCGAACCCGGAAGCTAAGCCTTACAGCGCCGATGGTACTGCAGGGGGGACCCTGTGGGAGAGTAGGACGCCGCCGAACTCCTTTTGAAGCTCTGGCTCTTGGGCATGCCCAAGAGCCAGAGCTTTTTTGCGTTGAGGTAAAGTCGGGGAGCATCGTTGGTTCGTTTCCCCAGGAGGCCCCCGGGTGGAGGTCCAGGAGACCCGCGTCCAGACTGACCGGGTCCTCACCATCCCGAACATTCTCAGCATGGCACGGCTCGTGGGCGTGCCACTGTTCCTGTGGCTGATCCTCAGGCCCGAGTTCGGTGGCCCCAAGAGCGACGGCTGGGCCTTGCTGGTCCTGGCTCTGAGCGGAATCAGTGACTATCTGGACGGCAAGCTCGCGCGACGCTGGAACCAGATCAGCAGCCTCGGCCGGCTGCTTGATCCGGCGGCCGACCGGCTCTACATCCTCTCGACCCTGGTCGGTCTCACCTGGCGTGAGATTCTGCCTCTCTGGTTGACCGCCGTGCTACTGGCCCGAGAGCTCGTCCTCCTGGTGATGGTGGGCATCCTCCGGCGCCATGGCTACCCCCCGCCGCAGGTGAACTTCCTGGGGAAGGCCGCGACGTTCAACTTGATGTACGCCTTCCCGCTGCTCTTGCTCAGTGACGGAAGTGGATGGATCTCGTCACTCGCTGCTATTTTCGGATGGGCGTTCGCCGGATGGGGTACAACCCTGTATTGGTGGGCAGGAGTCCTCTACGTGGTACAAGTCCGCCGCCTGGTCCGAGCGGACGCCATGGCCGATTGAACTCGCTGATTGCTGTGGCCCTTAGCGGCCCGATGGCCCGCGACCGAAAAGTGCGGGACAATCTGGGAGTGAAGTCGGTCAGACCGTCGTCTCTTAGAGGAGGACGCTTCCGACATGAAGGCCGTCGTGATGGCCGGAGGCGAAGGCACCCGCCTTCGTCCTATGACCTCAAGCATGCCCAAGCCGCTCCTGCCAGTGGCCAACCGGCCGATCATGGAGCATGTTCTGAGGCTGCTGAAAAAGCATGGGCTCAATGAAACCGTCGTGACTGTCCAGTTCCTGGCCTCACTGGTCAAGAACTACTTCGGGGACGGGGAAGAGCTCGGAATGGAGCTCACCTATGCCAATGAGGAGAAGCCACTCGGTACCGCCGGAAGCGTCAAGAACGCCGAAGAGGCGTTGAAGGACGATGCTTTCCTTGTCATCTCCGGCGATGCCCTGACCGACTTCGACCTCACCGAGCTGATCAACTTCCACAAGGAAAAGGGCGCGCTGGTCACCGTCTGCCTGACGCGCGTGCCCAACCCCTTGGAGTTCGGTATCACCATTGTCGACGAGGAGGGGCGAGTCGAGCGCTTCCTCGAGAAGCCGACCTGGGGCCAGGTCTTCTCGGACACCGTGAACACCGGTATCTACGTCATGGAGCCCGAGGTCTTCGACTACGTCGAGCCCGACGTGCCCGTCGACTGGTCCGGCGATGTCTTCCCGCAGCTGATGAAGGAAGGCAAGCCGATCTACGGCTACGTGGCCGAGGGCTACTGGGAGGACGTCGGCACGCACGAGAGCTATGTGAAGGCCCAGGCCGACGTCCTGGAGGGCAAGGTCGACGTCGACATCGACGGCTTCGAGCTCTCCCCGGGCGTATGGGTGGCGGAGGGAGCCGAGGTACATCCCGATGCCGTCCTCCGAGGGCCCCTGTACATCGGTGACTACGCCAAGGTCGAGGCCGGCGCGGAAATCCGCGAGCACACCGTCGTCGGATCGAACGTCGTCGTCAAGAGCGGGGCCTTTCTGCACAAGGCCGTCGTGCACGACAACGTGTATGTCGGACCGCACAGCAACCTGCGGGGATGCGTCGTCGGAAAGAACACCGACATCATGCGCGCGGCCCGGATCGAGGACGGCGCGGTCATCGGTGACGAGTGCCTGATCGGTGAAGAATCGATCGTGCAGGGCAATGTGCGGGTCTACCCGTTCAAGACCATCGAGGCCGGCGCCTTCGTCAACACCTCGGTCATCTGGGAGTCCAGAGGACAGGCGCACCTCTTCGGCGCCCGCGGGGTCTCCGGAATCCTGAACGTGGAGATCACCCCGGAACTCGCCGTACGTCTCGCCGGCGCCTACGCGACGACGCTGAAGAAGGGGGCCACCGTCACCACGGCCCGCGACCACTCCCGCGGCGCCCGAGCGCTCAAGCGGGCGGTCATCTCCGCGCTGCAGGCCAGTGCCATCGACGTACGGGACCTGGAGAACGTACCGCTGCCCGTGGCGCGGCAGCAGACCGCGCGGGGAAGCGCCGGCGGCATCATGATCCGGACCACCCCCGGGGTGCCGGACTCCGTGGACATCATGTTCTTCGACGGGCAGGGCGCCGACCTGTCGCAGGCCAGTCAGCGGAAGCTGGACCGGGTCTTCGCGCGACAGGAGTACCGGCGGGCGTTCCCCGGTGAGATCGGTGACCTGCACTTCCCGGCGAGTGTCTTCGACTCGTACACCGGCTCGCTGCTGCGGAACGTCGACACGACCGGAATCGCGGAGTCCGGACTCAAGGTCGTCGTGGATGCTTCGAACGGCAGTGCGGGACTCCTTCTGCCCAGCCTGCTCGGCAAGCTGGGCGTCGACTCGCTGACCATCAACCCCGGTCTCGACGAGTCCCGGCCGACCGAGACGGCCGACATGCGGCGGTCGGGGCTGATGCGCCTCGGTGAGATCGTCGCGTCCTCGCGTGCGGCGTTCGGTGTGCGCTTCGACCCCGTCGGCGAGCGGATCTCGCTCGTCGACGAGAAGGGGCACATCATCGAGGACGACCGGGCGCTGCTGGTGATGCTGGACCTCGTCGCCGCGGAGCGCCGCAGCGGCCGGGTGGCGCTGCCCGTGACCACCACGAGGATCGCCGAGCAGGTGGCGGCCTACCACGGCACCCAGGTCGAGTGGACGACCACGTCACCGGACGACCTGACGCGCGTCGGCCGCGGGGAAGGGACGATCTTCGGCGGCGACGGCAAGGGCGGGTTCATCATCCCCGAGTTCAGCGGCGTCTACGACGGCACGGCGGCCTTCGTGCGGCTGATCGGACTGGTGGCCCGTACGCAGCTCACGCTCAGCCAGATCGACGCGCGCATCCCCCGCGCGCACGTCCTCAAGCGGGATCTGGCGACCCCGTGGGCGGTCAAGGGCCTGGTCATGCGGCGGGTGGTCGAGGCGGCCGGGGACCGCTTCGTGGACACCACCGACGGCGTGCGGGTGGTGGAGAGCGACGGGCGCTGGGTGATGGTGCTGCCCGACCCCGCCGAGGCGGTCACCCACCTGTGGGCCGAGGGGCCCGACGACGCCTCCGCGCAGGCGCTGCTCGACGAGTGGGCGGCCGTCGTGGACAGCGCCGGCCGCTGAAAAGCCCTGCACGCGTGCGTGCCGGACAAGTGTCCCCAACGGGGCCTGTCCGGCACGCCGGTGGGGCCGTTCGAAGGTAGGGGCCGCGACGTGCGACGATGTGCGGCATGCCGCAGCAACCCCCCGTTCGGAGCACTCCTGCGCGGCCCCCGCGCCCCGACGCGTCCATGTCGCTGCTGACCAACGTCATGGACCACAGCCTCGACGACGGATACGCCGAGGCCGCCGCGCGGAAGCGGGCCGCGGGCGACGGCCGTCTGCCGAAGACCCTCAGGGCCAAGCTCGGCCTGGCCGCGGGCCTGGTGCTCGCGGCCTTCGTCGTGACCGTGGGCGCGGCACAGGCACGGGTCGCGGCCCCGACCGTCGCCAAGGAGCGGGAGGAACTCGTCGACCGCATCGACCGGGAGACCGAGGCGGCGGACGAACTGGAGGAGAGCGTCGACGAACTGCGCGCGGACGTGAGCGCGCGGCAGCGGGAGGCGCTGAGGAACAGCGGCGGCAGCGACCGGCTGGAGCTGGTGAGCATCCTGTCGGGCGCGACCGCGGTGCACGGTCCCGGTGTACGGCTCGTGGTGAACGACGCCAAGGACACCGTGGTGGGAGGCGACGGGGAGCCACGCGGGACGTCCGGGTTCTCCGACACCGGCCGGGTGCGCGACCGGGACATGCAGCGCGTGGTCAACGGGCTATGGGCGTCGGGCGCCGAGGCCGTGGCCATCAACGGGCAGCGGCTGACGGCGCTGTCCGCGATCAGAGCCGCGGGGGACGCCATACTGGTCGACAACAGGCCGCTGGTGCCGCCGTACACGGTGCTCGCGGTCGGGGACGGCGAGCGGCTCAGCACCAGGTTCCAGAACAGTCCCGACGGGCTGTACCTGCATGCCCTGCAGGAGAACTTCGGCATCCGGACCGGTATCTCCGTGGAGGACGGCCTCCGGCTGCCTGCCGCACCGAGTGTCACCGTACGCACGGCACAGCCGCACACCCAGAACAACGAGAACACCCAGAACAACGAGAACACCGGGAAGGGCACATCGTGATCGCCGTACTGGGCCTCGTCGTGGGCGTCGTGGCCGGCCTGTTGGTCCGGCCCGAGGTTCCCGCGGCCGTCGAGCCTTATCTGCCGATCGCTGTCGTGGCCGCGCTCGACGCCGTCTTCGGCGGTCTGCGGGCCATGCTCGACGGCATCTTCGACGACAAGGTCTTCGTGGTGTCGTTCCTGTCGAACGTGGTCGTGGCCGCGCTGATCGTGTTCCTGGGCGACAAGCTGGGTGTGGGGGCCCAGTTGTCCACCGGCGTCGTGGTCGTCCTCGGCATCCGCATCTTCTCCAACGCCGCGGCGATCCGCCGGCACGTGTTCCGGGCGTGAGGCCGATGAGCGAGCACGACGGCAAAACCGGGAACCGGTTGCGGAAGGAACTGCCCCAGGAAGTGCCCGCGGCGACGGCCCCCCCGCCCGAGGGGACCCCTGCGGAGCCGCAGCCCGAGCTGACCGGCCGGCAGCGGCTGGTGAAAGGGCTGTGGCCGCCGCGCGTCACCCGGGCCCAACTCATCTTCGCCCTGCTGCTGTTCGGGCTGGGATTCGGGCTGGCCGTCCAGGTGGCTTCCAACAGCGACAACGACAGTGCCCTGCGCGGCGCGCGTCAGGAGGATCTCGTGCGCATCCTCGATGAACTGGACGACCGCACACAGCGTCTTGAGGACGAGAAGCAGGGGCTCGAGAAGCAGCGGGACGAGCTGAAGAACAGTTCCGACCAGGCCGAGGAGGCCCGTCGGCAGACGGTTGAGAAGGAACGGCAACTCGGCGTACTGGCGGGCACGGTGGCCGCTCAGGGGCCCGGTATCACGATGACCATCGAGGACACGAAGGGGACGGTCGAGGCGGACATGCTGCTCGACGCGATCCAGGAGCTGCGCGCGGCCGGCGCGGAGGCGCTCCAGGTGAACGGCGTACGGGTCGTAGCCGACACGTATCTGACAGATTCCGGCAAGAGTGTGAGCGTCGACGGGAACAAGATCAACGCGCCCTATCGTTTCAAGGTCATCGGCAAGCCGCAGGACCTCGAACCGGCGCTCAACATCCCAGGAGGCGTGGTGCAGACTCTGGAGAAAGAACAGGCCACCGTTACCGTTGAGCGGTCGAGCAAGATCGTCGTGGACGCCTTGCGAGCGGTGGAGCGGCCTGACTACGCTCGGTCGTCCTCCCAGTGAACCGGGGGTGCATGGGGGCTGTCGGACAGGAGCATGAGGTTCTGGGGGGTCGGCGCACCGAATGGGCGGTGCGTGGTGGAAACTGTCTGGTGGAGGCGGACGTTGTGAGGATGTCCGGGTCGGCCAGTACGTTCAGTCAGGGTTCGTCCTGCCCCACGGGCGGGTCTGTTTCGGTCAAGGGGAATCGCCCGTGAAGTTGTTTGCGAAGTTGTTCGGCAAGAGCGCGCGAGAGGGCAGCGACAACGCCACCGCCCGTCATCGCGCACAGCCCGACGCGGAGGGCCAGCGTCCGTTGTTCCGTGACCAGGTGACTGGTCCGGGCGGTGGCATTTCCGGAGGTCAGGGCGCGTCGTCGGTTGACCCTGCGCAGTCCGGCGGCATAGGTTTCGGGCAACCGTCAGCCTCAGGTGCGGGTGAAGGGTCTTCCGGCCCGTATCCGTCCGACGTCCCGGCGGGGCAGCCGCGGCAGGAGGATCCGATGTCGGCCCTGGTGTGCACGAGGTGCGGCAACCGCAACGCGGAGAACAGTCGCTTCTGCTCCAACTGCGGCGCGCCGCTGCGGCCCGGGGCCGTGCCGGAGCGTTCCTCCGAGACGACCTCGACGATCTCCATCTCCGGTCTCGAGGCCTACGACGCCGAAGCCACCGGCCAGACGCAGATGCCGATGCTCTCGCCCGAGGCTCAGGCGGCCGTCGACGCGCTGCCCCAGGGCTCCGCGCTCCTGGTCGTGCGCCGCGGCCCGAACTCGGGCAGCCGTTTCCTGCTGGACAGCGACCTGACCACGGCCGGGCGCCATCCGCAGAGCGACATCTTCCTGGACGACGTGACGGTCTCCCGCCGGCACGTGGAGTTCCGCCGTAGCCCGGACGGCAGCTTCACGGTGGCCGACGTGGGCAGCCTGAACGGCACGTACGTCAACCGGGAGCGGATCGACCAGGTCGCCCTGTCCAACGGGGACGAGGTGCAGATCGGCAAGTACCGGCTGGTCTTCTACGCGAGCCAGCAGGGCTACTGACCCTCCCGGACCCCGTCCGGGGCACCCCCAGGGAAAATCCATGCGGCGAACACCGAGCGGCGGTGCCGGGGACGGCACCGCCGCCGCGGACAGCGGGCTGATGAGCATCGGCACCGTGCTGAACGTGCTGCGCGACGAGTTCCCCGAAGTGACGATCTCCAAAATCCGTTTCCTGGAGTCGGAGGGGCTCATCGAGCCGCGGCGGACCCCCTCGGGGTATCGCAAGTTCAGCGCGGCGGACGTCGAGCGCCTCGGCCACGTACTGAGGATGCAGCGGGACCACTACCTGCCGCTCAAGGTGATCCGCGAGCACCTGGACGCGATGGAGCGCGGCGAGGCCGTCCCGCTGCCGGCGCTGGGCCGGCAGCGGGACGGGGAGACCGGGCCGGAGCCCGCCGACGGGCCCGCGGCGGCCCGGGTCGGGCGGGCCGAGCTGCTCGCGGCCGCCGGGATCGAGGAGGAGGCTCTCCGGGAGTGGGAGTCCTACGGGCTGCTCGCTCCGCTGGAGGACGGGGTGTACGACGCGGAGGCGGTCACCGTCGCGTCGCTCATCGTGGAGCTGGGGCGGTTCGGGATCGAGCCGCGGCACCTGCGGGTGATGAAGGCCGCCGCCGACCGTGAGGCCGGGCTGGTGGAGCAGGTGGTGGCCCCGCTGAAGCGGCACCGGAACCCGCAGACCAGGGCGCATGCCGAGGCCCGTACCAAGGAGCTGGCGGGGCTCACGGTGAAGCTGCACGCGGCTCTGGTGCAGACCGCGCTCGGGGTCCGGCTGCCCTGAAACGGGTGGTCCCGCGGGCCCGGATCGGCCACCTGTTCCCGGCCCGACTACCCAAAGGTCCCGGGCACGGCCTAGGGTTGCTGTGTGAACGAGCTCGATGTCGTAGGTGTCCGGGTCGAAATGCCCTCCAACCAACCGATCGTGCTGCTGCGTGAAGTGGGGGGCGACCGCTATCTCCCCATCTGGATCGGGCCGGGGGAGGCGACCGCGATCGCCTTCGCCCAGCAGGGCATGGCTCCCGCGCGGCCGCTGACCCACGACCTGTTCAAGGACGTGCTGGAAGCCGTCGGTCAGGAGCTCACCGAAGTACGCATCACCGACCTGCGTGAGGGGGTCTTCTACGCGGAGCTGGTCTTCGCCAGCGGGGTCGAGGTGAGCGCCCGGCCGTCCGATGCCATAGCGCTGGCCCTGCGTACCGGGACGCCGATCTACGGCAGTGACACGGTGCTCGACGACGCCGGCATCGCGATCCCGGACGAGCAGGAGGACGAGGTGGAGAAGTTCCGCGAGTTCCTCGACCAGATCTCGCCGGAGGACTTCGGCACCAGCAGCCAGTGAGGCGCGTGGGCGGTCCGGCGGACGATCGGGCCGACGGGCCGTCGAGGGACGCGCACCCGTCGGCCGGTGACGGCCGAGGCGTCGGCCTGTGCCGAGGCGACCGGGAGCGTTCCGCGTCCCCGCCGAGGCATTCGGCTAGCCTTTCCCCGCGGTCGGGCACGGGAAACCACTCTTAGGGTGATTATCACTCGGCGTGCCGAGTGTGGCGGTCGTTGACGCACCCCTGGTGGCTGCCTACCGTCGAGAAGGCAGGTCAAGGACGGAGGTCGGCGTGAGAAGCAGCGGCGACGGTACGGCTGGGGGCGCCTCCCGCAGTCTCGGGGCGAGCGGTCCGTACCCTCCCCCAAGCTCTCGGCTCCGCTCGAGCAGGGGGTACCCCCCGCACGACAGCGCCGCCGATCACGTCCCGCAGCGACCGACGGCCGTGCCGAGCAGCGGAGGGACGACGTCCATGGCGTCCGAGCAGATCGGTTATCGCGGTCCGACGGCCTGCGCGGCCGCCGGTATCACCTACCGGCAGCTCGACTACTGGGCCCGTACCGGGCTCGTCGAGCCGAGTGTGCGGCCCGCTCACGGGTCCGGCACGCAGCGTCTGTACAGCTTCCGGGACGTTGTCGTCCTGAAGATCGTCAAGCGGTTCCTCGACACCGGGGTGTCGTTGCAGAACATCCGCACCGCCGTGCAGCATCTCAGGGAACGCGGTTTCCGCGATCTGGAGCGGATGACGCTGATGAGCGACGGGGCGACGGTGTACGAATGCACCTCGCCGGACGAGGTCCACGCTCTGCTCCAGGGCGGCCAGGGGATCTTCGGGATCGCCGTCGGAGTGGTGTGGCGGGACGTCGAGAGCGCCCTGTCGCAGCTGCACGGGGAGCGGATCGACACGGGTGAGACGCTGGTCGGGCACAACCCGGCGGACGAGCTGGCGCGGCGGCGGAACCGGGCTGTCTGAGCGCCCGGAGCGGGGGAGCACGCGGCCGGGTGGACCGTGCGGCGGCCACCGGGTGTCCGCGGGGTGCTGTAAGCGGTTTCATCGCGGAGTTCCCGGCGGGAGGGAACGGGAAGTCCGGGGACGGGGCCCGGAGCGCGTCACCGGGGCGTCCCGGCGACGGGCGAGGGGCGTGGCCGGAGGGTGCCCGAGTGGTCGTGGAGGCCGTGTCCGGGTGCGCCCGAGCGGGCCGGGGCGGCCGGGTGGGGCGTTGTCAGTGGGGTAGGGCAGCATCGTAGGCGTGAGAAGCGCTCCCACGATCCTGCATCTCGACATGGACGCCTTCTTCGCCTCGGTGGAGCAGGCGTCCAAGCCGAGCCTGCGGGGAAAAGCCGTCGTCGTGGGCGGGCTCGGGCCGCGCGGGGTGGTGGCCACGGCCTCGTACGAGGCGCGGGTCTTCGGGGTGCACTCGGCGATGCCCATGGCGCTGGCCCGGCGGCGCGCGCCGAACGCCGCGTATCTCGTGCCCCGCTTCGGGTTCTACCGGTCGATCAGCGAGCAGGTGATGAGGCTGCTGCGGGCGTTGTCGCCCCTGGTGGAACCGCTCAGCCTGGACGAGGCGTTCGTGGACCTGGAGGCCGGCGGTGCGGCCCGGGACGCGGAGTCGGCGCGGCTGGTCGGGGCGAGGCTGCGCGCGGACATCCGGGCCGTCACGGGGCTCACGGGGTCGGTGGGCCTGGCCGCCTCCAAGATGCTCGCCAAGATCGCCTCGGAACAGGCCAAGCCGGACGGGCTGGTGCTGATCGAGCCGGGGACCGAGCAGGCCCTGCTCGGGCCGATGCCGGTGCGGACGCTGCCCGGCGTGGGGCCGGCGACCGGTGACCATCTGCGGCGGGCCGGGATCCACACGGTCGGGGAGCTCGCCGAGGCGGGCGAGGACGAACTCGTACGGCTGCTGGGAAAGGCCCACGGCCACGCGCTGTACGCGATGGCGCTGGCCCGGGACGAGCGGCCCGTGGTGGCCGAGCGGGAGGCCAAGTCGGTGTCGGTCGAGGACACGTACGACGTGGACATCCACGACCGGACACGGATCGGGCTGGAGGTGCGGCGGCTGGCCGACCGGTGTGTGCGGCGGCTGCGCGAGGCGGGGCTGTCCGGGCGGACCATCGTGCTGAAGGTGCGGCGGTACGACTTCTCCACGCTGACCCGGTCGGAGACCCTGCGCGGGCCCACGGACGACCCGGCGGTGGTGCGGGAGGCGGCGGCGCGGCTGCTGGACTCGGTGGACACGACGGGCGGCGTACGGCTGCTCGGGGTCGGTGTCAGCGGCCTCGCCGACTACACGCAGGAGGATCTGTTCGCGCAGGCGGCGGGCGAGCGGGCGGACGGTCCGGCCGAGGAGCCGCGGGACGCGCCGCGCGCGGGCTCGCCGACCGGGGAGGCAGCGGCACCCGCCGAGCGGCGGTGGCCGGCGGGGCACGACGTGCGGCACGCCGAGTACGGGCACGGATGGGTGCAGGGCAGCGGCCTGGGGCGGGTCACCGTACGGTTCGAGACCCCCCGCTCGGAGCCCGGGCGGGTGCGGACGTTCCGGGTCGACGACCCGGATCTGGAACCGGCGGAACCGCTGCCGTTGGTGCCGTGCGGACCCGGGGACGCCGGCCCCTCGGGCACGGACACCGGGACGGCGGAAGCGACGTGCGCGGCGCCGGGTCAGCGGGCCTGGTCGGGGAGGGGATGAGGGCCTGTCGGTGGACGGTCGACCGGCGCAAGGGACCCGGGAGGCTCCGGGGCCCGCGCGTCCGGCCGCTCCCGGACCGGCCGCTCCCGGACCAACCGCTCGCCGGGGGCCTGCGCGCGGCGGGGCCCTTCTCAGCTCTCCTCCGTGCCCGCCAGTCCGCCGAGGGCGCGGCCGGGGAGCGAGGGGGGAGGGGCCACGTCGAGACCGTAGTGGTGGTAGAGCTGGAGTTCCTGCTCCGGTGACAGGTGGCGGCCGACGCCGAAGTCGGGGGCGTCCTTGATCAGGGCCCGGTCGAAGGGCACGTGCAGGGCGCCGTCGATCAGCTCGCTGGGCTCCAGGGGGACGAAGGCGTCCCGGCTGAACAGGCCGGTGCGTATGGCCGCCCATTCGGGCACGCCGGTGGCGTCGTCGAGGTAGATCTCGTCGATGGTGCCGATCTTGTCGCCGTTGCGGTCGAACGCCTTGCGGCCGATCAGGTTGCGCGGATCGACGTCGGTCTGCACGGGCCCTCCAGGTGGTCGCAATCATTCGTAAGCACTACGAAAGAGCACTTTCCGGGTGGCGGCCACTCGAAGGTCGGGGCATCGGCCTCGCTGGTACGCTGACAGCGGCTGCTGACCCCGTGCGGGAGAGTCCTCCAAGCGTCACCGGAGGCGCCGAAGGAGCAAATCCTCCCCGGAATCTCTCAGGCCCACGTACCGCACGGACGAGGCCACTCTGGAAAGCAGAGCGGGTGTCGACGGCTTCCGCTCTCACCGACGGTGAAAACCGGGGCCCACGGGCGGCCCGGTGAAGCTCTCAGGTCGAGATGACAGAGGGGGAGGCCGTCCGGGCACCCGCGCCGTGGTGCCCTCGAAGGTCGCGTCAGACCAGGAGGCCTCCGCAATGACCGCCCAGCGCATTCCGCTCTCCGAACTCGAACGGGGAATCCCCTTCGAACAGCGCCACATCGGCCCCGACCACGAGGCCCGGGCCAAGATGCTCGCGCAGGTCGGCTACGGCTCGCTCGACGAACTGACCGCCGCCGCGGTGCCGGATGTGATCAAGAACGTCGGCGCGCTCGACCTGCCGGGCGCGCGCAGCGAGGCCGAGGTGCTGGCCGAGCTGCGGTCGCTGGCCGACCGCAACCAGGTCCTGGACTCGATGATCGGGCTCGGCTACTACGGGACGTTCACCCCGCCCGTGATCCTGCGCAACGTCATGGAGAACCCGGCCTGGTACACCGCGTACACGCCGTACCAGCCGGAGATATCGCAGGGCCGGCTCGAAGCGCTGCTGAACTTCCAGACCATGGTCGCCGACCTCACCGGACTGCCGACCTCCGGGGCCTCGCTGCTGGACGAGGGCACCGCCGCGGCCGAGGCCATGGCGCTGATGCGGCGCATGGGCAAGAACAAGAAGGGCCTGCTCCTGGTCGACGCGGACGCGCTGCCGCAGACCATCGCCGTGCTCCGGACCCGCGCCGAGCCGACCGGCGTCGAGGTCGTCGTCGCCGACCTGAGCGAGGGCATCCCGGCCGAGGTCGCCGAGCGGGAGATCAACGGCGTGCTGATCCAGTACCCGGGCGCCTCCGGGGCCGTACGGGACATCAGGCCGGTCGTCGACCGGGCGCACGAGCTCGGGGCGCTGGTCACCGTGGCGGCCGACCTGCTCGCGCTGACCCTGCTGAAGTCGCCGGGCGAGCTGGGGGCGGACATCGCGGTCGGCACCACGCAGCGCTTCGGCGTGCCGATGGGCTTCGGCGGGCCGCACGCCGGCTACATGGCGGTGCGCGAGAGCTTCGCGCGCAGCCTGCCCGGGCGGCTCGTGGGCGTCTCCGTGGACGCCGACGGGCACCGGGCCTACCGGCTCGCCCTGCAGACGCGTGAGCAGCACATCCGGCGGGAGAAGGCCACCAGCAACATCTGCACCGCGCAGGTGCTGCTCGCCGTGATGGCCGGGATGTACGCCGTCTACCACGGGCCCGACGGGCTGAGGGGCATCGCGCGGCGCACCCACCGGTACGCCGCGATCCTCGCCGAGGGGCTGCGGGCCGGTGGCGTCGAGGTGGTGCACGGCGCCTTCTTCGACACGCTGACCGTGCGCGCCGGGGGCCGGGCCGCCGAGGTCGTCGCCGCCGCGCGCGCGAACGGCGTCAACCTGCGGCTCGTCGACGCCGACCACGTGTCGATCGCCTGCGACGAGACCACCACGCGGGCCCGGCTGGACGCCGTGTGGAACGCGTTCGGCGTCCAGGGCGACGTCGAGGCGCTGGACGCGGCCACGGGGGACGCCCTGCCGGACGGCCTGCTGCGCACCGACGAGTACCTGACGCACCCCGTCTTCCACCAGCACCGCTCCGAGACCGCGATGCTGCGCTACCTGCGCAGGCTCGCCGACCGCGACTACGCGCTCGACCGCGGCATGATCCCGCTGGGCTCCTGCACCATGAAGCTCAACGCGACCACGGAGATGGAGCCGGTCACCTGGCCCGAGTTCGGGCAGCTGCACCCCTTCGCGCCGGCCGAGCAGGCGGCGGGCTACCTCACGCTCATCCGCGAGCTGGAGGACCGTCTCGCCGAGGTCACCGGGTACGACAAGGTGTCGCTGCAGCCGAACGCCGGATCGCAGGGTGAGCTGGCCGGCCTGCTCGCCGTACGCGGGTACCACCGGGCCAACGGCGACGACCGGCGGACCGTCTGCCTGATCCCGTCCTCCGCGCACGGCACGAACGCCGCGAGCGCCGTCATGGCCGGCATGAAGGTCGTCGTGGTGAGGACCGCCGACAACGGCGAGATCGACGTCGAGGACCTGCGGGCGAAGATCGAGCGGTACCGCGACGAACTGGCGGTGCTGATGATCACCTACCCCTCGACGCACGGCGTGTTCGAGGAGCACGTCTCCGACATCTGCGCGCAGGTGCACGAGGCGGGCGGCCAGGTGTACGTCGACGGGGCCAACCTCAACGCGCTGGTGGGCCTGGCCCGGCCGGGGCACTTCGGCGGCGACGTCTCGCACCTGAACCTGCACAAGACGTTCTGCATCCCGCACGGCGGCGGCGGCCCGGGCGTCGGCCCGGTGGCCGTACGGGCGCACCTGGCTCCGTACCTGCCGAACCACCCGCTGCAGCCCGCCGCGGGGCCGGAGACGGGCGTGGGCCCGGTCTCGGCGGCCCCCTGGGGCTCGGCGGGCATCCTGCCGATCTCGTGGGCGTACGTCCGGCTCATGGGCGGCGAGGGGCTCAAGCGCGCCACGCAGGTGGCGGTGCTGTCGGCCAACTACGTCGCCAAGCGGCTGGAGCCGCACTACCCGGTCCTCTACACCGGTCCCGGCGGGCTGGTCGCGCACGAGTGCATCATCGATCTGCGGCCGCTGACCAAGGCGACCGGAGTGACCGTGGACGACGTCGCCAAGCGGCTGATCGACTACGGCTTCCACGCGCCGACGATGTCGTTCCCGGTGGCCGGGACGCTGATGATCGAGCCGACCGAGTCCGAGGACCTGGCCGAACTCGACCGGTTCTGCGACGCGATGATCGCGATCCGCGCGGAGATCGAGAAGGTCGGCTCCGGCGAGTGGCCCGCGGACGACAACCCGCTGCGGGGCGCCCCGCACACCGCGGCCGCGCTGGGCGGGGAGTGGACGCACCCGTACAGCCGCGCGGAGGCGGTCTTCCCGGGCGGGGTGACGGCCGCGGACAAGTACTGGCCGCCGGTGCGCCGCATCGACCAGGCCTTCGGCGACCGCAACCTGGTGTGCTCCTGCCCGCCGCTGGAGGCGTACGAGGACTGAGCACGTGTCCCGTGCGCAAGGGCCCCGCCCCCGGCCGAGTGCGGCCGGGGGCGGGGCCCTGCCGGTTCCGGGCGTCGCCGCGCCGGGGCTCACGCCGGGTACGCGTGGGTCTGCGTCGCCTTGACCGCCGCCCAGACCCGGGCGCCCGGGTGCAGGCCGAGTTCGGCCGCGGCGACCGCGGTGAGGTCGGCGGCCAGGGGGAGCTCGCCCGTCAGGTCCACGCGGATCCGGTCGCCGTGGGTCTCCAGGCCGGCGACCTCGCAGCGCCACAGGTTGCGGGCGCTGGAGCCGGTGGGCCGGTCCCGGTACAGGGTCACGGCGCCCGGCGGGAAGGCCACGAAGACCGGGCCGGACAGGTCCTCGGTGGTGGTGACGGCGGGACCGGCGTCGAGCCGGACGGTGTGGCCGCCGGCCCGGCCCCGGTAGAGGTTCAGGCCGACCAGCCGCGCGATGTAGTCCGTGCGGGGGCGGCGGGCGATGCCGGAGGGGGTGCCCTCCTGCACGACCCGGCCGTGTTCGACGACCACCAGCCGGTCCGCGAGCACCATGGCGTCCAGGGGGTCGTGGGTGACCAGGACGGCCACCGCCTCGAAGCCGGCCAGGTGACGGCGGAGCTGGGCGCGCACCTCCAGGCGGGTACGGGCGTCCAGCGCCGCGAGCGGTTCGTCGAGGAGCAGCAGCCGGGGACGGATGGCCAGGGCGCGGGCGAGGGCGACGCGCTGGGCCTGGCCGCCGGAGAGCCGGCGGGGCTTGGCGCCGGCGTGCTCGGCCAGGCCCATGCGGTCCAGCCAGGCGGCGGCCCGGGCGCGGGCCTCCGCCTTGGTCGCGCCCCGGCAGCGCGGGCCGAAGGCCACGTTGTCGAGGGCCGTCAGGTGGGGGAAGAGCAGGTAGTCCTGGAAGACCACGCCGACGGGGCGGGACTCGGGCGGCGTGCGCTCCAGGGCGGCGCCGTCGAGGCGCAGATGGCCGTCCGTGAGCGGCACCAGGCCGGCGAGGGCGCGCAGGGCCGTCGTCTTGCCGGCGCCGTTGGGGCCGAGCAGGGCGACGACGTCGCCGGGGGCGGCGGTCAGCGTCACGTCGAGGCGGAAGGCGCCGCGGTCGACGACGAGCCGCGCGTCGAGGCCTTCGGCGCAGGTGCCGCGGCCGGCGGGGCCGGGGGCGTCGTGGTCGGTCATGAGGGGGCGTCCACCATCGGGTCGGGGGCCGGGGAGGCGGTGTGGGGACCGGCGCTCGCGGGCCGGCGTACGTAAGCGGCTGCCACCGTGTCCTCTCCTCAGGACGTCGTCATCCAGCGGTCCCGCAGTCCGGTCAGCACGGCGACGGAGACGGCCAGCAGGACGAGGCTGAGGGCGATCGCGGCCGCCGGGTCGTTCTGCAGGGCCAGGTAGACCGCGAGCGGCATGGTCTGCGTACGACCGGGGAAGTTACCCGCGAAGGTGATCGTCGCCCCGAACTCGCCCAGCGCCCGCGCCCAGGCCAGGACGGAGCCCGCGACGACGCCCGGTGCGATCAGCGGCAGGGTGACCCGGCGGAACGCGGTGAAGCGGGAGGCGCCCAGCGTCGTGGCCGCCTCCTCGTACCGGGGGTCGGCGGCCCGCAGGGTGCCCTCCACGCTGACGACCAGGAACGGCAGCGCCACGAACGTCTCCGCGAGGACGACGCCCGCGGTGGTGAACGGCAGGGTGACGCCGAACCACGCGTCCAGCCACCGCCCGATGACGCCGTTGCGCCCGAACGCGAGCAGCAGGGCCACGCCGCCGACCACCGGGGGCAGCACGAGGGGCAGGGTCACCAGGGCCCGTACCAGGCCACGGCCCGGGAAGTCGGTACGGGCCAGCAGCCAGGCGAGCGGGACGCCGACGACCAGGCTGAGCGCGGTCGCCGACGTGGCGCACACGAGGGAGAGGCGCAGCGCCTGCCACACCTCGGGGCTCGTCAACTGCTCCGGCAGGCTGCGCCAGGGAGCGCGGACGACCAGGGCGACGAGCGGGAGCAGCAGGAACGCCAGGCCGGCGAGCGCGGGCACCAGCAGGGGCACCGGCGCCGCGCGGGTGGCCCCGCGCGGGCGGCGCGGCCCGCTCCCCGGGGCGCGGGCACCGGACGCGGCGGGCCCGGTCACGGCGCGAGGAACCCGGCCCCGGTCAGCACCTTCCGGCCTTCGGCCGACTTCACCAGGTCGATGAAGGCCCGGGCCGCGCCGGGGTTGGGCGCGTCCTCGAGCAGGGCGATCGGGTAGTCGTTGACGGCCTTGGCCGACTCGGGGAAGTCCACGCCCTCCACCTTGCCACCCGCGGCCCGGACGTCGGTCCGGTAGACGACGGCCGCGTCGGCCTCCTTCAGTTCGACCTTCGTCAGGGCGCTCTTGACGTCCTGCTCGTACGACACCGGTGCGAGTTCGACCCCGCCGGCCTCCAGCGCGGTGCGCGCGGCCGCGCCGCAGGGCACCGTCCTGTCGCACAGGACGACCTTCAGGCCCGGCCGGGCGAGGTCCCCGAGGGAGGAGATCCTGCCGGGGTTGCCCGGGAGCGTGGCGATCTCCAGCCGGTTGCGGACGAAGGTGGCGGGGGCGCCCGCGGCGTCGTCCGCGTCCGTGACGGTCTTCATCGTCTCGGCGCTGGCGGCGGCGAACACGTCGGCGGGGGCGCCGTTGGTGATGCCGGCGGCGAGGGTGTCGCTGCCGCCGAAGCTGAAGGCGACCCGGGTGCCCGGGTGCGCCTTCTCGAACTCCTCGCCGAGCGTCGTGAAGCTCTCCTTCAGCGATGCGGCGGCGAAGACGGTGACCGTGCCGGAGGGGTCCGCCGACGAACCGTCCCGGCCGGAGCCGGACGGGGAGCAGGCGGTCAGGGCCAGCAGCAGGGCCGCTCCCGCACCGGTCATCCGCAGGGGCCGGCGGGTCCGGCGCATCGGACGGGGCATCACGGGCCGCTCCCTCTGTCCTCGGGGGAAGAGCCCGCCGGGCCCTTCGGGTGCGCCGATCATACTTCCGCAGATGCGAGTCCTGTACCACCTGTCGCCTGGCATGAGCTGGCCGGAAAGCGCAGAAGGGCTGGCATGTGCGTGTGATGTGCTGGTGCGGGTGGGCGCTGCCGGCTCAGACCCGGTCGATGTGCACGTTCGTCGACTTCACGCGGGCGGTGGCCTCCATGCCGACCTCCAGACCCAGTTCCTCGACGGCCTCCCGGGTCAGCAGGGAGACGAGGCGGTGCGGGCCGGCCTGGATCTCGACCTGGGCCGCGACGTCGCCGAGCTTGATCGCGGTGACGATCCCGGGGAAGGCGTTGCGGACCGAGGTGTACGGGGTGTCCTCCTCGCCGCCGCCGGACCTGGCGAGTTCGACGGAGAACGCGGCCAGGTCCCGTCCGTCGACGAGACGCCGCCCGCTCTCGTCGCGGTGGGTGGTGATCCGGCCCGCGTCCGCCCAGCGGCGGGCGGTGTCCGGGCTGACGCCGAGCAGCCGCGCCGCCTGGCCGATCGTGTAGGACTGCATGCCGGTCACGATAGGGGCCGGGGCGGGAACCGCGGACGCGGGGCCGCCCGCGTGGCCGGCCGGGCGCGGGCACGGCGACGCCCGCCGCCAGGAGGGCGGATCCCGCCTCTCCCGCCGTCTTGCCCCCGTTCCCCGGTGCACCTACAGTGCAGCCTCGTAACGTTCGCCAGATCATCCGAAAGTTTCGCCTAGTCGCGACGCTCGAAGGGACTGACGCGCATGCGGACGTACGGCAACCCCGTGATCGGCGGCTTCCAGCCCTGCGTGCGCCGCGCGGGAGAGGGGCGTCTCCCGGTCCGTCCCCCGGTCGTGAGCGGCCCGGTGCCCGGGGGGCACCCGGCGCCGGCCGGGCGCCGGGCGGCCGCGCCCGGGCCCTCCGGGGGCGGCGTCGCGCGCCCCGCCCGGTGCCGGAACTCCGCGCGGACGCCGGCGGCGAGGGGCGGCGGCCCCGGCCGGGCGGGGCGTCCCCTTCCCGGGCGCCGTCGGCGGCCCTCCGGTCACCGGGCCGCGGCCGGGCCGGCCGGCCCGGCCGCGGCCGCCGGACTCCCGGTTCGCCCGGACGCGGCTCACCGCCCCGGCGTCCTCCGCGTCGCCCGCCGTCGCCCCCGGCCGCCGGTCGCGTCCCGGCGCGCGCACCTCCTCGCTCGACGGCGGTGCCGGCCCGGCGGAGCGGCACCGGCCGGATGATCGGCGGGCGCCCCGCCGGGGGCCGTGCCGCTTCCGGCCGGTACGGGTGCCCGCCCGGACCGTGATTCCGGCCCCCGATGCGGGCCCGCCGGGCCAAACTCCCCGGATGTGACGCCAGTTGATCGAAGATTCACCGCGTACAGGGGGTTGCCACCGTTTGGGCGCTGTCTCTAGGGTGCGGCAGCAACGCATCTTTCAGAACTTTCTCCGAAAGTTTCGATCATACGGACAGGCGTGGACGCGCCGTCCTGTACCCAAGAGGAGCGCATGATGGGCGACCCGGCACTGTCCCGCCGCGGCTTCCTGGCGGCCTCCGCCGCGGCCGGTCTGGGCATGACCGCGCTGAGCGGCTGCGGCGGAGACTCGGACGGAGGGTCGTCGGGGACGACCACGATCGAATGGTGGAACATCTCCACCACCCAACCGACCAAGGACGTGTGGGCGGGCCTCGCCCGGAAGTTCGAGGCGCAGCACCCCAACGTCAAGGTGAAGATCGTCCAGTTCGAGAACGACGCCTACAAGGCGAAGATGACCGCGCTGATCGCCTCCGGGAAGCTGCCGGACATCTTCCACACCTGGGGCGGCGGCGTGCTGAAGCAGCAGGTCGACGCCGGGCTCGTCGAGGACCTCACGGACCGGACCAAGGAGTGGGCTGACGGCCTGCTGCCGGTCGCGAAGGAGCCGTACCTGATCGACGACAGGGTGTACGGCATCCCGTTCGACATCGGCATGGTCGGCTTCTGGTACAACAAGGCGCTCTTCAGGAAGGCCGGCATCGCCGCGCCCCCCACCACCTGGAGCGGCTTCCTCGACGCCGTGCGCAAGCTGAAGTCCGCGGGCATCACCCCCATCGCCCTGGCCGGCAAGGAGAAGTGGCCCGGCATGTACTACTGGGCCTATCTCGCGATGCGCATCGGCGGCGCCGACGCCCTGGAGAAGGCCGGCGACGACAAGAACTTCACCGGCGCCGCGTTCGTCGAGGCCGGGAAGCACCTCAGGGAACTGGCCGACCTCCAGCCGTTCCAGAAGGGCTTCCTCGGCGCCGCCTACTCCACCCCCACCGGGCAGGCCGCCACCGTCGGCAACGGCAGGGCGGCGATGGAGCTCATGGGCCAGTGGGCCCCCGTGGTGCAGGCGGACTCCGGCAAGGGACTCGGCGAGGACCTCGGCTTCTTCCCCTTCCCCGAGGTGGAGGGCGGCAAGGGCGCCCTCACCGAGGTGTTCGGCGGGGGCGGCGGCCACGCCCTGCGCGCCGGGGCCCCGCAGGAGGCCGTCGACTTCCTGAAGTTCTTCGCCTCGGCCACCACCGACCGCGAACTGGTCGAGAAGACCGGTGTCCTCCCGGTCGTCCCGGCGGCCGAGGACGCCCTGACCGACCCCAACCTCCAGGCGGTGCAACGGCAGTTGAAGGGCGCCACCGGTTTCCAGCTCTACCTCGACCAGGCGTACGCGCCCGCGCTCGGCCAGGAGATCAACGACAGCGTCGGCGCGCTCGTCACCGGCTCCCGGTCGCCGGAGCAGGTCACCGAGTCGATCACGCAGACCGCGAAGGAAGAGCAGTAGCCCGCGATGACCTCCACGTTCCTGCCGGACAAGCAGACCGGACCCGACACCGGCCTGCCGCCTCCGTCCACCGCCGCGGGCCGGGAGCGCAGCCGGCGGCGGGCGCTGAACTGGCTCACCGCGGTCGGCTTCCAGCTGCCCGCCCTGGTGCTGTTCGGCGTCCTGGTGCTGCTGCCGATCCTGTTCGCGCTGTACGCCGCCTTCTTCCGCTGGGGCGGCTTCGGCATGCCCTCCGACTACATCGGCGCGGACAACTTCGCCCGGCTCGTCAAGGACCCGGTCTTCCTCGGCGACCTGTGGCGCTGCCTGGTCCTGGTGCTGCTCTCGCTCGCCGTCCAGCTGCCGTTCGCGCTCGCCATGGCCGTGCTGCTCAACCAGAAACTGCGGGGCCGGGCGGTGTACCGGATGCTGTTCTTCGCGCCGTACGTGCTGTCCGAGGCGATCACCGGCGTGCTGTTCAGCATGATCTTCGCCCCCGGCGACGGCCTCGCCGACAACCTCCTGGGCAAGGTGGGGCTCGACGGGGTGGGCGGAGAGTGGTTCGCCGACCCGTCCATGGTCATGGCCACCCTGTTCCTCGTCATGACCTGGAAGTACTTCGGTTTCCACATGATGCTCTACCTGGCCGGACTCCAGTCCCTCCCGCGTGAGTTGACGGAGGCCGCGCTCATCGACGGCGCCGGCCCCTGGCAGCGCTTCCGCAGCGTGACCCTGCCGCTGCTCGCGCCCACCCTGCGCATCAGCGTCTTCCTGTCCGTGATCGGGGCGATCCAGCTGTTCGACCTGGTGTGGGTGATCACCCAGGGCGGGCCCGACCACCACTCCGAGACCATGGCCGTGACCATGTTCCAGTACGGCTTCAAGCGCTACCAGGTCGGCTACGCCAGCGCGATCAGCGTGGCCATGTTCGGCATCAGCCTCGTCTTCGCCCTCGCCTACCAGCGGTTCGTGCTCCGCCGCGACCTCCAGGGGGCCACCACGACGATGAGGGGAGAGGGCAAGTGACGGTCAAGTCCCGCAGGGGGAAGACGTCCCTGCCCCTGCACGTCGTCCTGGTCGCCGTCGGCGCGGTCATGGCCGTGCCGCTGTTCTACGCGGCGCTGTCCGGCTTCAAGTCCACCGACCAGCTCTCCCGCAACCCGGTCGGGCTGCCCGACCCGTGGGTGTTCTCCAACTACACCGACATCCTCGGCTCGGGCGACTTCTGGCGGCTGGTCGGCAACAGCACGCTCATCGCGGTGGCGACCACCGTCCTGGTCGTCGCGGTGTCCGCGCTCGCCGCCTTCTCCTTCGCCCGGTTCGCCTTCCGCGGGCGGGAGGTGCTGTTCACGCTGTTCACGATGGGGCTGATGTTCCCCTTCGCGGTCGCGGCCCTGCCGCTGTTCCTGCTGCTGCGCTCGATGGGCCTGCTGGACAACCCGCTCGGCGTGATCCTCCCGCAGGCCGCCTTCGGCCTGCCGATGACCATCGTCATCCTGCGCGGCTTCTTCCGGGAGATCCCCGGCGAGCTGGAGGAGGCGGCCACGCTCGACGGCTGCGGTCCGCTCGGCTTCTTCTGGCGGGTGCTGCTGCCCATGGCGCGGCCCGCGCTCGGCACGGTCTCGGTGCTGGCCGTCGTCACCAGCTGGAACAACTTCTTCCTGCCGCTGCTGGTGTTCACCGAGTCCACGTGGTGGACCGTCCCCATCGGCGTCCAGCAGTTCCAGGGCCAGTACTCGGCGGACACCGCCCGCGTCTTCGCCTACCTCGTGCTGGCCATGGTGCCCGCCCTGGCCTTCTACTCGGTCGCCGAGCGCCAGCTCGTCGGCGGCCTCACCGCCGGCGCCACGAAGGGATGACCGGCGCCCGCGGAGGCACGCCCCCCGAGCTCTCGACCTCCGGTCGAGCGGGGGACCCCCATCACCCGACCGTGAGGAGTCGCAGCATGCGCACGCCGCGTACGACGATCCGCTCCCGCACCCGGCTCAGACTCGCCGGCGCGTTCGCCGCCGCCCTGGTCGCCGCGGGACTGGCCACCGGCCCCGCGGCCCAGGCGGACGAACGGCACCGCCCGGAGCCCACCCTCGCCGAACTCGCGCAGCGGCACGGCCGCTACTTCGGCAGCGCCACCGACAACCCCGAGCTGACCGACGCCCCGTACACGGCGCTGCTCGGCAGCGAGTTCGACCAGATCACCCCGGGCAACGGCATGAAGTGGTACGCCACCGAACCCGAGCCGGGCGTCTTCGACTTCTCCCAGGGCGACGAGATCGTCGACCTGGCCCGCGCCCACCACCAGAAGGTGCGCGGCCACACCCTGGTCTGGCACAGCCAGCTGCCGGACTGGCTCACCGGCCGGGAGTGGACGGCCGCGGAGCTCAGGGCCGTACTGAAGAGGCACATCCAGACGCAGGTGCGGCACTACCGGGGCAAGGTGTTCGCCTGGGACGTCGTCAACGAGGCCTTCAACGAGGACGGCACCTACCGGGAGACGGTCTTCCACAAGACGCTCGGACCCGGCTACATCGCCGACGCGCTGCGCTGGGCGCACCAGGCCGACCCGCGCGTGAAGCTGTACCTCAACGACTACAACATCGAGGCGATCGGCCCGAAGAGCGACGCCTACCACCGGCTCGCCAAGGAGCTGAGGGCCCAGGGCGTTCCGCTGCACGGCATCGGCTTCCAGACCCATCTGGCGCTGCAGTACGGCTATCCGTCCACCCTCGAGGACAACCTGCGCCGCTTCTCCCGGCTCGGTCTCGACACGGCCCTCACCGAGGTCGACGTCCGCATGCACCTGCCCGCGGACGAGACGAAGCTGGCCACACAGGCCGCGTGGTACCGGGATCTGACGAAGGCCTGCCTGGCGGTGCGCCGGTGCGTGGGCATCACGCTGTGGGACTACACCGACAAGTACTCGTGGATACCGGGGGTCTTCCCGGGCGAGGGCGCGGCCCTGCCGTGGGACGAGCAACTGCGTCCGAAGCCCGCGTACTTCGCGATCCGGGAGGCGCTGGGCGGACGGTAGCGCAGGGCGACGGAGGCGCGCAGGGGCGTCCTGCCGTGCGGTGACGGCGGGACGCCCCTGCGCGCGGGCCGGCCGGGGCGGCGTCCCGCTCCGGCCGGCCCGCGCCGATCCGTCAGCCCGCCGTCGCCGGAGGCGCCGTGCTGGCGCGGACCACCAGTTCCGTGCCCAGTTCCACCCGGGGGGCGTCCGGCCGCTCGTCGCGGGTCAGGCGCAGGACCGTACGGACGGCCAGTTCGCCCATGCCGGCGAGCGGCTGACGGACCGTGGTCAGCGGCGGAGCCGACCAGCGGACTTCCGGAAGGTCGTCGAAACCGACCACGCTCATGTCCTCCGGGACCCTGAATCCGCGCCGGCGCAGCGCCTCGATCGCGCCGAGCGCCATCTGGTCGCTGGCGGCGAACACCGCGGTCGGCGGCTCGGGGAGGTCCAGCAGGGCGGTGCAGCCGGTGAACCCGGATTCGGGCCGGAAGTCGCCGGGCACGACCAGGGCGCCGTCGAACGGCACCCCGGCGCCTTCCAGGGCGGCACGGTAGCCGTCGAGCCGGGCCCGTGAGCACAGCAGGCGGGGCGGCCCGGCGATCAGGCCGATCCTGCGGTGGCCCAGTGCCAGCAGGTGCTCGGTCGCGGCCATGCCGCCCGACCAGTTGGCGGCGCCGACGGTGGGCACGTCCAGCGCGGGCGAGCCCGCCGGGTCGACGACCACCAGCGGTACGCCGAGGATGCGCAACTCCTCGTGGAGGACGGGCTCCAGGGCCGAGGTGACCAGGATGACGCCGTCGGAGGCGCGGGCCCGCAGGTTGCGCATCCACTCGCGGGCATCGCCCGAGCGCCCGTGGATCGCCGACACCACGGTTCCCACCCCGGCCGCGTGGGCGACCTCCTCCACACCCCGGATGATCTCCACCGCCCAGGGGCTGTCGAGGTCGTCGAAGACCAGGTCGATCAGGGCGGCACGGGCGCCGGAGGCCGCGGGGCGCCTGCGGTAGCCGTACCGGCGCAGCAGGTCCTCGACTCTGGCCCGGGTGCCCGGCGACACGTCGGACCGGCCGTTGACGACCCGGGACACGGTCGGCACCGAGACCCCGGCCTGCCGGGCGATCTCCGTGATGGTGACCCGGCCTCGTTCCTCGGAAGGCGCCTCGGCGCCGGCCTCGCGTGCTGCCACTTCCCCACCTCCGTCGACGCATGGCGCGTCCGCCGCGTACGCGCACCCGGAACCTCGGCACCCCCGGGGTACGAAACTTCCAGGAGTCTTCCGGAAGACGGGCATCCGTGGGAAGCCGTCCCCGGGGAGTGCCCGTGCGGGGCGCTCCGGCCGGGCCGGCCGTGACCGCCGGCGGGACGGGGACGGGGAGGGCGGGGCGCGAGGAGGACGGAGAGGGCGAGGGAGGCGCGGGGGGACCGCGGGGGAGCGCGACGGACAAGGGGGACCACGCGGTGTGATCTCCTCGGACACGCGCCGGGGCCGGTGCGCAGGAGGGTCTGCGTCCGGCCCCTCGGATCTCCGGGCGGGGGTGCGCCGCCGCCCGATGGCGTCTCAGGCCGCGGTCGTCACCCGGCTGGGATCCAGCGGGCGGTGCGGGGCGATGATCCGGCCGTCCGGCAGGAGCTCACCGGTGTCCTCGAAGAGGACGACGCCGTTGCACAGCAGGCTCCATCCCTGCTCCGGGTGGTGCGCCACGAGACGGGCGGATTCCCGGTCGGCGGAGTCGGCTGAGGGGCACGGCGGCTGGTGCTGGCACATGGGCGGGATCTTTCGCTCTGGCGTGTCATTCATGGCGTCCCCCGGTGTGTGGGTCGGTCCGAACCCAGTGTTGTCCCCCGGACGTCGATCCGCAGGGATTTCGCGGCACCGCTTCTCACCGGTTCATGACGCACCACCCGCCCGGGCGGTTCAGCCCAACTGCACCGTCACTTCGGATGGTTCGACTTGGCCGAACCGGGCTAGTCCGGCCACGCCGGAACCCTTCACGGCTCCTGGGAGCGGTCTGGCGCTCGCATGAGCGGATCACTCCGGAAGGACGTTCGGAAGGGGGAGGGAAGCGATCCGGAGAAGGACCGGACCGGCAGGTACCGGGATCGGCGAAGCCGGGTGCGAAGGACCCGGGACCGGGGGAACCCGGAGCGGGGAGCCCGGGACGCGGAGACCGGGAACGGGCGGACCGGGCTCGGGGAGACGGGAAGCGGGAAGGTCGGATGCGCGCGGGCGGGAGCGGGGCGAGGGGGCGGGGAGCGCGAGGACCGGGAAGGGGGCCGCGCCCCGCCGCCTGGAACACGGCGGCGGGGCGCGGACGGGTGCGGTGGCGCGGCCCTCAGGCGGGTTCGCGCAGCAGCCGCACCGGGGTCGTCCGGGGGGTCAGTGCCGGAAGCAGGTCGGCGGCCCGGTACGGGCGATGGGCGGCGATGCCGGGCGGCGCCGGCGCCAGCGGTACGAGGAGGTCGGCGGCGGCGGGATGACCGGTGGCGGCGTCCGCCGTGCAGTCGCCGTGCAGCCACAGCGTGAGCATGTAGAGGCCGGGGACCGACAGCAGCCGCGGCTGGTAGGGCTGCGTCACCGCCTCCGCCTGGTGCAGCGCCCGCTCGGTCGAGGTGATGTAGGGGCCTTCGAAGAAGTGCGAGAAGGTCCAGCCGTCGGGCGTCGGCCTGGTCTCCGCCGCGGCCACCGTGCGGTCGCCGCAGCGGATCAGGAAGCGCCATCCGGTCAGCCGGGTGGTGGCCGTGCCCCCGGCGGTGATGCCGTCCAGGACGTGCACGGGCAGCGCGAGCTCGGGTGTGACCGGGCCCGCGGCCGCGAGCAGGGAGGGAGTGCGGGCCTCGCGGACCGCGGTGGGCGAGGAGAGCGCGGCGAGGACGGAGCGAAGGGCGGGCGCGGGAGCCGGAGGGACATGCAGCGGCATGGTGGGTCGCCTCTCATTCGAAGGCACGACGGCGCGAGGGCGGGGCGTGGCGGGGCGGACGACGCTGTCAGCTCACGAGGTCAGAGAGGCGGGGGCCCGGGTCCGGGACTCCGGAGACGCGGAGCGGGGATGAGGGCTGCCGTGCGAGATCCCGGCGGCAGGATCCCCCGACGGGGGCGCCAACCTTCTCTGCCTTGTTCGCGAAGTTTATACGACGCGTGTTCAGACCATGTTTCAACTAGCTGATTCCGGCAAGCAGAACAAGAGTACATTCGGTCGGCGATATATGGGAATCATCCCGATTCCGGGCCGGGTGCGCTGCGATGACCTCGGGTAATACCCGCGAAGTGGTCGGCCAATTATGGTCGGTGTTTTCCACGAGTTCGCGGAGTAACCGAAAGTGCGCGGTGCGCCATGCCCGGCGAATGTGCCGCTGGACACGTCCGGATCAGCGTAGCGGCTGCCGGGCGGGTCCGGGGACGTTATCGATCGTCTCGGCTGGGCATCATCCCACCTGACCGGGACACCGGCGGCGGGATCTTCGGCCCGCCCATCCGAGGAGGGACGCTTCGATGGGGGAGAAGGTCGTGGCGGGTCAGTTCGACCTGTCCGATCGCCAGCGCTACCGCGACAAGCTCCAGCGGTGCCTGACGGGCCTGGAGCGACTCCTGGCGGAGAAGCGGTTCGACCGCCCCAAGAACCTGATGGGGCTGGAGATCGAGCTGAATCTCGTCGGGGGCGACGGCATGCCGAAAATGTTGAACGGGCAAGTCCTCGAACGGATCGCGAGCCGCGACTTCCAGACAGAGCTCGCCATGTTCAATCTGGAAGTCAACATAGCTCCACACCGATTGGGCGGACGGGTATTCGACCAGCTCGCGGAGGAGCTCCGCACCTCGCTGGCATATGCCGACCGGAAGGCCGGAGAGCTGGACGCGGGAATCGTGATGATCGGTATCCTGCCGACGCTCGACCGGGACGACCTGGTGTCGTCCAACCTCTCCGACGTCGACCGCTACACACTGCTCAACGACCAGATCGTGGCCGCCCGCGGCGAGGACTTCAAGCTCGACATAGCCGGTGTCGAGCACCTGACCTGCACCTCGAAGTCCATCGCGCCCGAGGCCGCCTGCACCTCGGTGCAGCTGCACCTCCAGGTGACGCCGGCCCGCTTCGCCGACGTGTGGAACGCGGCGCAGGCGGTCGCCGCCGCGCAGATCGCCGTCGGCGCCAACTCGCCGTTCCTGTTCGGCCGCGAGCTGTGGTGCGAGTCGCGGCCCCCGCTGTTCCAGCAGTCCACCGACACCCGCCCGCCCGAGCTGCAGGCCCAGGGCGTGCGGCCGCGCACCTGGTTCGGCGAGCGGTGGATCTCCTCGGCGCACGACCTCTTCGAGGAGAACCTGCGCTACTTCCCGGCCCTGCTGCCGATCTGCGACGACGAGGACCCGCTGGAGGTGCTGGACGCGGGCGGCGTCCCGAAGCTGGCCGAGCTGGTCCTGCACAACGGCACCGTCTACCGCTGGAACCGGCCGGTCTACGACGTCGCCGACGGCGTCCCGCACCTGCGCGTGGAGAACCGGGTGCTGCCCGCCGGGCCCACCATCACGGACGTCATCGCCAACGCGGCCTTCTACTACGGCCTGGTCCGCGCCCTCGCCGAGGACGCGCGGCCGGTGTGGACCCGGCTGCCGTTCGAGGCGGCCGCGGCCAACTTCGAGGCCGCCTGCCGCCACGGCATCGACGCCCGCTTCCAGTGGCCCCGCCGGGGCCGGCACGGCGGTACGGCCGAGATCGACGCCGTCACCCTCGTGCGCGACGAGCTGCTGCCGCTGGCCGAGGCCGGCCTGGACGCGTGGGGGGTCGAGCCCGCCGACCGCGACCGGTACCTGGGCGTGATCGACGAGCGGTGCCGGCGCCGGGCCAACGGCGCGACCTGGCAGGCGGCCACCTTCCACCGGGCCCTGGAGTCGGGCCTGAGCCGGGAGGCCGCGCTGGCGGCGACGACCCGGCGGTACTGCGAGCTCGTGCACGAGGGCGACCCCGTGCACCTGTGGCCGGTGGGCCTGCCGGAGCCGGTGGCGACGGGCTGAGGCCGCGCGGCCCGGAGCCGAGGGGCCGCCGGTGCCCGCCTCACGTCGATCGGGCATGCTGTGACGTCCGGTCCCGGCCGTCCGGCCGGGACGGCGACGACCCGACTGGAGGCAGGCGTGCAGGCGCAGGCGGGCCCGGCGGCCGACCCCTCTCCCCAGGAGCCGCTCTCGCGGCGGACCCTCCGCGACGAGCTGCTGCTCGTGCTGGGGCTCTCGCTCGGCGCGAGCGGGGTGTCCGCCCTGATCAGCTTCATCGGCTCGGTCACCAGACCGGGCGGCCTGAAGGACCAGGCGGCCACCCTCAACGCCTCGGCCGCGCCCGGCCGCCCCTGGCTGGACCTCGCCTGGCAGCTCTTCGGGATCGCCACGGCACTCGTCCCGGTCGCGCTCGTCGCGCACTTCCTGCTGCGGGAGCGGGAGAGCCTGCGCACCCTCGGCTTCGACCGCACCCGGCCCTGGCCGGACCTGGGCCGCGGCGCCGTGGTCGCGGCCGTCATCGGCAGCACCGGCATCGCCTTCTACCTGGCCGCCCGGGGCCTCGGTTTCAACCTCACGGTGGTGCCCGAGGCGCTGCCCGACGTGTGGTGGAAACACCCCGTGCTGGTCCTCTCGGCCGTGCAGAACGCCGTGCTGGAGGAGGTCGTCGTGGTCGGCTACCTGCTGCACCGGCTCGACCGGCTGGGCTGGACCCCGACCGCCGCGCTGGCCGCCAGCGCCGTGCTGCGCGGCTCGTACCACCTCTACCAGGGCATCGGCGGCTTCATCGGGAACATGGTCATGGGCGTGGTGTTCGTGTACCTGTACCGGCGCTGGGGCCGGGTGGGACCCCTGGTGGTGGCGCACTCGCTGCTCGACATCGGCGCCTTCGTCGGATACGCGCTGCTGGCAGGGAAGGTGGACTGGCTGCCGACGGCGTGAACGGGGCGTACGGCACCGCCGCACGCCCCTTTCCCGCCGGCTCAGCCGCCGGCCAGCAGCTCGCCGTCGATGACCGTCACGGCGCGGCCGCTCAGCAGGGTGCGGTCGCCGCGCAGCCGCGTGCGGACGAGGCCGGAGCGGGGTGAGGCCTGCAGGCCGGTGAGGTCGGTACGGCCCAGGAGCGCGGACCAGTACGGGGCGAGGGCGGTGTGCGCGCTGCCGGTGACCGGGTCCTCGTCGATGCCGACGTTCGGGAAGAAGCAGCGGGAGACGAAGTCGTAGCCCCGGGCGGGGTCCTCGGCGCGGGCGGTGGCGATGACGCCGCGCTCGGAGTAGGCGGCGAGGGCCTTGTGGTCGGGGGTCAGGGTGCGGACGGTCTTCTCGTCGGCGAGTTCGAGGATCAGGTCGCCGACGTCCGGGCCGGTGTCGCGAGCCGCGCGCGGCTCGGCGCCCAGGGCCTCGGCGACCCCTTCGGGGACGTCGGCCGGGGTGAGCGGGGCGGTCGGGAAGTCCAGGGTGATCGAGCCGTCCTCGCCGGGGGTGGCGATGAGGACGCCGCTGCGGGTGGCGAACCGTACGGGGCCCTCGTGGGCGCCGGTGGTGTGCAGGACGTGGGCCGTGGCGAGCGTGGCGTGCCCGCACATCGCGACCTCGGTGGCGGGGGTGAACCAGCGCAGCGCCCAGTCGGCCTCGCCGCCCTCGGGCAGACGGTGGGCGAAGGCGGTCTCGGCGTGGTTGACCTCCAGGGCCACCTGCTGGAGCCAGCCGTCCTCCGGGAAGGCGTCGAGGAGCAGGACCCCGGCGGGGTTGCCGGCGAAGGGCCGGTCGGTGAAGGCGTCGACGATTCGGATGCGCATGCCCCGACGCTAAGGGCCCGGCGGAGCCGCGGGCCAAGGCCAATCCGGGAGTGCTGGACCGGTCCGGCGGGGCGGGCGGCGGACTCCCGGTGCCGGAGGACGCGGGGTCCGGTACCGGGGGCGCGGGGGGCGCGGGGCCGGGCCGGTGCCGCCGTGCCGGACGCGGGCGCCCGGTCGGCCCCGCCGGCGGTGGTGCGGCACGAGGGTTGCGGGCCGAACTATTCCGATATATCGTCGAAGCATCGTGATGGATCGACGATGGAGTGGAGTGGTGGCGATGCGCATCCACGGTTCCGAGCGCGCGCACGGACGGGGCGGCTCCTCGCGGCGCGGCCGGGACGGTTTCGACGGACGGCGCGCGGCCTTCGGCCCCTTCGGGCCGGGCAGCCCCGGCTTCGGCCCGGGCTTCGGCCCCGGCCCCTGGGGCGGACGGGGCCGGGGCGGCGGACCGAGGGGCCGGGCGCGGCGCGGCGACGTGCGCGCGTCGATCCTGGCCCTGCTGAAGGACCGGCCCATGCACGGCTACGAGATGATCCAGGAGATCGCCGAGCGCAGCGGCGGCGCGTGGAAGCCGAGCCCCGGCTCGGTGTACCCCACCCTCCAGCTGCTGGAGGACGAGGGCCTGATCGCCAGCGAGACCGAGGGCGGCAAGAAGCTGTTCGCGCTCACCGAGGCGGGCCGTGCCGCGGCCGACGAGGGACCCGACGCGCCCTGGGAGGAGGCCTCGCGCGGCGTCGACTGGGAAGCCCTCGGCGAGATCCGCCAGGCCGGCTTCGGGCTGATGGAGGCCTTCGGGCAGGTCTGGAAGACCGGCAGCAAGGAGCAGCGCGAGAAGGCGCTCGGCGTCATCGACGACGCCCGCAGGAAGCTGTACCGGATCCTCGCCGACGAGGACTGACGGCCCGGGGCGGCGCCCTCGCCGCCGTCCCGCGGGGTGCCTCGCCGCCTGCGGACGGTCCCGCCACCACGCGGCCGCGGGGGTGCGCCCCCGGCCGGGCGGACGGTCCCGCCCGCGTCCGGAGGCACGGCCGCCCGGCCGCCGCGGGCGAGGTCACGGACGGGCGGCCGCTCCCGTGCCGCGCCCGTCCGCGGGGGCGTGCGGCAGGGCTGCGCGCTCCCCTGAGAGGGAACGGCGTGATCTCCTCCTCAAGGAGGAGACGCCGGCCGTCGGCGTCCACTCTCCGTGGGACGCCGAAATGCTCCCCCTCGGGGATGACTCGATCACGGCGGGGCTGATGGGGTGGACGACGTGCACCCCCGCATCTCCCGGCAGTCGCGCGGCGAGCGGACGGACCGGCTGCCGGACCGTACCGACGACGGTGCCCGGTTCAGCGTCGAACTGGCATCGGTGGTCTCCGGTGCCCGCCGGCGGGCGACCCGGGACGGGGACCGTCAGGTCGACACGGCGCATCTGCTGCACTCGCTGCTGGAGCACGACCCCGAGGTGTGCGCCGTCCTCGACGACGGACCGCGGGTCGCCCGGCTGCTCGGCTACCTCGTGCAGCGCAGCATCGGCTACGGCCTGCGCTGGCAGGGCAGCGTCGAGGACTCCGGCGCCGTACCCGTGGCGACGGACACCGCGGGCTTCTCGCCGCTGGCCGCGGCCGCGATGGAGGACGCCCTCGCCCGCGCCGGACGGCGGGGCGGTGCCCGGGCCCGCGGCGTCGACCTGCTCGCCGCGATCGTCGCGGACCCGCAGGCGCGGGCCGTCGAGGTGCTCACCCGCGCCGGGATCGACCGGCGGACGGTGACCGCGCGGATCGGCAGCCGCCCCGAACAGCGCACCTAGGTGTATTGGCCTGCAGCGTTGTTGACACGGCTGATCGGGGGCTGGCCTGCGAGTGCGGTGTGGCAGCGATGGTAGTTGTAGGTGTGCAGGAAGTCG
>NZ_JBITFM010000030.1:0-7107 GCF_044456065.1 Streptomyces sp. NPDC051041
AGACCCGGAGACAGCACGCGAAGGCTTGAAAGACACGACCCCAGGCTCCCACCAACGAGTCCGCCACGCCCACAGAACTAACGAAAACCTCAGTAAGAGGTTGTTCCAGTCGGTGAGTCGGCGGTAGCTGATGAGTGCTGCGGCGATGCCGATGAAGGCCAGGAAGTGCTCGGCCTTGCGCTCGTGGCGGCGGTGCAGGCGTCGGCATCCGGCCGGCCAGGAGACCGTTCCTTCGACGACCCAGCGGTGTCGGCCGAGCCTCGTGGACGGCTCGATGCCCTTGCGGGCGATGCGGTGGCGGATACGACGCCCACGAAGCCGTTTCCGCAGGTGGTCGTAGTCATAGCCCTTGTCTGCGGGGAGCTTGGCCGGACGCCGGCGGCGCGGGCCGCGACGGGAGCGAGTGGGCGGGATCCCACGCACGAGCGGTCACTTGCGAAATCGAGAACGGTACTCGCCCGGGGCCGTGCCTCGGGCACGTTTGAAGGCACGGCTGAAAGCGTGCGGAGAGCCGTATCCGACCGCGCCGGAGATCGACTCGACCGGCTCATCGGTATCGCGGAGCCTGACGGACGCCAGGTCGATGCGCCACTGCGTCAGGTACGCACCCGGCGTCTGTCCGAGGGCGGACCGGAAACGCCTGGACAGCGTCGCCCGGGAGACGCTCGTCGCGGCGGCCAGGGTCTCCGTGGTCCAGGGGTGTCCCGGTCGGGCGTGGACACATGCCAGAGCGTCGCGCACGACCTGATCACGCATCGCTCCCAGCCATGAGCCGGACTGCTCCTGCGGGTGGCGGGCCAGCCAGGCGCGAACGAACTGGACGAGCAGAAGGTCGACGATGCTGTTGATGGCGGCGGTGGTGCCGATCTGCGGCTGTGCGAGTTCAGCAGCGAGGAGTTCGACGCTCCTTCTGAGCTGCGCGTTCTCCTGGGCTGTGACGTGCATCGGCCGGGCGAGGGAGGTAAGCACCGGTGTGCGCACCTCCGGGTCCTGCTCGTAGTGCAGGACGATCACTTCCGTCTGCACCGGCGCCGAGCCCAGCCGCAGGGCCCGGCCATCGCCAAAAGCCCGGGCCGCCGCCTCACGGTCGCAGGAACCCATCGTCACGCCGGCGCCGCCGGCTATCCCGTGTGCGGTGCCCGGCGACACCAGGACGGCGTCTCCGGCCTGCACCTGAAGAGGCTTCTCGCCCGTGACATGGAGCCACACAGTGCCGCGGGACACCACGTGCAGTGCCGCTCCCGGATAGGAGTCCAGCCACAGGCCCCAGGTTCCTCCGGCCTTCAGCACGACTCCGAGCGCCCCACGCGCACCCGAAACGCGTAAGACCTCCGCCAGCGCATCCATGGGTCCATTCTCGTCCACCGCCGCGAACCGCCCACCGGAGGGCGAAGCGCCTGTGTCCTCGTCCACAGCTTCAGGCCACGTCAAGAACGACCTTTCCGCGCACCTTCCGCGCGAACAGCGCCTGGACGGCGTTGCCCACGTCCTGCCAGTCGCCTCGCAGTCCGATCAGTGCCGAGAGCCTCCCGGCGGCCATGAGGCCCAGCAGATCCGTCAGCTCCCCGCTGGTCGGCGTCATGTCCCCGTAGGTGGCGATGCTGCGGGGCTCACCGAAGCCGAACAAGGCCCCTGGCGGGAACGTGGTTTCCTGCCCCGAGGAGTAACCGACCAGGTGGATGGTGCCGCCCTCGGCGAGGGAACTCCACGCCTGGGCCACCAGCGGCCCGCCGACCGTGTCCAGGACCAGGTCGAACCGGTCCCCGGTTTCGGCCAGATCGGTCAGGACCCTGTCGGCGCCGAGTTCACGGAGTCCGGCGGCCCGCTCCGGCGAACCGACGAGTGCCGTCACCCGGGCGCCCGCCAGCGCCGCCAGCTGGACGGCGAAGTGCCCCACGCCCCCGCTGGCGCCGGTGACCAGAACATTGCGCGCCAGCAGGGAACGCTTGCGCAGCACCCGGAATGCGGTGACTCCGGCGATCCCGAGCGCAGCGGCGTCGGCCAGGTCCACGCCCTCAGGGACGGTGCCGAGCGAGGCGGGGCTGACTGCCACCCGCTCCGCCCACGCGTGGGACGCCATTCCCACTGCGACGCGCGTACCTTCGGGCGGCCCCGAGCCGTCGGATGCGGCGCGCACCACGACGCCGGCCGCGTCGTGACCGTGCACAGCGCCGGCCGGCCACTGGCGCACGTAATTCAGCTCTCCGAAGTTGAGACCGATGTGTCGTATCTCCACCAACGCCTCGCCGGTGGACGGTACGGGCTCATCGACATCGGCGAACCGGACGGGTCCGGCGTCACTGTGATCGACCACAAGGGCGCGCATAGGGGTGTGCATCCTTCTCTCGCGGACGTGGGTGAACACTCGGCGTGGCAACAGATCGAGTGCGCAAATCCGCACCGCCGCCTTCTTGGAAGCCTACGCAGGGCCGGGACAGCGGCCAGACCCGTGAGAATCAATCAGTTGACGATCTGTGTCAGTGCGACTCGCAGCGCGTCGAACCCCGCACCCGCCCGGTGATTGACGCGGTGCCGGGCACAGACATGCCCGGCAATGTGACGATCTTGGGCGTCAGCACTTCCGTCGGGCGGCGGGGTCGCGCTGGGTGACGTTCCGGGCGACCGCGCCGACGCCGGAGTGGGCGTACCGCTTCGGGGAGGGGGCGGAGGCGCGGCGGGAGCGGGCCAGGCGCATCGGGGCGGAGATGCCGCTCCGCGCGAGAGCCGCGCGCTCTGCCAGCGCCTGATCGTCGATGCGGAATCCGGAGCCGATACACGCCCGGCGACCACACACGGGTGACACCAGGAACGGCCTCAACTCGGCACAGCCTCGGGACACCCGGGATCAGGTCGACGCCGATGATCGCGATCGGCGTGATGACGGTGAGAGCTTTCACGCGCTCGAAGGCCCGTCGCGACCTGGCGAGGCAGCCGGCCGTGCCCGCGGCGCGACACGGTGCCGCGGCCCGAAGCGGCCGCGCCCGGGACGGTCACGGTCCGGTTCAGGTGCCCGCCTCGACCCACTCGTCGCTGCTGAGCGAGAACTCGTAGGCGGGACGCCCGTTGTTGCCGCTGGTGCGGAACGGGCGGCCGTCGTCGTTCACCGTCACCGTCCCGCGCCGGGAGCCGCTGGACCACGTCAGCTCCAGGTACCAGCTGACGTCGTAGGCGGAGGCGTCGGCCCGGATGTAGTAGACCTCCGGGTCGGACCGGCTCACCGTGAACGGGAAGTCCTGGTGGCCCGCGTCCGGGACGACGGCGGGGCGCACGGCGTCGAGGGCGACCGTGAAGGAGCGCTTGGGCACGTCGCCGCCGCAGCCGACGTCCGGGTAGCCCATGGCGTAGTCGTTCCAGGCGAGCGGTGCGCGCTTGCCGGCCATCCGGACCGTCAGGCCCTCCACGACCACCGTCTCCTCGCCGGTGCCCTGCACGGTGAGTTTCACGTACTGCTCTCCGGAGGAGACGGCGCCGTACCCGGCCACCCAGGCGGGCGCGTCCTGCTCCAGCGGCGGCTTCTCCACCTCGCCGGGCGGCCGGTCGACCAGATAGTGCTGGGCGCAGGGGTTCTCCCAGTCGTAGGGGAACGTGTTCACGGTCAGCGGGGCGGCCGAGGAGGCGCCGGTCCCGGATCCGCCGCCGCGCCTGCCGCCCGTGGGACTCGCGGTGGCCGACGGGCCGGCCGCCTTCGGCTTGTCCTCCTCCTTCCGGGAGGGGGAGACGGACGGCGAGGAGGAGGACGAGGACGAGCGGGTGGTGGACGGGGACGCGGTTCCCCGGGTCCCGTCGTCGGCCGGCGCGACGGCTCCGGCGTGGCTCCGGCGCCCGTCGCCGTCCGTACCGCCGGAGGGCTGGTTCACGGCGAACACGACGGCCCCGAGGACGGCGGCCACGGCGGCCCCGGCGGTGACCGCGGCACGGGCACGGCGGCGCCGCTCCGGCGCACCGGGGCGGTGCGCCGGAGCGGCGGATCCCGCCGGGGCCGCCGAGGTCACGACCGCTTCCGAAGCCGTGTACGCGGGCACCGGCGCCGTTTCCGCGCCGGCCCCCGGGGTCTGCGGTGTCTCCGGCACGGCCTCCGGTGTCCTCGGCGCGGTCTCCGCGGGGACTTCCGGAGCCTGCGGCGCGGTCTCCGCGGGAGCCACCCGAGCAGCCGGGGCCACCGGAGCCTCCGGAGCCACCGGCGCCCCCGCCGCCGCGGGGCCTCCCGCCCCGCTCCCCTTGCGCCTGCGCAGCGCGTCCGCCAGCACCCACCGGCGGTGCAGCTCCACCAGCTCCTCCGGTGTCGCCCTGCACAGGCGGGCCAGCCGTTCGACGGGGGCGTAGTCCGTGGGCACGGCGTCCCCGTTGCAGTACCGGTGCAGCGTCGACGTGCTCATGTGGAGCCGTTTGGCGAGCACCCCGTAGCTCAGCCGGGAGCGGTCCTTCAGCTCCTTCAGCATCGCGGCGAAGTCAGCCGCGGCAGTGCCGTCCGACACCGTGCCTCCGTTCCCGCATCCCATGTCCCCGTTCCAGGGCAGGGTCGTTCCCCCAGGTCAGGCCGGTGCGGGTGTTCCAGCGTCCCTGATCGCCCGGTGGATGTGGCGGCCGGGACGGATTGCCGCACAAGCTCTGGTCATCCAAGCACGCCGCTGCCGGTCTCCGGTCGGACGGCGGCCTCCGGCTCACGCCCATCGGAAAGGAACCAGCCATGCGCACCCACCGCACCGCTCTCCCCCGCACCCGCCTGCTCGCCGCCGCCGGCGTCACCCTCGCCGCCCTGGCCCTCACCGCGTGCAACGACGGCACCGGCACCCGGGACGAGGGCGCCCAGCGGCCCACCGCGGCGGCGACCACCGCCGCGCCCACGGCCGACGGCACCGGCGCCCCGGCCGCCTCCCCCTCGTCCTCGTCCTCGTCCTCGTCCTCTTCCTCGTCCTCGTCCACGGCCACGGCCTCCTCGGACGAGGGCCCGGCCGCGAGCCGGGGCTCCGCCTCCGGCCGGAACACGCCCTCCGCCGCGAGCGCGGACACCGACCCCCACGCCCCGGAGAACCGCGTCTCCTGCAACGGCTCCAACACCGCCGTCACCGCCCGGCCGGTCCCCCGCCCCCTCAACCACCTGCTGATCACGGTGAAGAACACCGGCGCGAAGACGTGTGACCTGACCTACTACCCGGTGCTCCGCTTCGACGGGATGCAGTGGGCCCCGCAGGCGATCGAGAGCTCCAAGCCGCAGGCGGTGACCACCCTCGCGCCCGGCGAGTCCGGCTACGCGGGCGTCCTGCTGTCGGCCGCCGACGGCAGCGGCGACGGCGGCGCCACCGGCCACCGGCTCACCGTCGGCTTCCAGGGCCGCACCCCCGGCAGCAGCGGCGGCCCCGCCGCGACCCCGGCCCTGCCGGCCGAGGGCGTCCACTACGACAGCTCGCTGAGGGTGACGTACTGGCGGACGAGCATGGCCGACGCCCTGGCCTACTGAGAACCGGCGCCCCGGCCCGCCGGGAACCGGCGGGAACTACCGTCCGAGCCGCTGGGCCACCTCGACGGCCCAGTAGGTGAGGATGTTGCGCGCACCGGCCCGCTTGATGCCGGTCAGCGTCTCCAGGATGGCCCGGTCCCGGTCGATCCAGCCCTTCTCGGCGGCGGCCTCGATCATCGAGTACTCGCCGGAGATCTGGTAGGCGGCGACCGGCACGTCCACCGCGTCCGCGACGCGCGCCAGGATGTCGAGGTAGGGCCCGGCCGGCTTGACCATCACCATGTCGGCCCCCTCCTCCAGGTCGAGGGCCAGTTCCCGTAGGGACTCCCGGACGTTGGCCGGGTCCTGCTGGTACGTCTTGCGGTCGCCCTGCAGCGAGGAGCCGACGGCCTCGCGGAACGGCCCGTAGAAGGCGGAGGCGTACTTCGCGGTGTAGGCGAGGATCGCCACGTCCTCGCGGCCGATCTGGTCGAGGGCGTCGCGGACGACCCCGATCTGCCCGTCCATCATCCCGCTGGGGCCGACCACGTGGGCGCCCGCGTCGGCCTGGACCTGCGCCATCTCGGCGTACCGCTCCAGGGTGGCGTCGTTGTCGACCCGCCCCTGCTCGTCCAGGACCCCGCAGTGCCCGTGGTCGGTGAACTCGTCGAGGCACAGGTCGGACATGACGAGCAGGTCGTCGCCGACCTCGGCCCGCACGTCGCGCAGGGCCACCTGGAGGATGCCGTCCGGGTCGGTGCCCGCCGTGCCGAGCGCGTCCTTCTTCGACTCCTCCGGCACGCCGAACAGCATGATCCCGGAGATCCCCGCCGCGACGGCCTCCGCGGCGGCCTTCTTCAGGCTGTCCCGGGTGTGCTGCACGACGCCCGGCATCGCCGCGATCGGCACCGGCTCGCTGACGCCCTCGCGCACGAAGGCCGGGAGGATGAGGTCGGCGGGGTGCAGCCTGGTCTCGGCGACCATCCGGCGCATGACGGGGGTGGTGCGCAGACGCCGCGGCCGCGTGCCGGGGAAGGATCCGTACGTCGTCATGCCTTCTACGCTACGCCCGCCCCGCCCCCGCCTTTGCCGACGCGGCGTCGGCGCGGCGGCTCCACGGACGCGGGCGTGACCGGCTGCCTCCGGGGCGGCGGGCTGCCGGTCCCGGACCGGGCCCGGGCTGCGCGGGCGGCCCGGTCCGTTCCCCCGCGGCCCCGCGACACCGGGCCCGGGCGTTCCGGTCCGCCCGGCCGCCGAGGGCTTCCGTCCGGACCGCCGGGCGGCCCGGATCACGACGGAACTGCCTGCCTGCCGTGGGCAGTTAAAGATCTGCGAAGACTGCCTGGTCCTGGTAGCGTCCCGGCCGCTTCCCCCTGGAACGATCTCTTCGCGGCACTCCGCCGCGCCGTTCCGTGACTACGACACAAGGTGGTTCACTTCGTGAGACTGACCCGTACCGCCCTCGCCGTGGCCGCCGGCGCCCTCGCCCCGGCCCTGCTGCTCACCGCTCCGTCCCACGCCGCCGCCACGACGACCCCGGCCGCCGCCGCGGCGTCGGAGACGGCCTCCCCCTACGACGAGATGGACGTGGACGACCTGCGCGTCGCCATCGCCCGCATCCTCGCGGACCCCGACAGCGGCAAGCGCGTCATCCAGGAGGCCAACGCCCT
>NZ_JBITFM010000030.1:7204-31743 GCF_044456065.1 Streptomyces sp. NPDC051041
CCTCCTCGACGACGGCACCCCCGAGGAGATGCGCGCCTGGCTCGAGACCGGCTACCGGCTCGCCCAGGCCGAGGACGACCGCGTCGCCATCGCCCGCACCCTCGCCGACCCCGACAGCGGCAAGCGCGTCATCCAGGAGGCCAACGCCCTCCTCGACGACGGCACCCCCGAGGAGATGCGCGCCTGGCTCGAGACCGGCTACCGGCTCGCCCAGGCCGAGGACGACCGCGTCGCCATCGCCCGGATCCTCGCCGACCCCAGCAGCAGCGACGCCCTGCGGGCGGCGGCGGGCGCGGCCCTGGACGACAACACTCCGGAAGCGCTGCGGTACTTCCTCGAGGTCGGCCGGTACGAGGTCGACGGCTAGGTGTAGGAGGGCTGGACGTTGGTGACACCGCTCTTGAGCCGTAATGCGGGCGGTAGACCGCCCGCTCCGCTGTGCGGGCGGTGGTAGTTGTAGTGGATGTTCCAGACGCTGATCGCGGCCGCGCGGTCGTCCTCGCTGATGAACTCCCGGGCATACAGGATTTCTTCGGACAAGATCCGCTGGTAACGCTCTACCTTCCCGTTGTGACGAGGCGTGTAGGGCTTGGTCTTCTGGTGCAGGGTTCGATCTCCGACGATGCGGGCGAAGTCACCTGAGCGGTAGCAGGCACCGTTGTCGGTGACGATGCGGTGGATGTGGGTGATGCCGTGAGCGGCGAACCAGACCTTCGCCCGAGCCAGGAATGCGGCTGCCGTGACGCCCTTTTTATCGGCAAGCGGCTCGGTGTAGGCCAGCCGGGAGAAGCCGTCGATGATGGAGTGCAGGTATACGTAGCCGCGCTTCGCGCCTGCCGTTTTCGCTCGGCCCGCCGCTTTGGCCTGCTCCGAGTCGCGACCGTGGACGCGCCATCCGCCCCCGTCGGGAATTCGACCGACTTTTTTCACATCCAGGTGCACCATGTGCCCGGGCCAGCGGGCGATAATCTTGCCCGGCTCCCGATTGCTGTCGCCACAGGGATCGAGGAACCGGCGGTGTCCCAGGCCCAGTTTGGTCAAGTGCCGCGTGACCGTACGGCGGTTGACCGTGTAACCGAGCTCGGCCAGCTCGTGAGTGATCCGCTGCGCGGACCACTTCCCCTGCCGTCGCCAGGCCTCGATCTTCTCGATCACCCACGCCGGTGTCGCACGTGGGCTGCGGCGGGGGGCCGAGGGGCGGTCGAGCAGGCCGAGGTCACCGTGGCGGCGCCATCGGTTGACCCACTTCGAGGCGCATGCCCGCGAAATTCCCATCTCGGCGGCGACGTGCGCGATTGGGCGGGTGCGGCAGCGTTCGATGAGTCGACGTCGGCCCTCGACTGTAAGAGGTGCATTGCGGTGCGGCATACCTAGATTCCTCCGACTCCGGCGACAGCGGATCGCCGGGTGAGCTGGCCCGGGTCGGCCGCGATGAGGCCGAAGGCTTCCCGTACTGCGCCGAGTGCCGCAGCGGCACGTAGCCCGGCGCATGCAGAGCGCGGGTTCATCGCGTGATTGGGGTGGCGCCGGTCGCCGCGACGGACAGGTCCCACAGCCGTGCGGCTGCACCGGAGTCGATGGCGTACGCGCGGACGCCGCCGTCGTCCATGGGCGCGGCGGGGGCGGAGGTGCACGCGACGTCGCAGTCCTCAAGGTAGAGCCCGCCGCGGCTATCGAGGAGCGGAGAGGTGGCTGCCCACAGGCCGGTGGCGGCGCCTTGGGAGGGGGTTTTGAAGTCGGCGCCGATCACGGTGCCGTGCTCGTCCACCCATCCACGTTCGATCTGCTCATGGAGAGTCATCTCCCGCTGGAGGCCCGTGATGATCTTGCCCGGGTGGAGAGCGAACGCCCGGACGCCGTCGTTGTGCCCGAGGGCATCGAGCTGCACGGCGAACAAGGCGTTTGCGGTCTTGGCCTGGCCGTAGGCCAACCACTTATCGTAGCCGGTGCAAAAGTGCGGGTCGTGCCAGCGGATGTCGGTCAGGGTGTGCCCGGCGGAGCTGTTGACGACGACGCGCGCACCGTCGGCGGCGGCCAGGAGCGGGTAGAGCTCGCAGGCGAGGGTGAAGTGTCCGAAGTGGTTAATGGCGAGCTGGCCTTCCCAGCCGGGACCGACGCGTCGCTCAGGGGTGGCCATGACGCCGGCGACGGCCATGAGGAGATCGAGCTTGCTGAGGGAGTCATTGATCTGCGCGACGGCGGCGCGCACGCTGTCGAGGTCCGCCAGGTCCATGGGGATGACGTCGCAACCATCTACATCCTTGAGAGCGGCGCGGGCGAGGCCGGGTCGGCGTGCCGGAACGATGACCCGGGCCCCGGCGGCCGCCAGGCCCCGGGTGGTTTCCAGGCCGAGTCCGGAGTAGCCCCCGGTTACGACGGCGGTTGCACCGGAAAGGTCGAAGGCTGCCATGACGTCCTCGGCGGTGCTGGTGGCAGAGAAGGGCGAGCCGAGTGGCTGCTGATCAGTGATGGTCATGCCGACAACGCTAGGAACTAGAGCAAGGTCTAGATCAAGTCCTAGGCTGGGCGGCATGGCGACTGTCGAAACCCGTGCGGAGCTACTGAGTATCGGCGAAGTGGCCGAGCGGACCGGACTCAGCGTGCATGCACTGCGCTTCTACGAGCGCGAAGGCTTGCTGGTCGGACCGGTCCAACGCACCGCAGGCGGTCGGCGCCGGTACACCACCGCCGATGTCGACTGGCTGTTGATCTGCGTCAAACTACGCGAATCCGGCATGCCGCTGGCCGACCTTAAACGGTTCACCGAGCTGGTACGGCATGGCCCGGGCAACGAGGTAGAACGGCTGCAACTCCTCGACGCCCATCAGCAGCGCGTCGAGGCACAGATCCAGACGCTGGAGGAGTGTCGCTCAGTTATCGCCTGGAAGGTCGGCGTCTACGCCGAACACCTTGCCCGCGGAGAGGCCGGCGGACTCTGGGACCCGACAGTCTGAGACAAGGACGGACATAGTCGCGTCCTGTCTGCCTGCCGATGCCGTCAACAACGTCCTGACCCGCAACAGCTAGGTGTATGAGGGCAGGACGTCGGTGACGCCACTCCGAAGGCTCGCTGCGGGTGGCTGGCCGCCTGCGGCCAGTGGCTCGGTGCAGGCGAGCCGGGAGAATCCGTCAACCATGGAAGAGGGAGACGTAGCCGCGTTTGGCGCCGGCGGTCCTTGCCCGGCCGTCGGCCTTCGGCCGGCAGGGGTGCGTTGGCGTGAGCCATCAAGCCTTGCTTTCCACTCGGTCCGTCGTGGGCTCGCCGGGCACCGACTTGGGGAGCCGGCGCAGGGCAACGGTCCCGAGTACGGCGTGCAACACGCCGGCCACCACGGCAGCGACGTGCAGACCGGTGACGAAAGCCCCCTTCGCCTCCTGGACCGCTGCGGGCGCGAGATCGGGCAGCTGGAGGGTCTCGTCGAGGGTGGGGGCGAGATCTGGCCCCTGGAGCCGGAAGATCAGCGCGGCGAGTGACCCGAGGATCGCGATACCGAGGGCATTGCCGATCTCGTTGCTGGTCTCGGCGATCGCGCCCGCCGATCCCGCTCGTTCCGTGGGAACTGCCCCGATCGCGGTATCGGCGACGACGCTGAAGGAGATGCCGTAACCCACGCCGGTGATCGCCGTCGAAGCGATGTACCAACCGATCCCGCCTGTTGTCGTGGTGGGGAGCAACAGCACCAGACCGGCCGCGATGGAGAAGTGGCAGATGATGAGCGCGGCCCTCTTGCCGATGCGATCGACGACAGCCGGCGTGACGATGCAGGAGACCGTGAGGACGACCGCACCGGGGAGCGCCAGGAGTGCCGCGTGCAGGACGCTCAGGTTCAGGACGGACTGGAGGTAGACGCCTGCCAGGTACGCCGCCGCCGACCACGCTGCCAGCGGCAGCAGACCGGTGATGACCGCGATCGTGAAGACGCGGTCACGGAACAGGGAGAAGTCGATCAGCGGGTGCTCGAGGTGCCGCTGGCGGAGAGCGAACCACGTCAGCAGCACGACGCCGAGGAGCGCCGTCACGGCCGACAGGACCGACACCCCGTCTGCGGCCGTGTCCTTGAGACCGTGGATCGTGAGCAGGAGACCTCCGGCGGAGGTCGCGACGCTGAGCGAGTCGATGCGGCCTGGCCGAGTCGCGCGGACCTCGCGGAGAAGGACAGGCGCGAACAGCAGAAACACGACGATGACGGGGAGGTTGACGAGGAAGACCGAGCCCCACCAGAACCGCTCCAGCAGGGTGCCGCCGATGATCGGGCCGACGGCGAACCCGGCTGCGAACGCGGCGGCGAAGATGCCGATGGCCTGCGCCCGGCGCCGGGAGTCGGGGAACAGCTCGCTCAGCACGGCCAGGGCCGAGGGCAGGAGGGTCGCGCCGGCCACCCCCATGAGCGCTCGGAAGGCGACGAGAAGCTCCGGGCTCGGTGCGAACGCTGCCCCGGCGGACCCGGCTCCGAACACGGTCGCGCCGATCATCAGCAGCTTCAGCCGGCCGTAGCGGTCGCCGATGCTGCCGAAGGCGATCAGCAAGGAGCCGACGGCGAAGCCGTAGATGTCCAGGATCCACAACGCCTGGTCGGCGGTCGGTGAGAGGGCTTGGCTTATCCGCGGCATCGCCAGGAACAGGATCGATCCGTCCATGGAGACGAGGAGGACCGGTCCGAGGATCACCGCGAGCCCGAGCCACGCCCGCGGGCCGGGTGAGTTGTGCACGCGCTGTTGAGTCATGCCGTCGACGGTCCGGCGCGACGCGGTCGGCAACCATCCCCGTGCCGTGGGTACACCCGACAGGTACACCCACCGGCCTGGCCGGCATCCTAGGCTCGGGCTCATGGAGAGCCTCGGAACGTTCCTGAAGAGTCGCCGTGACCGGGTCACTCCGGCCGAGATCGGCCTGCGCACCTACGGCACCTCTCGCCGGGTCCCCGGCCTGCGGCGTGAAGAGCTCGCTCAGCTCGCCGGAGTGAGTGTGGGGTACTACACGCGCTTGGAACAGGGCCAGGCCGAGACCGCTTCGGAGCAGGTTCTCGACGCGCTCGCCCGTGTGCTCCGGCTCGACCAGGTGGAGACCGTCCACCTGCACAATCTCGCTCGGCAATCCGTGAAGCCCGGCCTGTGCGAACCGCCTCGCGAGGAGCCTCACCCGCGAGTCATCACGCTCCTGGAATCACTCGGTGAGGCCATACCCGCGATTGTTCTCGGCAGGCGTGGAGACGTGCTCGCATGGAACCGCACCGGACACGCACTCGTCGCCGAGCACATCTCCTACGAAGCGCCGCAGGACCCGGCACGGCGTCCGTCGATCCCGCGGATGTTCTTCCTCGATCCCCTCACCCGCGACATGTACCGCAACTGGCACGAGCTCGCCCGCATCCACGTCGCCTACCTGCGACTCACCGCGGGCCGGTACCCCACCGATGCCCGCCTGGCAGGACTGATCGGTGAACTCACCATGCGCAGCGACGACTTCGCCACGATGTGGGCCACCGGTGACGTCTCCGACTGCACCGTCGGGGCCATGCACCTGCAGCACCCCACCATCGGCGCCGTGAGCGTGGACTACCAGGTGTGGCTCCAACCCGACAGCCCCGACCACCGAGTCGAGATCTACACCCCGAAGGACTCAGCCTCTTCGGACGCGTTGCGAGTCCTGACCCATCAGAGCAGCCGGGCCGGTGAGCCACAGTCGATCGGACAGCACTGAATCACCGACCTGATCGGACAGGCTCCAGGCGCAGCTTTGCCGTCGACGACGTCGTTGCCCGCAACGGCTGGGAGTCCCCGTCCGGACCGCCGGGCGACCCCCCGGGGAGGACGCCCGCGACGCGGGGTCCGGCCGGGTGGGTCGCGGACGCTCCGCGCCGCCTGGAGCGCGCGTCGAGCCGTGGCCGGGCACCGGGACGGTTCAGGCGGCGCGGAGCGGCTCGGCTGCCGTCGGCGGCCCGGACCGGCAGTCGCGGCAGCGGCCGGGGTGTGCGGCGCGGAAGGCGCGTTCGCAGCCGTCGCAGGTCTGGAAGGGAAGCGGTCGGCGGGCGGCCGCGTCGTCCGGCGCGGCGGACGACGCGGGCGCGGAACGCGGGGGCAGGGGCGGCGGCAGGCGCTCCTGGAGGCGGTAGGCGAGCAGCCGGGCCGGGTTCTGGATGTCCGGGGGCAGGCCGGTGGTCAGGGCGCGGTGGACGGCGGCGGCCGTGGCGCCGCCGTCGAACCAGGCGGTGACGGCGGGCGCGAGCCGGTGCACGTCCCGGTGGGAGAGGGTGAGGCGCTCGTCGGTGCGGCGCAGCCCGGCGAGGAGGGTGACGGCCCGCTCGTGGTGCCGACCGCGACGGGCGTCCCCCTCCGGCGGGTCCGGTGGCGCGGCGGGGGCTTCGGGCCGGCCGTCCTCCTGAGGCGTTTCCCGGCCGTCCGCCGGGGGGCGGGCGGCGGGACCGAGGTCGCGGACGCGCGGCGCGGCGACGCGGCCGGAGGCGGGAGGTCCGGCCGTCCCGCTCGCCCTGCCGGGGACGTGGTGGGCGTACGTACGCGTGAACAGACGCCCCGTCTCCGTCCGTTCGCGCACCCGCTCCAGATAGCCGTGCGCCTCCAGTTCCCGCAGCGCGAACGCGATCCGGTCCCGGCCTTCCGCGAAGTGCTCGGCGAGGGTGCGGATGTCGACCGGGGAGCCCTCCGGCAGCGACAGGATGTGGGTGGCGAGCCCGATGGCGGTCAGCGACAGCTCGCGGTGCTGGAGGAGGTGGTTGCCGACGATCGTGTAGTTGTCCGGCTGGTACGCCCGTACGTGGGTGACACCGGAGTGGGTGGCGGTCCGCCGAACACCCTGATCCGGGCGCGCGACGGCGCTAGGCTTCTTCTCAGCCATGGGGAAGGGCCTTCTTCCTCGATGGTCAGGCCCTCGCACTGGGATTGCCGTCCCGGCGGGGGCCGATGCATGTGTGGGGTTGTGGTGGTGCCTGGGGGCGAGACTGCACGCCCGGGCCGCCGACGCGCCAGCCGCACCGACCGGTTTCACCCACCCGGGTGACGTACGCGGGGTTTGGTCGGTTGGGAGGGTTATTTCCTCCGGTTCTTTGGTCTTTTACCGCCCGCGGCCCCGGCCCGCGCCCCACCGGGTCCCGTGTTTCCGGGCGCCGGTGCGGACGCGTCGGCAGCGGGTCACCGGCGGGCGCCGCGGCGCGTGGCGGGGAGCGGTACGGGGAGCCGGTGCGGCCAAGCGGGCGAGGCGGGGCCGTCGCCGGAAGCGGTTCGACGATTCACGTCGCTCGACGTGTCCGTGCGCGCGTACCTGGTGAAGGAAGACGGCCCGTGCGGACGGCGACCGTCCGTGGAGTGTCCGGTTTCTGTCCGGGCTGTACGGGGTGACCTGAGTACGGGCGTCCCGGTTGGACAGGGAAGGACTCGGCGGGAGGGCGAGCGGCATGAGCGACTGGGACGCGGGGCTGGAGGACGAGGAGGCCGGGGCCGTGATGCGCACGGTCTCCCGGCAGCTGAAGCTGTGGCGCGAGGCGGCCGGCCTCACGCAGGCCGAGTTCGGCGCGGCCATCGGCTACGGGGAGGACCTGGTCTCCTCGGTGGAGCGGGGACGGCGCATTCCCCGCCCGGAGTACCTGGACAGCGCGGACGAGGTGCTGGGGGCGGGCGGCCGGATCGCCGCGATGAAGACGGACGTGGCGGAGGTCCGGTATCCGAAGAAGGTGCGGGACGTGAAGCGCCTGGAGGTCGAGGCGGTACAGATCTGCTCCTACAACAACTCGGTCGTCGACGGCCTCCTCCAGACCGGAGACTACGCACGGGCCGTCTTCAGCTCCCGGCGGCCACCGTTCACGGAGGAGGAGTTGGAGCAGCAACTGGCCGCGCGGCTGGCTCGCCAGGAGATCATCAGCAGCGCGACGGCCAAGCCACTGTTCAGCTTCGTGCTGTGCGAGGCGACGCTACGGCGGCCGATCGGAGGCAGGATGGTGATGCGCGGGCAGCTTCAACGGTTGCTGGAGGTGGCCAGGTTGCCCAACGTCGACTTGCAGATCCTGCCTCTGGGCAGTGAGGAGAACTCGGGCCTCGGCGGCCCCTTCCGACTGCTCAAACTCAAGGATGGGGCAACCGTGGGGCTCGGCGAAGCACCACTCACGAACCGCGTGTTCTGCAACCCCAAGGAGACCACGGTCCTCGACATGCGCTATGGGATCATCCGAGCGCAGGCTCTCACGCCCCGGGAGTCGCTGGCCTTCATCGAGACAGTGCTGGGAGAGTCATGACCTTCAAGCCCTCTGGCGGAGCCGGTACCGAGCTGGAGTGGATAAAAAGCAGCCACAGCTCGGACGACGGCCCGTCCTGTGTCGAGGTGGCAACCGTCCCCGACCACATCCTCGTCCGCGACTCCAAGACCCCCACCGGCCCCCGCCTCACCCTCGCCCCCGCCACCTGGACGGCCTTCCTGCCGTACGCGGCCCGGCACTGAGGGGACGAACGCGCGGCGGCCCCGCACCCGGTCCCCGGGTACGGGGCCGCCACCCGCATCGGCTCAGGTCGTCGTACGCCTCCGCCGCGCCCCCGGCCGCCGCTCGCTCGGCCGCGTCACCGGCTCCCCGGCCTCGATCGCCGCCAGCCGCCGCTTCGCGCCGAAGTCGGCCAGCGCCTCCGCCAGCTTGTGCACGGACGGCTCGGGCGCCATGACGTCCACCCGCAGCCCGTGCTCCTCGGCGGTCTTCGCCGTGGCCGGGCCGATGCAGGCGATCACCGTCACGTTGTGCGGCTTGCCGGCGATGCCGACCAGGTTCCGCACCGTGGAGGACGACGTGAACAGCACGGCGTCGAAGCCGCCGCCCTTGATCGCCTCCCGGGTCTCCGCCGGCGGCGGCGAGGCCCGCACGGTCCGGTAGGCGGTGACGTCGTCGACCTCCCAGCCCAGCTCGATCAGCCCGGCGACCAGCGTCTCCGTGGCGATGTCCGCCCGCGGCAGGAACACCCGGTCGATCGGGTCGAAGACCGGGTCGTACGGCGGCCAGTCCTCCAGCAGGCCCGCGGCCGACTGCTCGCCGCTGGGCACCAGGTCCGGCTTCACGCCGAACGCGATCAGCGCCTTCGCGGTCTGCTCGCCCACCGCCGCGACCTTGATCCCGGCGAACGCCCGCGCGTCGAGCCCGTACTCCTCGAACTTCTCCCGCACGGCCTTGACGGCGTTGACCGACGTGAAGGCGATCCACTCGTACCGGCCGGTCACCAGCCCCTTCACCGCGCGCTCCATCTGCTGGGGCGTGCGCGGCGGCTCGACCGCGATCGTCGGCACCTCGTGCGGCACGGCCCCGTACGAGCGCAGCTGGTCGGAGAGCGACGCCGCCTGCTCCTTCGTGCGCGGCACGAGGACCTTCCAGCCGAACAGCGGCTTGCTCTCGAACCACGACAGCTGCTCGCGCCGGGCTGCGGCGGACCGCTCGCCGACCACGGCTATCACCGGCCGCCCGCCCTCCGGCGAGGGCAGCGCCTTGGCCTGCTTCAGCGTCTGCGCGATCGTGCCGAGCGTGGCGGTCCAGGTCCGCTGCCGGGTCGTCGTGCCGGCGACGGTGACCGTCATCGGGGTGTCCGGCTTGCGGCCGGCGGACACCAGCTCACCGGCCGCCGCGCCCACCCCGTCCAGCGTCGTCGAGACGACGACCGTGCCGTCGGAGGCGCCCACCTCGGTCCAGCAGCGGTCCGAGGCGGTGCGGGCGTCCACGAACCGCACGTCGGCGCCGTGCGCGTCCCGCAGCGGCACACCGGCGTACGCGGGCACGCCGACGGCCGTGGCGACGCCCGGGACGACCTCGAAGGGCACCCCCGCGGCGGCGCACGCCAGCATCTCCTCGGCGGCGTAGGCGTCCAGCCCGGGGTCCCCGGACACCGCACGCACGACCCGCCTGCCGCCCCGCGCGGCCTCCATGACAAGATGTGCGGCATCCCGCACAGCGGGGACTCCAGCGGTGGTCGACGTGCCGTTGACGACCGTCAGCTGGGGCGTGCCTGTGCCCGGGACCGGGTCCGTGGCCGGATCCGCGTCCGTGTGCACTTCGGCGACGCCCTGCCGGGCGTGCTTGCGGACGACATCGAGCACCTCGTGCTCGGCGACGAGGACGTCCGCGTTCGCCAGCGCCTCCACGGCGCGCAGTGTCAGCAGTCCCGGATCTCCGGGTCCGGCACCCAGGAAGGTGACGTGCCCGTGTTCCGGACCGGCGGGAAGGGTGGTGGGGCTCAATGTGCTCGCTCCCCCATCAGACCGGTCGCGCCCTGGGCGAGCATCTCGGCGGCGAGTCCGCGGCCGAGCGCCACTGCCCGGTCGTGCGTCTGGGGCACGGGACCGGTGGTGGACAGCTGCACCAGCGTAGTGCCGTCGGTGGTGCCGACGACGCCCCGCAGGCGCATTTCCTTGACAATCTGCCGGTCGGCCTGGGGGTCCCCCTGCTCGAGCGGAGCCGAGAGTGGGGGAAGGTCGGCCAGCGCGCCCACAGGGGCGCTGCAACCGGCCTCCAGGGCGGCGAGCAGTGACCGCTCGGCCGTCACGGCGGCCCGCGTGAACGGGTCGTCGAGCTCGGCGAGCGCGGCGATCAGGTCCGCGTTACCGGCGGCGCACTCGATCGCCAGGGCCCCCTGGCCGGGGGCGGGCAGAACCGTGTCGACCGACAGGAAGTCCGTCACGTCGTCGCCGCGGCCGATCCGGTTCAGTCCGGCGGCGGCCAGGACGACCGCGTCGAGCTCGCCGCTGCGGACGTACCCGATCCGGGTGTCGACGTTGCCGCGGATCGGCACCGTCTCGATGTCCAGCCCGTGGCCGCGCGCGTACGCGTTCAGCTGGGCCATGCGGCGCGGGGAGCCGGTGCCTATGCGCGCGCCGCGCGGCAGGTCGGTGAGCTTCAGCCCGTCCCGGGCGACGATCACGTCCCTCGGGTCCTCCCGCACCGGCACGGCGGCCAGGACCAGTTCCTCGGGCTGCGCGGTGGGCAGGTCCTTCAGCGAGTGGACCGCGAAGTCGACCTCGCCCCGCAGCAGCGCGTCCCGCAGCGCGGTGACGAACACGCCCGTGCCGCCGATCTGCGCGAGGTGCGCGCGGGAGACGTCGCCGTACGTGGTGATCTCGACGAGTTCGACGGGCCGCCCGGTCACCCGGCGCACGGCGTCCGCCACCTGCCCGGACTGGGCCATGGCGAGCTTGCTGCGCCTGGTCCCGAGCCTCAGCGGCTTGTCATTCATGCTGGCCCTCGGTTCTTGTCGGTGCTGTCCTCGGCGCGGGAGACGGAGGCCACGGTCTCCGGGTCGAGGTCGAACAGGGTGCGCAGCGCGTCCGCGTACCCGGCGCCGCCGGGCTCGGCGGCGAGCTGCTTGGCCCGGACGGTCGGCGCGTGCAGCAGCTTGTCCACGACGCGCTTGACGGTCTGCGTGATCTCGGCGCGGTGCTTGTCGTCGAGGCCGGGCAGCCGCCCCTCCAGGCGGGCGATCTCGCTCGCCACGACATCGGCGGCCATGGTGCGCAGGGCGACCACGGTCGGCGTGATGTGCGCCGCCCGCTGCGCCGCCCCGAAGGCGGCCACCTCGTCGGAGACGATACGCCGCACCTGGTCGACGTCGGCCGCCATCGGCGCGTCGGCGGAGGCCTCGGCGAGCGACTCGATGTCCACCAGCCGCACCCCGGCCAGCCGGTGCACGGCCGCGTCGACGTCCCGCGGCATGGCCAGGTCGAGCAGGAACAGCACCGGCTGCGGACGCGGCGCCTCGGCGACCGGCTCGGGCCGGCGCAGCTCCGGGACGCGGCCGGCGCTCGCCGCGGTCGCGGCGAGCGCGCCGATCAGCTCGGCGTCCGCCTCGGGACCGCGGCGCGCGGCCTCCCGGCGGTCCACGGCGCCGCCCGCGACCCAGGCCGCGTGCTGCTCCAGCGCCGCCGCGTCCAGGCCGGCCACGGCGGCCTCCCCCATGACGGAGAAACCGGGCTGCACGGCGGACAGGTCGAGCGGGCACCCCTCGTCACCGCCCGCGGTCACAGACGCCGGCGCGGCCTGGCCCGGCGCGGCCGTACGGCGGTCGTCGGCGATCTCGGCGACCGGCTGCCCGGTGCGGCCCGCCACCGCCGCGGCGACCGCCTCGGCCGTCAGCACGAGGCCCGTCGCGCCGGTGCAGGAGACGGCGATGTCGGCACGTGTCAGTTCGACGGCCACCGACTCCATCGGCACCGCGCGGGCCCGTACGCCGGTGTCGTCGCCCTCGGTGAGGGTCCGCGCGAGACGCTCGGCCCGGTCGAAGGTCCGGTTGGCGATGACCACCTCGGCGACCCCGGCGCGCGCCAGCGTGGCCGCGGCCAGCGACGACATCGAACCGGCGCCGATCACCAGGGCCTTCTTGCCGCCGGCCCAGGCCCGCACGTCCGCGCCCCGGGCCAGCTGCTCCAGGCCGAAGGTGACCAGGGACTGCCCGGCGCGGTCGATGCCGGTCTCGGAGTGGGCGCGCTTGCCGACCCTGAGGGCCTGCTGGAACAGGTCGTTCAGCAGCCGGCCCGCAGTGTGCAGCTCCTGCGCCCGGGCGAGGGAGTCCTTGATCTGGCCGAGGATCTGCCCCTCGCCGACGACCATGGAGTCCAGCCCGCACGCCACCGAGAACAGGTGGTGCACGGCCCGGTCCTCGTAGTGCACGTAGAGGTGGGGGGTGAGCTCCTCCAGCCCGACCCCGCTGTGCTGGGCGAGCAGCGTGGACAGCTCGGCGACACCGGCGTGGAACTTGTCCACGTCGGCGTACAGCTCGATCCGGTTGCAGGTGGCGAGCACGGCGGCCTCGGCGGCCGGTTCGGCGGCCACGGTGTCCTGCAGCAGCTTGTTCTGGGCGTCCGCGTTCAGCGAGGCCCGCTCCAGCACGCTGACCGGGGCGCTGCGGTGGCTCAGCCCGACGACGAGGAGACTCATGCCGGCATCACCGCGGGCATGTCCCCGTCGGGCCCCTGGTCGGCGGAGTCCGGGCGGGCGGCGGCGGCCGGGACGGCGCCCTCGGCGGCGGCCTCCTCACCGGCCTTGCGCTGCTCGTGGAAGGCGAGGATCTGCAGCTCGATGGAGAGGTCGACCTTGCGCACGTCGACGCCGTCCGGCACGTTCAGCACGGTCGGCGCGAAGTTCAGGATGGAGGTGACCCCCGCGGCCACGAGCCGGTCGCAGACCTGCTGGGCGGCGCCGGCCGGGGTCGCGATGACCCCGATGGACACCCCGTTGTCCTTGATGATCTTCTCCAGGTCGTCGGTGTGCTGCACCGGGATCCCGGCGACCGGCTTGCCGGTGAGCGCGGGGTCGGCGTCGATGAGCGCGGCGACGCGGAAACCACGGGAGGCGAAGCCGCCGTAGTTGGCGAGCGCGGCGCCGAGATTGCCGATTCCTACGATCACAACCGGCCAGTCCTGGGTCAGGCCGAGTTCACGGGAGATCTGGTACACGAGATACTCGACGTCGTAGCCGACACCCCGGGTCCCGTAGGAACCCAGGTACGAGAAGTCCTTGCGCAGCTTCGCGGAATTGACCCCCGCCGCGGCCGCCAGCTCCTCGGAGGAGACCGTGGGGACCGAGCGCTCCGACAGCGCGGTGAGGGCTCGGAGGTACAGCGGAAGCCGGGCGACGGTGGCCTCGGGAATCCCTCGGCTGCGGGTCGCCGGTCGGTGTGTTCGGCCAGTTGCCACGGTGCTCCTGCGGGTAGAGCGGGGCTCTAGGCGGTCATACGTCCCTACATGACCGCCCCGTCGAATGCAGGCTATGTCTTTGTGAACGCGTGCACAAAGATGGTGTCCGATTTGCCCGGCCAACGTGACCGGGGTCACGCGCCCCCGGCGCGCGGAAACGGAACCGGCGCGGGCGCACCCTCGTTCCTCCGAGATGGGGGGCAAAGCCGCACACTCTCCTCACGATCTACGCCCCCGCGACCTCTTCACCATCGATCCTAAGCGACTTTCCGGGTTACTCCGGACTACCCGGACCACTCGGTCAACGCCCCGGCCCGGCGGCCGGGGACCGGTGGTCAGCGGCTTGGCCTAGTCGTTCAGTGCCCTGCGGAGGCGGTCCTCGTTGACGCGCCAGAAGGTGTGCTGCTCGCCGTCCACCAGGACGACGGGGATCTGCTCCCAGTACCGGTCGTGGAGCTCGGCGTCCTGGGTGATGTCCTTCTGCTCCCAGGGGACGCCGAGCTCGCCGCACACCTTCTCCACCACGGCCTGCGCGTCGTCGCACAGATGACAGCCGGGCTTGCGGACAAGGGTGACGAGCCGGTCCCGAGGGGGCCTGCGACGGAAAAGAGGACTCATGTCGGCCATTCTCGCGCGACGGCGCACCGGAGGAAGCCCGCGGAACCGCCGGGAGGGGCGCCGTCCGGATCGGTTCCTCCGCGGCGTCTTTAACCACCCGGTCGCGGAGAGTTCACAGCCTCCGAACCTCTCGACTCCGGAACCACCGAACAAACTGGCTATGCTCACGGGCATGGCCGCTCTCGGATGGCTCACTCCCCGTAGGCGTTCCGCCACGGCGCGGAGCGTGTTGGCAGGCGAGGCCTCGGCGGAGGCCGCCCGCAAGTCCACCCAGGACGTCTCCGGCGAGGAGCCGGAGTTCCCGGTCCACGGCGACGACAAGGCCGCCGCCTTCTTCGACCTGGACAACACCGTGATGCAGGGCGCCGCCCTGTTCCACTTCGGGCGGGGCCTGTACAAGCGGAAGTTCTTCGAGACGCGGGACCTCGCCCGGTTCGCCTGGCAGCAGGCGTGGTTCCGGCTGGCGGGCGTCGAGGACCCGGAGCACATGCAGGACGCGCGCGACTCCGCGCTGTCGATCGTGAAGGGCCACCGGGTCGCCGAGCTGCAGTCGATCGGCGAGGAGATCTACGACGAGTACATGGCCGAGCGGATCTGGCCGGGGACCCGGGCGCTGGCGCAGGCCCACCTGGACGCCGGGCAGAAGGTGTGGCTGGTGACGGCGGCGCCGGTCGAGATCGCGCAGGTGATCGCGCGGCGGCTGGGGCTGACCGGGGCGCTGGGGACGGTGGCCGAGTCGGTCGACGGCGTGTACACCGGCAGACTGGTCGGCGAGCCGCTGCACGGGCCGGCGAAGGCGGAGGCGGTGCGGGCGCTGGCGGCGGCGGAGGGGCTGGACCTCTCGCGGTGCGCGGCCTACAGCGACTCGCACAACGACATCCCGATGCTCTCGCTCGTCGGTCACCCCTACGCGATCAACCCCGATGCGAAACTGCGCAAGTACGCGCGGGAGATGGACTGGCGGCTGCGGGACTACCGCACGGGCCGCAAGGCCGCGAAGGTCGGCATCCCGGCCGCGGCCGGCGTCGGGGCGGTGGCCGGGGGGACGGCCGCGGCGATCGCGCTGCACCGGCGGCGGCGGTAGCGACGACGACGGCCTCCGGCCGACCGGCCGGAGGCCCGTGTTCCCGGCCGCGAACCCGCCGGGCGCGGGCGGAACGGCCCGCCGGGGCCCGTGCGGGCGCGGAACCCGCGTCCCGCGCCGCCCGCCGACGGCGCCGCGCGACTCCGGCCAATCCGACTGACTTACCCCCGCCGCGCCCGCGTCAGTCCACCCGGCCCGCACCCGGCCACAACACGCCCGTACCCACACGGAACCCGAAGCGTTCCGGTCAACAAGCGATCAACATGCAGCACTTGATCGGGCGTCAATCGGTTACGGAAGCGACGTAATCGATGATTTGAGCAACTGGGTGTAGCAGCGCCTGCACGAAGCGTTATTCTCCTCAGACGCAAACCGGTACCCCACCGTCGCTACGACGGGTGAACGGTCCCGCACTGCACGTGATGGAAGCTCTGCCTCTGGGAGTCCCGTGTACCCACACGTCGGGGTTGACGCCTCGGGCCTGGCTGCGCTGCGCGCAACGGTCCTGGGCCTGTTGCGCGGTTTCGTCCCCACCGCGTACGCCGTCCCCGCCCTCGCCGCAGCCACCGCCCCCGCCGGCCCGTGCTACGCGCTCGCCGACGGCAGCGCCGCCGTCGGCAGACGAGGGCGCCCGGCCGGCGCCGCCGCCGCCCGCCGTCCCGCCGCGGACAGCGACAGCGCCCGGATGATGGACCTCGTGGAGCGCGCCCAGGCCGGCGAGGCCGACGCCTTCGGCCGCCTCTACGACCAGTACAGCGACACGGTCTACCGGTACATCTACTACCGGGTGGGCGGGAAGGCGACCGCCGAGGACCTGACGAGCGAGACCTTCCTGCGGGCCCTGCGCCGGATCGGGACCTTCACCTGGCAGGGGCGCGACTTCGGCGCCTGGCTGGTCACCATCGCCCGCAACCTGGTCGCGGACCACTTCAAGTCCAGCCGCTTCCGACTGGAGGTGACCACCGGGGAGATGCTCGACGCCAACGAGGTCGAACGGTCCCCCGAGGACTCCGTCCTGGAGTCCCTCTCCAACGCCGCCCTGCTCGACGCCGTGCGGCGGCTCAACCCCCAGCAGCAGGAGTGCGTGACGCTCCGCTTCCTCCAGGGCCTGTCCGTCGCCGAGACCGCCCGCGTGATGGGCAAGAACGAGGGCGCCATCAAGACCCTCCAGTACCGGGCCGTCCGCACCCTCGCCCGGCTCCTGCCGGACGACGCCCGCTAGCGCTCCGCCCACGTCAACTCACCCCCGGCGGAAGTCCGTTGGCCCCGCGGCCCGCTCGCCCGCCGTCCGTAACCCAAGCACCGCGCCGCTCGTTGTGCGGGATGCAGGCTCCCTGCGGTCGCTCCCTGGCCGACTCCCACCACTCGATCGTGTGCGTGCGGCCAGGGTGTGCGACCCTCAGGATTCCCCTGGGGAGCCGACCGTCATGACGAGAGGAGGTGCCGCCAGTGATCGCGAACGTATCGGCGCACCGGCGGGCGAACGCCTTCGCCCAGGCTCTGGAGGAGCAGTCCGACCGGAGCACGGCGGCCGAGCAGTCCGAAAGACCGGCGCCGGACCAGGCCACTGCGGAGCGGACCGAGCAGGAGCGCCTGCTGGGCCTCGCCGCCGGCCTCGGTGCGCTGCCCAGGCCCGAGCTGGACCCCGAGGTCAAGACCGTGCAGCGGGCCCGGCTGGTGGCCGCGTTCGAGGCCATGCTGCAGGAGGGCGAGGCGGCGGACCCATCGGTGCCCGAGCAGCGCCGGGCCCAGGGCGCCCACCGGGCGTCCCCGCTGGGAAAACTCCGGCCGCGTTCCCGGCTGGCCAAGGGACTCACCGCGGGCGGGCTCAGCGTCGGTGTGGCCGCGGGAGCCTTCGGCGGAGTCGCCGCCGCCAGTGCGGACGCCCTGCCCGGTGACTCGCTCTACGGCCTCAAACGCGGGATCGAGGACGTCAGGCTCGGCCTCGCCGACGGGGACGCCGAGCGCGGCCGGGCCTACCTCGACCAGGCGTCGACCCGGCTGAGCGAGGCCCGCCGCCTGATGGAACGCGGCCGCGGCGGCCACCTCGACCACGAATCCCTCGGCGAAGTCCGCCGCGCCCTGTCCGGCATGCGGCACGACGCCTCCGAAGGCCACCGCCTGCTGAGCGCGGCGTACCAGCGCGACCCCGACTCCCTGGCCCCCCTCCAGGCCCTCTCCGCCTTCTCCAGCTCGCACCGCCAGACCTGGGGCGCGCTGCGCGAGAAGCTCCCCGTCCAGCTCGGAGACGTCAGTGAGCAGGTGTCGTCGGTGTTCGACGCCATAGACCAGGACGTCGCCCCCCTGCGGTCCCTGCTGCCCGAGACCTCCGAACAGGACGACGGCGACGGTCCCCGGCAGGACGGCACCGGCCCCGCCCCCACCGGCACGTCCGGCTCCGCCCGCCCGGCCCCGTCCGGCACCGCCACCGACGGCCCGCCCGACAGCGCCCGCACCGGCAGCGGCAGCGCCGACCCCAGCAGCTCCGCCGATCCCGGCGACGACGAGGGCCTGCTCGGCGGCGGCACGGGAGGCCTGCTCGACCCGCCCGAGAACACCGCCGACGCCTCGCCCCCCACGGGCGGCAGGACGACGCCGCCCACCGAGCCCGACGTCACGCTCCCCCCGCTCCTCCCCGGCCTCCTGCCCGGCCTGGGCATCGACGGCGAGAACGCGGACTAGTCCGGCCGTACGACGGCTTCGGCCACACGGCGACGGGGCGCCCCCTCGGGAAGGGGGCGCCCCGTCGCCGTGATGCCGCGCGCGGCGGAAAGCCACTAGAAGAAGACCGACCTGCGTTGCACCAGCAACTTGTACAGCGTGTGCTGGATCTGCTCCCGGACCTGGTCCGTCAGGTTGAACATCAGCATCGGATCCTCGGCCGCCTCCGGCGGATAGCCGTCCGTGGGGATCGGCTCACCGAACTGGATCGTCCACTTGGTGGGCAGCGGGAGCGCGCCCAGCGGCCCCAGCCACGGGAAGGTCGGCGTGATCGGGAAGTACGGAAAGCCCAGCAGGCGCGCCAGGGTCTTGGCGTTGCCGATCATCGGGTAGATCTCCTCCGCCCCGACGATCGAGCACGGGATGATCGGCGCGCCCTGCCGCAGAGCGGTGGAGACGAACCCGCCGCGGCCGAAGCGCTGCAGCTTGTACCGCTCGCTGAAGGGCTTGCCGATGCCCTTGAAACCCTCCGGCATCACCCCGACCAGCTCGCCCTGGGTGAGGAGCCGCTCGGCGTCCTCCGCGCAGGCGAGGGTGTGGCCGAGCTTGCGGGCGAGCTCGTTGACGACCGGCAGCACGAAGACCAGGTCGGCCGCCAGCAGGCGCAGGTGCCGGCCCGCCGGGTGGTGGTCGTGCACGGCGACCTGCATCATCAGGCCGTCCAGCGGCAGCGTGCCGGAGTGGTTGGCGACGATCAGGGCGCCGCCCTCGGCCGGGATGTTCTCGACGCCCTTCACATCGACCCGGAAGTACTTCTCGTACACCGGACGCAGCAGGGACATCAGCACCTGGTCGGTGAGCTCGGCGTCGTAGCCGAAGTCGTCGACCTCGTAGTCGCCGGTGAGGCGGCGGCGCAGGAAGGCCAGACCGCTCGCGACGCGCCGCTCCAGGCCGCCGTCGTCCCGCGGCCGGCCCGGCGGTTCCTCGGACGTCACACGGACATCATCCCGCGAAGCGCCCCGGGTGGGCAGAGGCTGCACCTCGCGCGCCTCCGCGGACTCCGCGCCCTTGCGCCGCCCGCCCGCGCTCCGGCGCCGCGCCTGGCGCTGTACGGCGCCCCCGCGGGACCGGTCGTCGTCGAACGGAATGACCTTGGCATCCGCCATCGTTGATGCGCTCCTCAGTCGGCGCTCTGCGTCGGGACGTGGCCGCCGTCCGGCAGGGACAGCGCGGCGATCCGGTCGACGGCCCTCTCGAGGGCCTGCGGGGGCAGCAGGCCGGGGCCTCGGCTGCGGGCGAAGTCCGCGAACGTCTCCGCGGTCGTGTACTTCGGCCGGAATCCCAGCGTCTCGCGCATCTGGGTGGTGTCCACGACCCGGCCGTGGGTGAGCAGCCGGATCTGTTCCGGGGAGAAATCCGTCATTCCCAGCGTACGCACCAGGGAGCCGGTCCACGTCACCGCGGGCAGCAGCAGCGGCACCGTGGGGCGGCCCAGGCGCCGGGAGCACTGGGAGAGCAGCAGGACGCCGTCGCCGGCGATGTTGAAGGTGCCGCTGTTGAGGGTGCCCCGCCGCGGCTCGTGGGAGGTGATCCGCAGCACCTCGATCACGTCGTCCTCGTGCACGAACTGCAGCCGCGGGTCGTAGCCGAACACCGTCGGCAGGACCGGCAGCGAGAAGTACGAGGCGAGCGGCGTGTCCACGCTCGGGCCCAGGATGTTGGCGAACCGCAGCACGCACACCGCCACGTCGGGCCGGCGGCGCGCGAAGCCCCGCACATAGCCCTCGACCTCGACCGCGTCCTTGGCGAAGCCGCCGCTGGGCAGCGACTTGGGCGGGGTCGTCTCGGTGAAGACGGCCGGGTCGCGGGGCGCGGAACCGTACACGTTCGTGCTGGACTTCACCACGAGCCGCTTCACGGTCGGGGCCTTCTGGCAGGCGCCGAGCAGCTGCATGGTGCCGATGACGTTGGTCTCCTTCACCGAGGCCCGGCTGCCGCCGCCCAGCGGCGTGCCCGTGACGTCCAGGTGGACGACCGTGTCCGCGCCCGTCTCGGCGAGCACCCGCCCGATGGTCGGCTGGCGGATGTCGGTCTGGACGAAGTCGGCGCCGCCCAGGTGATGCTCGGGCGGGACCGCGTCGACCGCGACGACCCGGTCGACCTCGGCATCACGCTGGATCCGCCGCACGAACCGGCCCCCCAGCTGGCGGGCCACTCCGGTGACGAGCACGACCTTGCCCAAGATCAGCGCCCTCCTTCCGCCCTGGTGCGGCCTCGCGGTCGCCCTGCTCGTACCCTGCCGCGTTCCCCGTCCGCGCGCCAACTTAGCGGGTCGGTGTCGTGCCGTGACGACCGCCCGCCGCGCCGGGGGCCGGAAACCGGCGGCCGTACCACCGGACGGAGTCACGGCGGCCGTACGCGCCGCACGGGGCCCGTGCGGCGCGTACGGCCGCCGGACATGCGTGTGGCCCCCCACCGGTGCGGTGGGGGGCCACAGGACGCGCTCTCGCGGCGCCGCGTCGCGTCGCGTACCTCTGGGTGCGACTACTTCTTGTTGCGACGCTGCACGCGCGTGCGCTTGAGCAGCTTGCGGTGCTTCTTCTTGGCCATCCGCTTCCGCCGCTTCTTGATAACAGAGCCCACGACTTACCCTCGCTCACTTCTCATCACTCGGTGTTTGGGCGCCATGGGCCCACACGACCTTCGAGGGGGTAGCCTACCCGCCCGAGCGCTGAGGTCGTAATCGAGGGGGTGGGAGAGACCCCGACGTGCCCTGAGGACCTCTCCCCGAGCCACCGTCAGGCCGTTTCCACCCCCACGTAGCTGTCGCGGAGGTACTCGTGAACCGCTTGCTCCGGGACACGGAACGAACGCCCGACCCGGATCGCGGGCAGATGACCGCTGTGCACCAGGCGGTACACGGTCATCTTCGACACTCGCATCACCGAGGCGACTTCCGCCACGGTAAGGAACTGAACCTCGTTCAGAGGCCTCTGATCGCCAGCTGCAGCCATGACACACCTGAACCTTCCGCACTCGACGGCCACCGGCTTCCCCTTCCGGTGACTCTTCGTCGTTGCGCGCTCACTCCCCAGACTAGGGGCGGGTGATGCAAGTGGGGAAGAGGTGCACCCTTCGACGTCCTACTGTGACAGACACGCCCGATTGAGTACGTAGCGGGTAAGCGGACGGTAGTAAACGGACCGCACAGCGTCATCAAGCGGAACGACGACGGACACGGCTCCCTGCGCCTCCCCGACGAACGGCGCGGGATCGTCCGTATCGGCCAGCCCAATGGCCTCGAACCCCAGCTGACCTGCGCCGCAGACCCAGCCGTGGTCTCCGATCACCAGCTCCGGCAGGGGCCCGCCGGCCTCGGCGGCCGCGGCCAGCGCGGTGCGAACCGGGAGGGGGCTGTGGGTGTGCGCGCCGGTCCCGCCACCGGAGCGGGCCGCGCCGGCTTCCCGCACCAGCGCGACTCCTCGTACGTAGTCGAGGTTGTACGTGCGTAGGCCGAACCAGGTCGTTATGTCGACACAGCGACCCTGCGCCGGGGTGAGGACGACACATCCCGCCGCCGAGAGCGCGTCCGCCAAGGCGGCGTAGAAATCGAGCAGCCGATGGGGATGGCCGGTGCCCAGGAGGACGGGGGCGCCGCGCCGGGCGGCCTCGGCGAGCCGCTCCGCGAAGGCGTCCAGGGCGGCCAGTGTCCGTGCGGGATCAATCACATCATGGCCCGAAGTGTGCCGTGGATCGGCCGAAACCCCGCACCTGTCCGCCATCAGTTCCATCACGTCCCGCTGCCGCCAGGGCCGCTCGGGATCGATCCCGATCAGTACGCGGGGGTCCCCGGCGGCGAACAGCCGGTAGCTCCGCAGGCTCCGCTCCCGCGGCGTGGCCACCACTCCGGCGAGCCGGGCGGCCAGGAGATGAGCGCGGAGGGCCCGGGGTGTGAGCACGCAGCGATGGTGGCGGACCGGGACGGCGCGCGGAGGGGTAACGGGCGAACACCGCGCGGTCGGCGTAACGGCGCCGAGCGCCGGCCCCGCCGCGGCGCCCGGCCGCGCAGGCCCCCTCCGGTCACGGCAGCAGTCCCCGCAGCGGGAACGCCGCCCGCCGCGCCGCCAGCACGGCCTGGTCCAGGCGGTCGGCGGGGTCGTACCCGTCCTCCCAGCCGGCCCACTCCACCGGCCACCGCCCGTCCGTCATCCTGGCCGGCGCCAACTGCCGCGTCCGCGCGAACACCTCCTGCCGCCACCCGGCCGGGATCACGGCCTCCGGCGCGATCTCCCGCCCCGCCGCGATGCCCACCAGATGCGTCCAGGACCGCGGTACGACGTCCACCACCGCGTATCCGCCGCCGCCGAGCGCCACCCACCGCCCGTCGGCGTACTCGTGCGCCAGGCCGTGGCACGCCACCTGCACGGCCCGCTGCGCGTCCAGCGACACCGCCAGGTGCGCCAGCGGGTCCTCGAAGTGCGTGTCGGCCCCGTGCTGCGTCACCAGCACCTGCGGCCGGAAGTCCGCGATCAGCTCCGGTACGACGGCGTGGAAGGCCCGCAGCCACCCCTCGTCCCCGGTCCCCGCCGGCAGCGCCACGTTCACCGCCGACCCCTGCGCGGAGTCCGCCCCGGTCTCCTCCGGCCATCCGGTCTGCGGGAACAGCGTGCGCGGATGCTCGTGCAGCGAGATCGTCAGCACCCGCGGGTCCTCCCAGAACGCCGCCTGCACCCCGTCCCCGTGGTGCACGTCGACGTCGACGTACGCGACCCGCTCCGCCCCCAGTTCCAGCAGTCGCGCGATGGCCAGCGCGGCGTCGTTGTAGATGCAGAACCCCGAGGCGCCCGCCGGCATCGCGTGGTGCAGTCCGCCCGCGAAGTTCACCGCGTGCAGCGCCTGCCCGTGCCACACCGCCTCCGCCGCCCCCACCGACTGCCCCGCGATCAGCGCGGACACCTCGTGCATCCCCGCGAAGGCGGGGTCGTCCAGGGTCCCGAGCCCGTACGACTGGTCCGCCGCCCCCGGGGCCGCGGAGGCCGCCTTCACGGCCTCGATGTAGTCCTCCCGGTGGACGAGCCGCAGCGTCGACTCCCCGGCCGCCTTCGCCGCGACCACCTCCACCTCCCGGTCGAGCCCGAAGGCGTCGACCAGTCTCCGGGTCAGGGCGAGCCGGACCGGGTCCATCGGATGTCCCGGCCCGAAGTCGTAGCCCGTTACTGCCTCGTCCCACATCAGCTGTGCGCGGCCGCTCATGCCCGTCACCGTATCGGTCCGGTCGATTCCCGAACGACCGGGCGCACACCGGCGTCACCAGCACCGGCGCCGGCGGCGCGAGCATCGCCGGCGGCGGCTCCACGCGTCGCCCAGCGCTCCCACCAACGGCGAGCCGATCAGGGACCCGACGCGGTCGAGGACGCCGAGCCGTGCGACGGCCGCGTCCGAGGCCGCCGGTAACAGCCTCCCGGCCGCCGCGAGCGTCTGCGGCGCCGACACGCGCAGCGCCAGCGGGGCGAGTTCCAGTACCCCGGCCACGTCCCGGGCGCCCCGCCACCGCGGCGAACCCCGTACCGCCGCCACCGACGCCCGAGCCGCTCGGTCACCGCGCTCCCGACGCCGGCGAGGCCCTCCCGCGCCGCGGCACCTCGGCCACGACGGCGAGCGCAGGATCCGGGACTACCGGCGGGGGGATCCGGCCGAAGGCGATTTGCCGCGACTCCGCGCGGGGGCGGGACGTTTCCTCATCCCAACAGCCCGGCCAGCTCCTGCATGTCGGAGAAGAGTCCGGTGGTTCCCGCGAGCTTCGCGGCAGGCGTCATCGCGGTGAACCCGTACACGTCCATCCCCGCCGCGACGGCCGCCTGCACCCCGAGCGGGCTGTCCTCGACCACGACGCACCGCTGGGGCGCGACCCCCATCCGCTCGGCCGCGTGCAGGAACAGATCCGGCGCCGGCTTCCCCCGGCCCACGTCCTCGGAACTGAAGATCCGCCCGTCGTCGAACCACCGGTCCAGCCCGGTCGTCCGGTGTCCCACCCGGATCCGCTCATGGCTTCCGGAGGAGGCCACGCAGTACGGCACCCCGTCCGCCGCCAGCTTCTCCAGCACTCCGACGACCCCGTCCACCGGCTTCAGCTCCCGCTCGAACGCGGCGAACACGCGGCCGTGGAAGACGTCGTCGAAGTTTTCGGGGAGCCGCTCCCCCGTGCGCTCCCGGATCAGGTCGTGGACCCGGTGCATCGCGGCCCCCATGTAGTCGCGAAGGGAGTCCTCGTAGGAGGTCGGATGCCCGAGTTCGGTCAGATAGGCGGCCAGGAGCCGGTTGGAGATCGGCTCACTGTCGACGAGAACGCCGTCGTTGTCGAAGATGACCAGGTCGTAGCGCATGCCCCGACACTAGACGAACGGAAGGGTCCGGAAATGCAGAAAGCCCCGCACCAGAAGGTGCGGGGCTTTCCCACAAATTGTTCGGCGGCGTCCTACTCTCCCACAGGGTCCCCCCTGCAGTACCATCGGC
>NZ_JBITFM010000031.1:0-31259 GCF_044456065.1 Streptomyces sp. NPDC051041
CGCGCCTCCCCCACCACATCGGCACCCTCGAAAGACACCCGCCGCACACACGCGGCGGCATCCACCGACCCGCGCGCACCCACCTCCAGACCCCACACCAGTCCGCCCGCCGTGCGGGTCAGCCGCAGCCGCAGCGCGTCATGGTGGTCCAGCAGCGCCCGCACCGCCGCCGTCAGCCGCTCCCGGCCCAACCCGGCCGGAACCCGGAGCAGCACCGACTGGTGGAAGGCGTCGACGGGGCCGCGTCGTTCGCGCAGCCGGTGGACGATCGGGGTGAGTTCGACCGGACCGGTTCCGTCGTCCTCGGCGCGCACGGCCGGCCGGTCGTCCTCGCGGCGGCAGACCTCCGCGAGCGCGGCCACCGTCTGGTGGGCGAAGACGTCGCGCGGGGTGAGGACCAGTCCGGCCCGCCGCGCCCGGCTGACCAGCTGGATCGACATGATGCTGTCCCCGCCCAGCGCGAAGAACCCGTCGTCCGTGCCGACCCGCTCCACACCCAGCAGTTCGGCGAAGATCCCGCAGAGGATCTCCTCGTTCGGGGTGCGCGGGGCCGGGCCGCCCCGGGTGCCCGCCGAGAGGTCGGGGACGGGCAGGGCCGCGCGGTCCACCTTGCCGTTCGGGGTGACGGGGAGGGCGTCGAGCACCACGATCCCGGCGGGGACCAGGTACTCGGGCAGGGTGTCGGCCGCCCGGCGGCGCACCTGTCCCCCGTCCAGGGTGCGACCCGGTTCGGGCACGACGTAACCGATCAGGTGGCGGCCGCCGGAGGGGGCCGCGTGGGCCACGACCACGGCGGCGGACACCCCGTCCTGCTCGCCGAGCGCGGCCGCGGCCTCGCCCGGCTCGACGCGTACGCCGCCGATCTTGACCTGGTCGTCGACGCGGCCCAGGTACTCCAGGACGCCGTCCTCGGTCCAGCGGGCGAGGTCGCCGCTGCGGTACATCCGGGAGCCGGCCGGGCCGTGGGGGTCGGCGACGAAGCTCTCCGCCGTGGCGCCGGGGCGGCCGAGGTAGCCGCGGGCCAGCTGGGCCCCGGCGATCCACAGCTCGCCGGGGGCGCCGGGCGGTACCGGCTGGAGGGCCGCGTCGAGGACGTACAGGCGGGTGTTGCCGACCGGGCGGCCCAGGGGCGGCGGGCCGTCGGTGCCGGCGGGGCAGCGCCACCAGGTGACGTCGATGGTGGCCTCGGTGGGGCCGTACTGGTTGAACAGCGGCACGCCGTGCTCCCCGTCCCCGCCGAGCACGTCGTGGAAGCGCCGTACGAGGTCGGCGGGCAGGGCCTCGCCGCCCGAGAACACGCGGCGCAGCCCGGTGCACCCGGCGGCGCCGGGCTGGTCCAGGAAGGCCCGCAGGACGGTCGGTACGAAGTGCGCGGTGGTGACGGACTCGGCCTGGATCAGCTCGGCGAGCCGGGCGGGGTCGCGGTGCGCCTCGGGTCCGGCGACGACCACGGCGGCGCCGGCGAGCACCGGCCAGAACAGCTCCCACACGGAGACGTCGAAGCCCGCGGAGGCCTTGTGCAGCACCCGGTCGTCGGACCGGAGGCCGTACTGCTCCTGCATGCCCCACAGGCGGTTGACGACGGCGCGGTGCGAGACGGCGACGCCCTTGGGGCGTCCGGTCGAACCGGAGGTGTGGATGACGTAGGCGGTGCTGTCGGGATGCGGCGCCGCGAACGCGGCGGCCCCGTCGGAGGTGCCGTCGTCGTCCGGTCCGGGCGCCCCGTCGAGCGCCAGGACGGGTGCCCGCACGGCGGCGGGCAGCAGGTGACGCACGTCGTCCGTGGTCAGCACGCACACCGGGTCGGTGTCGGCGAGCAGCAGGGCGATGCGCTCGGCCGGGAGGCCGGGGTCCACGGGCACGTACGCGGCGCCGGTGCGCAGGACCGCGTGCAGGGCCACGGGCAGGCCCGCCGAGCGCGGGACGAGCACCGCGACGCGGCGCTCCGGTCCGGCGCCGAGCGCGCGCAGGCGGCGGGCGAGGGCGCCGGCGCGGGTGTCCAGCCGGCCGTAGGTGAGCCGGTCGGCGCCGCAGACGACGGCCTCGGCGTGCGGGGTGCGCGCGACGCGGTCGGCGAGGAGTTCGGGCAGGGTGGTGGACGGGACGTCCATGGTGGTGTCGTTCCAGTCGGTGAGGAGGCGTCGGCGCTCGTCGTCGCCGACGGTGGCGGCCCGGGAGATCGTGAGGTCCGGGTCGTCGGCGAGGGACTCCAGCAGGCGGGTCCAGCGCTCGGTGAGCAGCCGTACGGTTGCGGGGGTGAAGAGGTCGGCGCGGTATTCCACGCGTCCGTCGATCCCGTCCGGGGCGCCGTCGGGGGTGCGGTGTTCCGCCATGTTGAAGGAGAGGTCGAAGCGGGCGGTGGTGGCGGGGACGCGGATCAGTTCGGTGCCGAGTCCGGGCAGTGCGACGGCGTCGCGGGTGAGCTCGGGCTGGGCGGCCAGCATCACCTGGAACAGCGGGTTGCGGTCCGGTGAGCGGGTCACGCCCAGGTGGTCGACGAGGCGCTCGAAGGGCACGTCCTGGTGGGCGTAGGCGGTGAGGTCGGTCTCCCGCACCCGCCGCAGCAGTTCGCGGAAGTCCGGGTCCCCGCTGGTGTCGGTGCGCAGGACGAGCGTGTTGACGAAGCAGCCGACGAGGTCCTCCAGCACCTCGTCGTCGCGGCCGGCGACCGCCGTGCCGAGCGGGATGTCCGTGCCGGAGCCGAGGCGGGTCAGCAGCGCGGCGAGCCCGGCCTGGAGCGTCATGAAGACGGTGGCGGAGTGCTCGCGGGCCAGCTCCGCCAGGCGGGCGTGGAGCGGTGCGGGGATGCGGAAGGCGTACGAGCCGCCGGGCGCGGGGCCCGTCGCGTCGCCGTCCGTCGCGGCCGCCGGGCGCGAGGGACGGTCGGCGGGCAGGTCGATGCGGTCCGGCAGGCCGGCGAGCCGCTGCCGCCAGTACGACAGCTGACCGGAGGCCGGCCCGTCCGCGCCGTCGGCGGCGAGCAGGTCGTGCTGCCAGAGGCTGTAGTCGGCGTACTGGACGGGCAGCGGCTTCCAGTCGGGCGCCCGCCCCGCCGTGCGGCACCGGTAGGCGGTGGACAGGTCGGCGGCCAGCGGGCCGAACGACCAGCCGTCGGCGGCGATGTGGTGCAGCACCAGCGCGAGGACGTGGTCGTCCTCCCCCAGCTCGAACAGGGCCGCCCGCAGCGGGATGTCGGCCGCCAGGTCGAAGGGCCGGCGGACGGTCCGCTCGAGCGCGGCGGACAGGCCGGCCTCCGCGACGCGGGCCGTCTCCAGGGCGGGACGGGCCCGCCCGGCGTCCAGGACCTCCTGGCGGGGGCGGCCGTCGGTGTCGGGGAAGACGGTGCGCAGCGCCTCGTGACGGGCCGTCAGGTCGGACAGCGCGGCGCGCAGCGCGGGGACGTCGAGGGCGCCGCGCAGCCGCAGCACCACACGCATGTGGTATCCGTCCGCGGCGCCCCGCGTGAGCTGGTGCAGGAACCACAGGCGGCGCTGGGCGAAGGACAGCGGGACGTCGTCGGGCCGTGCCACGGCGGCGGGGCGCGGCCGGGGCGGCGCTCCGGTCGCGGCCTTCACGCGTTCGGCCAGTGCGGCGACCGTGGGCGCCTCGAAGACGGCCCGGACGGGCAGGTCGGCGCCGAGCGCGGTGCGGATGTGGGCGACGAGGCGGGTGGCGAGCAGCGAGTGTCCGCCCAGTTCGAAGAAGTCGTCGTCGATGCCGGCCCGGTCGGCCCCGAGGAGCTTGGCGTACAGGCCGCACAGGACGTCCTCGAGCGGCGTGCGCGCCTCGCGGCCGCCCTGTGCCGCGAGGCCGTCCGCGGGGCCGGGAGCGGGCAGGGCGCGGCGGTCGACCTTGCCGTTGGGGGTGAGCGGCAGCCGCTCCAGGACCACGAACGCGGAGGGCACCATGTATCCGGGCAGGCCGGCCGCGGCGTGGCGGCGCAGCTCGGCCGGGGTCGGGGCCGGGGCGCTCCCGGTGCCGGACCGCGGGACGACGTATCCGGTCAGCCGGGCGTCGCCCCCGGCGCCGTCCCCGCGTACGTCGACGACGGCGCGGGCCACCGCCTCGTGGCGCTCCAGGAACGCCTCGACCTCGCCCGGTTCGACGCGGTGGCCGCGCACCTTGACCTGGTGGTCGGCGCGGCCGAGGTGGTCGAGGCGGCCGTCCTCGGTCCAGCGGGCCAGGTCGCCGGTGCGGTACATGCGGGTGCCGGGCTCGCCGTACGGGTCGGCGAGGAACCGCTCGGCGGTCGGGCCGGGGCGGCCCGCGTATCCGCGGGTGACACCGGGGCCGGCCAGGTACAGCTCGCCCGGGACGCCGGGCGGGACCGGGCGCAGCCGGTGGTCCAGGACGTGGACGCGGACGCCCGGACGGGGGCGGCCGATCAGGAAGCGGCCGTCGGAGCGCCGCGCCCCCGGCTCGTCCACCGCCTGGAAGGTGCTGCTCATGGTGGCCTCGGTGGGCCCGTACTGGTTGACGACCAGGGGCGCGCCGAGCGCGGCCGTGTGCTTCAGATGCCCCTCGGTGAGCGCTTCGCCGCAGGTCATCACCAGGCGCAGGGAGGGGCGTTCGTCGGCGGGCAGCTGTGCCGCCTCCTCGTTCAGGGCGCCCAGCAGGGACGGTACGACGGACAGCAGCGCGGTGACCCGGTGGCGGCGCATGGCGCGGACGAGGGCGCGCGCGTCGTTGGCCTCCTCGGGCCGCACCAGGACGACGCGCCCGCCGGCGGCGAGGGTGCCGAGGATGTCGCGCACCGAGGGGTCGAAGGAGACGGACGCCAGGTTGAGCACGACGTCCTCGGGGCCGAGCCGGGCGATGCCCGTCGTCAGGTACGAGAAGTAGGCGGTGACTCCCCGGTGCGGCACCACGACCGCCTTGGGCCGGCCGGTGGAGCCCGAGGTGTGGATCACGTAGGCCGGGTGGCCGGGGGCCGGCGGCGCGGTGCGCTCGTCGTCGGTGAGGTCGCCGTCCGGCAGGGCGTCCAGTGCGCGGCCGGTGTCCGGGCCGTCGAGGCGCACGGCGGTGGCGCGGGCCTCCTCGGGGAGGGACGCGGCGGCCCCGGTGGTGGTCAGCACCGTCACCGGCCGGGCGTCGGCGAGCATGTGCGCGATGCGGTCCGCCGGGTAGGCCGGGTCCACCGGGAGATACGCGGCGCCCGACTTGAGGACCGCCAGCAGGGCCACCACCAGCTCCGGGGAACGGGGCACGGCGACGGCGACGGTCCGCTCGGGCCCGGCGCCCCGGCCGGCCAGGAGGCGGGCCAGGCGGTTGGCGCGGGCGTTCACCTCGCGGCGGGAGAGCCGGTCGTCGCCGAAGAGCACCGCCGGGGCGCCGGGAGCGGCTGCCGCGCGGTCCTCGACGAGGCCGGCGACGGTCCCGGTGGCGTGGGACCCGGACGGTTGTCCCTGCCACGCGGTCAGCAGCCGGACGCGTTCGCGCGGGGTGAGGACGCCGGCGCGGCCCGCGGGCCGGTCGAGGCCCTCGCCGAGTTCCTCGAAGAGGCGCGCCAGCCGGTCCATGAGCGCCTCGGCGGCGGCCCGGTCGTAGGCGGAGGTGTGGTAGCCGAGGGTGAGGTGCAGCCGCTCGCCGGGGGCGGCGAGCAGCCGCAGCGGGTAGGAGGTGGCCACCCCGCCGTCGACGGCGGTGACGCGGACGCCGTCGGCCGGCCGGAACACGGCCGGGTCCAGCGGGAAGTTGAGGAACACCACCATCGTGTCGGCGAGCGCTCCGGCGCCGGTCTGCCGCAGGATCTCCGGCAGTCCCAGGTGCTGGTGGGCGGTGAGGCGGGACTGCTCGTCCTGGAGGCGGCGCAGGGTGGCGGCCATCGGCTGCGCCGGATCGAGGCGCACGCGCACCGGGGCGGTGCTGATGAACAGGCCGATGACGGACTCCACGTCCTCGACGTCGGCGGGGCGGCCGGCGTGGGGGGCGTCGAAGACGACGTCGTCGCGGCCCGTCAGCGCGCCGACGAGGGTGGCCCACGCGCCCTGCACCAGGGTGGCCGGTGTCAGGTCGTGGCGGCGGCAGTGCGCGGCCAGGCGGGAGGTCAGGTCCTGCGGCAGCAGCCTTTCGACGACGTCGTGCCCGGCCGGGCCGGCGGAGTCGGGGGAGCTCTCGGCGCGGTCCTGCGTCCGGCGGCCGGTGACCGGCACCACGAGGGTGGGTTCGGCGCCGTCCAGCGCCTGCCGCCACGCCCGCCGTGCGGAGTCCCCGTCCTGCCGGCCGAGCCACGCCAGGTACCGCTCGAACTGGGGAGCCGGGGCGAGGGCGTCCGGCTCGGCGTAGGCGGTCAGCAGGTCGTTCAGCAGCAGCGGCTGCGACCAGCCGTCGAGCAGGAGGTGGTGGTAGGTGACGATCATCGTGTGCCGGTGCGGGGCCAGCCGCGCCAGCGCCACGCGCAGCAGCGGGGGGCGTGCCGGGTCGAACCCGGCCGTCCGTTCCCCTGTCCGCAGGCCGGCGAGCCGGGACTCCCGCTCCGGCTCGCCGGCCGCGGACAGGTCCGTCTCCCGCCAGTGCGGCCGGGCCGCGCCGGGGACGATCTGCACCGGGCCCGCGTCCGGGTCGTCCACGAACGCGGCCCGGAGGCTGTCGTGCCGGGCCAGCACCCGGGTCCAGGCCTCGCGCAGCCGCACCGGGTCGAGCGGGCCGTCCAGCGTGAGCGTCAACTGCACCGTGTAGTCGTCCGCCCGGCCCGGGCCGTCCTCCTCGGCCCGCGGGGTCCGCGCGGCGGCCAGGGACTCGAAGAGCAGGCCCTGCTGCAGCGGTGTCAGCGGGAGGAGCCGGACCGGGCCCGGGTGGCGGGCGGTCAGCCGTTCACGCACCGGCGCCGGTACGGGCAGCAGGGCGTCCTCGCCCGCCGCCCCCTGTGCCCGGGCCGCGTCGGCGGGCCGTGCCACGGCGGCCAGAGCGGCGACGGTGGGGTGGGCGAAGACGTCACGGACGGCCAGGGCGATGCCCGCCCGGCGCGCGGCGCCCACCAGCCGCATGGCCAGCACGCTGTCGCCGCCCAGCGTGAAGAAGCTGTCGTCGATCCCCACGTCCGGCAGGCCCAGCAGCTGGGCGAAGGCGGCGCACAGGGCCTTCTCGGTCGCGTCGCGCGGCGCCCGGCTGTCCGGTGCGGCCGCGAAGTCCGGCGCCGGGAGGGCGGCGCGGTCCAGCTTGCCGTTCGCGGTGAGCGGCAGCTCCGGCAGCACCACGAAGGCCGCCGGTACGAGGGCTTCGGGCAGGGTGCGCTCGGCGAGGGCGCGCAGTTCGGCCGGGAGCGAGGCGAGCCGCCGGGCGAGGCCGGGGTCGTTGGTGTGCCGGTCCGGGGTGGAGCCCGGTGCGGGGCGGTAGGCGCACAGCACCTCGCCGGCGCGCAGGGTGTCGGTGCGCCGGAAGACGGCGTCGACCGCGCCGGGGCCGGTGGCCGACGGCGCGACGGCGACGCGGTAGCCGAGTTCCGCGGCGAGGGCGTACAGGTCCTCGGGGTCCACCGCGCCGGGCACCGGGGCGTCGTCCGCCAGGGCTCGGGCGGCCCGGGCCGGTTCGGCTCCCTCGTCCAGCCGCCCGGCCGCCAGGACCTGGCGGGCGGTGCGCTCGTCGGGGATCGCGGCGACGCGCACCTCCACGGGGCGGTCCGTGGACAGGGTGCGCCGCAGCTGTTCCGGGCTCGGTGAGCCGTCGAGGCCGTGGCCGCCGGCCGGGGACGCCTGCGCGGCGGCCGGGTCGGTGTGCAGGACGGCGTCGTAGCGGTAGCGGCTCAGTTCGTTGCGGTACCCGCCCCGCTTCACCTGGACGTCCACGGCGGTGAAGGGGGCGCCGGGGCCGGTCCGCGCCGTGAACCAGGAGGGGTGGACGAGGAGTTCGTTCTCGTGCAGCAGGGCGCGGCCGATCGACCGGCGCAACGCCGCGGCGCCGGTGTGCCGGCCGGGGTGGAGGCGGACGAGGTGCTTCTCCGTCTCGAAGACGCGGGCGGCCCGCAGGTCCCGTACGTCGCCGACGAAGATCCGCCCGCCGGGCGCCAGCAGCGGTGTGACGGCGCGGACCACCCGGTCCAGGTAGCCGGCGTCCGGGAAGTACTGGATCACCGAGTTGAGGACGACGGTGTCGAAGAACCGGGTGGGCAGGCCCTCGGTGTCGTGCGCCGCCTGGTGCCGCAGGGTCACCCGGCCGGCGAGGCGGTCCGGCATCCGGTCGCGCAGGGTGCCGACGACCGCGGCGGAGAAGTCGGTCGCCCAGTAGGCCTCGGTGTCCCCGGCGAGCCGCGACAGCAGCAGGCCCGCGCCGGCGCCGATCTCCAGCAGGCGTACGGGACGCAGCTCCCGGATCCGCTCCACGGTCGCGTCCCGCCACCGGCTCATCTCCCGGTGCGGCAGGGGCCGGCCGTCGTAGCTGCTGTCCCAGCTGGAGAAGTCCTCGCCGAAGGCGGGAGCGTCCGGCTGCTCGTCCCGGCGCGGCGCCGGGGCGGGCGCGTAGACCGACTCCCAGACGGCCCGCCAGTCCTCGAGCTGCCCGGAGGCGGCGCGCCCGTCGTCGTCCGGGGCGGTGTCCCGTCCGGGCGCGGCGGGCGCGACGTACGCGGTGAGCTGCCGGCGGCCCGGCTCGTCCTCCCGGACGGTCACCACGGCACGGCCGACCGCCGGGTGCGCGGCGAGCGCGGCCTCGATCTCGCCGGGCTCGGCCCGCACGCCCCGGATCTTGATCTGGTGGTCGGTCCGCCCCAGGTACTCCAGCGTGCCGTCGCCGCGCCACCGCGCCAGGTCGCCGGTGCGGTACATGCGGCTGCCCGCGGGGCCGAAGGGGTCGGCCACGAAGCGCAGCGCCGTCGTGCCGGGCAGGGCCGGGTAGCCGCGGGCGAGCTGACGGCCCGCCAGGTACAGCTCGCCCGGCACGCCCGGGGCGACCGGCCGCAGCGCCGCGTCGAGCACGTACACGCGGGTGTTGTCCACCGGGCCGCCGATGGGCACCGTGCCCGTCCAGGCGGGGAGGCACCTCCACCGGGTGACGTCGATGGCCGCCTCGGTCGGCCCGTACAGGTTGAACAGCGGGACGCCGAGGAGGGCGAGGCAGGCGTCGGCCAGTCCGGCCGGGAGTTCCTCGCCGCTGCAGATCACGCGCCGCAGCCGGGACCCGGAGGCGGCCGCGGCGGGCTCGTCGAGGAACACGCGGAGCATCGACGGGACGAAGTGCACCGTCGTCACCCGGTGCGTCTCGACGGCCGCCGCCAGATACCCCGGGTCGCGGTGCCCGCCGGGGCGTGCCACGACCACCGCGGCGCCCGCGGTCAGCGGCCACAGCAGCTCCCACACGGACACGTCGAACCCGACGGGGGTCTTGTGCAGCACCCGGTCGTCGGCGGTCAGCGCGAACTCCCGCTGCATGCCGAGGACGCGGTTGGCGATGGCCTCGTGGGGGACGACGACGCCCTTCGGGCGGCCGGTCGAACCCGAGGTGAAGATCATGTACGCGGCCGAGCCGGGCGCCGGGGGGATCGGCGCGGGCCGTGCGGTCCCGTCGCCGGCGGGCGCGTCGGCTTCCACCAGGACCGTGTCCGGGCCGCCCGGGCGGGACAACCGCGCCGCGAGGCCGGGCGTGGTGAGGAGGCACACCGGCGCCGCGTCGTCCAGCAGCAGCCCGACGCGCTCCGCCGGCAGGTCCGGGTCCACCGGCACGTACACGCCGCCCGCGCGCAGCACGGCGTGGACGGCGACGAGCAGTTCCGCCGAGCGCGGCACGGCGACGGCCACCCGCGCCTCGGGGCCCGCCCCCCGCTCGCGCAGCCGCGTCGCGAGCGCCGCCACCCGGGCGTCGAACCCGGCGTACGTCAGCTCCCGCTCCCCGTCCACCACGGCGATCGCGTCGGGCGTCGCCGCCGCCTGCGCCGCGACCAGCTCGGGCACCGACACGGGCGGCACCGGCACCGCGGTGTCGTTCCACTCCGCCAGCACCCGGTGCCGCTCCGCCGGCAGGAGCACGTCGACGGAGCCGGCCGTCCGGGCGAGGCCGGCGGCGAGCTCCTCCAGCAGCCGGACCAGCCGTTCGGCGACCCGGGCGACGTCGTCCGGCGAGAAGGCGCCGCTGCGGTAGCCGAACCGCAGGCTGAGCCCGGCGGCTTCCGGCACCACCAGCAGGGTCAGCGGGTAGTGGGTGCCCGCGTGGACGTGCGGGTCGGTGATGCCGAGGCCGGGGCCCGGCCGGAAGGTGGCCGGGTCGACGGGGAAGTTCTCGAAGGTCAGGACGGTGTCGAAGAGCCGGTCCAGCCCGGTCGGCCGGGTGATGTCCGGCAGGCTCAGGTGCGCGGCGGCCGTGGCGCGCACCTGCCGGCGCTGCATCCCGCGCAGGAGGTCCCGCAGGTCGTCGGCCGGGCGCAGCCGCACCCGCACGGGAACGGTGTCGACGTACAGGCCGACCATGGACTCGGCCCCGTCGATCCCGGCGGGCCGGCCGGCGATCGTGGTGCCGAACACGATGTCGTCGCGCCCGGTCAGCCCGGCGAGGAGGAGCGCCCAGGCGCCCTGGACGACGGTGTTGAGGGTGAGACCGTGCGCGGCGGCCAGGTCGCGCAGCGCGCCGGTGGTGCGGGCGGGCAGGTCGGCGGTGTGCCGGCCCTGCGCGGGCCCGGTCGCTCCCGCGGCGTCCGGGACGAGGAGCGTCGGCGCGTCGAGTCCGTCGAGGGCGGCGCTCCACTCGGCGCGGGCCGCGTCGCGGTCCTGCCGTCCGAGCCAGGACAGGTACGCGCGGGGCGGCGTCACCGCGGGCAGGGACTCGCCGTGGTACAGCGCGAACAGCTCACGGCCCAGCAGGGGCAGCGACCAGCCGTCGAGCAGCATGTGGTGGTGGGTGAAGAGCACGGCGTGCCGCTCGGGGGCGAGCCGTACCAGGGCGATCCGCAGCAGCGGGGGGCGTGCCAGGTCGAAGCGCCCGGACCGCTCCTCGGCGGCCACCTGCCGCAGCCGCTCCCGCTGGTCCCGCTCCCGCGGGCCGCCGGCGGTGAGCGGGTGCGAGAGGTCCACGTCGCGCCAGGGCAGCTCGACGTCGTCGAGCACGACCTGCGCCGGCACGTCGGCGGCGTCGGCGACGAACGCGGAGCGCAGGACGGGGTGCCGGCGCAGCAGGGCGTGCCAGGCGGCGCGCAGCCGGGCCCCGTCGAGCGGCCCCTCGACCGTGAAGCCGAGCTGCACGGTGTAGTCGTCGTCCCCCGGTGTCCGCGCGTCGTGCAGGGACTGGAACAGCAGGCCCTGCTGCACGGGGGTCAGGGGCAGGGCGTCCGAGAGGTCCGGGTAGCGGTCCCGCAGGCGCCGGAGGTCGGCCTCGTCGAACAGGGCCGCGTCCCGCGCCGGGGACGCCGGGCCGGCCGTGTCCCGCTCCGCGTGGTCCGCGGCGTCGTCCAGCGGGACCGCGCGCACGGCCAGGTCCGCCACGGTCGGGTGCTCGAACACGTCGCGCAGCGCGATCGCCAGTCCCTCGCGGCGTGCGGCGGCGACCAGCCGCATCGCCGAGACGCTGTCGCCCCCGAGGGCGAAGAAGTCGTCGTCGATGCTCACCCGGGAGTCCACGCCGGACGGTGTGCCGAGCAGTTCGGCGCAGAGCCGGCAGAGGACCTCCTCGACCGCGTTCCGCGCCGTCCGGCCGCCTGCGGCGGCCGCCGCCGGGGCGGGCAGCGCGGCCCGGTCGAGCTTGCCGTTCGCCGTCAGGGGCAGCTCGGGGAGGGTCACGAAGGCGGCGGGGACCATGTACGGGGGCAGGCGCCGCGCCAGCGCGGCGGCCAGTTCGCGCTCACCGCCCGCGGCCTGCCGCCCGCCGCCCGCGGGCTCCGTCCCCGGGACGACGTAGGCCGTCAGCTGCCGCCGCCCCGGCGCGTCCTCGCGGACCACGACCGCGGCGCGGGCCACGCCCGGCTGCTCCGCGAGCACGGCCTCGATCTCACCCGGCTCGATCCGGAATCCTCGCACCTTGACCTGCTGGTCCGCGCGGCCCACGCAGTCCAGGCGGCCGTCCGGGAGCCAGCGCGCGAGGTCGCCGGTCCGGTACATGCGGGTGCCGGGGGCGCCGAAGGGATCGGCCGGGAAGCGCTCGGCCGTCAGGCCGGGCCGTCCCGCGTACCCCCGCGCCAGCCCGGCACCGGTGATGTACAACTCGCCCACCACCCCGGGCGGTACGGGCCGCAGCGCCCCGTCCAGGACGTACACCCCGGTGCCGGTGATGGGCCGCCCGATGGTGACCGTCGCCGCTTCGGCGTCCTCGGCCGACAGCTCCGCCGCGGTCGACCAGACCGTCGTCTCCGTGGGCCCGTACACATTGGTCACCGACGCGGCGGACGCGACGAGTTCGCGGGCCTGCGCGGCCGGCAGCGCCTCGCCGCCGACCAGGACGCGGACGCCGCCGAGGACGGGGGCGACCTCCGCGAGCACCGCCTGCCACAGGCTCGGCGTCGCCTGCATCACCGACACCCGCTCGGTCAGCAGCAGCCGCCGCAGCCGCGCCGGGTCGCGCACCTGGTCGGGGCCGGCCACTACCACGGCGGCACCCGACACCAGGGGCGCGAGCAGTTCCAGGTTGGCGATGTCGAAGCCCAGCGTGGTCACGGCGAGCAGGCGGTCGCCGCCGCCGAGCCCGGCGCGCCCGGCCATGTCGAGCAGCAGGTTGCCCAGGTTCGCCCGGGAGACGACCACGCCCTTGGGCCGCCCCGTCGATCCCGAGGTGAAGATGACGTACGCCGCGGCCGACCCGGGCACCGCGGCGGGCGGCACTGCACCGTCGCCGTCGGCGGGGCCCGGGCCCTCCGGCCCGTCGATCAGCACCCGCCGCGGGCCCTGCGGCACCCGCCCGGCCAGTTCTGCCGTCGTCAGGACCACGGCGGGCCGTGCCTGGGCCACCATGTGCTCCAGCCGCTCCGCCGGATGCGACAGGTCCAGCGGCAGATAGGCGCCGCCGGACCGCAGCACGGCCAGCACGCCGGCCACCAGGTCCACCGAGCGGGGCAGCGCCAGCGCCACACAGCGCTCCGGCCCCGCTCCGTGACCGGCCAGCACACCGGCCAGCCGCGTCACCCGGCCGGCCAGTTCGCCGTACGTCAGGGAGGTTCCGCCGGAGCTCACCGCGACGGCGTCCGGCGTCCGGGCCGCCTGCGCCGCGACGAGCCGCCACGGGTCGCTCCCCCGGGCCGGGGCGGTGTCGTCGCCGGCGGGCCCGGGACCGGACCAGCTGCCCAGCACGCGGCGGCGCTCGTCCTCGTCGAGCAGGTCACCGTGGCCGACCGGCCGCGCGGCCGCGTCGTCCCCCGTGGTGAGCCGGTCCAGCAGCCGCAGGAACCGCTCGTGGTGTCCGGCCAGTTCACCGGCCGAGTACAGCGCGGGGTTGCCGTCGACGACGACCTCGATCGCACCGCGCTGTCCCGGGCGCCCGCCGTAGCAGGCGACCGACAGGTCGGCCACCGGTCCGACGGCGAGGGAGTGCAGCGAGCCGTGGAGGGTGCCGAAGGTGAATTCCTGGCCGAACGGCATGACGTTGACGACCGGGCCGTAGAGCCGGTCCCCCGTGGAGAGACCGAGATCGCGGGCGAGGTCCGCCTCCGGATAGCGCTGGTGCCGTGCCGCGTCCTTCATCCCGGCCGCGACCCGGGCGGTCAGCTCGCCGTACGTCAGGCCGGGGTCCACCCGCACCCGCAGCGGGACGACGTTGGACACCATGCCGGGGACGGCGCCCGAGACGGACCCGACGCGCGCGGTGACCGGGAAGCCCAGCACCAGGTCGTCGGCGCCGGTCATCCGGTGCAGATAGACGGCGACGCCCGCCACGAAGGCGGCCGGCCAGCTCGACCGGCCGGTCCGCGCGACCGCCCGCAGTCCCGACTCGGTCCGCGGGCCCAGCCGCGAGGTCCGCCGGTGCACCGGGGCGGAGGGGGGCGCGGTCCGCTCCACCAGTCCGGCCGGTGCGGGCCGGCCGGCCATCCGCTCCCGCCAGTACGCCCGGTCGGCGCGGAAGTCGTCCGAGGACCGGTACGCCGCCTGCTCGGCCAGCAGTTCCCGCAGCGGGCGCAACGCCCCCGCCGCGGGGTCGCGCCCTTCGGACAGCGCGGTGTAGACGGCCGCCGCGCGCCCGATGGCGATCCCGGCGCCGGCCCCGTCGCTGATGACGTGGTGCAGGCCCGAGTACCACCAGTGGCGCTCCTCGGCGACACGGATCACCGCGTTCGTGAGGTTCGGGGGGTGGCCCGCGCGGCGCGGGCGCGCCATGTCGTCCCTCATCCAGGCGTGCGCCGCGGCCTCGGGGTCGGCCTCGGCCGACACGTCGACGAAGAGCTGTTCCCACGTGTCGTCCGGCTCGATCCACTGGCGCAGTTCGCCCTCGCGCTCCCCGATCCGCACCCGGAACGCGTCGGCCTCGTCGAGGAAGCGGCGCGTCGCCTCGGCCAGCAGCGCGATGTCGAGCGGGCCGGCGATGTCGACGTAGACGCCGAGGTTGTAGGCACGGCTGTCCGGGGCCAGCTGCTGGCCGAACCAGATACCCGACTGCCCCGGGGTCAGCGGCAGGCCACGAAGGTGGTCGTCAAGCACGTACGTACTCCCAGGTGCATACGGGTGAGCAGCGAGCGGAAAGCGAGGAAGGCCTCGGAGGAAGCCCGCTGACGTCGGCGTCTGCCGCACCGGTGGGCCGGAACTCGGAATGATCTTCCGTCAGGGTGGTGTCTAGCACGCCGAGTTGGCCGCCAGGGGTGCCCGCGCACCGAAGATGATCTTTGGGTGAACTGCCGTACGGGGCGCGGGGCGCCCGCCGCGGCCGGATCCCGCCGGGCTGCCGCGGATTCCGCTCACGGCACGCGCACGGGGTTCACCTCGCCCTCACCCACGAGGACCGCCTGTTCACCTGGCTGAACTTTCCCCCAACCGCGGTGCTGTGCGCGGCCCGGGAGGGCGTCCGCCGGTCCCCGGCCGGATGCCATCATCGAGCCGCCCCGGCACCCGCCCGGGCCTGCGCCCCGCGCTCCCCGGCGCCGGCCGGCGCCCTCGCCCCCTCCGCCGCTCCCGCCCGTCCCCCGTCCACTCTGCCGCCACGCCATGCGGCCCGACCCCGAGGATCTCCATGGCGCAGCCCGCCGCCCCCCTCATGAGCCCCACGCAGCGGCGCCGCGCGTTCCGCGGTCTGCTGCTCGCCCTGTTCGCCGGCCTGCTGTCCTCCACCGTGGTCGTCACCGCGCTGCCCCGCGTCGTCGCCGACCTGGGCGGCAGCCAGGCCGCCTTCACCTGGGTCGTCGCGGCCACGATGGTGGCCTCCACGCTGAGCCTGCCGCTCTGGGGGAGGCTCGCCGACCTGACGGACCGGAAGGTGCTGCTGCACCTCTCGCTCGGCCTGTTCGCCCTCGGATCGGCAGGGTGCGCGCTGGCCGGTGACGTCGGACAGCTCGTCGCGGGCCGGGCCGTCCAGGGGCTGGGCGCCGGCGGGGTGAACGCGGTGGCCCAGGTCGTCATGGCCTCGCTGGTGTCCCCCCGGGAGCGTGGCCGGTACAACGGCCGCATCACGCTGGTCATGACGGCCGGAACGGTCGCCGGTCCGCTGCTCGGCGGCGTCCTCGCCGACACCCCGTGGCCGGGTTGGCGCGGCTGCTTCCATCTGGGCGTGCTCCTCGCGGCCGCCGCCGGGCTCGCCCTCCGGCGGACACCGCGGCTGCCCGCGCCCGGGCGGGCGGCGCGCGGGGCGCGCCCGGACCTGTGGGGCGCGGCCCTGCTCACCGGAGCGGTCGGTGCGCTCCTCCACGCGGTGACCCGGGCCGGCGACGGAGCCGCGTGGGTGTCCTGGCCGACCGCGGGATCGGCCTGTGCCGCGCTCGTCCTGGCCGTGCTGTTCGTCCGCCGCACGTCCAGGGCGGCGGAACCGCTGGTACCGCTGGGCCTGTTGCGGGACCGCACGGTCACGCTGTCGGCGCTCGCCGGCTTCGCGGTGGGACCCGCGCTGTTCGCCGCCCCCGCCCTGCTGGGCCAGTACTTCCAGACCGCCCGGGCCGAGTCCCCGGCCGTCTCGGCACTGCTGACCCTGCCGATGATCGCGGGTCTGCTGTCCGGTTCCGCGGTCTCCGGCCGCCTGATCACCGCGCGGGGCCGCTGGAAACGCGTCCTGGTCGCCGGGGGCGTGCTGCTCGTCCTCGGCTTCTCGCTCATGGGGGCCGCGGGGGCGGACACCTCGCTGCCGCTGGTGGGCGCCGCCCTGTTCGCCGGGGGCGCCGGCGTCGGCGCCGTGTCGCAGAACCTCGTGCCGATCGCGCAGAACGCGGCGCCACCGGACGCCCTCGGCGCCACCACCTCCCTGGTGATCCTCTCCCGCAGTCTCGGCGGGGTGCTGGGGCTCGCCGCACTGGGATCCCTGCTGACCGCCCGCGTGGACGCCCTGGCCGCCGCGCACGTCCCCTCCGTGCCCGGCGCCGGACCCGACGGCGGCCTGCCGGACCCGCGCGCCCTGTCGTCCTCGGCCGGGGAGGGCGTCCGAGCGGTGTACGGGCAGGCCTTCGGTGACGTGTTCGCCGCCGCCGTGCCCTTCGCCCTGCTCGCGCTGACCGCCGTCCTGCTGCTGCGGGAAACGCCCCTGCGTACCGCGGCCGACGAGCCGCCGTCGGCACCGGGCGCCGTCGCCCGCCGATGACGCTCGGGACCGGCCCCCGGCAACCGCCGGGCGCGAGGCGGGTCTGCCGGACATGGGCGACGCGGTGACCGACGGCTCACGTGTCCGGGCCCTCACCGGTCGGCCGCGCCCGGCCGGGGAGCAATCTGGGAGGTGGAGCCGTTCTGCACCTGCTGGTACTTGGCCGTCACCTTGTTGTTGCCCGCCCACAGCACGTTCACCGCTAGATGGCCACCTGCTGCGTGCCCGCGCTGGCGAAGCAGGGGTGCTCCCGGTCACCGTAGTTGATGATCATTACGGACTTCACGGAGCGGCAACTCACCCGATCCAGCGCGTGCGCCGGGCTCGCGGGAAGCGCCACGGCCAGCGACAGCGCGGCGGCGCCGACGGCGGCGAACCTCTTCAGCATGGCTGTTCAACACTTTCCTTTCGATTTTAGCGGAACAGCCCTGTACACCACGACCACCTCAAGATCACCGGCTGGAGGCACGCTCGGCCGGGGTGGCTGACTCTCAACGCTCCGGCTCCGGTGCCTCGACCGCTCACGCGCACTTCTTCCCCGACAAGCGTTTCCTCGCGCCTTGGTTGCGGGTGATCCGGGTGGTCGAGCAGCGGAGTTCGCGAAGGGCCGCCAGGGTTTGAGGGTGGCCCCGGCCCGCTCGACGAGGGCGCGGTCTTCGCGTGGGACCGGTTCACCGTCTGCTGACCGGTGGACAGGGTTTCCCACCGCCCCGGCACGGGGTACGGACCGTGCCGCCGACACCCCGGTAGCCCTTGTCGGCCCAGCACATGATGTCGGCCTCGGTGAGGGGGTCGGCGATGCCGTGTCCGCGGGCAGCGCGGACGTCGTGGACGGCGCCGGGCAGGGGCGGCGGGACCCGCGGCAGCCTGCCGAAGGGGGGTGGCGAGGACCTGCACGTTCACCCCGTGCCTCTTGTGCTTCCCCGAGCAGCATGGTCCCGTCCAGCAGATACGCCCTCGGCGACGCTGTCCGGACCGCCTCTGCAAGGGTCGGCACGAGCGCCGTCAGGACCTCGACGGCTTCGGTGATGTACCGGTGCGCGGTCGTGGTCCCGATGCCGAACCCGGCCGCGAGCTGGGCACACGGGCGGCCGTTGCGGAGACGGGCAGGAGCGGGCAGGGCCTGCCGGCCGGCGCTCAGGCGCCGCCAGCGGATACCGAGCTCTTGGCGGCGTCGGCGGAGCTTGACGGACAGGAAGCGCAGGACAGAACCGGACACGTCGAAGCCCGACGGGTGGACAAGCACACGAAACCTCTGGTGGAGACGGATTCCCTGATCGAAAACCCATCTGCCAAGGGCTTCCCCTGTCTGTCGGCCCGACCTCCCCTCCAACCCGACAGATGGGAAAGAGCTCACTGCACGGCCCGAACTACATGACGGGCAGTCCAGCTCCGCGGAGAAGTCGCTCGGCATTGCCGGTCGGGACGGTGAATCGAACGTGAAGCGGGCAGCGGAGCAGTGTTACCGCTCCGCATAGCGCAGGAACTGCCAGCCCAGTACGGCCAGGGCAAGTGTCTGTGCGAGGGAGAAGATCATGAGTAAGGGCTGGATGGCGGGAGAGCACCAGAACGCGGTCACGCAGATCATCGGCATTGAGGCCCTTGGCGCCGGTGGGCGGCACGATGTGTGCGGCGTCACCGGCGAGGATGAGGCGGCCGTGCCGCATGGGCTCGGGGACGTGGAAACGGTGTCCCTTAATCACGACAGGAGTGTCATGGCACCGTAACCGCGCTTCCCAGGGGCTCGCCGCACCGTTCAGGATGGTGATCGGCAAGGCAGAGACCAGCCGGAATGACCAGTCCGGCCCGGCCACATCACCATCAGCAGGGGGAGTCCCACTATGCTTCGCACACACCGCCGCAAGTCCGTCCTCGCCGCCGCGGCTCTGGTGGCCACGACGATGCTGCTGACCGCCTGTCAGGGAGGGGACACGGAGGACAGCGGCAAGTCGACCGGGGCCACGGCCTCGGACTCGGCCGCCAAGGGGAAGTCCGACGACGGCGGGAGCGGCACCGGTGCCGGCAGCGAGTCCCCGTCGGGCGAGAGGGGCTCGAAGAGCGGCGTGGTGTCGGGCAAGTGGGTCGGCACGGTCTCCTACCTCGCCCCCGGCAAATACACCGTCACGGACGCGAACGACGCGGAGCAGGCGTTCTTCACCTCCGAGGACACCGACATCGAGGGCGCGGGCAAGATCTGCGGTGACGCGAACGGCCAGGCCGCCACGCCGTGCACCGAGGAGGAGCTCGAAGCCGCGGCCAAGAAGGGGTTCGGAGCGACGGTCGACGTCAAGGACGGAGTGGCTGTCAGCATCATCGAGGACCACAGCGACAGCGGCGGCGGCAACGGTATGGGCGAGGGCGAGAGGTCGGGGCTCTTCTCCGGCACGCTCGGGTACATGGCCCCGGGCAAGTACTCCCTCAGCCGCGACGGTGACGAGCGTGCGTTCTTCACCGCCACCGACACCGTCATCAACGGCGCCGGCTGGATCTGCGGTGACGCGGAGACCGTCACGCCCTGCACCGAGGAAGACCTCGAAGCCGCGGCCAAGAAGGGCAGCGTCGCTGTCGTCGTCCAGGTCGAGGACGGGGTCGCCGTCACCATCGACGAGGAGCACAACTGATCGCGGACCCGAGCGGGGCGTGCTCGAGAACCGCCTGCCGCGCAGCGGCCTGCTCGCCCGCCTCCTGCGGGAGACCGCGCCCGTACTGGGTGCGGCTCCGGCGCCACGCTGGGCTCGGGGCCGGAGTTCACCGCTCGTGAGAAGTTCGCCGTGGCACGGTCGTTGAGCGGCGGCCGCCCGGACGACACCGCGGGAGTCGTCCGGGCGGCCGCGGGTGCACCGGAGCCAGACCGCGTCCTCCCTCGTTCGCTGCCCGGCCGTCCCGCCGGCCGTTCCCGACGTCGGGCCGGTCGAGGGGAGCACGACACGGCCCCTCTCGGGTCTGTCGGGCGCGGGGTGAGGGGCGGGGAGCGGCCGGGCGCACGGTCACAGCCGCCGCGCGCCTGCGCGCGGCCGCTCGCTCATCGCAGTTCCACCGTCACCTCGCCCGTTCCCTCCGCGCTCGCACCGCCGGCGACGCGTACGGTGAAGGGCCGGTCGAAGCCGTCCGCGGTGACGTGCAGGAGGTCGCCCGCGCGCCGGACGCGGAACACGGCGGCCTGCGCGCCGGTCGGGTCGGGCACGCTCACCCGGCTGGTGTAGTCGGCCGAGGCCGACGGGTGGACGAGCAGGGTCGGACGGTCCAGCCAGTCGCCGTCGGGCCGCCGCGTGTCGGTGGCCAGTGGCAGGACGGCGCCCTCGCGGACGTACAGCGGAAGGCTGTCGTAGCCGTGCCGCTCGGTGCGCCACACGGGGCCGGTGACCTGCTCACCGCTGAGGAGGTGGGTCCAGGTGCCCTCGGGGAGGTACACCTCCACCTCGCCGTCCTCGCTGAACACCGGGGCGACCAGGAGGTCGGGGCCGAGCATGTACTGGCGGTCGAGCGGGCGGCACGCCGGGTCGTGCGGGAACTCCAGGAGCATGGGCCGCATCACCGGGACGCCGGTGCGGTGGGCCTCGACGGCGGCGCCGTACAGGTAGGGCATGAGGCGGTGCTTGAGCAGGGTGAACCGCCGGGCGACGTCGACGGCTTCCTCGCCGAACTCCCACGGCACCCGGTAGGACGACGAACCGTGCAGACGACTGTGCGAGGACAGCATGCCGAAGGCCAGCCAGCGCTTGAAGACCGTCGGGTCGGGCGTGCCCTCGAAGCCTCCGATGTCGTGGCTCCAGAAGCCGAAGCCGCTCAGCGACAGGGACAGGCCGCCCCGGAGCGACTCGGCCATGGCCTCGAAGGAGGACCAGCAGTCGCCGCCCCAGTGCACGGGGTACTGCTGGCCGCCCGCGGTGGCGGAGCGGGCGAAGAGCACGGCCTCGCCCCGCCCCCGCTCCCGCTCCAGGAGTTCGAACACGGTCTGGTTGTACAGGTGGGTGTAGTAGTTGTGCATCCGCTCCGGATCGGAGCCGTCGTGCCAGACGACGTCGGTCGGGACGCGCTCGCCGAAGTCCGTCTTGAAGCAGTCGACGCCCTGGTCCAGCAGCGGCTTCAGCTTCGCCTGGAACCATGCGCGGGCGTCGGGGCTGGTGAAGTCGACCAGTCCCATGCCGGCCTGCCACAGGTCCCACTGCCACACGTCGCCGTTCGGCCGGCGCACCAGGTGCCCGAGGGCGGCGGCCTCGTCGAACAGCGGGGACTTCTGCGCGATGTACGGGTTGATCCACGCGCTGACCCTCAGCCCCTTGGCCTTCAGCCGGGCGAGCATTCCCTCCGGGTCGGGGAACACCTCGGGGTCCCACTCGAAGTCGCACCACTGGTACTCGCGCATCCAGAAGCAGTCGAAGTGGAAGACGGACAGCGGGATGCCGCGCTCGGCCATGCCGTCGACGAACGACATCACGGTCGCCTCGTCGTAGTCCGTGGTGAAGGACGTGGTCAGCCACAGGCCGAAGGACCAGGCGGGCGGCAGGGCCGGGCGGCCGGTGAGGGCGGTGTAGCGGGTGAGGACGTCCTTGGGGGTGGGGCCGGCGACGACGTAGTACTCCATCGTCTGGTCCTCGACGCTGAACTGCACCTGCCCGACGGACTCGGAGCCGACCTCGAAGGAGACCGCGCCGGGGTGGTTGACGAAGACGCCGTAGCCGCGCGAGGACAGGTAGAAGGGGATGTTCTTGTAGGCCTGCTCGCTGCTGGTGCCGCCGTCGGCCTGCCAGATGTCGACGACCTGGCCGTTCTTGACGAACGGGGTGAAACGCTCGCCGAGGCCGTAGATCTGCTCGCCGACGCCGAGCGCGAGCTGGGCGAGGACGTGGTGCGCGCCGTCGTCGGTGGTGGCGAAGGCGGTGCCCTTGCGGCCGGCCCGGGTCAGCTCCCGTCCGTCCGCTCCGTGGAAGGTCAGGGCCCACGGGGCGGCCCGGTCCAGGCGTACGGTCAGCGGGCCGCTGGTCAGCCGGGTGACGGTGCCGTCCTGGTGCACCTCGCCCGCGCCGCCGGGCTCGGCCGTGAGGGTGAAGTCCGGTCCCGGACGCAGCTTGCCGGCGTGATGGGTGACCCGCACGCCGATGACGCCCTCGGCGGGCGAGAAGCAGTCGACGGTGAGGAGCGGCGCGTTGAGCGTGTCCCCTCTGCGCGTCACCTTCTGCACGGCGGCATAGGTGGTGAAGCGCTTCGATTGGACGCGCACATCACGCACCTCGGTGGCGTACGCGATCTGGACGCCGTCACGGATGCGCCAGAACCCGTTGGTGAACTTCATGGTCTTCCTCGGGGGGAGCGGGACTGTTCGGCGGGGACTGCGGAGGCTGTCGCCCGGGAATTTGATCGTACACAAAACAAATCACGCCTATGGCGTGTCAAGTACGGCAACACACCCCGCGAGCTGGCCTTATGGCCGGAAAGACACTGCGTGCCACTTCGCAGCGCAACCAATCCAACACGCTCACGGGTCTAGCGCGACGTCAGGGATTGACGTATTAGTCATCGAAGCAAACAAAGGGACCGGCGATGACGCCGGGCGACACGACAGCAAGGGCCGCAGCATGTCGAAGCGCTTCAACTCGACCTCGCACGACCGGGTCGCCACCGACCCGTGGACCGATGGCGCCCGCTGAGCCGTTCCGTATCTCCCCCTCCTATGCAAGGGCACCCACCGTGACAGCACCCACTCCGGCTGCCGCGCGCCGCGGACGCTCCCGCAGAGCCGTGGCACCGCTCGCCGCCGTCTCCGTCCTGGCCGTCGGGGCGGCCCTGACCGGATGCGGTCAGCAGCGCGACAACGACGTCTACACCGTGATGAACTCCTCGACCGACGAGACCTACCACCGCTGGGACGCCCAGGCGATGGCCCGCTGCGGCAAGCAGCTCGGCGTCACCATCGAGCAGCAGAGCGTCCCGGCCGCGCAGGTGATGACGAAGGCGCTGCGCATGGCGTCCTCGAAGTCGCTGCCCGACATCGTCCAGTTCGACGCCTCCGAGATGCCGACGTTCGCCGAGGCGGGCGGCCTGGTCGACCTCGAGACCCTCGGTCTGAGCACCCGGGACATACCCGAGGGCATCGTCGACTTCGGTTCCTACGAGGGGACGTACTACGGTGCGGCCCGGTCCGTGAACACCCTGGCGCTGTTCTACAACAAGGACATCCTCGACCGGGCCGGCGTGGCGGTCCCCACCACCTGGGACGAGCTGCGGGAAGCGGCGAAGAAGCTCACCCGGGGCAAGCAGTACGGGCTGGCGCTCAGCGCGGGCGGCGCGGAGGACGGCGTCTTCCAGTTCACGCCCTTCATGTGGTCCAACGGCGGTGACGAGACCCGGCTGGACAGCCCGCAGGTGGTCGAGGCGCTCGACTACTGGAAGGCCCTGCTGGCGGACGGATCGCTGTCGAAGTCGACGGTCAACTGGACCCAGGCGGACGTCAACGACCAGTTCATGGCCGGCAACGCGGCGATGATGATCAACGGTCCGTGGCAGGTGGAGACGCTCAACACCAGGAAGTCGCTGCGCTGGGGCATCGCGCAGATCCCGGTGCCGGAGGCGGGCGGGGAATCGGTCGGCCCGCTGGGCGGCGCCGTGCTCACCGTGCCCAACACCGGCGACGAGGAGCGGGAGAGAACGGCGGGCCGGATCGTCGCCTGCCTGTCCAGCGAGAAGGAGCAGCTGACCTACGCGCTCAACAGCTGGATGGTCCCCGCCAACGCCAAGGCCGCCGCCGTGTGGCGCGAGCGGGTGCCCGAACTGGACGCGCTCGCCGACCAGGTGGCCGCCGCCCGGTCCCGCACCGCCAAGCTCGGCGCCGGCTGGTCGGGCGTGTCGCTCGCCCTGCAGAGCGCCTTCCAGTCCGCCCTGACCGGCCAGTCCAGCGAGGCCGCTCTGAAGCGCGCGCAGCAGCGGGCCACGAGCGGGAACTGAGGTACGCGACCATGACCACGTCCACCGTCACCGCTCAGGCGCCGGCGAAGGCGTCCGGGAAGGCCGCCGCGCCCGGCCCGGACCGGCTGCGCCGCCGCCGCAGGCTGGCCCAGTGGGGGTTCGTCGCCCCCGCCGTCGTCTTCATGCTGCTGTTCTTCGGCTACCCGCTCGTCCGCAACGTCGTGATGAGCTTCCAGCACTACACGCCGAAGACCTTCTTCACCGGCGAGGCCCCCTTCAACGGGGCCGACAACTGGTCGAACGTCTTCCAGGACGCCCTGTTCGGCAAGGCGCTGTGGCACACCCTGGTGTTCACCGCCGGCTCGCTGCTCGGGCAGTTCTGCATCGGCCTCGCGCTCGCGGTGTTCTTCACCCGCAGGTTCCCCCTGGGCGGCGTGCTGCGGTCGCTGATCCTGCTGCCCTGGCTGGTGCCCATGGTGGTGTCCGGCATCGTGTGGCGCCGCATTCTCGACCAGGACACGGGCGTGCTGAACTCCTTCCTGGACGCGCTCGGCCTCGGCGGCCACACCCCTTGGCTGACCAGCCCGGGCATGGCCCTGCTGTCGGTGATCCTGGTCAACATCTGGATCGGCATCCCGTTCAACATGGTCATCCTCTACGGCGGTCTGCAGGAAATCCCGAAGGAGCTGTACGAGGCGGCCTCCCTGGACGGCGCCTCGGCCTGGCGGACCTTCCGCTCCATCACCCTGCCGATGCTCAGACCGGTCATCACCGTCGTCCTCGTCCTGGGCTTCATGTCGACGGTGAAGATCCTCGACCTGATCCTCGCGCTCACCGACGGCGGCCCGGCCGACGCCACCCAGACCCTGGGGACGCTGACCTACCAGAACTCCTTCGTCCAGCTGGACTTCGGTGCGGGCGCGGTCGTCGGCAACGTACTCATCCTTGTCTCCGCGGTGTTCGCGGTGCTCTACCTGCGGGCCAACCGCACCGAGGGGAAGTGACGTCCGTGGCCTCTCCCACGCCCACGGCATCCAGGCGCCGCTGGGGTTCCACCCTCGCCGGCGCGCTCATCCTGTGCGTGATGCTCTTTCCGCTGTACTGGATGCTCAACACCGCCCTCCAGCCCGCCTCGGGCCTGCTCCAGGTCGACCCGGTGCCCGGCAGCCTGGACCTGTCCGGCTTCTCCAAAGCCCTCGACGACCAGGGCGGCCATCTGCTGACCTCGCTGGTCGTCTCGCTCGGCGCGGTCGCCATCTGCCTGGCGATCGCCGCTCCGGCGGCCTACGGGCTGGCCCGGTTCGGCCTGCGCGGCTCGCGGACGATCGTGTTCGGCACACTGATCACCCAGATGGTGCCGGGCATCGTCATCGCCAACGCGCTCTACAACTCGTACGTCGACCTCGGCCTCGTCAACTCCTACTTCGGCCTGATGCTGGCGGACGCCTCCCTCGGCATCCCGTTCTCGATCGTGCTGATGCGGTCCTTCATGGTGTCGATCCCCGGTGAGGTGATCGAGGCGGCGCAGATGGACGGCGCCGGGCCGGTGCGGACGTTCGTGCGGGTGGTGCTGCCGATGAGCCGCAACTCGCTGATCACGTCGGGCCTGTTCGCCTTCCTGTTCTCGTGGAGCGACTTCATGTTCGCGCTCACCCTGAACACCACCGACGACGTCAAGCCGGTCACGCTCGGCATCTACCAGTACATCGGCGCGCACGTCGGCGACTGGGGCTCGGTGATGGCCGCGTCCGTCCTGTCCGCGGTGCCCGCGGCGGTCCTGCTCGTCCTCGCCCAGAAGTACATCGCCGCCGGCATCACCGGCGGATCCGTCAAGTGACACCCACTCCGGAAACGAGTTCCACCACATGAGCGACTTCCCCAGCTTCCCGCCCGGCTTCGTCTTCGGCGCCGCGACCGCCTCGTACCAGATCGAGGGCGCGGCGCGCGAGGACGGCCGTGGTCCGTCGATCTGGGACACCTACAGCCACACTCCGGGCCTGGTGGCCGACGGCGACACCGGTGACGTCGCCTGCGACCACTACCACCGCTATCCGCAGGACGTGGCCCTGCTGCGGGAGCTGGGCGTGGGATCGTACCGGTTCTCGATCGCCTGGCCGCGCATCGTGCCGGACGGCGCCGGCCCGGTGAACCCCAAGGGGCTGGACTTCTACTCCCGGCTGGTCGACGAACTGCTCTCGGCCGGCATCGAGCCCGCCGCCACGCTCTACCACTGGGACCTCCCGCAGGCGCTGGAGGACCGGGGCGGCTGGCGGACATGGGAGACGGCGGAGCGGTTCGCCGAGTACACGGCCGTCGTCGCCGAGCACCTGAGCGACCGCGTGCCGCGCTGGATCACCCTCAACGAGCCCTGGTGCAGTGCCTTCCTCGGCTATTCCGTCGGCCGGCACGCACCGGGTGCCCGCGAGGGCCGGGGCGCGCTGGCCGCGGCCCACCACCTGCTGGTCGGCCACGGCCTGGCCGTACAGGCGCTGCGCGCGGCCGGAGCACGCGAGGTGGGCATCACCCTCAACCTCGACCGCAACCTGCCGGCCACCGACTCCGCCGCCGACCTGGCGGCCGTCGTCCGCGCGGACACCCAGCACAACCTGGTGTGGACCGAACCGCTCCTGGCGGGCCGCTACCCGGCCACGGAGGAGGAGACCTGGGGCGAACTGATCACCGGACAGGACTTCCGGCGCGACGGCGACCTGGAGCTGATCTCCCAGCCGCTGGACTTCCTCGGGATCAACTACTACCGGCCGATCGTCGTCGCCGACGCCCCGTACCGCGAGGACGACCCGGCGCGGCGCGTGGCCACGGACAACCGCTACCAGGAGGTGCGGTTGTCCGGGGTGCGGCACACCGCCATGGACTGGCCGGTCGTCCCCGGCTCCTTCACCGAGCTGCTGGTGGAGCTGAAGGACCGGTACGGGGACGCGCTGCCGCCGGTCTTCATCACGGAGAACGGCTCCGCGGAGGACGACGAGGCGGGCCCCGGGGGAACGGTCGACGACGTGGACCGCGTGGCCTACCTGCGTGATCACCTCACCGCGTTGCGGGCCGCGATGGACGCCGGCGTGGAGGTGCGCGGCTATTACGTGTGGTCGCTGCTGGACAACTTCGAGTGGGCGTTCGGCTACGCCAAACGCTTCGGGATCGTCCGGGTCGATTACGCCACCCAGCGGCGCATTCCGAAGGCCAGCTACCACTGGTACAAGGCGATGATCGCCGCACAGCGCGGCTGACGGGGCCCCGGGAGGACCCCGGTTCTCCCGGGAGGGGGCGGGGGTGGGCCGTCGAACGGCCCGCCCCCGGCTCCGCGGCGCCTACCGCCCGGCCGTGCTCGCCGTCCGCCGCGGCCCGCTCCCGCCGCGCTCGCCGTACGCCGCCGGATCGGCGAGCACTTCCCTGACGACGACACCGGCCGAGCCCCGTGCCGCGTCGCTCAGCGGGGAGGCCGGCCGCAGCCGGGACCGGTCCTGGCCCCACAGCCCGGACACCACCCTGCGCGCGAGTTCGCGGTCGACAGCGGGAGCGAGCCATTCGACCAGCTCCCGGTAGACACCGCCGAGCATCACCACGTCCGGGTCGAAGAGATTGACCGCGCCCGACACCGCCACTCCCAGCTGCCGTCCGGCCCGCTCCATCGCCGCCAGCGCCGAGGGATCCTGCTGCTGCGCCCGCCGCCGCAGTTCGGCGACGCCCGGCGCGCCCGCGTCCGCGTCGAGGCCGGCCGTGCTCAGCAGGGCGGCCTGCCCGGCGTACTGTTCCAGGCAGCCCCGGGCCCCGCAGCGGCACGGCCGCCCGTCCGGATCGACCACCATGTGCCCGATCTCGCCGGCGAATCCATGGGCGCCGCGCAGCAGTTCCCCCTTGACCACCAGGGCGCCGCCGATGCCGACCTCGCCGCTCAGGTACAGGAAACTCCGCGCGCCCTCGGTCCCGGCCCCGTACCACAGCTCCGCCAGCGCGGCCGCGTTGGCCTCGTTGTCGGAGCTGACCGGGAGTGCCCGCAGGGGCCGCAGCGCCAGCAGCGCCTGGGCGAAGACCCCCTCGACGGCGACCCGGTTCCAGCCGAGATTGGGTGCCTGGCGGACGGTGCCGCCGGTGACCAGACCCGGTACCGCGACATGGGCGCCGACCGGCTCCAAGCCCTGCCCGGCGGCCGAGTCGAGCGCGCGCGCCGTCAGCCGTGCCGCACGCGCCAGTACCCGCGACGGCTGCATCCCGCGGCCGTCGAAGTGCTCCACCAGCCTGACGCGATCGGTGCCCGCGAGATCGACGACGCAGACGGCGATGTGACCGACGTTGATCTCCACGCCCACCCCGGCCGGACCGGTCCGGGCCACTTTGAGGACCGTGCCCGGCCGGCCCGCCTGGCCGCTGCTCGTCTTGCCCCACTCGGTGATGAAGCCGTACCCCAGCAGTTGCTCGACGAGGGAGGAGACCGCGGCCCGGGTGAGACCGACACGCGCGGCGATCCCGGCCCTGGTCACCTCACCCGTGCCGTGTACCGTCCGCAGCACCAGACTCAGGTTGTGCCGTCTGACGGTGGCCTTGTCCGCCTTCGCCCCCAGCGGAATCACATTGTTCTTCATCGTGGTGTCGAGCGTAGCGACGGCGCCGGCGCCGAGCTGCGCCGCCCGCCGCCCCACTCGCCCGAGCCCAACCCCGACGAGCCGGTCGACGCCGGCCTCGAGCCCGGCCCGCCCGAACAGCGCCGCGCCCGGAACCGGGCCGGACTCGCCGCCGGGACCCGCCGCTTCCTCCGCGGACGCCAGCCGCCTACGGGCCCGCTCGTACCGCAGCGCCTGGGACCCCGGCACGGCCGGCGCCCGGGTGAACGACTCCTCCGGGTCGCCGCCGTCGCCCAGCAGCGCCCGCGACCGGGCCAGCAGATGCTCCAGCGGTGCAGACCGCAGCAGCCGGTTGGCCTCGGCCGTCCGCCGCACGTGGTCCCGTACGCCGTCCCCCCGGCCGGAGGCGACCGCGGCCGCGACCAGATCGCCCAGCGCCCAGGCCGCCACCACCGGGCGCCGCGCGTCGCCGTCGGGGTCCGACAGCATCCGCAGTTCCTCGTACGCGTCCTCCGGCCTGCCGTGCGCGAGCGCCATCAGCCCTCTCGCCCAGCGGGCACGGGCCGCCGCCGTGGAGAGACGGCGCGGCAGGGCGAGGGACAGGATGCCGTCCGTGAGCGCCCGGTGTCCCTCCTCCGCGCCCCCCAGGCCCGCACGTGCGCCACACCGCACCGGAAGGCCGCCGAGGGCGCGCGGATCGTCCGCCGCGCGGGCCCAGCGCTCGCCGGTGTCCGCGTCCCGCAGCACGCCCGCCCGGTCGCCCAGGTGGCAGTGAGCGATCTGCAGATGCGCCAGGGCCGTCCGGGCGGTGCCGAAGTGCCCGACGCCGGTCAGCGACATGAGCACGGCGCCGCCCAGGTGCTCGGCGGCGAGCGGGTCGTCCAGCACCGTCGCCAGGAAGACCAGCGCCCCGTCCCGGGGCGGATCGAGCGGGAACCGCCCCCGCCCTGCGGCGGCGCCGGCCGTCGCGAGCAGCGCCCGGCCCCTGCCGGCGTCGGCTCCGCGGTCGGCCCAGTACAGCGCGGACATCAGGAGAGGACACTGTTCGCGCTGCTGGTTCTCCCGGACCAGGGTCTCCAGCCGGGAACGCAGCGCTTTCGCCGCGGGCAGTTCGCCGAAGCCGGGAGCGAGGACGGCGGCCAGTGGCAGGAACGGCGGCGGCCACGGCGAGGCCGGCCCGTCGGCGGACCGCAGGAGCAGATCGAGCGCATGGGCCGGGTCCCCGTCGCTCCGGTAGGCCAGGTACGCGTCCAGCGCGGCGACGGCCGCGGCGGTCGCCGGGTCCTGTTCGCAGGGCTCGGAGGACAGGGCGGTGACGCGTGACATGAGCCGCCGTAGTTCCTCCGGCTGATCGCGCGCCTGGGCCGCCCGTGCGGCACCGGCCAGCCTGCGCGCCCGGTCCGCCGGCCGCGGGCTGAGGTCGGCGGCCGGTTCGTGGACCGCGAAGGCCTCGGCGAGCCGCTGCGGCCCGCCTTCCTCCAGTTCCCTCGCCGTGGCCTCGTCCGGGTCGGCGGAGGCGGCGGCCCGGCGCAGCGCCCGCTGGTAGGCGCTCATCCCGTCCAGCCCGGCCAGCGCCAGGTGCGCTCGCCGCCGCCGGGCGGAGGAGGCGTCCCAGTGCACCGCCGAGCGCAGCAGCGGATGGGCGAAGCGGACCCTGCCGGCCTCCCGCAGGAGCAGCCCGCGCGCCTCGGCCGCCTCCGGCGCGTGGTCCGCCGTTCCCATGGTCCTGGCGGCCTCGCGCAGCAGCTCCGGACGGTCGGTTCGCGCCACCGCGGCCAGCAGCAGGAAGTCGCGCACCGATTGCGGTACGCCGTCCAGGAGCTGGATCAGCTGTGCGTGCAGTGCGTCGCCGAGCGGCAGCCGCGCGGCGAGCAGCACGTCGGCCGAGGGGGCGGAGCGCTGCAGGAGCCTCGAGACGGACACCAGCCCGGCCGGGTTGCCCCCGGTCTCGCGCACGACGCGTTCGGTCAGCAGGGGCGGCAGGTCCCGGCCGTGCCGGCGCAGCAGCCGTTCGCCGTCGGCCATGGTGAGCGGGCCGAGGACGAGATCCGGCGCGGGATCCGGCGCGTGCCATGCGCTGCGGCGGGGTGCCGGGCGGCTCGCCGGGAGCAGCGCGACGGGGTTCCGCCGGGCGCCGTGACAGGCCTCGAGCAGTGCGTCGAGCGAGGGCGCGTCGAACCACTGCGCGTCGTCCAGGGTCACCGGCGGGGGCCGCCCGGTGGTGTGCCGGCCGAGCGCCTCGGCCGTGACGCTCACCGCGGTCGGGCCGCCGACGTGGGCGGCGGGGACCGGCAGCAGCTGGGCGAGGCCGGCGCCGGCCAGATCCGACCCGGTCCGGTGTCCCCAGATCCGCAGGACGGCGAAACCTCCGGCCCGGGCGGTTCGGCGGGCCTCCTCCAGCAGTGCGGACTTGCCGATGCCCAGCTCGCCGTGGACCGTCATGACGCCACCCGATCCACGCGCCCGGTCCAGGAAGTCCTCGACCGCCCGGAGTTCGGTGCCGCGGCCGATCAGGGAGGCCGGCGGTGCTCCGCCGTCCGTCTTCACCGCGGATCACCGCCGCGGCGCAGGGTGGGCCGGAGTTCCCCGGGCGAGCCGGCGCCCGGCCGGGGGAACACCTCGTACCGGTGCGGGGCGGCCGCCCGGCGCGGCGGCGCGCTCCTGCCGCCGGCCTCGCCCCGGGCGGCCGGCGCGGTGCCCCGGTGCGCCGAAGCCCCGGCCGGCGCCGTGCGCGTGGGGACGTGGTTCCGGCGGCGCGGCCGTACCGCCGTCCGCGGCAGGTCCTCCCGCGCGGGCCTCACGGCACTGCCGGTGAACGCGACTGGCGTCATGTCAGCCTCCTGGGGCGCGAGACGATCGTCCGTCCCGTACGCGCGGCCGCACATCGCGATTGCGCCGCCGGTCGGGACCGGCGGGTACGAGGGAGGGGAGGCGTCTCAACCTAGTACTGCAACGGTGTTTGCCGTGACTGATGGCCAGGCCGGTCGTTGGTGTGGTTATGGGTGGGGACCTTGCTGATGTCAGGTTGTGGGCGGGTGAACTGGACGTGGTGCATGAGCGGTTCGTGCACCGTTTCAGCAGGTCGGAGCCGCGTGAGTCGGCACTGGCCTATATGCGGGGGCTGATCGCTCCACTGCGGCGGAAGAACGGCTGGACGCTAGCGGA
>NZ_JBITFM010000032.1:0-15954 GCF_044456065.1 Streptomyces sp. NPDC051041
TCCTGCACACCTACAACTACCATCGCTGCCACACCGCACTCGCAGGCCAGCCCCCGATCAGCCGTGTCAACAACGCTGCAGGCCAATACACCTAGCCCACGATCGTGATCCGGTCCGCCTTCGGCGGGGCGATCGGGTCGGCGGGCGAGGAGTTGGCCGTCAGGTACTCCTCCAGCGCGGTCAGGTCGTCCGCGCCGACCAGGTCGTCGGTCCCCTGGCCCAGCGTCGGGAAGCCGTCGCCGCCGCCCGCGAGGAAGCTGTTGCTCGCGACGCGGTAGGTGGCCGCCGGGTCGATGGCCGCGCCGTTCAGCCGGATGGAGTCCGTCACCACGCGGTCCGCGCCGGTCCTCGTCAGGTCCAGCGTGTACGTCAGCCCCGAGGAGACCTGCAGGATCTTCGGCGCGGCCTGGTTCGCGCCGCTGACCTGCTCCTTGAGCACCTGGATCAGCTGGGCGCCGGTGAGGTCCTGGAGGTTCACGGTGTTGGCGAACGGCTGCACGGTGAAGCCCTCGGCGTACGTCACCACGCCGTCGCCCTCGCCGGCCTTGGCCGCGTACGTCAGCGGGGCCCGGATGCCGCCGGGGTTCATCAGCGCCAGGTCGGTCTCCGGGTCCAGCTTCCTGCCGTGGGCGAGCTGCGCGTCGGCGATCAGGTCGCCGAGCGGGGACTCGGTGCCGGAGTTGCCGATGTCACCGGAGATGTAGCCGATCGGGCGGTTGCCGATGGGCGCGGCGAGGGTGTTCCACCGGTCGATCAGCTCGGTCATGTCGGCCGCCCTGGGGACGTCCCGGGTGACCACGTGGTTGGCGGACTTCACGGCCGTACGGGCGATGTCGCCCGTCCACCGGTCGTAGGTCAGCGTGGTGTCGGTGTAGAGGCGGCCGAAGGACGCGGCCGAGGTGACCGTGCGCGGCTTGCCCGCCGGGTCGGGGATCGTGCACACGTACGCGTTGTGGGTGTGGCCGGTGACCAGCGCGTCCACCTGCGGCGTGACGTTCCTGGCGATCTCGACGATCGGGCCCGAGACGCCGTCGCCCGCGCCCGGGGAGTCGCAGTCGTAGTTGTACGACGCCGAGGCCGGGAAGCCGCCCTCGTGGACGAGCGCGACGATCGACTTCACGCCCTGCTTCTGCAGCACCTTGGCGTACTTGTCGATGGTCTCGACCTCGTCCTTGAAGGTGAGGCCCTTGACGCCCTCGGCGGAGACGATGTCCGGCGTGCCCTCCAGGGTGACGCCGATGAAGCCGATCTTGACGTCCTTCTTCTTCCACACCCAGTACGGCTTGAGGACGGGCCTGCCCGTCTTCTCGTCGAGGACGTTGGCGGCGAGGTAGGGGAAGTCGGCGCCCTCGAACTCCTCGTCGGTGTAGCAGCCGTCGGTCGGGTGGCAGCCGCCGTTCTGCAGGCGGGCCAGTTCGCGCGCGCCCTCGTCGAACTCGTGGTTGCCGACCGAGGTGACGTCCAGGTCGAGCCGGTTCAGCGCCTCGATGGCCGGCTCGTCGTGGAAGAGGCCGGAGAGCAGCGGCGAGGCGCCGACCAGGTCGCCGCCGGCCGCGGTGATGGAGTACTTCTCGCCCTCGCGGGCCTGGCGCAGGTGGGTCGCGAGGTACTCGACGCCGCCGGCGTCGACCGTCTTCGTCGTGCCGTCCGCCTGGAGCTCGGTGACCCGGCCGGAGGAGCCGGCCGGCGGCTCCAGATTGCCGTGCAGGTCGTTGAAGGACAGCAACTGGACGTCCTGGTAACGGCTCGTCCCGTGACCGCCCGGCTTGTGGCCCGCGCCGGCGGACGCCGGCAGCGCGGCCGCGGTGAGCGCGCCGACGGTGGCGGCGCCGGCGGCGAGCGCGAGAAGACGGCGCGTACGGCGTCCGCGACGCCGGCGGTCCGACTGGGAACTGGCTGGCATTGACTCCCCTGTGTTCGGCTCAAGGTGGTGGCCCGTCCGGCGCAGCCTAGAGTCGACGCGCGTAGCACAACAGAGGGTCAAGGGTTACATCCTGGTTGCTTCTTTCCCCCGCCGGGCGGTTCCGGCCCGTACCCTCGTACGCATGACCAGCGACGACGACATCGCGCCGACCGGCCGCACCCGCTCGATCGAGACCTGTGCCGCGCTCTCCCCGGACCGGACCGGGGCCGTCCTCGCCCTGCTCGACGAGGCCGCCCGCGTCGACGGGCGGCAGGCGGTGTCCGAGCAGGGGCGGTTGTACCTGCGCGGCGGGGAACGCCAGGGCGTCTCCCACCTGTTGCTCACCGCGGGCGGCGAACTCGTCGGCTACGCCCAGCTGGAGGACACCGACCCGGTGGAGCCGCCGGCCGCCGAACTGGTCGTGCATCCCGCGCACCGGGGGCGGGGGCACGGGCGGGCGCTGGGCGCCGCGCTGCTCGCCGCGTCCGGCAAGCGGCTGCGGGTGTGGGCGCACGGCGGGCACTCCGCCGCCCGCCACCTCGCGCAGGTCCTCGGCCTCACCCTGTTCCGCGAACTGCGGCAGATGCGGCGTCCGTTGACCGGGTTCGGCCTGCCGGAGCCGGTCCTGCCCGAGGGCGTGACCGTCCGCGCCTTCGTGCCCGGACAGGACGACGCGGCCTGGCTCGCCGTGAACGCCGCCGCCTTCGCCCACCACCCCGAGCAGGGCTCCCTGACCCAGCGGGACCTCGACGACCGCAAGGCCGAGCCGTGGTTCGACCCGGCGGGCTTCTTCCTCGCCTTCCGCGGCGGGGAGCTGATCGGCTTCCACTGGACGAAGGTGCACGCCGCGGAGCGACTCGGCGAGGTGTACGTCCTCGGCATCCGCCCCGACGCGCAGGGCGGCGGCCTGGGCAAGGCCCTCACCACGATCGGCCTGCGGCACCTGGCGGACCGGGGGCTGCCGACGGCGATGCTGTACGTCGACGCCGACAACAAGGCGGCCGTGTCCGTGTACGAGCGGATGGGCTTCACGACGTACGAGACCGACCTGATGTACCGCACCGAGACCTGACGGCCCCTTCCCGGGCCCGGCGCCCCCGGGTCCGGCACGCCCCCGCACCGGACGGACTCCGGCACGGCCGGGCGGCACCCCCGTCGCCGCCCCGGTCACCCCGGTCCTCCCCTGCCCGCTCCCGCCCGGCACCGGCCGCGGCCGCCCGCCGGCCCGCCGGCCCGCCGGGCGAGGGCCTCCCGCCCCCGGTCGCCTCGCGCGCCCCGCCGGCCCCGCCGCCTCACGGCTGCCGCGCCCCCGCGCCCGCCTGCCTCTCCCCGCCCCCGGCCGCGGCGCGCCGCCGTGCCCGCCCCGGCCGCCACCCGCCGACGCACCGGCCCGGGCGCGGACGCGCCCCGGGCCGCGCACCGCCGCAGACGCCCGCGGTCCGCCCCCCGCTATCCCATACGTCATGTCTCCGTAACCGCCGATTCAGACAGGCTTGCGACGCTCGGCGAATGAAGCCCGCCGTGCCAGAGCCTTCGCCACCCTCCGGGGGGAGCGCGGGGAACGGGGACACGCGCCGTGCCGCGACGCGCCCGCCCTCTGCTTCCGACGCGCCCGTAACGCCCCGTGCGCGGAAGAATGGGTTCATGAGCCAGCAAGAGACCCAGGCGCCGGTCCAGCACGCACAGCCCTCCGTGGGTTCCATAGCCGCCCACCGCGCTCGCACCGTGGCCGGGTCGGTCTCCGACCTGGAACCCGATCTCGACGCCGACCTCGACACCTACGAGGAGTCGCACCCGGACGGCGCCCCGCTGCCGCAGGGCCGGTTCCTCGACCGGGAGCGCAGCTGGCTGGCGTTCAACGAGCGCGTCCTCGAACTCGCCGAGGACCCGAGCACGCCCCTGCTGGAGCGCGCGAACTTCCTCGCGATCTTCGCCAGCAACCTCGACGAGTTCTTCATGGTCCGGGTCGCCGGCCTGAAGCGGCGCATCGCCACCGGCGTGGCCACCCGCTCCGCCTCCGGGCTGCAGCCCCGCGAGGTCCTGGAGATGATCTGGGCCCGCTCCCGCGAGCTGATGGCCCGGCACGCCGCCTGCTTCCACGAGGACGTCGCCCCCGCCCTCGCCGAGGAGAACATCTGCCTGGTCCGCTGGAACGAGCTGGCCGAGAAGGAGCAGGCCCGGCTCTTCACCCTGTTCCGGCATCAGATCTTCCCGGTGCTGACCCCGCTGGCGGTCGACCCCGCGCACCCCTTCCCGTACATCTCCGGCCTGTCCCTGAACCTGGCCGTCATCGTGCGCAACCCGGTCAACGGCCACCGGCACTTCGCCCGCGTGAAGGTGCCGCCGCTGCTCTCCCGCTTCCTGGAGGCCTCCCCGGGCCGGTTCGTCCCGCTGGAGGACGTGATCGCCGCCCACCTGGAGGAGCTGTTCCCGGGCATGGAGGTCCTGGCGCACCATACCTTCCGGGTCACCCGCAACGAGGACCTGGAGGTCGAGGAGGACGACGCCGAGAACCTGCTCCAGGCCCTGGAGAAGGAGCTCATGCGGCGCCGCTTCGGCCCGCCGGTGCGCCTGGAGGTCGAGGAGTCCATCGACCGGGAGGTGCTGGACCTGCTGGTGCGCGAGCTGAAGATCACCGAGGCCGAGGTGTACCCGCTGCCGGGCCCGCTCGACCTCACCGGCCTCTTCCGCATCCACAGCCTGGACCGGCCCGAGCTGAAGTACCCCAGGTTCGTCGCCGGCACCCACCGCGACCTCGCCGAGGTCGAGTCGGCCTCCCCGCCGGACATCTTCGCCGCGCTGCGGGAGCGGGACGTGCTGCTGCACCACCCGTACGACTCCTTCTCCACGTCGGTGCAGGCCTTCCTGGAGCAGGCGGCCACCGACCCGGACGTGCTGGCCATCAAGCAGACCCTGTACCGGACCTCGGGCGACTCCCCGATCGTGGACGCCCTCATCGAGGCCGCCGAGTCCGGCAAGCAGGTCCTCGTCCTGGTCGAGATCAAGGCCCGGTTCGACGAGCACGCCAACATCAAGTGGGCGCGCAAGCTGGAGGAGGCCGGCTGCCACGTCGTCTACGGCCTGGTCGGCCTGAAGACCCACTGCAAGCTGTCGCTCGTCGTCCGCCAGGAGGGCGACACGCTGCGCCGCTACTGCCACGTCGGCACCGGCAACTACCACCCGAAGACGGCCCGCCTGTACGAGGACCTCGGCCTGCTCACCGCCGACCCGCAGGTCGGCGCGGACCTCTCCGACCTCTTCAACCGGCTCTCCGGCTACTCCCGCCGCGAGACCTACCGGCGCCTGCTGGTCGCCCCCAAGTCCCTGCGGGACGGCCTGATCGCGCGGATCGGCAAGGAGATCCAGCACCACCGTGCCGGACGCCCCGCCCACATCCGCATCAAGGTCAACTCGATCGTCGACGAGGCGGTCATCGACGCCCTGTACCGCGCGTCCCAGGCGGGCGTGCCGGTCGACGTGTGGGTGCGCGGCATCTGCGCGGTGCGCCCGGGCGTGGCGGGCCTGTCGGAGAACATCCGGGTCCGGTCCGTGCTCGGCCGCTTCCTGGAGCACTCCCGGATCTTCGCCTTCGGGGGCGGCGGCGAGCCGGAGGTGTGGATCGGCAGCGCCGACATGATGCACCGCAACCTCGACCGCCGGATAGAAGCTCTCGTCCGGGTCACCGACCCGGCCCACCGGGCCGCGCTCAACCGCCTGCTGGAGACCGGCATGTCCGACTCCACCGCCTCCTGGCACCTCGGACCGGACGGCGAGTGGACCCGGCACGCGACCGACGCGGACGGCCATCCCCTGCGCAACGTCCAGGAAATGCTCATAGACGCCCGGAGGCGCCGGCGTGGCAACGCAGCACCTTGACCCGACGGACCACACGGCCGGCCCCGTGCCCGCGGACGCCCTGGCGGGCTATCTGCGGGCGCAGGCCACGGAGTTCCTCCGCGCGCTGCGCCTGCACCGGGAGACCGGCGCGGGCGGCCCGGAGGGGTCCGTCGACGCGGCTCGCGCGCTCCGCCGCTCGGCCCGCCGCATCAGCGGCAGCCTGCACACCTTCCAGGCCCTGCTCGACGCCGACTGGGCGGAGGACATGCGCCCCGAACTGGCCTGGGTGTCGGGCACGCTGGCGCTGGAACACGCCTACGCGTCCCGGCTGGAGCGGCTGCTCCAGGCCCTGCACCGGCTGTCGGGGGCGCCGGTGTTCCCGGCGCGGCCGGCGGGCGCGGCCGACGTGGCCATGGCCGGCGGCTCCGCCGCGGACGGCCGCTCCGCGGCACCGGGCGGCGCCGGCCCCGCCGCCTCCACCGCCACCGCGGAACGCGGCAACCTCACCGTGGGCGCGGCGAAGGCGGGCGCCCTGCTGGAACGGCAGCTGACCCTGGCCCGCACCCGGGCCCACTCCACCGCCCTGCAGGCCCTGGGCTCCTCCCGCTTCCACGCGGTCGCCGACAAGGTCGCCGTGCTGGCCAGCGAGGTCCCGCTGGCCGACGGCGCGGCCGGCGCCGATCTGCGCCCCCTCGCGGCGGCGGCCGAGGAGCGGCTGACGGACGCGATCGCCGCCCTGCCCCTGGTCACCGCCGGGCACCCGTACAACGCGGAGGCGCTGGTGCACGGCCTGTCCCCGGACCCGGTCCCGCATCCGCAGGACGCGCCCTGGCACCAGGTCCGCCTGCTGCTCCGCCTGCACCGCTACGCCCGCGAGGTCGTCCACGGCGCGCCCGATCCCGCGGACGTACGGCTGCTCGCCGCCGGCGAGGCGCTCGACCGGCACCGCGACGCCTCGGAGGCGGCGGCCGCCGCGGCCCAGGCCGCCCGTACGCCGCGCATCGCCCCGGCGACGGCGTACGCGCTCGGCGTGCTCCACGCCGACCAGCGGCACGAGGTGGAGGCGGCCCGGTACGCGTTCCGGCACTGCTGGCAGAAGGAAGCCGTCGGCACGTCGTGACCCCATCTCCAGGAGACGGCGAGCACCCGGTGAGCACCCCCGGCGACGGCACCGTCCAGGCGGCCGGCTGCGTCCTGTGGCGCCGCTCGCCCGTCGACGGCGGGCTGCAGATATGCCTCGTCCACCGGCCGAAACACGACGACTGGTCCCACCCCAAGGGCAAGGTGGAGCGGGGCGAGGAACCGCTGGCGGCGGCCCTGCGCGAGGTCGAGGAGGAGACGGGGTACACCGCCGCGCCGGGCCCCGCCCTGCCCACCCTGCGCTATGTCGCGAACGGCCGCCCCAAACAGGTCCGCTACTGGGCGGCCGAGGCCGTCGCCGGCGCCTTCACCCCGACCGACGAGGTCGACCGCGTCCTGTGGCTCTCCCCCGCCGCCGCCCGGCTGCGCCTCACTCAGTCGAGGGACCGCGCCCTGATCGACGCCCTGCTGGACACCCCGCACCTGCCATAGTCGCAGCAGTCGGAACAACACCGTGTCCTCGACGTGAGCCTTCCGTTACCTAACCACACCGTCCACAGGGGTTCACCCCCCGTTCACTTCCGGCCATAGGCGGCTTCACCTGTTCTGCCTAATTTCGGCCTCACCCGATGCGAATCGCGACTCGACAGACCTCGACCACGCGGCCGCATCGTCCAGTCTTCGCACGCCGCCACGTCTGGGACGGCGGCTCCTGGAAGGAACTCCCGAAAGTGAAGCTTCAGCGCATGAACCGGCGGGCCCTCGCCCTCGGCGCACTCGCCGTCTCCGGCGCCCTGGCCCTCTCGGCGTGCGGCTCGGACGACACCGGCGGCTCCAACGGTGACGAGACCTCCAACACCCAGGCCGCCGGCAACATCGAGTGCGGCGACGCCAAGGGCCAGCTCCAGGCCTCCGGCTCCTCCGCCCAGAAGAACGCGATCGACGCGTGGGTCAAGCAGTACACCGCTGCCTGCAAGAACGTGCAGATCAACTACCGCCCCGACGGCTCGGGCGCGGGCATCACCGCGTTCACCCAGGGCCAGACCGCGTTCGCCGGCTCGGACTCCGCGCTGAAGCCCGAAGAGGTCGAGGCGTCCAAGAAGATCTGCTCCGGCGGCCAGGGCATCGACCTGCCGATGGTCGGCGGCCCGATCGCGGTCGGTTTCAACGTCCCGGGCGTGGACACCCTGGTCCTCGACGCCGCCACGCTGGCCAAGATCTTCGACAGCAAGATCACCAACTGGAACGACAAGGCCATCGCGGCGCTCAACCCCGGCGCCAAGCTGCCCGACCTGAAGATCCAGGCCTTCCACCGCTCCGACGAGTCCGGCACCACCGACAACTTCACCAAGTACCTCAAGGCCGCCGCGCCCAAGGACTGGAAGTACGAGCCGGGCAAGTCCTGGGAGGCCGAGGGCGGCCAGTCCGCGCAGGGCTCCTCCGGCCTGGCCCAGCAGGTGAAGCAGGTCTCGGGCGCGATCTCGTACTTCGAGCTCTCCTACGCCAAGGGCGGCATCAAGACCGTCGACATCAAGACCGAGGCCGCCGAGCCGGTCAAGGCCACCATCGAGAACGCCACCGCGGCCATCGGCGCGGCCAAGGTCGTCGGCACCGGCAAGGACCTGGCGCTGGAGCTGGACTACACGCCGTCCGCCGACGGCGCCTACCCGATCGTCCTCGTCACCTACGAGATCGTCTGCGACAAGGGCAACAAGGCGGACACCCTGCCCGCCACCAAGTCCTTCCTGAACTACATCGCCTCGGAGGAGGGCCAGGGCCTGCTGGAGCAGGCCGGCTACGCCCCGATGCCCGACGAGATCATCACCAAGGTCCGCGAGACCATCTCGGGTCTGAGCTGACCCGAGCGTGCGGTCCGGCCCCGGCCGGGGCCGGACCGCACCGTCCGGTGCACCGCCGCCAGGAGCCCCCGACCCGCGGGCGGCTCCGCAGACCGGAGATCCCGATGGACACCACCACACAGAACACAGCCGCTCCCCCAGCACCCCAGCCGTCCGAGGCCGAGCAGAAGCGCGCCGCCCGTGGCGCCACGCGGCCCGGCGACCGGATCTTCCTCGGGCTCTCCCGCGGATCCGGCATCTTCGTACTCGTGATCATGGCCGCCATCGCGGTCTTCCTGACCTACCGCGCCGTCCTCGCGATCAGCAAGAACGAGGCGAACTTCCTCACCCACCTGGAGTGGAACCCCAGCGGCGTCCCGCCGCAGTTCGGCATCGCGGTGCTGGTCTTCGGCACGATCGTGTCGTCGATCATCGCCATGGCCATCGCGGTCCCGATCGCGGTCGGCATCGCCCTGTTCCTCACGCACTACGCCCCGCGCCGCCTCAGCGGCCCCATCGCGTACGTGATCGACCTGCTGGCCGCCGTGCCGTCCATCGTCTACGGCCTGTGGGGCGCCCTCGTCCTGGTGCCGCACCTGAACGGGCTCTACGGCTGGATGGACGACTACCTCGGCTGGACGGGCATCCTGTCGTGGAACGGCGACGAGCCCCGCTCGCTGTTCACCGTCGGCATCCTGCTGGCGATCATGATCCTGCCGATCATCACCAACGTGAGCCGCGAGGTCTTCCGGCAGGTCCCGCGGATGCACGAGGAGGCGGCCCTGGCCCTCGGCGCCACGCGCTGGGAGGTCATCCGCATGGCCGTCCTGCCCTTCGGCCGCTCCGGCGTGATCTCCGCCTCGATGCTCGGCCTCGGCCGCGCGCTCGGCGAGACCATGGCCGTGGCCATGGTCCTCTCCCCGATCTTCGACATCAAGGCCAGCCTGCTCGACCCGGGCGGCGGCACCTTCGCCCAGAACATCGCCAGCAAGTTCAACGAGGCCACCCCCATGGGCCGGGACGCCCTCATCGCCTCCGGTCTGGTGCTCTTCGTCATCACCCTGCTGGTCAACGGCGCGGCCCGTCTGATCATCGCCCGCCGCAAGGAGTACTCGGGGGCCAACGCATGAGCCACTCATCCCTCGCGGAGAAGTCCGCCAAGCCCGCAGGCAGCCTGCGCGGCGCGACCCTGCCCAAGTGGTTCCCCTGGGCGGTCGCCGCGGGCTCCATCGCCCTGGGCCTGGGCATCAGCTTCGCGGCCGGGCTGGACAGCGACATCCAGTGGGCCCTGATCGCCGCGGTGCTGTTCGTCCTCGGCTCGTACGGCATCTCGGCCCGCGTCGAGGGCCGGCGCCAGGCCAAGGACCGGGTGGCGACCAGCATGGTCTGGGTCGCCTTCCTCCTCGCCGTCATCCCGCTGCTCTCCCTCCTGTGGGAGACCGCCCGGCAGGGCGTGAAGGTCCTCGACGGCTACTTCCTCTCCCACTCGATGGGCGTCGTCTCGGACACCGAGCCCGGCGGCGGCATCTACCACGCCATCCTCGGCACCCTGGAGCAGGTCGGCATCGCCACCCTGATCTCCGTGCCGATCGGCGTGCTGACGGCGATCTACCTGGTCGAGTACGGGCGGGGCAACCTCGCCCGCGCCGTCACCTTCTTCGTCGACGTCATGACGGGCATCCCGTCGATCGTGGCGGGCCTGTTCATCCTCAGCCTGTGGATCGTGATCCTGGACATGGGCTACTCCGGCTTCGCCGGCTCCCTCGCCCTGTCCATCCTGATGATCCCGGTGGTCGTCCGCTCCACCGAGGAGATGCTCAAGCTCGTGCCGAACGAGCTGCGCGAGGCGTCGCTGGCGCTGGGCGTGCCGAAGTGGCGGACCATCCTGAAGGTCGTCGTGCCGACGTCGATCGGCGGCATCACGACCGGTGTGATGCTGGCGATCGCCCGCATCACCGGCGAGACCGCCCCGGTGCTGCTGCTGGTGTGGGGCACGAACTTCATCAACGCGAACCCCTTCTCCGACCCGCAGGCCTCGCTGCCGATGTACATCTACCTCCAGTACTCGAACAGCGGCGGCTACGGCGCGGCGTACGACCGCGCCTGGGCGGCGGCCCTGACGCTCATCGCGTTCATCATGATCCTCAACCTGGTGGCCCGCGGCATCGCCCGCTGGAAGGCCCCGAAGACCGGTCGCTGACGCGCGGCCACGGACAAGACCGTCAGCGACCCGAAAGAAGCAGTGATTCACATGGCCAAGCGCATCGATGTCAGCGGCCTCAACGCCTACTACGGTTCCTTCCTGGCCATCGAGGACATCTCGATGACCATCGAGCCCCGTTCCGTGACGGCCTTCATCGGCCCTTCCGGCTGCGGCAAGTCCACCTTCCTGCGCACGCTCAACCGCATGCACGAGGTGACGCCGGGCGGCCGGGTCGAGGGCAAGGTCATGCTCGACGACGAGAACCTGTACGGGCCCGGGATCGACCCGGTGGCCGTGCGGCGTGAGGTCGGCATGGTCTTCCAGCGGCCGAACCCGTTCCCGACGATGTCGGTGTACGACAACGTCGCGGCGGGGCTGAGGCTGAACGGTTCCTACAAGAAGTCCGAGCTGGACGACATCGTCGAGAAGTCGCTGCGGGGCGCCAACCTCTGGAACGAGGTGAAGGACCGCCTGAACAAGCCGGGCTCCGGTCTGTCGGGCGGCCAGCAGCAGCGGCTGTGCATCGCGCGGGCGATCGCGGTCGAGCCGAACGTGCTGCTGATGGACGAGCCCTGCTCGGCGCTGGACCCGATCTCGACGCTGGCGATCGAGGACCTGATCGGTGAGCTGAAGGAGCGCTTCACGATCGTCATCGTGACGCACAACATGCAGCAGGCGGCGCGGGTGTCGGACCGCACGGCGTTCTTCAACCTGGCGGCGGTGGGGCAGCCCGGCAAGCTGATCGAGATCGACGACACGGAGCGGATCTTCTCCAACCCGTCGGTGCAGGCGACGGAGGACTACATCTCCGGCCGCTTCGGCTAGGCCGACGCCGGTCTGCCCGAAAGACCCCTCGCGGTGCTGCATGGCGGTGCCACCGCGAGGCCGAGAAGGGCCCGCCCTCCGGCTCCCGGAGGGCGGGCCCGTCGGCGTTCCGGCCGGGACCGCCCGCACCGGCCCGCACCGGCCCGTACGGGCACGGCGGCGGAGGCGGACGGTCGCCCCGGCGATCCGTACGAGGACGCGGTGGCGGAGGCGGACGGCGCCCCGACGCCCCGTACGAGCCGCGGGGCGTGTGGAGCGCGACCCGCGCGCGTGGCGCTCGGCCGTGCCGCCGAGCCGGCGCCGCCGAGCCGCGGGCAGGGGCGGCGCGGGCCGCTCCGGGCCGCGCGTCCAGCCCCGGGGCGCGGCCCCGGCGCTGCTACAGGAACGCCAGATGCACCAGGCCGAAGGCGCACGCGGCCACCGCCGCCGCCGCCGGCATCGTGATGAACCAGCCGAGGACGATGTTCTTGGCGACGCCCCAGCGCACGGCGTTCACCCGCTTCGTCGCGCCCACGCCCATGATCGCCGAGGTGATGACGTGGGTGGTGGAGATCGGCGCCTTGAACAGGAACGCCGTGGTGAACATGATCGACGCGCCCGTGGTCTCGGCGGCGAAGCCCTGGGGCGGGTCCAGCTCGATGATCTTGCGGCCCAGGGTGCGCATGATGCGCCAGCCGCCCGCGTACGTGCCGAGGGACAGCATCACCGCGCAGGCGATCTTCACCCAGACCGGAATCGGGTCGCCGTACTCCTCGACATCGGCGATGACCAGCGCCATCACCACGATGCCCATCGTCTTCTGGGCGTCCTGGAGGCCGTGGCCGAGGGCCATTCCGGCGGCGGAGACGGTCTGCGCGATGCGGAAGCCGCGCTTGGCCTTGTGCGGGTTGGTCCGGCGGAAGATCCACATGATCACCGTCATCACCAGGTAGCCGGCCAGCAGGCCCACCACCGGCGACACGAACATCGGGATGACGACCTTCTCCAGGACGCCGTGCCAGTACACCGTCGTACCGCCGGCCAGCGCCGCCCCCACCATGCCGCCGAACAGCGCGTGCGAGGAGGAGGAGGGCAGGCCGAAGTACCAGGTGATGAGGTTCCAGACGATCGCGCCGACCAGGGCCGCGAAGAGGATGCCCATCCCCGTCGAGCCCTCGGGCGTCTGGATCAGGCCCTCGCTGACGGTCTTGGCGACGCCGGAGCCCAGGAAGGCGCCGGCGAGGTTCATCACCGCGGCCATCGCCAGCGCCGCCCTCGGCGTGAGGGCGCGCGTGGAGACGGACGTGGCGATCGCGTTGGCGGAGTCGTGGAAGCCGTTGGTGTAGGTGAAGAAGAGCGCGACCAGGATGGTCACGACCAGAGCGAAGGTGTCCATGGACGGGCCTCAGGACTCCTTGACCGCGATGGTCTCCACCGTGTTCGCCACGTGCTCGAAGGCGTCGGCCGCTTCTTCCAGTACGTCCACGATCTGCTTGAGCTTGAGGACCTCGATGGCGTCGTACTTGCCGTTGAAGAGGTGCGCGAGCAGCTTGCGGTGGATCTGGTCGGCCTGGTTCTCCAGCCGGTTGACCTCGATCCAGTACTCGGTGAGGTTGTCCATCGTCCGCAGATGGGGCATCGCTTCGGCCGTCAGTTCGGCCGCGCGCGCCAGCACTTCGATCTGCTGTTCGACGCCCTTGGGCAGTTCCTCGATGTTGTAGAGGACGACCAGGTCGACGGCCTCCTCCATGAAGTCCATGATGTCGTCGAGGGACGAGGCGAGGGAGTAGATGTCCTCGCGGTCGAACGGCGTGATGAACGAGGAGTTCAGCTGGTGGAAGATCGCGTGCGTGGCGTCGTCACCCGCGTGTTCCGCTGCCCGCATACGCTCTGCGATCTCGGCCCGGGCGGAGGCGTCCGCCCCGAGCAGTTCCATGAGGAGTTTCGAGCCGGTGACGATGTTGTCCGCGGATGCGGCGAACATGTCGTAGAAGCTCGTCTCCCTGGGGGTCAGACGAAAGCGCACGTGGGGTCCTCGGGATGCATCGGTTTCGGTCAGGCTGATGCTAGGCGCATCATCCGGCCACGGCTAACGGGCCGCCCTCCAGTGTCGCCCATCGAGCACGGTGATGAGCAGGGGGGCGGCCGGGGACCCGGACCGGCCACTGCGCACGGCATCGGCCAAGGGGCATATACCCAGCGAAATTCGCTACCATATACCCACCAGGGGTATGTGTCGGCTGTCTGCTCACACAGGAGGACGCGATGACGACCACAGAGGCCGGCGCCGGGGCGCCCTCCACGGCCGTGGAGAGCGACGGGACGGACGTGGTGACCGACCACGACCGGGGCGTGCACGGCTACCACAAGCAGAAGGACGAGCACCTCAAGCGGCTGCGGCGGATCGAGGGCCAGATCCGCGGGCTGCAGCGGATGGTCGACGAGGACGTCTACTGCATCGACATACTCACCCAGGTGTCCGCCTCCACCAAGGCCCTGCAGTCCTTCGCCCTGCAGCTCCTGGAGGAGCACCTGCGCCACTGCGTCGCCGACGCGGCCCTGAAGGGCGGGGCCGAGATCGACGCGAAGGTGGAGGAGGCCACGAAGGCCATCGGACGCCTGCTGCGGACCTGAGGGTCAGTGGCCGGTGCCGCGTTCCCGCTCCTCGGCCACCTTCAGCACCTTGTCGATGCTCTCCAGGCTGAGCCGCTCCCGGGCGGCCGAGGCCGCGATGATCAGCTCTCCGCACAGCTCGATCTCGGCGAGGGCCACGTGGTCCTGAACCGCCGTACCGCCGACCGGAGCCACGCGCATCACCTCGTCCCTGCCGTCACCGGCTTCCTAGAGTAGGGAGCGGCCCGCGCCCCGCGCATGGCACGGACGGGCTAGTTCTCGACGCCCGGTGTGCTTGCGCACGCGCGCGGTCAGTGCTCGGCGATCCGGCCGGCGTAGATGTCCCCGGCCTTCGGCAGCCGGACGCGCGCGGGGGCCCCGAAGTCGTACAGCAGCGTCGTCGACGCCACCGCGACGGCGGTCTCCCGCTGCCCGTTGACGAAGCTGAACCGGTGCCTGACCTTGCGGATCCGCCCCTGCCCGTCGAGGTAGGCGTCGAACGGGACCACGGCGGTGGCGAACCCCTTCGCCGCCGCCGCGAGGGGCCCGCCGCTGCCGGCCGGGGTCTTCCTGGCCGCCGCCGCGAGGTCGGCGGTCCCCCGGTAGTGGCGCACTTCGGTCCCCGCGACCTCGGTCCGTCCCAGGTACGTCGCCTGCCGTGTCCCGCGCAGCACCTCGGCGGCGGCGAGCGGGTCCGTGGCGCCGCCGGTCACCAGGTTGCCGTCGGAGAGCGTCGCCGTGTCCACCCGGACCCACTTGTCGGCGGGCACCCCGGCGCCGCGGTTCTTCATGAAGAGGGCGCCCGGCGCGAGGAGCTCGGTGATCGGCCGGTTCCCGCTGGTTCCGGCCGGGTCCTGGGGGAGCAGCACCGTCAGCCGGCCGAGCCGCTCCCGGTAGTCGTACACGCCCTCGCCGCGGATGGTCACCCGGGTGCCGCCGATGGCCATCTCCATCGACGTGCGGGTCCGGGAGCTGCCCGCGTGCACCAGGCGGTCGGCGGCCCGGCGCAGCTCCCCGACCGGGTCGTCCGCGCGGGAGGCGCCGATGGCGGCACCGCTGCCGACGCAGCCGCCGGCGCCCAGACAGACGCAGGCCACGACGCCCGCCACGACCGCCGTACCGCCGGACCTCCTGCGCTGCCGCCCGGTCATCGTCTGCCTGCCCCCAGCCGCCGTGTTCGTCCCGGACCCCGTGTCGTTCCGGTTAACGACGGGTAGGTGAGGCCGTCACGCGGCTCGTGCGCACGGCGTTCACCCGCCCTCGCTAACGTTGCCGCCGTGGCGCAGCAGGACGATACGGAATTGCCCGGGGACTCCCCGGAACACCGCACGACGACGGTGGAGAGGGGCCATTTCGCCATGGCCCGCTGCACCTGCGGCTGGCGCGGCCCCGCCCGCAGGGCGAGAAGCTCGGCGCGGGCGGACGCCGAGGCCCACGGCGCGGCCGGTCCCGCCGGTCCGTGAACCGCGCCCCGCGCGGCCTTCGCCCCCGCGGCCCCGTCCCGTTCCCCGGAACCCCGCGGCAGGCGCACCGTGGGCCGGCGTGCCCTCCTCGGCGGAGGACCCGCCGCGAAAGGAGGCGGGGGGGGGGGGGGGGGGGCCCCCCCCCCCCCCCCCCCCCCCCCCCCCCCCCCCCCGCCCCCCCCCCCCCCCCCCCCCCCCCCCCCCCCCCCCCAC
>NZ_JBITFM010000032.1:15961-26663 GCF_044456065.1 Streptomyces sp. NPDC051041
GGCCGCCCGGTCCGGTCCCCCGCACCCCCGCGCCCGGCCCCCGGGGGCCGGGCGGCCCCCCCGGGGGGGGCCCCCCGCCCGCGAGGGGGGGGGGGGGGGCGGGCCGCCCCGCCCCGCCTCCTCATCCGCCCGCGGGAACCGCGGGAGCCCGCCTCAGGCGGCCAGATCACGCTCCTCGGCCCCGGCCGCCTCCCTGCGCGCTCCCGGGACCAGGGCGTCCCGCCCCGCGTACGCTCTTCCCCGCGCCCGGACCAGCCACCCCGCCCTCGGCGACCGCTCGACGGCCTTCGCCACCGGCGTCAGCAGGGCCATGGCCGGCGGCGATAGCAGCAGCGCCACCGCCGTGCCGAGCGCGAAGCCGCCCACGACGTCCGTCGGGTAGTGCACGCCCATGTAGACCCGGCAGAACCCTTCCAGCAGGGCCAGCGCGATCCCGGCGACACCGAAGCCGCGGTGGACCACGAAGAGGGCGACCCCCATCGCCATGGTGATCGTCGCGTGGTCGCTCACGAAGGAGTAGTCGGTCTTGCCGGCCACGAGGACGTCCAGGCCCTGGTGGTCGAGGAACGGCCGCCGCCGCTCGACGAATCCGCGGATCGGCACGTTGACCAGGACCGCGACGCCCGCCGCGAGCGGTGCCCAGACCAGTCCGGCCACCGACGAGGCGGTCTCCTCGCCGGGCCGTCGGCGCACCGACCACCAGCACCCCAGCACCAGCAGCACCAGGGCGAGCAGCAGTCCGTACTCGCCGACGAACTCCATGACCCGGTCGAACCAGTGCGGCGCGTCCTTGGCCAGGCCGTTGATGTCGTAGAGCAGCTCGACGTCGGGGTTCGACCCGGATGCGGCGAGTCCAGCCATGGTGCTGCTGCCCCTTCGTCCTCTTCCGTCGGCGCGCCCGGTGCGCGCCGCTCCTGCCACCCCCGTGGTGTAGATCCGCTTCCGTGTCCAGACGTCCGCTCGGCTACGTCAACAGGAACGCACGGCCTTCGTCGATACGTTCCACCCTCCACGGAATGATCACGTAGACGTTATCGAAGAGAGATACATCGTCGCAGCTCAGGGGATGGGTTCACGCTCGGTTCACACCCTGGTGGGGAGCGCTTTCGCGCCATCTTCGGTGACCCGGGTGGCCCCGAAGTAGTCCGGGGTGTCGATCGGATCGAACCGGATGACCGCGCCCGTGCGGGGCGCGTCGATCATGTACCCGCCGCCGACGTAGATGCCCACGTGCCGGATGGCGCGCGAGTTGGTGAGGTCGTCCGAGAAGAACACCAGATCGCCCGGGAGCAGTTCGTCCCGGTCGGGGTGCGGCCCGGCGTTGTACTGGTCGTTGGCGACGCGCGGCAGCTCGATCCCGACACTGGCGTACGCGGCCTGGGTCAGCCCCGAGCAGTCGAAGCGCCCGCCCTGCTCGGCGGTGCCGGTACCGCCCCAGAGGTAGGGCGTGCCGAGCTTCTTCTGGGCGTAGTTGATGGCCCCGGCGGCCTGCTCGGAGGGGTCGACCCGGCCGACGGGCGCGGCGAAGCTCTCGGCCAGCGTGGTGATCCTCTTGACGTAGTTCTGCGTCTCCTCGTACGGCGGCACGCCCCCGTACTTGATCACCGCGTAGGCCCCCGCGTTGTAGGAGGCCAGCATGTTCTCGGTCGGGTTCCCGGCCACGTCCTTGACATAGGAGGCGAGCGTGCAGTCGTACTTGGCCGCCGAGGGGATCGCGTCCTTCGGGTCCCACACGTCCCGGTCGCCGTCGCCGTCGCCGTCGATGCCGTGCGCGGCCCAGGTGCCGGGGATGAACTGCGCTATCCCCTGCGCCGCCGCCGGGCTCTGCGCCCGCGGGTTGAAGCCGCTCTCCTGGTACAGCTGGGCGGCCAGCAGGGCCGGGTTGATGGCGGAGCAGAGGTTGCCCCACTTCTGCACGAGATCCTGGTACGCGGCCGGCACCGCCCCCTTGGCCAGGGCCTTGACGCCGCCGCCGACGCCCCCCGCGAGGTTTCCGGCGACGAGGTAGACGCCGACGACGAGCAGCATCACGAAGGCGAGCCCGGAGCCCACGACCGCGGTCCCCACGATCCATGCCTTACGCATCGTCAACCGCTCCTCATCGTCCGGGAGTCCGTCGCCGTCGTCAGTGTAGGGGCGGCTCGCGCGCCACGGAACGATCACGTGCGCGGCGGGAACGCCCTCCGGCCACCTCCCGGCACGGCCGCGCGGCCCGGACCGGCCCGGCCCCCTCCCGCGGCCCGCCGCCGCGCCTCTGAGCCCGCGTCACCCCGGTCCCGCGTCACCGGCGGGCGCCGTCGGCGCCGGGTAGCCTTCACCCCGGTGCACGGACGCGGCCGTTCACCCGATCAACCGTCAGAAAGCGACCACAGGCCGTAGAAGGGGACAACGACGGAACCGTCCGACAGGTTTCGCCGCCACCTCATTGCCCGGCGTGACCTGCCGTGATACACAGAGTGACCATAAGGCCCTTCTTGTTCCCCGTTCCGCGCCTCCCCGAGCGGCCGGCGCGGACAGGTGGCAAGGTATTCGTACGAAACCCGCCCACCAATGACGCCAAGTCGACATACGGCAGCGGCATTGTCGGCGAGAATGAGCCTGACCTCTGCACGACCGCAGAGGACGCGGAACTACCCAACCAGGGGCGGTGACTTACATGCTCTTTGCGGCCGACAAGGGAGACATCAACACCATCATCGGCGGGATCGCTCCGGACTGGGGCCCCTTCGGCAGCCTGGGCAACGAGGCCAAGGTGATGATCGAGGTGGTGATGGCGGTCGCCATCCTGCTCTGCCTCGCCATCGCCATCTGGGGCGCCGCGAAGCAGCGCATCGGGGCCACCGCGCTCCGCGACACCTTCAGCGCCGAGCAGGGCAAGGGCCTGATCATCGCGGGCCTGACCGGCGTCTTCATCATCGGCTCGCTCGGCACGCTCTTCACCATCGTGTACGGGATGGCCGTGTAACCGGGCCACCGGCGTGCCCGGCGCGCGGCGCACGGTCGGCATCGTCAGTCCGTCAGTCCCGTCCGGGCACGCCCGGCTCCCCCTCCGTCCCACCCGCCCGTCGTGCCCACCGGCTGAGGTTGCGTTTCCCTGATGTCGAGTCACCACACCGCGCCCGCGCGGGAACCAGCACGGCTACCGTCGTACTGCTACGGCATTCGGTACGCGGTGTTTCCGCACGACGTCGAGGGGGCGCACGCGGCATGAGTCTCGGGGACGAGCACGAGGCCTCCGGCGGCTACGGCGGCACGGGGCAGACACGGACGCGGCTGCCCGACACCGGCGCCGACCTGTACGGCGGCGCGCGGCGCGCCGGCCGGTCGTCGTCGCGCAGCCTGGTCACGGTGGTGGGCGTGGTGGTCCTGCTCATCGCCGCGATCGCCTTCGCGAACCGCGGCGGGGACGATGCGTCCACCGACGGCGGCACGGGGGAGAAGCCGGAGGCGGCGGCCACCGCGCCCTCCGGAAGGCAGCCGGTGCGGACGAAGGCGGACGGGATCCCGACGGGCTTCGCCCGCGACCGGCAGGGAGCCCAGAGCGCGGCGGCGAACTACGCCGTGGTGCTGTGGTCCGACCGGATGCTCAACGCCGGGGAACGCCACCGGATCCTCGAGACCACCGCCGACCCGAGCGCGCTGGACCGCCTCAGGTCCGGCTTCGACGCCAACTACTCGGCGGACTTCCTCGAGAACGTCGGCCTCGACGAGGACGGCAACGCCCCCCGGGGGAAGACGCTCGTCAACCGCACGCTGCCCGTCGGCACCAAGGTCACCTCGTTCAGCACCGCCACGGCCACCGTCGAGGTGTGGTGCAACGGCCTGTTCGGCCTGGCCGGCGAGGACTCCAGGACCCCGGTGACCAGCGGCTGGTTCACCGTCACCCTCAAGCTGAACTGGCGCGACGGCGACTGGAAGATCCTGGAGGCGAGCCAGCGGACCGGCCCGACCCCCATCACCGGAGACGACCCCGTCTCGGGCGCCGAGGAGATCGGCGAGGCTGTCAAGGAGTTCGGAGGCTTCACCTATGCGCGCTGACCGGCACCGCGTGCTCCAGCTCACCGGCCTCGTGGCCGTCGCTCAGGCGTCCGCCGTCCTGCTGGCCCAGGGCGCGCTCGCCGCGCCCACGCCCACGCCGACCCCCACGCCGACCCCCACCCCCACCCCCACGCAGAGCTTCGACTGCTCCCTGCTCGCCCCCGCGGCCAGGAAGCACTGCGAGGAGCGCGGCGGCTCCGACGGCGGCGGTTCCTCCGACGGTCCGCTCGACCCCACCTCCGCCCTCGACCCCCTCTCCTCCCTCGCCAAGGGCTTCGCCAAGGCCGCCTCCTGGACCGTCGACCAGCTCAGCACCGCCGTCGAGGACACCGCGAGCGTCGACTTCACCAACTTCACGTTCCTGAAGCACTACGCGGTGGTCTTCGCGGCCTCGACGATCCTGACGCTCCTGCTCTGGCTGCTGGCGGTGGCCAAGAGGGCCGTCCGGGGCGTTCCGTTCGCGACGGCCCTGTCGGAAGCCGTCGGGTTCCTCTGGCTCACGGTGCTGGCCTCGGCCTTCACACCGCTCATCCTCTACACGGTCGTCTCGGCGACCGACGCCGTCAGCGACGTCCTCGCGCAGGCCACCGGCAACCAGACGGACGCGTTCTTCGGCACGTTCTCCGAGGCCCTCAGCAAGGGAACCGACATCGGCGGCGGCCCGATCATGCTGATGCTGGTGTCGCTGGTCTCCATCGTCGCCGCGGGCGTCCTCTACCTGGAGCTGTACCTGAGGGCGGTACTGCTGTACGTCGGCGCCCTGCTCGGCGTCGTGGTCTACGCGGGCCTGGTGGACAAGGACCTGTGGGGGCACGTCCGCCGCTGGGTCGGCATCATGATCGCGATCATCCTCGTCAAGCCGGTCATCGTCATCGTCCTCGGCCTCGCCGGCGCCCTGTCCGCCGAAGAGGGGCCGGACTCCCTGGCCGCCGTCGTCTCCGGCCTCGCCATCATCCTGCTCGCCATCTTCGCCTCGGCGATGATCTACCGCTTCGTCCCCGGCTTCGGCGACGAGATCGCCGGCTCCCGCAACAACCGCATCATGCGGAACGCCGAGAGCAAGGCCGCCGCCGTCATCAGCTCCCCGGCCACCATGGTCGCCCAGGGCATCAAGACCCACAGCTCCCGGGCGGACAACACCGGCGGCCAGGCCGCCGCGAGCTCCGCCCCCCGCCCGACGAACCCCGCCTCCGGCGGAGTCGCCGCGCACAGCACGCGCGCCTCGAGCGGCGGCGGACCCGTCCCCTCCGCCGCACCCGCCCCCCGTTCGAGCAGCCCGGTGAACACTCCGCACGCCAGCAGCACCCGTAACAGCAGTACCAACCGCACGGGAGGTGAAGGGCGTTGACGACCGAGTCCCACGCGTCCCATCCGGTCACGCCCCGCCGTACGTATCTGATCGGCCGCGCCCGGCCGAACGCGATCATCGGCCGGAACCGCGAGACCGGCGAGATCGCGCTCATCGTCGTGGGCGCGTTCCTCGGCATGATGTGCGGGCTCCTCGTCCCCGTCCTGTCCCTGCGCATCGTGCTGCTGGCGGGCTTCCCGATGCTCGCGCTGGCGGCGGTCTACATGCCGTACAAGCGGCGGACGTTCTACAAGTGGTTCGAGATCAACCGCAGCTACAAGCGGACCCTGAAGCAGGGGGCCGTCTACCGCTCCAACGCGATGGAGGCGGGCACCCGGCTCGACGGGCGGGAGGTCGAGATCGGGCCGCCGCCCGGCATCGGCCGCATCACCTGGCTGTCCGCGCCGTTCGGCCCGGACGAGATCGCCGTGCTCCTGCACGCCGACCGCAAGACCGTCACCGCCGCCATCGAGATCGAGGGGCCCGGCGTCGGCCTGCGCGACTCCGAGGACCAGGAGGCCCTGGTCGACCGCTTCGGCACGCTGCTGAAGCACGTCGCCAACGGCGACGGTTTCGTGACGCGGCTGCAGATGCTGGCCCGCACCCTGCCCGCCGACCCCGACGCCCACGCCAAGGACGTCGCCGCCCGCGGCGACGACCGGTCCCCGGCATGGCTGCAGCAGTCCTACGACCAGCTGCTGTCGATGGTGTCGACCAGCAGCGAGCAGCACCGGGCCTATCTCGTCGCCTGCATGCACTACACGCGCGAGCTCGCCGCGGAGGCCCACGCGATGGCGCGGGCGGCCCGCGCGCACGGCGGCCGGGTGGACCGGGACGCCGGGCTCGCCGTCGTCATGGCCCGCGAGCTGACCGACATCTGCTCACGGCTGCAGGAGGCGGACATCCGGGTGCGCCAGCCGCTCGGGCAGAGCCGGCTGGCCTCCCTCATCCACTCCATGTACGACCCGGACCACCCCATCGACCACATCCAGGCGATGAGCAAGCGCAACGCCTGGCCGGCCGAGCTGGACGCCACCGAGCCCACCTACCTGATGGCCAAGACCCGGGAGTCGTCCACCCGCGCCCCCTGGTGCCACGCCACCGCCTGGATCAAGGAGTGGCCGATGACCCCGGTGGGCGTCAACTTCCTCGCGCCGCTCCTCGTCCACACCCCGGACGTCATCCGGACGGTCGCCGTGACGATGGACCTGGAGCCCACCGAGGTGGCCATCGAACGCATGCTGACCGAGAAGACCAACGACGAGGCCGAGGCCTCCCGCGCCGCCAAGATGAACCGGACCGTGGACCCCCGGGACATCGCCGCCCACAACCGCCTCGACCAGCGGGGCGAGGACCTCGCGAGCGGCGCGGCCGGCGTCAACCTCGTCGGCTACATCACCGTCTCCTCCCGCTCCCCCGAGGCCCTGGCCCGCGACAAGCGGACGATAAGAGCCTCGGCCGGCAAGTCGTACCTGAAACTGGAGTGGTGCGACCGCGAGCACCACCGCGCCTTCGTGAACACTCTTCCGTTCGCCACCGGCATCCGAAGGTAGGGGCTGAGTCCTGATGCGGGATCCGCTGTCCGTCCTCACCGAGGCCTTCACGTCCTTCCTGTTCGGGAAGGTCGAGACGACCCGGCTCCCGGTGCGCACCTCCACGGGCCAGGCCCAGGCGGTCTACCTGCCGACCGCCGCGCCCGGCCTCGGCGACTCCGGCGTCATCATCGGCCGCGAGGTCTACTCCGGGAAGGGCTACATCTACGACCCCTTCCAGCTGTACGGCCAGCAGCTGCCCGCCCCGCACTGGCTGGTCCTCGGCGAGTCCGGCAACGGCAAGTCGGCGCTGGAGAAGACGTACGTGCTGCGCCAGCTCCGCTTCCGCGACCGGCAGGTCGTGGTGCTGGACGCGCAGGGCGAGGACGGGGTCGGCGAGTGGAACCTGATCGCGCAGGAGCTGGGGATAACGCCGATCCGGCTGGACCCGATGGCCGCCCTGGACCACGGCATCCGGCTCAACCCGCTGGACCCGTCGATCACGACCACCGGCCAGCTGGCCCTGCTGCGGACCATCATCGAGGTCGCCATGGGGCACGGCCTCGACGAGCGCTCCGGCTTCGCGCTCAAGGTCGCGCACGCCTACGTCAACGCGACCGTCGCCGACCGGCAGCCGGTGCTGTCCGACATCGTCGACCAGCTGCGGCACCCCGAGCCGGAGTCGGCGCAGGCGATGAACGTCGACCTGGACGACGTACGGGCGTGGGGCCTGGACGTGGCGCTGGTGCTGGACCGGCTGGTCGACGGTGACCTGCGGGGCATGTTCGACGGGCCGACGACGGTCGGCATCGACCTGGACGCCCCGCTGATCGTCTTCGACCTGTCCCACATCGACCGCAACTCCATCGCCATGCCGATCCTGATGGCGATCGTCGGCGTGTGGCTGGAGCACACCTGGATCCGCCCCGACCGCAAGAAGCGCATCTTCCTGGTCGAGGAGGCCTGGCACATCATCAACAGCCCGTTCGTGGCGCAGCTGTTCCAGCGGCTGCTGAAGTTCGGACGGCGACTGGGCCTGTCGTTCGTGGCGGTCGTGCACCATCTGTCCGACGTGGTGGACGGGGCGGCGGCCAAGGAGGCGGCGGCCATCCTGAAGATGGCCTCGACCAGGACGATCTACGCCCAGAAGGCCGACGAGGCGCGGGCGACGGGCCGGGTGCTGGGACTGCCGAGGTGGGCGGTGGAGATCATCCCGACGCTGACGCCCGGTATCGCGGTGTGGGACGTCAACGGCAACGTCCAGGTCGTCAAGCACCTGGTGACGGAGACCGAGCGCCCGCTGGTGTTCACCGACCGCGCCATGACCGAGTCGGCCAGCGACCCGGTGGACGACGCCCTGCGCGCCGCCGAGCGGGAGGCGGAGGAGCGGGCGGCGGCCTTCGTGGAACAGCACCTCGGCGACTCGGAATCGACGGTGGCGTAAGGGGGCGGACGGCGTGAGAGCGGACGAGCGGCGCAGCGGCGGCCAGGGCGGCATCCCCGACGGCCTGCTGATCGGCATCCTCGCGTTCCTCCTCGGCATGACCCTGCTGGTGTGGACGGCGACGGGTCTGGCCGGCTGGTTCGCCCACGGCTCCTGGCCCGCCGGCGTCACCTTCACCCGCACCCCTCTGGCGATGCGCCACCTGATGGGCGCGCCGCACGACGTCCCCGGCGCCTGGCCGGACACCCCGGCGGGCGAGCTGTCGGGGTACGGCCTGTTCTGGGGGCTGTTCATCGGCCAGCTGATGGTGCTGCTCGTGCTGACCGTGTTCGTGATGGGCACGGTGGCCCGCTGGCGGGCCGTACGGCTGAGCCGGCGGGCGGAGCTGCGGGCGGCGGCCACCGAGCGGGCGTCCGCGCCACGCCACCACGAGGTGCCCGCGCCAGGCCCTCACGGGACTCCCGCGCCGCACCACCACGAGGTGCCCGCGCCGCGCACGGAGCCGGAACCCGCGCAGTCACCGTACGTCCAGTCCCCGCGGCCGCCCCGGCCCGAGCCGCCCGCCCTCCTGTTCGCCGGGGAACGCCCGGGCGGTGGGGAAAGGATCCTCCTGGGCACCCGGGAGAGCCGCCAGGCCACCGCGGCCCAGGCCGTACGCGAGGCGGAGGGCCCCGTCCTCGTCGTCACCTCCAACCCGGCCCTGTGGGCGGAGACGAAGGACGCCCGCGCCAAGCTCGGCCCGACCCTCCTGTACGACCCCACCCACCTGTGCGACACGCCCGCACGCCTCCACTGGTCCCCGACCCGCGGCTGCGAGGACAAGCAGACCGCCGCGGAGCGGGCGGCGGCCCTCCTGGCACCGGTCCGTCCCACCGCCCGCCTCGACCAGGCCGTCAGCGACACGGCCGCGACGCTGCTGCGCAGCTTCCTGCACGCCGCCGCCGTCGACGGCCGCACGGTCCGCCACGTCCACCGCTGGTGCCAGGGCGCCCAGGTCCAGGACGCCGTGCGCATCCTCCGTACGCACCCCAAGGCGGCCGCCGGCGCGGCGGGCGAGCTGGAAGCCGCCCTCACCGGGCATCCGCAGCGCCGGGACATCGCCCAGGAGCTGACCGGCCGGGCGCTGTCCGCGCTGTCCACGGTCAACGTGCGCGAGGCGTGCACTCCGCATCGAAGTGATGCCCTCGCCCTGGATTCCTTCGCCGCCGAAGGGGGCACGCTTTATGTGCTCGGCGAGTCCATCGAGGACCCCAGGACGAATCCGGGCGCGATGCCCCTCCTGACGGCCCTCGTCTCCAGCGTGGTCGAGCGCGGCCGGCGCATGGCCGAACGGTCATCCTCCGGTCGGCTCGACCCACCAATGACGCTCGTCCTGGACGACGTCGCCGCCGTCGCTCCGCTTCCCCAGCTCCCGGAGCTGCTGGCCAGCGGAGCGGACCGGGGCCTGCCGACCCTGGCCCTGCTCCGGTCCCGTGAGCAGGGCCGCGCCCGCTGGCCGCACGACGAACTGCCCGTATAGCCGGTCGTCCGTGCCTCGGTCGCCGGGAAGCCGCGGGAGGATCCGCGGGAAGCGGCCGTACGCCCGGTCCCGGTGCCGTAGCCCGGACCTCATTCCCTCTCGATCACGAACTCCAGTTCACGCTCTCCGGGACGCTTGGCCAGCGGCACGATCACCCCGCTCGGCTCGAACCCCATCTTGCGGTAGAACCGCAGTGCCCGGCCGTTCTCCTCGTGCACGATGAGCCGCACCCGCTCGGCCCCCGCCGCCCACGCCCACTCCAGGGCCGCGTCGAACAGCACCTCGGTCAGCCCGTTCCCCCGTTCCTCGGGCCGTACGAACACGCCGACCACGTGTCCCTGTTTCCGCTCTACGGGGAACCCGGCCCAGTCGGTCGTCCCCGGCTCCTCCAGCAGCACGGTCAGCGTCCCGACCCAGGTTCCGTCCGGAGCCTCGGCGATGACCTGCTGCGCGCCGGCCGCTCCTTCGGCGACCCTTGCCGTCCGCTCCTGCCAGAAGGAGTCCGGCTTGGCGACGGCCTCGTCGTACGTCTCGAGGAAGGCGAGGTGCGCGATCGGATCCCGCAGCGCGGCGAGTCTCAGTTCCTTCGCGACGGGCCACTCCTCGGCGCGGACGGACCGGATCACATAGTTCATGCGGGCCACCGTAGTACCCGAGTACGACACCGCCCACCTCGATGGGCAGCAGGTCCGCCGGCGACCGGCGGACGGGCCCGCGCCGGCCGTCCGGAAGGGTCCGGAAATGCAGAAAGCCCCGCACCAGAAGGTGCGGGGCTTTCCCACAAATTGTTCGGCGGCGTCCTACTCTCCCACAGGGTCCCC
>NZ_JBITFM010000033.1:0-20478 GCF_044456065.1 Streptomyces sp. NPDC051041
CTCGCGGTCCCCGAGCGGTTCAAGGGCACCGGCTCCCCGGCCGCCCACGCCTCGGCCTGCCACTTCGCCGAGGAGAAGCAGGTGGTCCCGGCGGCCTGATCGGACTGCTCCGCGGGGCTGGTTCCCGGTACGTGCGCTCGTACCGGGAACCAGCCCCTTGTCCTATGCGCCGTCCGGCACCCCCGACTTCGACGGCCGTTTCGCCGGCAGGTGCCGCGGAACGGCACCGCGTGACGACTCCGCGGGGGCCGCCGTGACGGCCGGGGCTTTACTCCGGCACGGTGTGAGCGGCACGGCCGGGAAGCGCCGCACGCTCCCGGGGCTCCCTATCGACAGCCTTGATACGGGCATCGATTTCATTCTCCGGTGGATTGTGGACCAGCTCGGCAAGAACTCGTAGGTTCAATGCGTCAGCTTTTCCGACACGTGGATGGGAGTAATGAACGAAGTAGCGGCGACACGTTCCAGACGCTTCATCGTCACCAGCGTGTCATCAGACGCCCACATGTGGAACCTCGTTTTCCTGCAGTTGTTGCTGGAAGAGCGGGGCGGAGAGGTGGTCAACCTCGGAGCGTGCGTTCCGGACGATGTGATCATAGCCGAGTGCCGCAGGCGCCGCCCGGACGTCCTGGTGGTGAGCACGGTCAACGGCCACGGTCACCTGGACGGGCTTCGGCTCATCACACAGATTCGGTCCGATCCCGAACTGGCCGGTCTGCGAGTCGTCATCGGCGGGAAACTCGGCATCCGAGGGTCCGGGAACGCGCGGTTCAGCACGGAACTCGTCGAGGCAGGATTTGACGCCGCATTTGAAGCGGATGCGGGAATCGCCGAATTCGACACTTTTCTCGGCGCCTTGGAGGAAGGCTCTGCCCGTGAGCTCGCAATGACAGGTAGGGAGATATGAGATGAGCAGCGGCTTCGGTGACGGATCGCCGGCCGAGCCGGTTTCCGCCCCCCAGTCGCCGACCGTCCCGGCGCGCGGCCGGTTCTCCCGCTTCGTCCGGCGCAGTCACGAGCAGGGACGCCTGGTGGTGCAGCCCCGGATGGGGTTCGCGGACACGGCGACCATGCGGCGCGGTCTCGAGGCGGTACGGGCGGCACGGGCGGCGTCCGTCGGTACGGTCACGGTCGACAGCTACACCCGGGTCAACGATCACGACTCCGCCCGGCGGGCACTGGAGCGCGGCGACGATCTCAACGGGTACCCGGTCGTGGCCCATGGCGTGCAGGAGACGGGCCGTCTGCTGCGGGGAGTGGCCGGGGACGACTTCCCCGTTCAGTTCCGCCACGGCTCCGCCCTCCCGCAGGAGCTGTTCACCGCACTGGCCGACATCGGCGCGGACGCCACCGAGGGCGGTCCGGTCTCGTACTGCCTGCCCTACAGCCGCGTGCCGCTGCCGCAGGCGACCGCGGCCTGGGCCGAGTGCTGCCGCATTCTGTCGGACCGGTCGGAGACGGTGCACCTGGAGAGCTTCGGCGGTTGCATGCTCGGTCAGCTGTGCCCGCCCAGCCTGCTGATCGCGCTCAGTGTCCTGGAGGGAATGTTCTTCCGCGAGCACGGGATGCGAAGCATCTCGGTCAGTTACGCGCAGCAGACGAGCCCCGAGCAGGACCTCGAGGCGCTTGCCGCGCTGCGCCTCCTCGCCGCGCAATGGCTGGGAGACGTCGACTGGCACGTGGTGCTCTACACGTACATGGGTGTGTACCCCAGGACCGTGGTGGGGGCCTACCGGATGCTGGAGGACAGCGTCCGTCTCGCGGTTCGCAGCGGGAGCGAGCGGCTCATCGTGAAGACCGCCGTGGAGGCGCACCGGATTCCGACCATCGAGGAGAACGTGGACGCTCTCGAGTTCGCCGCCGCGGTGGCGGAGGACGAGCGGCGCCACGGGCCGGCCGGAGCGGTGAGGCGGACCGGCATCTACGAAGAGGCGACGAAGCTGATCACGTCGACGCTGAGCTTCGGCGACGACGTGGGATCCGCGCTCGTGAACGCCTTCGCCCGTGGTCACCTGGATGTGCCGTACTGCCTGCACCAGGACAACGCCAACCGCTCACGGGCGGCGGTCGGTCCCGGGGGGGTCCTGCGCTGGTCCGACCCCGGAGCCATGCCCGTGGCCGTCCCGGACGGTCATGGGCGCAGACCGGTGACGGCACGTTCATTGATCGACATGCTCGGTTACAACGAACGCCGGTTCGATCGTGAGGAGTTGGTCGGCGCGGCGGTGAGGGGGATGCTGTGACGACCTCGGTGCACAAAGCCGCCACGACGCTGGACGCGGTACGTGAGCGAGGCGGCGTACGCGCGGTGGTCAGTCAGGGAATCCGCGGCCTGTCCCTGCCGGACGGGCGGGGCTCGTGGACCGGGCTCGACGCCGATGTCGCCCGCGCGGTGGCCACGGCGGTGCTCGGCGACGCCGGCGCGGTGGAATGGCTGCCGACGGACCCCGGCGAGCGGCTGGCCAGGCTCACCTCGGGGGCGGCGGACGTGGCCGCCTGCAACCTGTCGTGGACCCTCGGGCGTGAGGCGTCCCACCCGGTCCTGTTCGCCGGGGTCACCTGCTACGACGGGGAGGGCTTCCTGGTCCGGACCGCGGACGGGATATCCCGCCCGGAGCAGCTGGCCGGCCGGCGGGTCGCCATACAGGCGGGGACCACCACCGCGGGCAATCTGGCGGCGTGGTTCGGCGCACGCGGGCTGCGGGTGGAGCCCGTCGCCTACACCACTCCCGCCGAAGCTCTGGCCGGTTACGCGAGCGGTGCGTGCGCGGCATACGTCCTGGACCGCATAGCGCTGGCCGGAGCCCGCGCCGCGCTTCCCCGCCCGTCGGACCACACCGTGCTGGAAGCCGCCATCTCCCGCGAGCCCATGGCGCTCGCCGTCCGCGACGACGACCCGGTCTGGTTCCGGGTGTGCCGCTGGGTGCTGCAGTTCCTCTTCGCCGCGGAACATGCCGTGCACGAGAGCGGCTCGCATCAGGCGGCGTACACCGCCGCCGCGCTGGCCGGCCGGCACGGCCCGGCGCTGGGGCTGGACGAGGACTGGGCCCTCCGCGTTCTCGACGCCGTCGGCACCTACGGCGACGTCTACGAACGTAATCTGGGCGCGGCCTCCGGCCTGGACGTGAGCCGCGGCCCGAACGCGGCCTGGGCCGACGGCGGCCTGCACTACCCCCTGCCCCTGCACTGACGCCGTCCGCTCGCGCCTGTCATCGACAGCCTTGATGCGGGCATCGGTTTCGTTGCCCAGCGGGCTGTGGACCGGGTCCCGCCCCAGCTCGTAGCTTTCTCGTAGGCCGGATTCCCGGAGCGGACGACGCGGACCGCCGTCGCGCTGCCGGCCGGCACGCCGACCCACCCCGCCCCGGCCTCCAGCCCGGACACCGCGAAGACGGGGTTCTCTCGGATCAGGAGTATGACATGAACACATCACAATCTTCCATGCCTCGGGAGACGCGTGGAGCGATCGAACTGACGGCGGCCATGCTGCTCTCCGGCACCATCGGCGTCTTCGTCGTCGAATCCGGCGCCTCGCCGTTCAACGTGGTCTTCTACCGGTGCGTCTTCGGCACCCTCTTCCTCGGCCTGTACTGCCTGGTCCGGGGCTTCTTCAAAGACCACGGCTTCACCCCGAAGAAGCTCGGTCTGGCCGCGCTCGGCGGCGTGTTCATCGTGTTCAACTGGGCGTTCCTCTTCGAGTCCTACGGCTCGACGTCCATCTCGGTGGCCACCGTCGTCTACCACACCCAGCCGTTCTTCGTGGTGCTCCTCGGCGCCCTGCTGTTCAAGGACCGCATCACCGCCCACAAGGCGGGATGGCTGCTCGTCGCCTTCCTCGGGCTCGTTCTCGTCGCCGGCGTGTCGGCATCCGACTTCACCGGCGGCAGCACCTACTTGGTGGGCCTCGGATACGCCCTGCTGGCCGCCCTCTTCTACGGTCTGTCGACGATCATCACCAAGCGTGTGACGGGGGTGAAGCCCCACCTGGTCGCGCTGGTGCAGGTGCTGCTCGGCATCCCGCTGCTGCTGCCCTTCACCCAGCTGGGCCAGAGCGCGCACCTCGGCGCCGGCTGGGGCTGGCTCGTCGGCCTCGGCTTCCTCCACACCGGCGTCATGTACGTCCTGATGTACTCGTCGTACCAGAAGCTGCCCACCTCGAAGATCGCCGTACTGGCCTTCGTCTACCCGGCCGCCGCCATGGTCTGCGACTGGGCCGTGTACGGACACCACGTCACCTGGACCCAGGCGCTGGGCATCCCGCTCATCGTGGCCGCCTCCCTCGGCATCAGCCTCGGGTGGCACCCACGCCTGCGCCCCGCCGCCCGGACACAGTCGGTCCCGGTCCCCCGCAAGAGCACCACCGTCTGAAGGGAAACCCGCTGCCATGCCCCGTGTCCCCGCTTCCGACGCACCGCGCATCGCCCTGGTCGGTGCCACCGGAGTGGTCGGTACCACCCTCCTGCAGCTCATCGAGGAACGCGGCTTCCGCTACGGTGACCTGCACCTGGTCGCCTCGGCCCGCTCGGCCGGGCGCGAGGTGGCCGTGGAGGGACGCCCCTACCGCGTGCAGAACCTGGACGGCTTCGACTTCTCGGACGTCGACGTCGCCTTCTTCTCCGCCGGCGCCCGCGTGAGCACCACCTTCGTGCCCAAGGCCGTTGCGCAGGGAGCCCTGGTCATCGACAACACCAGCGCCTTCCGGATGGACCCGGACACCCCTCTCGTCGTCCCCCAGGTCAACGCTCACGAACTCGGCTCCCGCCCGGCCAGCGGCGTCATCGCCAACCCGAACTGCTCCACCATCCCGCTGGTCCGGCTGCTCAAGCCCGTCCAGGAGCGCTGGGGCATACGCCAGGCCGTGGTCAGCACCTACCAGGCGGCGTCGGGCGCCGGCTACTCCGGCATCGAGGAACTGCGCGCCGCCACCCGCACCGTGCTCGACGATCCCGACAGCGCCGGCGTCACCGGTACCTTCACCCCGTCCCTCGCCTTCGACGTCATCCCGAGCATCGACCGCCTCCTGGACGACGGCTTCACCTTCGAAGAGCAGAAGATGCTCCAGGAGTCCCGCAAGATCCTCGGACTGCCGCACCTCGACGTCACCACCACCTGCGTGCGCGTCCCCGTGATCAACAGCCACTCCGAGGCGGCCTGGATCGAGTGCCACAACCCCGTCGACCGCGACGAGCTCGTCCGCCTGCTGGCCGATCAGCCCGAGGTCACCGTCCACGACCCCGCCACCGCGGGTTCCTTCCCCACCCCCCGCACCGTCGACGACCCGAACCGGGTCCACGTCGGCCGCATCCGCGTGGCCCGCCACAATCCCCGCGGTTTCTGGCTGTGGATCGTCGCCGACAACGTGCGCATCGGCGCCGCGCTCAACGCGCTGCAGATCGCCGAGGCGCTCACCCGGCGAGGTGTGCTGTGACCGCGCCCGTCGTCCTGAAGTTCGGAGGCTCCACCTTCCCCACCGTGCAGGCCTACACCGACCTCGCCGCGGCCCTGCGGCAGCGGATCGAGGACGAACGACGCCCGATGGCTGTCGTGGTCAGCGCCATGCCCGGGGAGACCGAGAAGCTGCGCGGCATGCTGCACGAGGCCAACGAGCAGCCCGAGGAAGCCACCGTCGCCGGACTCCTCACCCTCGCCGACACCATCAGCGCCCACCTCCTGTGCACCGCCCTGCACCGGGCCGGGCTCACGGCCACCGTGCTCGCCGGCCACCAGCAGGGCCTCGTCACCGACAGCACGTTCATGTGGGCCAAGGTGGAGCGGTCGAGCGCCGCTCCGCTGCGGGAAGCCCTCGCCGAGCACCAGGTCGTCGTCATCCCCGGCGGCCAGGCCGTCGACCGGCACGGCCGCCCCACCTGGCTCGGCAAGAACAGTTCCGACCTGTCGGCCGTCCTCGTCGCCGCGGCACTCGACGCCGGACGCTGCGAGATCCACTCGGATGTCGACGGCATCTACAGCGCGGACCCGAACACGGTCAGCGGCGCCCGTCCGCTCCCCGAGGTCACCTACGACACCGCCGCCCTGATGTCGCTGTACGGAGCGAAGGTCCTGCACCGCAGGTCGGTGCGGACCGCCCGGCAGCACGGCATCACCCTGGTCTGCCGCCTCAACCGGCCCCCCTTCTCCTCGGGCACGGTCATCAGCAGGGAGGGCAGCCCGTCCGCCAGCGTCGTACTCAACACCAGGTCCCGGGTCATCGGCTACGCCACCGAGGCCCAAGCCGACCGGGCGCACAGCGTCTTCCACGCCGAGGGGATCGACACCGTACGGCTGGAGGACGGACCGCACCTCATGGTCGTCGGCGGCTACCTGGACATCGAACGCTTCCACCGCACCCACGACCTGCCGCAGGCCCGCGTCCTGGGCATCCCCGTCACCGAGATCGTCGGCAGCCGGGCGACCACCCATGTCGTGGCCGACGCCGAGCAGGCCCGCCGGCTCTCCCAGAAGCTCCACGACGAACTGCCCGAGCCCTTCGCCGGCATCCGAGCCGTCTGAACCGTCCCACCGAAAGGAGCCCTCACATGACCGCGATCAGCACCGAGACCACCACCCGGACGCCGCAGACCCTGGGACTGATCGACCTGCCCGACTCCGTCCGGGACTCCATCGGACGAGCGCTCGCGGCCGAGCCCGACCCCACCCTGGACATCGACCGGGCCATGGCGCGGTACCACCAGATCTTCGCCACCCTGCCGCTCGGACTGCTGCAGCAGATCCTCGACTTCGGCCGTCACAACGACGCTCCCGGCGTCGGCTACGTGCGCAACCTGCCCACCGACGCGGAGCTGCCCGCCACCCCGGTGGGCGGTGGTCCGGCCACCGACAAGAAGACATTCGTCGCCGAAGGGGTCCTGCTCGGCCTCTCGGGCCTGCTCGGCGAGCCCGTCGGCTTCCTCACCGAGAAGAACGGACAGCTCGTCCACGACGTCATACCCGTCGAGGGCGGCGCGACGACCCAGACCAACCAGGGCTCGACCGTCTTCCTCAACTTCCACAACGACATCGTTCACGACACCATCGGACGCTACGACGTCAGCAACCCCGACTTCCTGGTCCTCAGCTGCCTGCGCTCCGACCACGAGGGCATCGCCGCCACCCACTACGCGGACGCCCGGGACATCGTCCGTGTCCTCGACTCCCGCACCCTGGAGCTGCTGCGCAGCCCGCTGTTCCGGCTCAACGCCCCCGGCAGCTACGTGCGGGACGTGGCCGGCGGACGGGAGGTCCTCTCCGATCCGGTCGCCATGATCAGCGGGCCCGAGGAGTTCCCCGAGATCTCCTCCTCCGCCAACGGCGTACGCGCCATGACCACCGCTGCCGAAGCAGCCCTGGACCGTCTCCAGGCCGCCTGCCGCGAGACCGCCCACCGGGTCCACCTTCGCCCCGGTGAAGCGCTCCTGATCAACAACCGCAAGGGGCTGCACGCCCGCACCCCGTTCACCGCCCGCTACGACGGTGCCGACCGCTGGCTGCAGCGGACCTACGTGCGCCGCAACCAGTGGTCCATCCGCTACCGGCAGACCGCTGGCGACCGCCGCGTCCACCACTGATCCATCCGACGGGGCGGGGGCGTTCCACGGCCCCCGCCCCGCCCGTGTGCCCCCCGAACAGCACCCTCGAGCGAACAGGAACCACCCAGGAGGAAGTCCATGGACGTCATGACGGCCGTACTGAGCCGCCGCAGCGAACGCAGACTCGTCGAACCGGCCCCCGGAGACGAGGAATTCGCCTACCTGCTCAGGGCCGCCGCCACAGCGCCCGACCACGGCAGGCTCCGTCCCTGGCGGTGGGTCCTGGTACGCGGTGAAGGACGCGACGCCCTCGGCCACTGCTTCGCCGACGCGTGCTCCGCCCCCGCCGTCCGGCGGGCACGGATGCGGGCCAAGGCCAACCGGGCGCCCCTGCTGGCCACCCTGGTGTTCGCACCCGTGCCCGATCACCGCGTACCGGAGTGGGAACAGCTGGCCGCCACCAGCGCCATGGCCGGCTGCCTGACGCTGCTGCTGCACGCACGCGGCTTCGGGAGCATCTGGCGCACCGGCGAGCTCACCGAATCCCCGCAGGTCCGCCGTCTGCTCGGGCTGCGGCCGACGGAACGCCTGCTGGGCTGGCTGTACATCGGTACCCCCGAGGAGCCGCGGGCGGTGAGGAGACGGGTGCCCGACGACGTCACCGACCGGATCTCCGTCTTCGCCCCCGAAGCGCTGGCCGCCTGACCCCCTGCCCCGCCGGGTCAGCCCGACTTGGCCAGCGGCACGTCCTCCTGCATCAGCCGCACCGCCTGGTCGATGAACAGTTTCAGCTCCCGTGACAGGCGCCTGCTGCTGCGCCAGGCCAGCTGCGTGTAGACGGAGAACGGGGCCTTCCAGGGCAGCGCCGTCATCTCGCCGGCCTCCAGTTCCCTGGTCACGGTCACGGCGGGAAGCAGCGCGATTCCCAGCCCGGAGATCACCCCTCTCTTGATCGCCTCTATGGTTCCGAATTCCAGGAACGGCATGGTCTCCGCGCCCCGCAGTTCTTCCTCGAACAGGTCGCGGTAGGCGCATCCGGACTCGGTCGCCAGGATGGACGCCGACCGGAGGTCGTCGAGCGACAGTTCCTCCTGCCGGGCCAACGGGTGGTCGGGAGCCGCGACGAGCACCAACGGCTCCTCGGCCAGCACCACGGTCTCCAGTCCCTGCTGCACGGTCCGCTGCTCCATGAGGAAGCCGATGTCGAAACTTCCCTGGCGCAGCGCGTGGCAGGTCTCGGCGCACAAGCTCGGCCTCAGGGAGAGCTGCAGTTTCGGATAGCGGTGGTGGAAGAACTCCAGCAGCGGCGGCATCCGGTAGGAGGTGATGCTCTCCATCGTGCCGATGACCAGGGTGCCCGACGGGCCGTCCCCGCCGACGACATCCGCGCGCGCGGCCTCGGTCAGTGCCAGGATCTGCTCGGCGTACTCCAGAAGCTTCTCCCCGGCGGACGTCAGCCGGATCCGCCCGCCGAGCCGGTCGAAGAGCTCCACCCCCAGCGAGGCCTCCAGCGCGCGGATCTGTGTCGTCACGCTCGATTGCGCATAACTGAGCTCTTCCGCAGCCCGAGTGAAACTTAACAGCGTCGCGACCTTCTGAAAGGTCACCAGATGGCGAATCTCCATCACATCCCCCTCGATCGAAGTTTCGACAAGGAAATGATGCTGTCGGTGCAGGGATACACACAGCATCGATAAAGGTGGTAAAGATTCCCATAAGGGATCACCGTTACGTAGCGCAGCGGGATTTACGTCACATTGAGTGTTCCCGCGATGACAGGCGGCGGAGGGGCGGCGCGGCCCGCACCGGGGGCCGCGGCGGCTTCGGGAGGCGGGCGGCGCGAGGCGGCGGAGGACCGGCCGAGTCAGCTGCCGTCGTCCCCGTGCGCCAGGTGACACGCCACCTGGGCCGTGGCGTTCCCGCTCAGCACCGCCGGGTCCTGGGTGCGGCACGCGTCCGCGACCCCCGCCCGTTCCGCCTCGCCGCTCGCCAGGACGGGGCAGCGGGGCCGGAAGCGGCAGCCGCCGGGGATGCGGGAGGGGTCCGGGGGTTCGCCGGACAGCACCACCGGGTCGCCGGGCGCCTCCGGCAGCACCGACAGCAGGGCCCGGGTGTACGGGTGGCGGGGCGCCGTCAGGACCTGCTCGACCGGGCCCGTCTCCACGATGCGGCCCAGGTACATCACCGCCACCCGGTCCGCGATGTTCCACGCCAGTCCCAGGTCGTGGGTGACCACCAGCGCGGCCAGGCCCAGCTCGTCGCGCAGCCGCAGCAGCAGGGCCAGGATCTCGCCGCGCACGGAGGCGTCCAGGGAGGCCACCGGCTCGTCGGCGACGAGGAGTTCGGGCTCCAGCGCCAGCGCGCCCGCGATGACGACGCGCTGGCGCTGGCCGCCGGACAGCTCGTGCGGATGGCGCAGGAAGAACCGCTCGGGCGGGCGCAGGCCCGCGCGGGCCAGGGCCCCGGCGACCGCCGCCCGCTCGTCGCCGCCGCGGCGGTGGATGCGCAGGCCCTCGGCCACCGCGTCGTACACCGTGTGCCGCGGGTTCAGCGAGCCGCTCGGGTCCTGGAGGACCAGCTGGGCCCGCCCGCGGTACGCCTTCAGGGCGCGCGAGGTGTACGTCAGCGGCCGCCCGGCGAAGCCGACGCCGCCCGCCGCCGGCCGCACCAGGCCCAGCAGCGCGCGGGCCAGCGTCGTCTTGCCGCAGCCCGACTCGCCGACCAGCGCCACGATCTCGCCGGGCCGGACGTCAAGGTCGACGCCGTCCACCGCCCGCACGGGCGGGCCGCCGTGCCGGCCGGGGTACGTCACGCGCAGCGCCCGCGCGCTGAGCAGCGGTGCGGGTGTCGTCATGAGGCGCTCCCGGGGTCCTCGGCCGGCGCGGCGGCCGCCGCGCCCACGTGCACGCAGGCCGCCCGCCGGTCCGGCGCCGCCCGGCGCAGCGGCTGGTCGTCCGTGCCGCAGCGCTCCAGCGCCACCGGACAGCGCGGGTGGAACGCGCAGCCCGGCGGCACCGCGGACGGGTCCGGCGGGTCGCCCGGCAGGCCGCGCGGGGCGAACCGGGAGGCCGGGTCGCCGATGCGCGGGAACGCCGCCGACAGGGCCCGGGCGTACGGGTGCCGGGCGTCCTCGTACACCGCCCGGGCCGGGCCCTCCTCGACCACCCGGCCCGCGTACATCACCGCCAGCCGGTCGCAGGTGTCGGCGAGGACCGCCAGATCGTGACTGATCATGATCAGTCCGAGGTCCTGTTCGGCGACCAGCCGCTCGATCAGCCGCAGGATCTGCGCCTGGACCATCACGTCCAGCGCGGTGGTCGGCTCGTCCGCGACGATCAGCCGCGGCGCGCAGGCCAGCGCCATCGCGATCATCACGCGCTGCCGCTGCCCGCCGGACAGCTGGTGCGGGTACGCCGACGCCCGCGCCGCCGGCAGCCCCACCTGCTCCAGCAGCTCGCCCGCCCGTCTGCGCGCCCCGGCGGGGGTCTCCCGGCGGTGCAGCAGGACCGGCTCGGCGATCTGGTCGCCGACGCGGTGCACGGGGTTCAGGGAGTGCATCGCCCCCTGGAAGACGATCGAGGCCCCGGCCCAGCGGACCGCCCGCAGCCGGCCCCACCGCATCGTCAGCACGTCCTCGCCGTCCAGCAGGACCCGCCCGCCGATCCGCGTCCCGGCCGGCAGCAGCCGCAGCAGGGCGAGCGCCAGCGTGGACTTGCCGCAGCCCGACTCGCCCGCGACGCCCAGCTTGCGGCCGGCCGCCAGGGACAGGTCCACGCCCCGTACCGCGGCCGCCCCGCCCGGATACGTCACCGTGAGGTTCTCCACCTCCAGCAGCGTCAACGGGCCACCCCCAGTCTCGGGTCGAGGGCCGACTCCACCGCGCGCCCGCACAGCGTGAACGCCAGCGCGACCGCCGCGACGGCGACGCCCGGCGGCACCAGGTACCACCAGTGGCCGGCGCTGACCGCGCCCGCCTCCCGCGCGTCCTGCAGCAGCCCGCCCCAGGAGACCACCGTCGGATCGCCGAGCCCGAGGAAGGCCAGCGTGGTCTCCGCCAGAATGGCGGCGGACACCATCAGCGTGGTCTGCGCCAGCACCAGCGGCATCACGTTGGGCAGCACGTGCCGGGCCATGACGTGCCCGTGCCCGCCGCCGAGCGCCCGGGCGCGTTCGACGTACGGCCGCGCCTCCACCGCCAGCGTCTGCGCCCGCACCAGCCGGGCCGTGGTCGGCCACGTGGTGACGCCGATGGCCAGGATCACCGTCCCCAGCGAGCGGGACATGACCGTGGCGAGCGCGATGGCCAGCACCAGTGTCGGCATCACCAGGAACCAGTCGGTGACCCGCATCGCCACGGTCGCGTACGCCCCGCGGAAGTGCCCGGCGGTGATGCCGACCACCGCGCCGATCACCACCGACAGCACCGCCGCGAGCAGCCCCACCAGCAGCGACACCCGCGACCCCCACACCACCAGCCCCAGCACGTCGCGCCCGAACCGGTCGGTTCCCAGGGGGAACTCCCCGCTCGGGCTCTGCAGCGGCCGGCCCGGCGCGTCGGTCACGCCGGTCACGTCGGAGCCGACCGTCAGCGGCGCGGTCAGCGCGACCAGCGCGAACAGGGCGAGCACGGCCAGCCCGGCCGGCCCGGCGCGGTGGGCGCGGTAGCGCCGCCAGAACCGTACGGCGGCCCGGCGGCGGCGCTGCCGGGCGAGCCGGCGCGGCGTCGGGTGCGCCGCGGCGCCGGCCGTCATCGGCCCACCCGGGGGTCGAGCAGCGGATAGACCAGGTCGGCCAGGGTGTTCATGAGGATCACCGCCGAGGCGAAGAAGAGGAACAGGCCCTGCACCAGTGGCAGGTCGGGCACGCTCAGCGCCTGGTAGAACAGGCCGCCGAGGCCGGGCCAGGAGAACACCGTCTCGACGAGGATCACGCCCGCGACCGTCCGGCCCAGGTTGACGAAGACCAGCGTCACGGTCGGCAGCAGCGCGTTCGGCACGGCGTGCCGGCGCCGCACCAGGTCGTCCCTGAGCCCTTTGGCGCGCGCGGTCGTCAGATAGTCGCCGCCCATCTCGTCCAGCAGCGCCGACCGGGCGACCAGCAGCGTCTGCCCGTACTCGACGGCGACCAGCGTGAGCACGGGCAGGACCAGGTGGTGGGCGACGTCGAGGACGCGCGCGAGGCCCTCCTCGCCGCCGGACTCCATGCCGCCGGTCGGGAACAGCCCGGGGACCGGGCCGGCCCCGACCGAGAACACGATGATCAGCAGCAGGCCCAGCCAGAACGACGGCACGGAGTACAGGGTCAGCGCCAGACCGGTGTTCAGCCGGTCCCCGAGCCCGCCGTGCCGCCAGGCGGAGCGGGTGCCGAGGGCGACGCCGACCACGGTGTACAGCACGAACGCGGTGCCGGTGAGCAGCAGGGTGTTCGGCAGCGCCTCGGCGATCTTCTCGGTGACCGGCGCCCGGAACTGGTAGGAGGTGCCGAGGTCCCCGGTGAACGCCTTGCCGCAGTAGTCCGTGAACTGCCGCCACAGCGGCAGGTCGAGCCCGAACTCCCTGCGGTAGGCGGCCAGCTGCTCGGCCGACACCGGGCGCCCGCCGGTCATCGTCTTCACCGGGTCGCCCGGGATCAGCCGGAACAGGAAGAACCCGGTGACGAGGACGGCGACCAGGGAGACGGCCGCGCCGCCCGCCTTCCCGGCCCCGTAGCGCAGGTACGCGGCGGCCGTGCGGGCCCGCGGCCCCCGGGGCGCGGGCGCGGCCTCGGCGGCCGGTGCGGGGGACGCGCCGGCGCTCATCCGCGGCCCCCGGTGTGCGGAGCTGACCGGTCCATCGGCTACTCGCGGTCCTCGGCGCCGGCCCGCCGCCGCGCCGCCAGGACGACGCCGGCGCCCGCGAGCAGGACGACGCCCGCGACGATGCCGGTGATCACGGCCGCCGGGCCGGCCCCGCCCCCGGAGCCGCCGGAGTCGGCCGGGACCGCCGACCACCAGCTCCAGTAGCCGTCCTGGCCGTAGATGTTGCCGGCGGCCTTCGGCATCGTCTCGATGGAGGCGATCTGGTCGGTGCGGTAGGCCTCCACGGCGTTCGGGTACGCCATGACGTTCATGTAGCCGAGGTCGTACAGCCGGGACTGGAGCTGCTTGACGAGGGCGGCCCGCTTGTCCGGGTCGTACTCGGCGAGCTGGCGGGCGTACAGCTCGTCGTAGGTCCGGTCGCAGATGAAGTTGTCGGTGGCGCCGGTGTCCTCGGGGGTGGCGGGCAGGGCCGCGCAGGTGTGCAGGGAGAGCACGAAGTCCGGGTCGGGGTTGACGGACCAGCCGTCGAAGGCGAGGTCGTAGGTGCCCGCGAGCCAGGGGTCGCTGACGTTGTCCAGGCAGTCGAGCCGGACACCGATGCCGAGCCGGCCCCACCACTCCTTCAGGTACTGGCCGACCGCCTTGTCGTTGGGGTCGGTGGCGTGGCACAGGACGCGGTAGGTGAGGGGCCTGCCGTCCTTGCCGACGCGCTTGCCCGCGCCGTTCCGCCGGTACCCGGCCTCGTCCAGGAGCCGGGCCGCCGCGGCGGGGTCGTAGGTGAGCTCCTGCTCCTTCGACGGTTTCCAGAAGTACCGGGAGAAGCGCGGCGGGATGTACCCGGCGCCCTCGGCCGCGTGGCCCTGGAAGACCTTGTCGACGAGGGCCTCGCGGTCGACGGCCCGGAACAGCGCGTGCCGCACCCGCCGGTCGAGCAGCGAGGGGTGGCCGTCGCCGAACCGCTCCCCGTTCCGGGCCCGGGCGCCGGGGTTGACGGCGAGGGCGTGGAAGCGGCGGCCGGGCGCGTCGTTGACCTCGATGTTCTCCTGGCCCTTCAGGGAGTCGGCCTGGGCGGGCGTCAGGGAGGGCGAGCCGGCCACGAAGGAGACCTCGCCCTTGCGCAGGGCGGCCACCGCGGCGTCCTGGTCCTTGTAGTAGCGGAAGACCAGCTCGTCGAACTTGGGCGCCCCGCGCCAGAACCGGTCGTTGGCCTTCAGCCGCACGTAGCTGTCGGGCCGGTAGCCGGTGAGGACGAACGGGCCGCTGCCGACGGCGGGGAAGTGCTCGTCGTTGTGGAACGCCGAGAAGTCACCGACCTTCTCCCACACGTGCTTGGGCACGATCGGCACGTCGGGGGCGGTCATCGTGGCCTGCGGCTTGTTCAGCCGGACGACCAGCTCGGTGGGGCTGGGGGCGGTCACCTTCGCGAAGTTGGCGACGAAGCTGCCGTTCGCGGTGGCCGCGGCCTCGTCGGTCATCATCGTGTTGAACGTCCAGGCCGCGTCCTCGGCGGTGATCCTGCGGCCGTCCGACCAGCGGGCGTCGGAGCGGATCGTGTAGGTCCAGGTGAGCTTGTCGGCGGACGTCTCCCAGCGGGTGGCCAGGCCCGGGACCGGGCGGGCGTCCTCGACGTCGTAGTCGGTCAGGTACTCGTACATCAGCCGGTTGATGCTGGTGCTGACCAGACGGGTCGCCAGGAACGGGCTCAGCGAGTCGACGCTCTGCGCGACCGCGACGGTGAGGACCTTCTTGTCGCCGTCGGCCCGGGCCGCCTGCCCGGGGGCCACGACGGCCGTGAGGGTCAGGGCGGCGATGCCCGCGGCGGCGGCCAGCCGGGGGACCGCGCTTCCTGTGCCGTGCTGATCTGGTCTGCTCATGTGTTCCGACCTCGCGTCATCGTTCACACGGCGCCTGGGTTGATGAGTGTGTCTATCAGCGCCCCCGGCACGCGTCAACGGGGCCTCGTATCCCATGTGGCCTGCGAAAACAGTGGAGTTGACGGGGCGGAGGAACCAGTGGTCCAGACCGGTGAAGCGCCGCTGGTGGCGGGCCGGCGGCGCCGTCGGCCCGCCTGTCCGGCCGGGTGCCGCCGGACGGGGGACGGACGCCCCGGACGGACGAGATGAATGAGTGGTATGCGGTTTTCCGGTGGATAGTGGCGATGAGGGACCGACGCCCCGGCGCATCACGGAGGAGGCACGCCATGCGTGGAACCAGGCACGCCCGGTGGGCCGGGTGCGCGATGGCGCTCGCCCTCACGGCGACGGCCTGCGGCGGCGACGGCGGCAGCGGGGACCCCGGCGGCGGAGTGCTCAGCTCCTCCTGGGGCGACCCGCCGAACCCCCTGGAGCCGGCCAACACCAACGAGGTCCAGGGCGGCAAGGTCCTCGACATGATCTTCCGGAACCTGAAGCGGTACGACCCGCGCACCGGCGAGGCCGAGAACATGCTCGCCGAGCGGATCGAGACGACCGACTCGCGGAACTTCACCGTCACCGTCAAGGACGGCTGGACGTTCAGCAACGGCGAGAAGGTCACCGCCCGGTCCTTCGTGGACGCCTGGAACTACGGCGCGAACCTGCGGAACAACCAGCGCAACGCCTACTTCTTCGCCTACATCGACGGCTACGACGAGGTGCACCCGCAAGGCGGCGGCCGGCAGCGGGCCGAGACGCTCTCCGGGCTGAAGGTCACCGGCGAGCGCACCTTCACCGTCCGGCTCCGCCAGAAGTTCTCCGGCTTCCCCGACACCCTCGGCTACCCCGCCTTCGCCCCGCTGCCCCGGGCGTTCTTCGACGACCACGACGCCTGGCTGGAGAAACCGGTCGGCAACGGCCCGTACCTGGTCGAGTCCTACGTCAGGGGCTCCCGGATGGCCCTGCGCCGGTGGGCGGAGTACCCCGGGGACGACAAGGCCCGCAACGGCGGGGTCGACCTGAAGGTCTACACCGACAACAACACCGCCTACACGGACCTGATGGCGGGCAACCTCGACCTCGTCGACGACATCCCGGCCGCCCAGCTGAGGAACGTCCGCGGCGACCTGGGCGACCGCTACCTCAACACCCCGGCCGGCGTCCTCCAGACGCTCGCCTTCCCGTTCTACGACCGCGCCTGGAACAGGAGCGGCATGGAGAAGGTCCGCAAGGGCTTGTCCATGGCGATCGACCGCCGCCGGATCACCGAGACGATCTTCCACCGGACCCGCACCCCGGCCACCGACTGGACCTCCCCGGTCCTCGGCGAGGCCGGCGGCTACCGCGAGGGCCTGTGCGGACGGGCCTGCACGTACCGGCCCGAGGAGGCCAGGCGGCTGATCGCGGAGGGCGGCGGGCTGCCGGGCGGCCGGATCAGGATCACGTACAACGCGGACACCGGCTCGCACCGGCAGTGGGTCGACGCGGTCTGCCACTCCGTCAACCACGTGCTCGGCGACGACCGGGCCTGCGTCGGCGACCCGGTCGGCACCTTCGCCGACTTCCGCGGCCGGATCGCCGACCGGAAGATGCCCGGCCCGTTCCGCGCCGGCTGGCAGATGGACTACCCGCTGGTCCAGAACTTCCTGCAGCCGCTGTACTACACCGACGCCTCCTCCAACGACGGCAAGTGGTCGAACCGGAAGTTCGACGACCTCGTCGACCGGGCCAACGCCGAGACCGACGCGGCCCGGGCCGTGGACCTCTTCCGGCAGGCCGAGGAGGTCGTCCGGGACACCATGGCCGCCATCCCGCTCTGGTACCAGAACGGCAGCGCCGGCTACTCGGAGCGGCTGTCGGACGTGCGGCTCAACCCCTTCAGCGTCCCCGTCTACGACCAGATCAGGGTCGGCTGAGGCGGCCCCGTGGGAGGGTACGTCGTCCGCCGCCTGCTGCAGATGGTCCCGGTCTTCGCCGGGGCCACCCTGCTGATCTTCCTGATGGTGCACGTGATGGGCGACCCCGTCGCGGGCCTGTGCGGCGAGCGGGAGTGCGACCCGGCGACGGCCGCCCGGCTCCGGCGGGAGTTCGGCCTCGACCAGCCGGTCTGGCAGCAGTACCTGACCTACCTGGGCAACGTCTTCACCGGCGACTTCGGCACCGCCTTCAACGGCCGGCCGGTCGCCGAGCTGATGGCGACGGCGTTCCCCGTCACCGTCCGGCTGACGGCCGTGGCGGTCCTCTTCGAGGTCGTCGTCGGCGTCACGCTGGGCGTCGTCACCGGCCTGCGCCGCGGCCGGCCGGTCGACACCGCGGTGCTGCTGGCCACCCTGGTCGTCATCTCCGTCCCGACCTTCGTCACCGGCCTGCTGCTCCAGCTGCTGCTCGGCGTCGAGTGGGGCTGGATCAGACCGTCGGTGTCCCCCCGGGCCCCCCTCGGCGAACTGATCCTGCCCGGACTGGTCCTGGCGGCCGTCTCCCTGGCCTACGTGACCCGGCTGACCCGCACCTCGATCGCGGAGAACCTGCGCTCCGACCACGTCCGCACGGCGATCGCCAAGGGCCTGCCGCGCCACCGGGTCGTCACCCGGCACCTGCTGCGCAACTCCCTCATCCCCGTGGTCACCTTCATCGGCACGGACGTCGGCGCGCTGATGGGCGGCGCCATCGTCACCGAGCGGATCTTCAACATCCAGGGCGTCGGCTACCAGCTCTACCAGGGCATCCTGCGCCAGAACACCCAGACCGTCGTCGGCTTCGTCACCGTCCTGGTGCTGGTCTTCCTGGTCGCCAACCTGCTCGTCGACCTCCTGTACGCCGTGCTCGACCCGAGGATCCGCTATGCCTGAGCAGCCCGGTGATCCGCAGCGCACGGCCGCCGGGGCGGGCCCGGGCGGCCGGACGGACCTCACGGCGAGCGAGGCGACGATCCCGCGGAAGACCCCCTCCGGCCCCGAGGCGCCCTCCGGCCCCAGGGCCCCTTCCAGCTCCAAGACCTCTTCCGGCCCCGAGGCCCCCTCCGGCCCGCGGACTCCTCCCGGCCCGGGAGGCGCCACCGGCCCGGAGGGCGCGAGTCCCGCGGGCGGGCCCCGCAGCCTGTGGTCCGACGCCTGGCACGACCTGCGCCGCGACCCCGTCTTCCTGCTCTCCGCCCTGGTGATCTGCTTCCTGGTCGTCATCTCGCTGCGGCCGTCGCTGATCGCCTCCGGCAACCCCCTCGCGTGCGACCTCGCCAGGGCACAGCAGGGTCCCGGACCCGGCCACCCCTTCGGCTACGACGGCCAGGGCTGCGACGTCTACACGCGCACCGTGTACGGCGCCCGCACCTCGGTCACCGTCGGCGTCTGCGCCACGCTGGGCGTGGCGGTCCTGGGGGGCGCGCTGGGCGGGCTCGCCGGGTTCTTCGGCGGGATGGGGGACGCGGTCCTGTCCCGGGTCACCGACGTCTTCTTCGCGATCCCGGTCGTCCTCGGCGGCCTGGTGCTGCTCTCCGTCGTCGCCGGCGACACCGTCTGGCCGGTGGTCGGGTTCATGGTGCTGCTCGGCTGGCCGCAGATCTCCCGGGTCGCCCGCGGCGCCGTCATCGCCGCCCGGCAGAACGACTACGTCCAGGCCGCCCGCGCCCTCGGCGCCTCGAACTCCCGGCTGCTGCTGCGGCACATCGCGCCCAACGCCGTCGCGCCGGTGATCGTCGTGGCGACCATCGCGCTCGGCACGTACATCGCGCTGGAGGCGACCCTGTCGTACCTCGGGGTCGGGCTGCGGCCGCCCCACGTCTCCTGGGGCATCGACATCTCCGCCGCCTCGCCCCACGTCCGCAACGCCCCGCACGCGCTGCTGTGGCCCTCCGGCGCGCTGGCGCTGACCGTCCTCGCGTTCATCATGCTCGGCGACGCCGTGCGCGACGCCCTCGACCCGAAGCTGAGGTGAGCCGCCGCCATGCTGCTCGACGTGCGCGACCTGCGCGTGGAGTTCCACACCCGGGACGGCGTCGCCCACGCCGTCAACGGCGTCACCTGCGGTGTGGACGCGGGCGAGACCCTGGCCGTGCTCGGCGAGTCCGGGTCCGGCAAGTCGGTCACCGCGCAGGCCGTCATGGGCATCCTCGACACGCCGCCGGGGCGGATCACGGGCGGCGAGGTGCTGTTCCGGGGCCGGGACCTGCTGAAACTGGGGGAGGGCGAGCGGCGCCGGGTCCGCGGCGCCGAACTGGCGATGATCTTCCAGGACGCGCTGTCGTCCCTGAACCCCGTCCTGACCGTCGGCGACCAGCTCGGCGAGATGTTCACCGTGCACCGCGGCATGTCGCGCAGGGACGCGCGGGCGAAGGCCGTCGAGCTGATGGACCGGGTGCGGATCCCGGCCGCCCGCCGGCGGGTCCGCGACTACCCGCACCAGTTCTCCGGCGGTATGCGCCAGCGCATCATGATCGCCATGGCGATGGCGCTGGAACCCGCCCTGATCATCGCCGACGAGCCGACCACCGCCCTCGACGTGACCGTCCAGGCCCAGGTGATGGACCTGCTCGCGGAGCTGCGGCGCGAGTACCGCATGGGCCTGGTCCTGATCACCCACGACCTCGGCGTGGTCGCCGACGTCGCGGACAAGATCGCGGTGATGTACGCGGGCCGGATCGTGGAGTCCGCGCCGGTGCGCGACCTCTACCGGGCGCCCGCCCACCCGTACACCCGGGGCCTGCTGGACTCGATCCCGCGCCTGGACCGCAAGGGCCGCGAGCTGTACGCGGTCAGGGGCCTGCCGCCCAGCCTCCTGGACATCCCCTCCGGCTGCTCCTTCCACCCCCGCTGCCCCCTGGCGAGGGACGTGTGCCGCACCGACGTGCCCCCGCTGTACGAGGTGGGCCGGGGGCGGGAAAGCGCCTGTCACTTCTGGCGGGAGTGCCTCCGTGGCTGAGCCGGTCCTCCAGGCCGACGGCCTGGTCAAGCACTATCCGCTCACCCGGGGCGTCCTGTCCGGGAGGCGGGTCGGCGCGGTCAGGGCCGTCGACGGGGTCTCCTTCGGCCTGCACCGGGGCGAGACGCTGGGCGTCGTCGGCGAGTCCGGCTGCGGCAAGTCCACGCTGGCCAGGCTGCTGGTCAGCCTGGAGCGGCCGACGGCCGGCTCGATCCGGTACCGGGGCGAGGACGTCACCCGGTTGTCCGGGCGGGCGTTGAAGGCGGTCCGCCGCAACATCCAGATGGTGTTCCAGGACCCGTACACCTCGCTCAATCCGCGGATGACG
>NZ_JBITFM010000034.1:0-15220 GCF_044456065.1 Streptomyces sp. NPDC051041
CTCTCGCACCACACTTTTGGGGGGGGGGGGGGCCCCGCCGGCCCCCCCCCCCCCGCCCCCGCCCCCCCCCGCCCCCCCCCCCACATCTCCTCCAACCGCCTAATGGAACTGTTCACCGACGCCGAGCTGAACCGCATCACCACGGCTGCCGAGCGCGACGACCAGAAACCGGCCGAGTCGCTGCGCCAGGTCGTACGAGACCGGCTGGACGCCGAAGACCTCGAAGACGCTCTCATCAGCGCGCACTTCACCGTAGCCGCTCGTGCAGCCGCGGGCATGTGACGGCCCGGACACCGACGGGGGATACGGCATCCGGGCCTAACGGCAGCCTAGTCCTGCCAGACTGGGCAGTTCCATACTTAGCGTGACGGATGTGAGTACACCTGTGTCGTTCCGTCCGAAGCCGCCTGCCCCAGAGTGTGCCCCGTCTCAGGTGGGGTCGTGCGCGTCGTGCCAGGAGTCCTGCCACCGGTACGAGTCGGGCGGATTCCCGCTGTGCGTGATGTGCCAGGCGGAGCTGGAGGCGCGGCGGGCCGAGCAGAAGCGGTAGTCGGCCTCTGTTGGGATAACCTGGCGCGCAGGAGCGCCCCCGCCTGCTTGCCTCAGGCGGGGGCGCTCCTGCGCGCGGGCTCGGGCCTCACTTCTCGGTGTCGCGGTCGGCGGCATCCTCGGTCATGACGGCGAGCAGCGCGCGCAGCTTCTGTGTGGGCATCTCCGCTCGCTTGTCGTGCCGGACCTCGATCCCGGCCGCGAGCAACTGCGCGAAGAGCGCCTGGCGCTGTGCCTTCTCCTCGTACTGCTCAGGCGTCAGCAGCCGCGCGCGAAGACCGCGCTGGCCTTCCTCGATGCCGGTCTTGCGGTCGAAGCGCTCCCTGCGCTCTTGCCCGTGAAGGGTCACGTACACGTACTTGCTGCCGACGCGCGACACGGTGACAGGCTCGTCGTCTCGGAACCGGTTCCCGGTGACCATGACGAGGTTGTCGCCGACCTTCACGCCGTTCAGTCCTTCGGTGCTCATGTCGGTGTCCTCACTTCTCGGTGACGCGGTCGGCGTCCAGGCGGTCGGCCTCCTCGCGGAGGGCGGCGGCTTTCTCCAGCCACATGCGCTCGTTGTCGGTACGCGGCCCGGCGGTGACCGGGGGGACCCGGCTTTCCAGCTCGGCGGCACGGGCCCGGAGCTCGGTGGGTGTCGGCATGGTTGGTGTCCTCACTTCTCGGTGGAGCGGTCGGCGGGTTCTTCTTCGGTGTCCGCATCCAGCTCCGGGTGGTCGGCCAGCCAGTCGCTCATGGTCGGTGCCTTACTTCTCGGTGGCGCGGCCGGCTTCGGCTTCCATCAGCCGTAGCGCTTCGGTGCTGGCCTTGATCCGGGCGGCGCGGCGGACCAGCTCGGTCACCTGCTGGGACAGCCGGGAAAGGTCCCCGAGGACGCGAGACTCCTCAGGGTGTTCGGCGATCCAGCCGAGCAGGTCGGCGGCCTCGCGGGCGTCGCGGGCGAACTCGTCCTGGTCATCGGCTACCTGCCGCGCGAGCACGGAGGCAGCGGTCACAGTCGTCATGGGTCCTCACTTCTGATTTGGGGCTGGTTGGTTGGCGGCGATCCATGCGCTGTAGTCCTCGTACGGGTCGAGCATCACGTTCACTGCGGTCTCTCCGTCATGCAGGAGGTCCCACTGCACGTTCGTCACGATCCAGTGCGTCTCATCGCCTTGGGCTGTCTCGATGCGGAACGACTCACCGATGCGGGGAACGGCGGGGAGGACGACGGTTCGGTCGTCGTCCCCGACGAACAGGCGGACTTCGACGCTACCGGCAGGCTGAACGGCGTGTGCGGGCCCGATAACGGCGACGGTGCGGCCGTGCCGGGTAAGCGCGGTGACTTGCCCGGTGGTGCGGACATGGTCGGCGATGTCGCCGAGCTTGGCTCGTGCGGCTTCGATGCCGTAGGACTTCTCCATGAAGAAACCTTAAGGTCTGTAAGGAACTGATCGCAAGGGGTTTTCCAGACCAGCCTCATCGAGAAGCCGCCGGACCCGCCCCGGGATGCTCTCTGCGCATCCACCCGGCCGGGTGGCGCGTTGGCAGGGCATGGATGCAGAAGAACGCCGCCGGATCCTCGGTGATGACGTCATCGCCCACATTCACGCTCGGGTCGCCGAAGCCCCCGAGCCCACACCTGAGCTGGTGGAGGCACTGCGCCGGATCATGACCCGGCCAGCCGGCGCAGAGACGAGGGCCAGGAACCGTGATCCCCGATAAGCTCACATATCACCAAGCGCAACGGTAGAATCTGAACATGACTCAGACCTCTGCCGTAGGCGCCGAGATCGCGGCCACCGAGTTCCTGTACGGCATTGAGGCGGAACACGGGTCCGGCCCTGACTGGACTCCCACCCGCATCGTCAAGTTCCGCGTCACCAGGAAGACGCCGCGCCGCATCTACTACCTCCCGCACGAGTGGCGGGACGAACAGCGCTTCGTGGACAGGGCCGTGCTGGAACGAGATGGCAAGGTCACCCGAAAATCGGGCGGCTGGTGGGAGTCCGACCTGACGGTCTACCTCAACCCGCCCGTCCTGGCCGAAGCGCAGCAGCCGAGCGTGACCGAGCTGAAGGCGGCTATGGCCGACGCCCATCCGGACCGTGGAGGGAACGACGAGGCGTTCATCGCTGCGCGCCAGCGCTACGAGCGCGCCAAGGAAAGGGCCCGAGTGTGAGTACCGAGCGCCTGCCCGCCAACTCCGCCGCGCCGCTCCTACCGGACCAGTTCGACGAAGACCTTCGCGCACGCCTCGCCGCCCTCGACGCCGCCTCCGACACCCACGCCGCCGATCAGCGCCCCGACAACACCACCCGCGCTTACGCAGCCGACTGGCGCGTCTGGGAATCCTTCTGCGCCCAGCTCCAGATACCGCCGACGGCCGCCACCCGCGGCACGCTGCGGGCCTTCGTCGACTACCTGTGGAACCGCAAGCAGGCCGCCTACTCCACCGTCGACCGCCGCCTCGCCGGCGTCACCGTGACCCTGCGTCAGCAGTACGGCGTCATCGTCGACCCCGAAGCGACGAAGGCCGCCCGGGAACTGCTGAAGGACTACCGCAAGAAGGCGGAGGCGGCCGAGGAGCCCGAGCGCGGCCGCGGCAAGGCCCCCGCCATGCGCCTGGACGACCTGCGCCGCATCGTCTCCCTCTGCGGCACCGACATCTTCGGCCTCCGCGACCGCGCCATGCTCCTCCTCGGCTTCGCCATCGCCGCACGCCGCGCCGAACTCGCCGGCCTGCGTCTGCGCAACATCCGCGACGACGACAACGGCCTCCTCGTCCACGTAGCCGTCTCCAAGACCGACCCTCGCACCGTCCCGGTCCCCTACGGCAAGAACCCGGACACCTGTCCCGTGCGCGCATGGAAGACCTGGGCGGCCGCGGCGAACATCGTCGACCCCGACCGGCACGCCTTCCGCCGCATTCACCACACCGGCAAGGTCCAGCCGCACGGCCTGTCCCCGCAGCGCGCCGGCGACCTCATCACCGCCGCCGGCCTGCGCGCCGGATACGAGGAGCTGTTCACCGGCCACTCCGTCCGCTCCGGCCTCGCCACCGAGGCCCGCCGCGCCCGCAAGGACCGCAAGGCCATCGCCGCGATCACCGGTCACAAGCCCGGGTCCAAGGTCCTCGACGGCTACATGCAGATCATCGACCAGTGGAGCGAGCAGGACAACGCCCTGGTGGGCCTCATGTAGCGGCCTGCTCTCCCTGCTGGGCATCGCGGGCCGCCTGCCGCTCGCGGCGCTTCGTCCGGGTGCCGTTGCCGGGCCTGTCCTGCGCCGACCAGTCGGGCTCGGGCCCCGGATCCTTCGTGGGAACCTTCGTCACCTTCAGCCCGGCCATGCGGCCGCGGGTGTGCTGCCCGGTGTCGCACGTCAGCAGCCGCACCTTGCGGGCTGCGAGGGCCTGGATGGCGACGGCCCGGTCGATGATCTCGTCGTCGGCGAGGGGCAGGCGCACGTGGCCGGGCGGGTCCAGGACGACTTCGACGCTCACCTCACCATGGACCTCACCCGACGGCGGGAGTTGCGCCCGACGCCAGATGCCGAACGTGGCCCCGTTGAGGACCTCGTCGAGGAGGCCGAGGGTGTGGGAGGCACGCCAGCGGGACTGATGCTTGCCGGCCTCTTTCAGCCCGTCGAGCTCGTCCACCACGACGATCGGGAACAGCAGCCGGATGCCCTCGCCGCTGGGCAGGCCGAGGATCTTGTGCAGATCGGCGACCTCGAGCCGGTCGGGGTTGTGGATGTAGAAGCTGGAGTCGGCGACAACGAAGGTCTCCAGCCCGTTCCATCGCTCTATCTGCGCGTTGAGAGCGGCAAGGGCGTCTTCGAAGGCTTGGATGCGCTCGGTCACCTCGAGGTTGACCAGGCCGTTGACGAGACGTTCCTGGGCACCTCCGGCGAGCGTGCCGCAGTTGCCGAGGAGGACCTGATAGCGACGGGTGAGGACCAGGCGGTCGATGTCGTCGTCGCTGATCTGGTGCCGAAGGGTTCCGGCGGTGTCGGTGGCCCAGTTGAGGTAGCGCATGAGCCGGGAGAAGGCCGTTTCCGGCCCGGCGCTCTGGAGGTTGCTGGCCGTCGTGTGGGCGTTGCGGAGTGCGTCGCGGACGTTCCGGCGATCGGTTCCGGGGCGGGGCGTGATGAGCATGCGCTGATCCTGCCAGGGAGTTCCGATAGACGACCGCGTGGTCGTCGGGGCGGTTCAGGATTGGTCGGGTGGGGTGTCCGCGAGGTACCAGCCGTGGACGGCCATGCACTCTTTGGTCCACTCCATCAGCAAGTGGGAGCCTTCCTTGGCGCGGCTTTCGTCGTGTCCGCCGCCGTCGGCGAACCACTGGATGAGCAGGCCGGCCGCGGGCCGCTCCACGTTGCCGGTGTCGCACGACGGGCACAGCTCGAGGCGGATCGGCTGCCCGTGCTTGTCTGTCTGCGGGGCGACCGCGCTCATCATGAGGGTGCCGCCGCAGCGGGAGCACGACGGCATCTGTTCGGAGAACTCCAGCATGGCCACAGTGGTCCTCCTCGTCTGGGGCTTGATCCTTTACCCAAGACCTGCCGGGCGGTGCTGGTCAACCCCTGTGACGCGGGAGGAGCCGGGGCCATACCAGTCTCGACCCCCTTATGGGGTGTGACCGAGATACGCGCTAAAGGGGCAACGAGATGATCTTGGATCCTTGATCTGCTCGGATTTACGTGCGGCGGCGTGCAGCGGGGTCGCGTTCGGCGACGTGCCGGGCGACCGAGTCGACGCCGGGACGGGTGCCGACCAGCAGCATTGGTGGAGAGGTGCCGCCCTCCGTGGGTATCGGTGCTGTGCCGGTGACCGGCATCGGATGATCCGGCCGACTGGTCCGCTTGATCAGTCAGCCTGTTCCAGCAGCGCCTTCGCCTTCCGCCGGAACTCGTAGAACACCCGAAAGTAGTCCCTCACCTCCCCGTGGAACAGAGTCAGGGCATTAGGGCCATCGCATCGGCCGTCCTCGTCGATCTCCTCATAGTGCTTCTCCTCCATCTCGAAAAGGGGCATGCCGGTGAAGATTCGATGTGCCGTGGTGACGAGGGAGTAGGCGACCTGCGCGATCTCAGGCGGCCCTTCAAGGTCCACCCCGTCGTACGCCGCCGTCAGGTCTTGCAGAAGCTCGGGGGCTGCCTCCTTCCACTGCTCTCCAGGCTCCCTGAACACGTCATCAGCAGACAGAAGGCTCTCGTGCCAGGTCCAGTACAGCACCAAGCCGTTCGCATCAGGCTCAGGCTCGGGCGTCGTCTCGATCGCGGCAACCTCGCGCTCGAAGAGGAGGAACAGCTCCTCGGTGAGGGGAACGAACGCGCGGGCGGCCTTACTGAAGGCCAGGTAGGCATCGCGTCGGCGGTCGTGCGTCCACTGTGCCCGCTGCGACAGCTCCTGACGTCGCTCGGCCCTGGCGTTCGTCCAGATCGTAGTGCCCAGTGCGACCAGCGCTGCTAAAAGACCCGTGATGAGTCCGATCATGGCTTCGTTCATATCGGAAGTCTGCCGAGCCCCCGGATCTGGCAGGGGCCGAATGGGAGATATTGCGAGGTACTCCTTCTTGCTGGCCCGCGCCCGCCACGCCTCCGTCCTCTCCCTGTGGCGGTGCGCCCGGCACGCCATCGAACGCGATCCCGTGCACGTCGCCGCATGCAAATCCGAGCGAATCAGGGTTTCAAGATCATCCTGTTGCCCCTTTGACTCGTATCTCGGCGATACCCCCTTATCCGCCGGCCTGGGGGGTGTCCCAGAAGCCGGTGTGGGCGACGGTGTCGGCGGTGACGGGTGGGGTGCGCTGGGCGAGGAGGGGGTGGGTGGAGGCGATCTGCCGGATGAGCATGGACCGCAGGCATCACGGAGGTACCCGAGGACCGTGCGGACGACGTCGCTGCCGCGCTCGCGCTGCTCCAGGTCGCCCGCGACGACCTGGAGGGCCTCTGCTGGCCGCCCGCACGACCAGTGCTCGCACGGGCAAGCCGCTGCTGACCTTCAAGAAGATCGCCGCAGCGCTCGGCGTCGAATCCGAGCGGCCGCCCAGGGCCGCTACCGCCGCAAGGTCGGCAACCTCAACGGCACCGATTCCGGACTCGACGGCACACCGTAGCGGCTGCCGGATCAGGCAGCGGACTCCCCGTTGTCGGCGCTGGCCGCCTGCCCGTTCACCCATCGCTGGGCCTCCGCGAGGTTCGCAGCGGTGCCCGCGGGCTCGTAGGCGAAGCCGTTCCACTCCTCCAGTGCCCGCGGCTCGTCCGGGCGGAGGTGACCGCCGCCGTCGTGGAGCGGGCGGTGCCGGCGGTGCACGTCCAGCGGCGGGCGGCGCCGTTTGTTGTACGCGGCCAGTGGGTCGCCCGTGTCGACGCGCGGGACGGCGCGGGACGGCTGGTTCGGTGGTCCGGGTCGGGAGTGCTTGCCCATGACGTCGATGGTCTCAGGCGGCGACGGTGGTCGGCCGGGCCGCGGCGAGATCCCTCGCGCGGGTGCGGACCTCGTCCACCGTGGCGGTCTTGTACGGCCGGGCGGCGTCCAGCAGCGTGTTGAGGCGGGAGGCGACCAGGGTGGAGTCGATGCGGGCGGCCTCGTACAGCGCCTGGTGGGCTGCGGCGGCGCCCTGCTCCGGTTCGTTCTCCGTGAACAACGCGGCGGCCAGTCCGACGCGGTCCATGACCTTCACTCGGTCGAAGCCGGGCCTGCGCAGGGCGAGCGCGTCCGTGAAGTGATCACTGGCACGGCGGGGCCGGCCGATGCCGGTGAGGTCGCGGGCGGAGACCGCACGGGCGCCGGCGTGCTCGGCCGCGTCGAAGTATGCCGCCCACTCCGGGACGTCGTCGCCCGGACCGTCAGCCACCAGCTCGTCGGCGGCACCGAGGTGCCGCTCGGCATCATGCTCGTTGCCGAGGGCCGCGTGCACCCGGCTGGTCTGGGAGGCGACCAGCGCCCGGGTCGCGGGCAGGTTCGCCTTCGCCACAGTCACCTCTAGCAGTCCGAGAGCATCCTTGGGGTGGCCCCGGTAGATCATCTGGTGGGACATGCGGGTGACGATCTCCACCTTGCGGTCCGGCTGCCCGGCCTCGGAGGCGGCGTAGATGCCGTACGACCAGTACCGCTGGGCGGTGGCGTACCGGCCGCAGTCGTGGCTGGTCCACCCAGCCAGCGCCGCGAGGTCGGCGGTCGCGGCGAACACCCGCGCCTTCAGCGACGGTGGGACGCCGTCTTGGATACGGCGGGCGACTTCGGCGAGCTGGGCGACGATCGCGGAGCGGTACAGGCCACCGCCCTTGGAGGCGTCGGCCTTCGTGAAGAAGGTGGTCACCTCTTCCAGCGCGGCGGTGGTGTCGGCGTCGAAGCCCTTGGTCGCGCGGTTCAGCCGGCGGGCGGTGCCGCCCAGCATCCGTTCGGCGGCCAGGATCAGCGGGGCGCCGAGGGCGAGCTTGAGGGTGTCGCGGCGGTCGAGGAAGAGGTCCATCTGGGTCCATCCGGCCAGGGTCTGGGCGGCTGCCTCGGTCAGCAGCGGGAGCTGGATGCTATCCAGTGTCGGCCCGGCGGCCGTCAGGCCCAGATCACCCGGTGTGAGCGGCTGGCCGACCGCCTCGTAGATCACCGCCGCGAGAAGGGCCGGAACCGGGGGGCGGGGCCGTTCACCATCGATCCAGCGCCGGATGCGGGTGGCGTCCGCGGCGATCTGCCAGTGACCTTGGCGGATGGCCTCTGCGGCGATCCGGCGGGCGATCTCGCCGTGCGACAGGCCGGTGGCCGCGATCCACAGCGCGAGGTGCGCATTGCTTGATCTGCCGGTCATCGCGTCTCTCGCCTCCCCGACTCCAGTGTCACGGAGCGTGGCATTTTCGCCACGGTTCGCGGCAGCCACGGTACTGGTCAGGGCCCTGGCCAGGGGCGGATTCTGTATCTGCGGTGGCCGCCCGGCTATCCGCATGAGGTAAGGGGAAGGGAACTCGCATGGCGACGCTTGCACCCCCAGCTCAGGTTCCGTGGGCGATGCGGCTGGTCACCGACCGGCTCCCGGTCGGCCCGCCGTCGTACGCCGCGGTGACGCTCGATGCGGTCACACAGACCGCCCGCTACACCGACGCCGCCGGCCAAGTGGTGGAGATGGGTAAGCACGGAACGTCCCGTACGACGGGCACGGCGTCGATGTCCGGCGGCGGTGACGGGCAGAACCCGCAGCCGCAGACGCAGGACGACCACACCACCGACTACGAGTCGGACTGATCCGATGGCCTCCACCGTCCTGGTCGTCACCGCGCTGGAAGACGTCACTGCGGACTGGGTCATCACCGCGCTGAACGAGCGCGAGGTGCCCGTCGCGCGGGTCGACCCGGCCGACATCGGACCCGGCCTCGCCTTCGGCGCCCGCATCGGCGCCGGGGCGCCGGCCTGGACCGGGCGGCTGGTCACCGGCAGCCGGGAGGTGGAGCTGGGGGAGGTGGCGGCGGTGTACTACCGCCGCCCCACCCCCTACGCCGCTCGGTTCGAGCACCTGCCCGCCCAGCAGCGCGACTTCGCCGCCACCGAAGCCCGGCACGGGCTCGGCGGGGTGCTCAACCATCTGCACGGCGCGACGTACGTCAACCACCCCGGCGCGGTCACGGCCGCCGACTTCAAGCCCGCCCAGCTCCAGCAGGCGGCCCAGCTCGGGCTGACCATCCCGCCGACTCTGGTCACCAACGACGTGGAGCAGGCGCGGAAGTTCGCCGCTGAACACGGCCCCGTCATCTACAAGACGTTCCGCGGCCTGCCCCGGGACGAGGACGGGCACACCGGCGCGATCTGGGCCCAGCGCGTCGACCCCGACTCCTTCGACGGCACGCTCGCGGTGACCGCCCACCTGTTCCAGGCGGAGATCCCCAAGACCGGCGACGTGCGCGTCACCGTGGTCGGGAAGAAGGTGTTCGCCCAGCAGATCGCCGCCCCGGACGGCGCGCTGGACTGGCGCCGCGGCGACTGGGACGCCCTGCTGCACGCCCCGATCGTCGTACCGACGCCCATCGAGGCCGCGCTGCACAGCTATCTCGCCGCGTTCAGCCTGGTCTTCGGCTGCTTCGACTTCGCCCTCACCGGCGACGGCGACGCCGCGGAGGACTGGGTGTTCATCGAGTGCAATCCGAACGGCCAGTGGGGCTGGCTGCCCGACGCCGGCGACATCACGACGGCGTTCGCCGACATCCTGAGCACGAGCGCGGAAGGAGGCGGAGCGCGATGATGCCCGCCGACCTGGAGACCGACGCCGAACGGCTGCGCGAGGCGATGGCCAAGGCCCTCGCCGAGGACGGCGTTCTCACCGATCCCGGCTGGCGGGCCGCGGTGGAGACGGTGCCGAGGCACCGGTTCGTGCCGGGCTTCTACCTGCCCGCCGACGGGCTCGACGGGCAGGGGCTGACGGTGTGGGAGCCGGTCACCGCCGAAGCCGACTATGGCCGGTGGCTGGCCGCCGCGTACTCCGACACGACACTGATCACGCAGTTCGACGGCGACGAACCGGACTGGAAGGCCCCGCAGGTGCGGCACGGCGGGGCGCCGACCTCGTCGTCCACGCTGCCGTCGCTGGTCGTACGGATGTGGGCGGACGCCGACGTGCAGGAGGGGCACACGGTGCTGGAGATCGGCACCGGCACCGGCTACTCCACCGCGCTGGCCTGCGAGCGTCTCGGCTCCGCCGACGTCACGAGCATCGAGGTCGACCCCCACCGCCTGGAGCAGGCCGCAAGGGCGCTGTACGGCTGCGGGTACACCCCGACGCTGGCGGTGGCGGACGGGCTGTACGGGTACTGGCCGGAGGCGTCCTTCGACCGAATCGTGGCCGCGTGCTCCTTCCGCGCGGTGCCGCCCGCGCTGCTGGCGCAGGCCCGGCCGGGCGGGAAAATTCTGCTCACCCTCTCGGGGTGGCTGTACGGGTACGCCCGCGTCCTGCTCACCGTGAACGGCGACGGCACCGCCGAGGGCCAGCTCCTGGGCGGCACCGTCTCCTTCATGTCCGCCCGCACCCACGCGGCGCCGGCGTTCGGCAACCCCGCCCACTGGGCCGCGGGCCTCCCGGAGACCGGCCGGGCGGCCCGGCACTCACCGGAGCGGATCACCGCCGGGACCGAGGAGGCGTTCCACCTGCGGTTCCTCGCCCAGTGCGCCGTGCCGGACGCGCAGATGACGACCGTCGGCGAGGTCGTGCACCTGGTCGACGTCGTGACCGGCTCCGCCGCCGCCCTCACCCCCCGCGAGGGCCGGTGGGAGGTCCGCGAGGGCGGCCCTGTACGGCTGTGGGAGCGCATCGAGCGCGTGCTGTCCGCGTACGACGAGGCGGACCGGCCCGGGCCGGAGACGTTCATCCTGCACGTCTACGACGGCGGGCAGCACCTGCGGCACCCGCGCCTGCCCGGCCTGCCGCTGCCGAGGCCCTGACGGGTCCCACAAGACCCAGGCGCCCGGGCGGGGAGATGTGACGGACCTCCGGCCGGGCGCCTGGCCTTCTGTGTCTCAGCCGCCGCTTCCGGCCTCGCACACGCCGCGTACGGCGTCGCGGATGTCCAGTACCATCACGCCGTCGATCTTCTCGATGCCGCCGGAGCCGAAACGGACCCACAGCGGGTAGGCGCCGGCGTCACGGGCGAAGGCGAGTTTCTGCGCGGATGCCGCGTTCGGTGCGGAGTCGATCTCCACCACGACGTCCGGGAGGCCGGGCATCCAGATCACCACGTCCAAGCGCCCGTAGCGGCCCTTGCCGTCCGGCACCACGGGCAGCCGCAGTTCCCTGTAGGCGCGGGCGTACGGCGCCAGCACGCTGTCCTCCAGAAGCTCCTCCTTCATGGAGAGCGCCACCCGGGTCAGGCTCCGCGTCAGGTCGGCGGTGGTGGGCGGGCGGCCACCTTCCGCCCTGTCCGCCGCGACGTCCTCGGCGGCCTCCTGGGACCAGGCGGCCAGCAGGTCGCCCAGCTGCCACGCCACCAGCTCCAGGTGCTCGGCCTGAACTAGGCGGGGGCGGCGTCCAGTGAGGTGGTGGAGCCAGCCCTCGGCCCAGTGCGCCTGGTCGAGCAGCCGCAGCACTCCCTGCCCTTCACCGGCGGCAGCGCGGCCGGCCGCCTCCTTCGAGGGAAGCAGCGTCGTGACTGCCCGGGTGACCTGCGCCAGGACCTCCTCGCGCCTTCCCTGCTTGCCCATGACCTCCTCGGCGGCGATGGCGCCCTGGAGGTGCTTGGCCGCCCACCACCGCCACTCCGTCATCAGCGGCGCCGGGACGTCTCCCGGAAAGGGCACGGCCTCCAGCAGTTCGGCCGCGCGGCCGGCGGCGGTCTTCGCCGCGGCGGACAGCTCCGCCTTCATCCGCGGCTCGTTCTCCTGCCACCACTGTTGCTGGCACTTCCAGCACCGGGGGTGCTTCTTCGCCGCCGCCTCCGGGGTCACCATCGCGGTGTGCCCGCAGGTGGGGTACGTGTAGGAGACCCGGTAGCCGACGCACTCGCGGCAGGCCGCGACGTCGCCGTTCTTCCACTTCGGCAGCGCGGTGCGGTTGGATATGTTCTCCTCCCACTCGTGCCCGGCCGGACACCGCCACCAGACCGCGACCTGCATTTTCGGCGTCGCCTTCTGCGGTGTCAGCCCGCCGTTGCGCTCCTGGAGCCACATCGCGGCGACCTGCGGATACGCCTCAGCCAGCGACACACCTAACGACCGCGCCACCTGGACACCTCTCCTCGCACCCACGGGCCGGGCCCTCCCCGGCCCGGCGTCTCACCCGGTCAACGACCCGCAGGGCCGCTTGGAGACGCCCGGCGCCAGCCTCACGGCTGCTCGTCGTCCTCGTCCAGGCCGCCCGCGGCCGGGTCGCGCAGCGGGCGCAGGCCCCCGCCGGCCGGGACGGTGGCCCGGAAGCTGTAGCGGCCCAGGCAGTTGAGGTTCGCGTGACGCAGCGGGGGGAGCCGGGCGACGTCCTCGTCCAGGACGTCGTGCTCCCGCTCCTCGGCGAGCAGGCCCTCGCCCCAGTGGGAGACGATTGGCACCCGCGCCTGGGCCTCGATCAACTTCGCGTTCGCCGCGGCGATGGTGTCGGCGCGCAGGTAGTACTGGTCGACGTGCACCAGCCAGCCCCGGGTCAGTGCTTCGTCCTCGGGGTCGATGACGGGGGTCAGGCCGATGTTGCACGCCTCGGCGACCAGCAGCGCCACCAGGGAGGTCTTCAGGTTCTCCATGCGGGTCCGGCCGTCCCCGAGGTGCACGAACGCGTCCAGGAACCCGGTCCACGGGTCGACCTCGAACAGCAGGTCCGGCAGATCGATCTTCGGGAGCATCGCTGCGGTGGTCTTGCGCAGCCACTGCAAGGACTTCGGCTCGCCAACCGCGCCGAGCCGGTCCACGTTCAGCTTCAGCCAGCCGTTGGGCTGCACCTCGAAGCTCAGCTTCGCGTCCTGCCCGGCCTCCTCCAGCCGCTCCGCCATCGGCTGCCAGGCCGCATCCAGCGCCCGCGCCCGCCCGGCGAGGTGTTCCTCGACCGGCTCGTCTAGGCTCGGGCCGTGCAGGACGTCGTCGGCGACGGCCTCCCACTGCTTGCCGTCCAGCAGCCTGGTCGACCCGCAAGGTGAAGAGCCGACCCGTCTCGAAGGGCTCCTGCGGCAGCGGCGCCAGCAGCGGCCGCTCGGCCGCGAAGTGCTCGCCGATCGTGCGAGGACGGGACCGGATCCGACGATCCTCGTCCTCATGGTCCCACCGGTCGATCATCGCGTTCAGCTCGGCGAGCGTCGCGACCTCGGGCACCGGGACGAGGTGGTTGCGGCGGAACCACCCGATCTGACCCTCGACCCCGCCTTTCTCGTGGGCGCCGCGGATTCCTGGCTGGCAGTAGAGCGCTTCCAGACCGTAGTGGGAGCGGAACGCGGTCCAGTGCTCGGCCTCGACGCGATGCCGGGAGAAGCCCAGCACCTGGGCGACTGCGGCCCTAAGGTTGTCGTAGCGGACCTTCCCGGTCGGCACCCCGCCCAACGTGTTGAGAGCGTGGACGTGGCCCTCGAAGAACGCCTCCTGACCCGCCGAGGCGAAGATCCGGTGGACGGCCTTGCCCGAGTACGACAGCCGGAACGCGAACAGGTAGCAGGTCACCAGCTCGCCGGCCAGCCGCACTGTCACGTCGCCGAAGTCGACCTCCGCCTCCGCTCCGGGCTTGTGGGTCTGCGGGATGAAGGCTTCGACGACACCTCGTCCGGCCTGGAGCCGGATCTCCTCACGCCGGTCAGCGACGTAACCACGGACCATCTGGTACGAGATCTCGTCCGCACCGTGCTCGTCCAGCAGACGCTCGAAGATCCGCTTCACCGTGTGCCGCTGCTTGCGCGGAGCCTCCAGGTCGGCCCGCAACATCTCGTCGATCAACGGCTTGTACGGATCCAGCCGCGTCGGCCGCGGCGGAAGCTTCTTCCGCGGCTCCGACCAGGCCGACGTCAACGCCTTCTGCACGGTCAGGAACCCGACACCGTACTTCCGCTGAAGAGCACGAATCGACAGACCAGCCTTCGCATCACGGCGGATCGCCGCGTACAGATCGACCTTGGACTTCGGCAGCACCCCGGTCCCCTCGTCGTGCAGAGTACAACCATGGTCCCGAAGCAAGCACCCAGGCGCTCTCGAAACTCGGCGACATCACTCTCCCGTGGAAGAGGGCGCTCTCCACGCTGAGCTACAAGCGCTCTCGTAACTCATCAACAAAGCCAGGAAGGCGATAGGCCGGCGGAGTGTGATCTCGGGCGTCCGGCCACCACCCGCGGCACCGGTCTGCAGACCAACAGTGGGAGAAAGAGTGGAATTCGGCATCCTGGGCCCGCTGCGCGTCCGTACCGACGGCCGGGAAATCTCGATACCGGGCCGCAAGCAGCGGACCTTGCTCGCCGCGCTGCTGCTGGCCCGGAGAGACGTCCTGTCCGCCGAGCGCCTCACCGCACTGCTGTGGGGGCAGCGGCCTCCCACCATATGGAATTAGCCCTGCCCACATTGGTGGCAGGGCTAATCACCGGATGCGGTCGGAGATCACCCTACATTCACACTTGCTCACATTATTGAGCGAGCGAAAGGGTGGCGAGGGATTACGAGCGGTCGCGACGGGCCACGCTCATTATCACCCAGATCACGACGAGCACAATGATCGCGACGATCACCCAAGTGGCTACTCCACCAAGGCCCTTGTAGGCTAGGGTGATGCCGTCTGTTGCTGCCTCCACTGGGATACCTCCTTAGCGACTCGGAACTGTTTCAGCTAGTCGCGCTGCTGTACAGACGATTGACTCCTTCACCTACTGCCATACCGCCGACAGCGCAGGGAACAGCACCCGCCCCTCCAGTGAAGTACGTGCACCCTGCTGTGAAGGCCTTGTCGGCCGCGAAACTAAGCGCGGTGCCTGCCGCATCTTTGTATTGTCCGTTTGATACCTGGTCCGCGAATTGTCCAACCGCCAAGATGTCGCTAGCAGCGCCTACCTTTTTCATCGCACTGCTCGCAAAACTCATCAACGACAATCCGCTGGGGTCCGTGTTGTTGAGGGGGTCGCCGGCGGCGTAGAGGTAGGGGTTGGTTTCCTGGCCGGAGGGGTCGGGTTGGGTGAAGCGGCCGAGTTGGGGGTCGTAGTAGCGGTGGCCCATCTTGTACAGGCCGGTCGGGTCGAGGTAGGTGCCGCTGTAGCG
>NZ_JBITFM010000035.1:0-11996 GCF_044456065.1 Streptomyces sp. NPDC051041
GAGGTCTTCGACCTCCGCCCGGCCGCCATCATCCGCGACCTGGACCTGCTCCGCCCGATCTACGCCCAGACCGCCGCCTACGGCCACTTCGGCCGCGAACTGCCCGACTTCACCTGGGAGCGCACCGACCGCGTGGACGCCCTGCGCGCCGCGGCGGGCCTTTGAACCGACTCCGCTCCCCCGCCCCCGCGGCCCGGCGCTCCGGGACGCGGGGCACGAGGAGCGGGAGGAGCGCCGAGGCGCAGTCGGGCAGCGGCGCGGCGGGCTCCGGCCCCGTGCCTCAGCGGCTCCCGGGCGCCGGGCGCACGCCGTCCGCGCGCCGCGGCGACACGGCTTCCGGCCCGGCTCGGCTCGGAGCAGGACGCCGCCGGAGGGGGCACGGTGTCCCGCAGACGGGCCGTGCCCCGGCCCGGGGGCGCGCCGAACCGGCGGCGGCACTCCCGGCTGAGCTGCGACGGGTTGTCACAGCCGACGTACCGGCCGGCTCCGGTGACATCGCCCGGATGGCCAGGGACCGGCTCGGCCGGACCCGGAGAACGCTCACTTCCGCCTTCCCGTAAGCAGGTGCGCCCCGTCCTTGGTCGACTGCGGGCGGATTCCGGAGATTTCCGATCGTGTGCGGATACGGCGACCACGACGTTGCTACGGTCCGTTGACCACGCCGGTGACCGGGCGCCTTCCGAAAAGGGGCCCGGGACCGGCGGACGGGAAAAGCCGAACGTGGAATTCCTCCCAGGAAGCAGGAGATCTGACTGATGAGTACGGGAATGCGCCGGCCGGTCACGGCGGCGGTGACGCTGACCATGGCGGGCACGCTGGGCCTGGGCCTGATGGCGCCCGGGGCGTTCGCCGCCGGCAACGGACCCTGCTACGACGGGCGGTGCCAGATCACCGTGTCCGCGCCCAAGAGCATCAAGGTCGACAGCCGCAAGTTCGGATTCGGGAAGCTGGAGATCACCCACGTCGGTTCCCGGGCCGTGGCGATGTCGGCCACCTCGGGTGGAGTACGCCTGAGCGGCAGCACCAGTCCGGGCGGCACCGTCAAGCTCAACAACCTGAAGATCTGGGTGAAGTCGGTCTCCGGCCGCAAGGCCAAGCTCCAGTTGTTCCCCACGTCCCGCTGAACCTGCCGGCGAACCCCGGCCGTGTCCGTCCCGTGCCGGGGTTCGCCGTGCGGCGGCCGCCGGTCCCCTGGCCTCCAGGGCGTGTCCCGGAAGCGGGCGCCGGGCTTGCGCTGCCCATGAAACTCCCGGACAGCCAAGGACGTTGATCACGTCATGGCTCAAGGACCAGCTCCTCGTCCACTGTCCGACGAAGCCCTCTCCCACCTGCTCGGCAGGCAGCGGTTCGGCACGCTCGCCACCGTCAGGCGCAGTGGCCACCCCCACCTGGCCACCATGCTGTACAGCTGGGACGCCGAAGCCCGCATCGTGCGGCTCTCGACGAGAGCCGACCGGATCAAGGTCGGGCATCTGCGGCGCAACCCGCGCGCGGCGCTGCATGTGCAGGGCGGCGACGTGTGGTCGTTCGCCGTCGCCGAGGGCGAGGCCGAGGTCTCCGGGATGACGACGGTTCCTGTGTTTCGCGGCGGGTCCGCCGACGAAGGTGGCGAGGATGCGAGTGCGGGCCCCGGGCCGCCGCCGCTGACGGGGGCGTCGAGGCACGCCGCGCCCGCGGCGGCGAGGTGCGCGCCCATCCGCTCGGCTTCGGTGGGATCACCGGTGCCGTGATCGACGATGATCGTGGCCGTGTGCTTCGGCGACTGCCCGATGCGGGCCCAGGGCCAGGGCGAAGCGGAAAGCACGGCTGAACTCGCTCCGTCGCATCCGGCTAATACACCGCCATCGACTGGTTGCGCCGGTTCCGGCCGTGCTCTGCCACTGTGCGGCAGCCGCGGCGGGCCACCGCCGGGATCTTCATGAGTCCTCTAGTCGGCGACTATGCCGCGGGCGCTGAGGACGTTCCGCAACTCCGGGCTCAGGAACTCGGAGCCGAGGACGCGCCGGAGGTTCGGAAGCAGCACGAGGTCGTCGAGGGAAGCGACGTCGAACAAGTCGTCCTCGCCGTCCCAGACCGGGGCGCACTCCTGGTACACCTGGTTACCGCCGTCCATGCACAGTTCCTCGACGTCGGCCAGGAGTTCGTCGTCGATCTCCAGTGCTGCGAAGTAGCTGCGCGCCTCGGGCACAACCTGGTACGCCAGGCCGTGCTGCTGGGCGTACTCCCAGGGGTCGTCGCCGAGCCCCTTCTCCTTGAGGAGATCGGCGAGGCGGAACTGGGGTGTGAGCGTCTCGTCGATGTACATCAGCTGCTCGACGACGATCAGCTTGAAGTTGAAGTCTTTGAACGTGGCCATGCGCACAACCTAGACGGCACCACCGACACCAGGACCACCGCAGTCCGGCGACGGAACGCACCTGGTCCGGAAGTGTCCGGCAGCGGACGAGGCAAAGCCGTTTCGTCGGCTATTGGCCCGATGCGGTAGGTGTGCCGGGGCGTCGATCCCTGCGTGAGTGAATTGGTGGAGGATGCAGGACGGTTGTCGCCGTCGGCGCAGGAGGCTCTTCGGCTGCGGGCGGTGGCGGCGTTGGTGGCGGGTCGGACTCGCGAGGATGACGCGGCGGAGTTCCGGGGCTCGCTGGAGGCGGTGGGCAACTGGTGGGCGAAGTGGCCGGCAGGCGGGTGCGAGGCGCTCGTGGCCCAGCCGCGCGGACGACGCCCCGGCGAGCACCAGCCCCTCGATGCGGTCGAGCGGCAGGCGATCCGGCAGGCCGTACCGGATCACCGGCCCCGCGATCCGGGCGTGGGGAAGGCGTCGCGTCGTTCGGTTTCTGATCGGCGGGGGCGTTCGTGGGCCCGCTTGTCGAGCGGGGCGCGGTTGAAGCGTTCGGCCTCGCCGTTGGCCTGGGGCCGGTAAGCGCGGGTGCGCTCGTGCGTGCTCCCGACCGCGGCCGGGGCATCGCGCCCCAGGCGGGACCTGTAACGGGAGCCGTGTCGGTCAGCGCCCGTCCGACGGTGATCCCGCAGGGGCGAAGAGCGCCCGCGCCCGGAAGGCGACGGCGGTCTCCTTCCGCTCGTCCGGGAGGATTTCGCCGTAGGCCAGGCGGGAGTGGTCGTCGACGGCGGTGTGCAGGTGGCTGTGGCCGGCGTTCCGGCGGTTCTCGCGGCCTGCGGGCCGGCCGAGGACCTCGTGGCCGCCGCCGTCGGGGATGTTGCCGAGCTTGTCGGTGTCCACATGCACCGGTCCGCCGGGCCTGTCGCGTTCGTAGCGGCGTACGACGCGGCCGGTGGGCCGGTGCCGGCGGCGCCCGGCGGCCGATGCCCCGTCGGGCAGGAACCGCCCGGGGGGGCGGCGCCGGAATCGGTGCCGCCCCCCGGGGTGTCGTTCGGGCAGCCGGGCCGGGACCCTGCTACAGCGCGTCGCGGGAACGCACGAAGCCGGCGAAGCGGTCGAGTGCCTCGTCGATGTCCTGTGGTCCCAGACCGCTGCAGGACAGGCGCAGACAGCGCAGCGGCCCGGCGGCGGTGCCGGTGTCCACCGCCGTGGCGTCGTAGAAGTGGTGCAGCGGCGTCCACAGCACGCCGTGGTCGCGCGCCGAGCGTTCCAGCGCCTCGTCGGTGACGTCGAACGGCACCGTGACGACGGCGAAGAAGCCGCCCTCGGGGCTGTTCCAGCTCACTCCCGACGAGGCGGGGAAGCGGCGGGCGAGCCCGTCGAGGATCCGGTCGAGGCCCTGCCGGTACACCTCGCTCTCCCGTTCGTTGGCGCGGACCAGACTGCACCCGTGTTCCAGCAGCCGGCCCCCGGCCACCGCCTGGGCGATCGGCGAGGTGTTGACGGTGACCATGCTCTTGGCCTTCGCGAGCAGGTCCGCCAGGTACGGCCCCGACCCGACCGGCTGGTCGGCCACCGCGTAGCCGATCCTCACCCCCGGGAACACCGTCTTCGCCAGCGACCCGAGATGGACCACCCGGCGCCGGGTGTCCAGGGCCTTGAGGGTGGGGAGCCGGTGTCCCCGGCGCGGGAAGAGGCCGTACGGGTTGTCCTCCAGCAGCAGGACGTCCTCCCGCTCCGCGAGGTCGAGGAGGTCGCGGCGCACCGGCTCCGGCATCCGGATGCCGGAGGGGTTGGCGTGGTCGGGCACGACGTACAGGGCGCGCGGCCGCAGCCCGGCGGCACGGGCCCGGCGGATCCGCCGCCGCAGGTCGTCCAGGTCGACTCCGTCCGGGCCCTCGGCGACCGGGTGCACCGGCAGGTCCAGAAGCCGTGCCGCCCCGGTGACCCCGACGTAGGCGGGGGTGACGGCCAGCAGGACGTCGCGGGCGTCGCGGCGCAGCACCCGCAGGGTGAGGAAGAGGGCCTCCTGGCAACCCGTGGTGACGACGACCGCCTCGGGGTCGATGTGCACGCCCTCGTCCACGGCCAGCTGGCGGGCGATCAGCTCGTGGATGATGCCCTTGGTGCGTCCGTACTGCAGGAGGGTGCGCCGGACCTGCTCCTCGGTGCGGCCCTGCCCGGTGCGCAGGTGGTCGCAGAAGACCCGCAGCGCGCGGTGGACGTCCTCGACGTCGTAGAACCCCTCGTAGGGGGTGCCGGCCGCGAGGGAGAGCGCGTCCGGGTAGCGGCCCGCGACCTCGTTGAGGAAGGTCATCGAGGACAGCAGCGGGTCGCTCACCGACGGGTGCAGCGCCAGGGGGTCGAGGCCGTACGCCGTCGTGGTCATCGTGGTTCGCCTCCCGGATGGACGACGGTGCGCAGCCGTGCCGCGGCGGCGAGGTCCGGGCATCCGGCCAGCGCGAGGGCCGACTCCAGCTCCTCGCCCAGCAGACGGAGCACCCGGAGCACGCCCTGGTGCCCGCCGGCCGCCAGGCCCCACAGCACGGGGCGGCCCAGCAGCACGCCGTCCGCGCCGAGGGCGAGGGCCTTCAGCACGTCCGTACCGCTGCGGACACCGCTGTCGAGGAGCACCTCGCACCGCCCCGCCACGGCCCGCGCCACGGCGGGCAGGGCGTCGAGGGCGGGCAGGGCGCCGTCGAGCTGGCGGCCCCCGTGGTTGGACACCACCAGCGCGTCCACACCGCAGGCGGCGGCACGTTCCGCGTCGGCCGGGTCCAGCACGCCCTTGAGGACGAGCGGCAGCCGGGTGCGTTCGCGCAGCCAGTCCAGGTCGGACCAGCCGAGGGACGGGTCGACGACGTTGGCGGTCTGTGCGGCGACCGCGCTCACACCGCTGCTCGCGGCGCGCGGCACACCGTCGGGGCGCGGGCCGAAGTGCACGGCCGACACCCCGTCGGGCAGGGTGAAGGCCCCGCGCATGTCCGCCGTGCGGCGCCCCATCCTGGGTGTGTCGACGGTCAGCATCAGCGCACGGCAGCCGGCCGCCTCCGCCCGCTGCAGCAGTTCCTCGGTGTGGCCGCGGTCGCGCAGCCAGTACAGCTGGAACCAGGTGACGGCGCCGGTGGCGGCGATGTCCTCCACGGTGGTGCTGCTGAAGGTGCACGCCGTGAAGGGGACACCGGCGTCGCGGGCGGCCCGGGCGGCGGCCGGTTCGCCGTCCGGGTGCACTGCCTTCTGGTACGCCATCGGGGCCACGGCCACCGGGAGGGCGCTGTCCGTGCCGAGCAGCGGGCGGGCGGTGCTGACGGACGAGACGTCCGTCAGCACCCGGGGGACGAGATGGAGCCGGTCGAACGCGGCGCGGTTGGCGCGGAGCGTGAGTTCCGCGCCCGCCGCCCCACCGACGAAGCGCTCCACGGCGGCGGGCAGGACGCCCGCCGCCAGAGCCTCCGCGTCGGCGGGGGTGAGCAGGCCGGCGAGTGCCGGGTCGGTCACGCGGTCTCCCCGCCGGCGCCCGCGGCGGCCTCGTGCTCGGCCTTCTCCGCCTGTACGGCCTCGTAGAGCGCGCGGACGTTGCCGCCGCCGAAGCTGTCCGCGCCGGCGCGCTCGATGATCTCGTAGAAGAGCGTGCGCTGGGGGTGGACGGTCCGCGTGAAGATCTGGAAGAGCTGGCCGGCGTGGTCCTCGTCGGCCAGGACTCGGCCCTTGCGCAGCTCGGCGATCGAGTGGCGGTTCAGCTGCAGGCGCCGCTCCAGCCGGTCGTAGTAGGTGTCGGGGGTGCCGAGGAAGACGATGCCGCGCTCGAGCATCCGGTCGACGGTGCGGATGATGTCGGTGGTGGCGAAGGCCAGGTGGTGCACGCCGCCGCTGCCGTGCCGCTCCAGGAAGTCGCCGATGTGGCCGGGGTCGTGCTCCGGGCTCGGCGCCAGGACGGTGAAGGTGAGGTCCCCGGCGGGGCTGCGGACCGCCTTGGAGTCCATGGCCTCGGTGCCCTGCACCATCAGCTCCTCGTAGACGGACTCGTAGCCGAAGACCCGCTCGTAGTAGCCGGTGCTCTCGGCCAGCTGCCCCATGGGGACGCTGACCGCGACGTGGTCGAGGACCGTCAGCCCCACCGGCTCCGGCTCCCCGGTCGCCGCGGCGGGCCCGGCCACCGGCTCGAAGCCGGGCAGCGGGACGGCCGCGTCCGTGTGGCCGGCCGGTCGCTGGACCAGGGTGTGGCGTACGTCGTCGAAGCCGGCGGCGATGGCGGCGGTGACCCAGCCGTCCCGCTCGGCGGGCTCGCGCACGGCGACGGCGGAGCGGGAGACGGCGTCGGCGAAGGCCGCGCGGGCGTCGGGGGTGCTCAGCGCGATGTCGGCTATGCCGTCGCCGTGCCGTGCCACGTATGCGGCGGCCGGGTGGGTGTCGTCGAGCGCCTCGGTCACCACCAGCACGATGTCGCCCTGGCACAGGGCCAGGGAGCGGGAGGTGCCCTCGGGCCCGCCGCGTTCGGCGGTGGCGCGGACCTGGAAGCCGTAGCCGTCGGTGAACGCCGACGCGGCGGCCTCGGCGTCGGCGACGTACAGCTCGACGTGGCTGACGCGCAGGGAGTCGGCGGGGGCGTCGTTCGGTGTCATGTCGTTCTCCTCACGGGGTGGTGCGGGGGACGCGGGGGGCGGGGGTGGTCATTGCTCGGCCATGGCGTCGGCCAGGCTCTTGGGCCGCATGTCCGTCCAGTTCTTCTCGACGTAGTCGAGGCACTCCCGGCGGCTCGCGGCCGGGAGGGCGACGGTCCAGCCGGCGGGGACGTCGGCGAAGACCGGCCACAGCGAGTGCTGGAGTTCGTCGTTGACGAGGACCAGGTACTGCGCGTCGTCGTTCTCGAAGGGGTTGGTCATGGCTGCGCTCCGTGCAGGGGTGGGTCGGATCGGGGTCGGGGTCGGGGTCAGGGGGTGCGGGGGCGGTCGGTCCGGTCGGCCCGTTCCAGCCGTTCGGCGACGGCGCGGCCGATCTCGGCGAGGGGGCCGGGGAGCGTCATGTCGTGGTGGCCGCAGGCGACGGGGTGCACGTCGACGCGGCCGCCGACGTACGGCGTCCACGCGGCGGGAGCCGGCGCCGCCGCGCCCGGGGCCGGTTCGGCGGTGAACAGCAGCACGTCGCCGTCGAAGCGCCGCGGGACGAACTCCCGGGCCAGCCGGGCGTGACGGGCGGCGATCCCGGGCCAGGCCCGCAGCGTGTGCGGCGGGATGTCGGTGAGGGGGGCGCCCTCGCGCCGCAGGATCTCCCGGGCCGCCTCCGGGGCCACCGGACCGCCGTCCGGCGACCGGGGCGCCTCGTGCCCGAGGAAGCGCAGCAGCCGGGCGAGGACGTCGCCCTCGGCCGGGTCCTCCGGGGGTCCGTCGGCACCGGTCCGCTCCACGGCGGCGGTCGCGTCCGGCGGGAAGGAGTCGAGCAGGGCGAGCAGCGCGACGTCCTCCCCCGCCTCGCGCAGCCGTGCCGCCATCTCGTGGGCCACCAGGCCGCCGAAGGACCAGCCCAGCAGGTGGTACGGGCCTTCGGGCCGGACCTCGCGGATCCGGGCGAGATAGTCCTCGGCCATCTCCCCCACGGACGCGGGCGGTTCCTCGGCGCGGGCCAGTCCCCTGGCCTGGAGCCCGTACAGCGGCCGGTCGCCGCCGAGGTGGCTGAGCAGGCCGGAGTACGGCCAGCTCAGCCCGGCCCACGGGTGGACGCAGAACAGCGGCGGCCGGGTGCCCGTGGTACGCAGCGGCAGCAGTACCTCCAAGGCCCGCTGCGCCTCCTCGGGTCCGGTGCCGGCGCTGTCGCCGGAGCGCAGCAGCCGGGCCAGGGCCTCGGGGGTGGGCGCGTCGAACAGCGAGCGGACACCGAGGCCGGTGCCGCGACCGGCGCCGGGGGCCGAGCGGATCCGGGCCATGAGCCGGACCGCGGCCAGGGAGTGCCCGCCCAGCTCGAAGAAGCTGTCCTCGGGGCCGACCCGGTCCACGCCGAGCACCTCGGCGAACAGCTCGCACAGCAGCCGTTCCCGCGCGTCGCGCGGCGGGCGCCCGCCGCCCGGCGGGGTGAACGCGGGCTCGGGCAGGGCCTTGCGGTCCAGTTTCCCGTTCACGGTGAGGGGCAGGTCCGGCAGGGTCACGACCGCCGCGGGCACCATGTACTCCGGCAGGTGGTCCGCGACGTACCGCCGCAGCCGGGCCGGCGCGACGGCCCCGGGCTCCGCTCCGGCGGCGGGCACCGCGTAGGCGACCAGGCGCGCCTCGTCCCGTTCGCCGGCCCGCACGACGACCGCCGCGCGGGCGACGCCCGGATGCGCGCGCAGGATTGCCTCGACCTCGCCCGGTTCGATCCGTACACCACGCACCTTGACCTGCTGGTCGGCGCGGCCCAGGTACTCCAGGGCCCCGTCGGCGCGCCATCGGGCCAGGTCGCCCGTGCGGTACAGGCGGCCGCCCGCGCCGTCCCGGTCGAACGGGTCGGCGATGAAGCGTTCCGCCGTCAGCGCGGGCCTGCCGTGGTAGCCGTGCGCCAGCTGGATCCCGGCGAGGTACAGCTCGCCGGTGGCCCCGGGCGGCACCGGGCGCAGCGCCGCGTCCAGGACGTACACCCGGGTGTTCCGGACCGGCCGGCCGATCGGCACCGGGCCCCGCGCGCCGGGCTCGCAGTCCCAGTGGGTGACGTCCACGGCCGCCTCCGTGGGGCCGTAGAGGTTGTGCAGCCGCACTCCGGGCAGCACGCCGTGGAAGCGGGCCGCCAGGTCGGCGGGGAGCTCCTCGCCGCTGCACACCACCCGGCGCAGGGTGGTGCAGCGGGCCGCGGCGGGCTCGTCGAGGAACGCGCCGAGCATCGGCGGCACGAAGTGCGCCGTCGTCACCCGCTCGGTGCGGATCAGCTCCGCGAGGTAGGCCGGGTCCCGGTGCCCGTCCGGGCGGGCGACGACCAGGGCCGCCCCGGTGACGAGCGGCCAGAACAGCTCCCACACCGAGACGTCGAAGCCGGTCGGGGTCTTGTGCAGCACCCGGTCCCCGGCGGTGAGGTTGTACGCGTCCTGCATCCACAGCAGGCGGTTGACGATCGCCTCGTGCGACACGGCGACGCCCTTGGGCCGGCCGGTGGAGCCGGAGGTGTGGATGACGTACGCGGGGTTGCGGGGGTGGGGGGCGCGGGGGGTGCGCACCTCGCCCGGGCCGGGCGGGGGGACGTCGCCCGGGTCGGCGTCCACGACGAGGACGGGGGTGTCGTCCGGCAGCGGGGAGTCCGCCGCCACCGCCGCGGTGACCAGGGTGCGGACGGGGGCGGTGTCCTCCAGCAGCAGGGCGATGCGTCCCGCCGGGAGCCCCGGGTCCACGGGGACGTAGGCGGCGCCCGTCTCCAGTACCGCCAGCAGGGCGACGACCAGTTCCACGGAGCGGGGCACGGCGACCGCGACACGGGTCTCCGGTCCGGCACCGGCCCGGCGCAGGCGCGCGGCGAGCGCGGTGGCGCGGGCGGCCAGTTCGGCGTAGGTCGGCCGCTGCGTCCCGTGGACCACGGCCACCGCGTCGGGCGTGCGCGCCGCCTGCGCCGCGAACAGCTCGGGGAGGGTGGTCGGCGCGACGGGTGCCGCCGTGTCGTTCCAGCGGGTGAGGACCCGTTCGCGCTCCTCGTCGCGGAGCACGTCGACGGCCGCCGTCCTCCGGTCGGGCTGCGCGGCGAACTCCCGCAGCAGCAGGCCCAGCCGGTCCGCCAGCGCGGTCACGGCCGCGTGGTCGAAGTGCGCGGGCTGGTAGCCGAGACGGAGGGTGAGAGCGTCGTTCCGGGCTCCCTGGGTGACGATCAGGCTCAGCGGGTAGTGGGTGGCGTCCCGGCCCTTCACCCCGGTGAGCCGCGGCGCGGACGTGCCGGCGCGCGGGGCCAGCGCCTCGCGGTCGACCGGGTAGTTCTCGAAGACCACCAGCGTGTCGAAGAGCGCGGGGTGGCCGGAGAGCCGCGTGACCTCGCTCAGGCCGAGGTGCTGGTGGGCCATCAGGGACGACTGTCCGGTCTGCAGCCGTGTGAGCGTCTCCAGGAGGGTCGCCGCCGGGTCGAGGGCGACCCGTACGGGCAGGGTGTTGATGAAGAGACCGACCATGGACTCGATTCCGGCGACCTCCGGCGGGCGGCCCGCGACGGTGGCGCCGAAGACGACGTCGTCGCGGCCGGTCGTCCGGGACAGCAGCACCGCCCAGGCCCCCTGGACCAGGGTGTTGACCGTCAGGCCGTGTTCCCGGGCCAGCCGGCGCAGGGCCGCGGCCGTGTCCGGGGGCAGTTCCAGCGCGACGTGGCCGGGTTCGGCCGTGGGCGCGCCGGTCGCCTCGGGGACGAGCAGCGTCGGTTCCTCCAGCCCGGCCAGCTCGGCGGTCCACGCGGCCCTGGCGGCGTCCCGGTCCTGGGCGGCGAGCCAGCGCAGGTAGTCGCCGTACGGGGTGACCGGGGGAAGACCGGCCGCGGAGCCCGCCGCCGCGTACAGCGCGAACATCTCACCGAGCAGCACGGGCATGGACCAGCCGTCCACAAGGATGTGGTGGGGCGTCAGGACGAGGCTGTGCCGCTCGTCGCCGAGCTTCACCAGGGCGATCCGCAGCAGCGGGGCGCGCGTCAGGTCGAAGCGCGCCGACCGCTCCTGCTCGGCGACGCGGTCCCGCCGGGCGGTCCGCGTCTGCGCGGGCCCGTCCGTCAGGTCGACGGTCCGCCACGGGAGTACGGGATCGCGGACGATCACCTGGACGGGGGCGCCGGTGGTGGTGTCGTGGACGAACGCGGCCCGCAGGTTGGCGTGCCGGCGCAGCAGCTGCGTCCATGTCGCGCGCAGCGTCGCCTCGTCGAGGGGGCCTTCCAGGTCCAGGACGAGCTGGGCGGTGTAGACGTCGGTGTCCTGGACGTCGTACAGCGCGTGGAAGAGGAAACCGTCCTGGAGCGGGGAGAGCGGGAGGACGTCCTCCAGGCCGGGGTGGACGGCCTCCAGGGCCGTCACCTGGTCCTGGGTGAGCGTGACGAGGGGGAAGTCGGACGGCGTGTGGCCGCCGGCGTCCGGGTCGTCCGCGAGCGCCTCCAGCGCCCGCAGCCACCGCTCGGCCAGGTCCCGCACCCCGGCCTCGTCGAGCAGACCGCCCGCCCACGTGAACGTCGCCGACAGCACCGGGCCCTGCGGACCGTCCAGCGCGATGGCGTTGATCTCCAGGGCGTGCGCGAGCGGGACGGCCGGATCGGCGGGGAGGGAGCCCTGCGGCTGTTCGACCGGGGACCAGTCGGCGTCGGACGCGGGACCGGAGGCGGAGGTGGGCGTGCGGCCCAGGTAGTTGAAGCCGATCTGCGGCCGGGCCAGACCGGTCAGCGCGGCCGCGGTGCCGGAGTTGAGGTAGCGCAGCAGGCCGTGGCCCGCGCCGTCGCCCGGGACGCTCCGGAGCTGTTCCTTGGCCTGCTTGACGGCGTCCGCCGGGTCGTCCCCGGTGACCTGCAGCCGTACGGGGTGGACGCGGGTGAACCAGCCCACCGTGCGGGACAGGTCCACGTCGGCGCGGTCGCTGTCACGGCCGTGGCCCTCCAGATCGACCAGCACCCCGCCGCCGGCGGCCGTGCCGCGCGCCTCGCGCCACTGACGCACCGCCAGGGCCAGCGCGCCCAGCAGCACGTCGTTGACACC
>NZ_JBITFM010000036.1:0-11826 GCF_044456065.1 Streptomyces sp. NPDC051041
CGACTTCCTGCACACCTACAACTACCATCGCTGCCACACCGCACTCGCAGGCCAGCCCCCGATCAGCCGTGTCAACAACGCTGCAGGCCAATACATCTAGCCGCTGCCCGGACCGCCCCCGGCGGCCGACTCCGGCCCCCGCGGAGGGCGGTCCGGACGGCGCCGGCGGGCACGTCGTCCACAGCCTCCCGCCCGCTTCCGCCCCGGACTGGTTACGCTCGAAGACGTGAGCAGGCTCCAGGTCGTCAGCGGCAAGGGCGGTACCGGCAAGACCACGGTGGCCGCGGCCCTCGCGCTGGCCCTGGCCACGGAGGGGAAGCGGACGCTTCTCGTCGAGGTCGAGGGCCGTCAGGGCATCGCGCAGCTCTTCGAGACGGAGGCGCTGCCGTACGAGGAACGGAAGATCGCCGTCGCCTCCGGGGGCGGGGAGGTGTACGCCCTCGCCATCGACCCCGAACTGGCCCTCATGGAATACCTCCAGATGTTCTACAAGCTGGGGGGCGCCGGGCGGGCCCTGAAGAAGCTCGGCGCCATAGACTTCGCCACCACCATCGCGCCCGGCCTGCGGGACGTCCTGCTGACCGGCAAGGCGTGCGAGGCGGTGCGCAGGAAGGACCGGAACGGACGGTTCGTCTACGACTGCGTCGTCATGGACGCGCCGCCGACCGGGCGCATCACCCGGTTCCTGAACGTCAACGGCGAGGTCGCCGGGCTCGCCAGGATCGGCCCGATCCACAATCAGGCGCAGGCCGTGATGCGGGTGCTGAAGTCCCCTGAGACGGCCGTGCACCTGGTGACGCTGCTGGAGGAGATGCCGGTCCAGGAGACCGTGGACGGCATCGCCGAGCTGCGGGCGGCCGGGCTGCCGGTGGGCCGGATCATCGTGAACATGGTGCGGCCCGAGGTGTTGGACGCGGCCGACCTGGAACTCGTACGGGCGGTGCCGCGTTCCTCCGTCGCCCGGGCGCTGTCGTCCACGGGGCTCGGCGGGGCGGGGCGCGGCGGGCACGCCGAGCAACTGGTGGATCCGCTGCTGGAGCAGGCCGCGCAGTACGCCGAGCGGCACGCGCTGGAGCAGGAGCAGCGGGCGGTCCTCGGCGAGCTGGACCTGCCGCTGCACGAACTGCCGCTGCTCGCCGAGGGCACGGACCTGGCGGGCCTGTACGAACTGGCCGCCGAGCTGCGGAGGCAGGGCCTGTCATGAGACCGTCCACGAGTCGGAAGCAGGGAATGTCATGAGCCGTCCGGACCCGGCCCAGGCGCACGACACGGCCCGCCCCCACCTCTCCCCCGCGCGCGTCCTCGACATCGATCCGCTGCTGGCGGACCCCGGGACCCGCATCGTCGTGTGCTGCGGCTCGGGCGGGGTCGGCAAGACGACCACCGCGGCGGCCCTCGGTCTGCGCGCCGCCGAGCGGGGCCGCAAGGTGGTGGTCCTCACCATCGACCCGGCCCGTCGGCTCGCCCAGTCCATGGGCATCGACTCCCTCGACAACACCCCGCGCCGGGTGAAGGGCATCGACGACTCCGCGGGCGGCGAGCTGCACGCGATGATGCTCGACATGAAGCGCACCTTCGACGAGATCGTCGAGGCGCACGCGGACCCCCAGCGGGCGGCCGCGATCCTGGGCAACCCCTTCTACCAGTCGCTCTCGGCGGGCTTCGCGGGCACGCAGGAGTACATGGCGATGGAGAAGCTGGGCCAGCTGCGGGCGCGGGACGAGTGGGACCTGATCGTCGTCGACACCCCGCCGTCCCGTTCGGCGCTCGACTTCCTGGACGCGCCCAAGCGCCTCGGCTCGTTCCTGGACGGCAGGCTGATCCGGGTGCTGCTGGCCCCGGCGAAGGTCGGCGGCCGCGCCGGGATGAAGTTCCTGAACGTCGGCATGTCGATGATGACGGGCGTCCTGGGGAAGCTGCTGGGCGGTCAGCTGCTGAAGGACGTGCAGACGTTCGTGGCCGCGATGGACTCGATGTTCGGGGGGTTCCGTACGCGCGCGGACGCGACGTACAAGCTGCTCCAGGCGCCCGGCACTGCGTTCCTGGTAGTCGCGGCCCCGGAGCGGGACGCGCTGCGCGAGGCCGCGTACTTCGTGGAACGGCTGGCGGCCGAGAAGATGCCGCTGGCCGGTCTGGTGCTCAACCGGGTGCACGGCAGCAACGCCGGCCAGCTGTCGGCCGAACGCGCCCTCGCCGCCGCGGAAAATCTTGAGGACCCGCGCATTGTGGATCAGGACGGCGGGAAAGCTGGACTTCGTAACTCCCACGAAACGTACGGCAGTTCCGACTCTCCCGCTTCCGCGGCGCCGGCTTCCGACGACGGCTCCCCCACGGCCGTGGACACGCCTGCGGACACCGCCGCGGATCCGGAGCGATCCGTCGACCGGCTCACGGCGGGCCTGCTGAGGCTGCACGCGGACCGTATGCACCTGATCGCGCGCGAGCAGCGCACACGTGACCGCTTCACCGCGCTGCATCCCGAGGTGGCGGTGGCCGAGGTGGCCGCGCTCCCCGGCGACGTGCACGACCTCGCGGGCCTGCGGGACATCGGAGACCGTCTCGCGGCGGGTCGGTCCGAGCCGGCGTAGCCCGGCGCCGCCGCCAGCCGGCGGTCAGCTGACGGCGGCGTAGTCCTCGTACACCTCGTCGTCGTTGAGGGGCACCACACCGGCCCCCCGCTCGTACTCCGTACGCGCGGTCTCCAGCAGCCGGCGCCAGGAGGTCACGGTGGGCCGCCTGCGCAGCAGTGCGCGGCGCTCCCGCTCCGTCATGCCTCCCCACACGCCGAACTCGACGCGGTTGTCCAGCGCGTCCGCCAGGCACTCCGTGCGCACCGGGCATCCGGTGCACACGGCCTTGGCCCTGTTCTGCGCTGCTCCTTGAACGAACAGTTCGTCCGGATCGGTAGTGCGGCAGGCAGCCTGCGCACTCCAGTCGGTCACCCAGCCCATACCGGCGCCGTCCTCTCCCGAATCGAGGCTCCCCCACGGCGACAGCGGCATATTCACCGCTGCCAGTTGAGGACGTTACGGAAGGTGGGCACAGTGCAACACCCCCAGCGGGCCCAATCTTGAATGGTCCGAACGGACTATGGGTAAGCGGCAGATCACCCGGGGGAGTGAGCTGGCGACATGCACGGCATTCGCGGCATAACGGGACAGTTGCGTTGCGCCACAAGGGGCATCGGCCAACACACAAGGCGGATTCGGACACCGCCGCCCCCGCACGCTCCGCTCCGGCCCGCCTCTCTCCGCCCGCGCCCCGACGGCGGACCGGCAGCGAGCCCACGGAAAAAAGACCGAGCGGATCCGGAACGATTCGACGTCACCGGACGTGTCTGATACATGGCCCCACTGCTGTAACGGTCGAGAGCAGCTTAGGCCAAGGCATATACGTGTGTCCGGCGAATGAGAACGTAGGCTGCCCCTATGCCAAAGAAGCGCTCGGGCGGTGGTCTGTCGCCAACGCAGCAGGCCGCCAAGTTCCTCGGTGTCAGTGTGCTCTCGGGAGCGGTGCTGGCCGGCATCGCGCTGCCCGCCGTCGGCGCGCTGGGCCTGGCGGCGAAGGGCTCGGTGGAGAGCTTCGACGAGCTCCCGGCCACCATGAAGACCCCGCCGCTGAGCCAGCGCACCACGATCCTCGACTCCGAGGGCGGCGCGCTCGCCACGGTGTACTCGCGCGACCGGACGGTGGTGCGGCTGAAGGACATCTCGCCGTACATGCAGAAGGCGATCGTCGCCATCGAGGACGCGCGCTTCTACCAGCACGGCGCGATCGACCTGAAGGGCGTGCTGCGCGCCCTGAACCGCAACGCGCAGAGCGGCGGAGTCGCCGAGGGCGCCTCCACGCTCACCCAGCAGTACGTCAAGAACGTCTTCGTCGAGGAGGCCGGCGACGACCCGACGAAGGTCGCCCAGGCCACCCAGCAGACCCTCGGCCGGAAGATCCGCGAGCTGAAGTACGCGATCCAGGTCGAGGAGGAGCTCGGCAAGAAGAAGATCCTCGAGAACTATCTGAACATCACCTTCTTCGGCCAGCAGGCCTACGGCGTCGAGGCCGCCTCCCAGCGCTACTTCTCCAAGCCCGCGAAGGACCTGAACCTCCAGGAAGCGGCCCTGCTCGCCGGCATCGTCCAGTCCCCCAGCCGGTACGACCCGGTCAACGACGAGGCGGAGGCCACCAAGCGGCGCAACGTCGTGCTGCAGCGCATGGCCGACGTCGGCGACATCTCCCAGGCCGAGGCCGACCGGGCGATGCGGACGCCGCTCGGGCTGGACGTCAGCCGCCCGAAGAACGGCTGCATCACGGCGGTCAAGGGCGCCGGCCACTTCTGCAAGTACGTGGAGAAGGTCTTCCTCAGCGACCCGGTCTTCGGCAAGACCAGGGAGGAGCGGGCGAAGCTCTGGAACCGGGGCGGCCTGACGATCCGCACGACGCTCGACCCGCAGGCGCAGAAGTCGGTGCAGGAGTCGCTCAAGGACCACGTCAACCAGTCCGACGAGGTCGCCGCGGCGGCCACGCTGGTCCAGCCCGGCACCGGCAGGATCGTCGCGATGGGCCAGTCGAAGCCGCTCGGCTACGGCAAGGACGAGACCGAGTACAACTACTCGGTCGACGCGGCGTACGGCGGCTCCAACTTCGGCTTCCCGACCGGTTCGACCTTCAAGCCGTTCGTGGCGGCGGCCGCGCTGGAGGAGGGCCGCCCGGCGACGCAGGAGTACTCGTCGCCGTACGAGATGGAGTACCCGAGCCCCGTCCGGACGTGCAGCGGCAAGCCGTGGACCAACACGGACGACGAGACGGTCGAGAACGAGGACGAGTCGGAGGTCGGGCCGTACCGGATGAAGGAGGCCATGGCGAAGTCGGTCAACACCTACTTCGTCCAGCTGATCTCCGACATCGGCCTGTGCCCGGTGGTCGACATGACCGACAAGCTGCACGTGCGCCAGGGCAACGGCGACAAGCTGCCGCAGACCCCCTCCATCGCCCTGGGCTCGATCGGCCTCTCCCCGCTGACGATGGCGAGCGCGTACGCCGCCTTCGCCTCCCGCGGCATGTACTGCACGCCGGTCGCCATCGAGTCGATCACCCAGAAGATCGGCAACGAGCAGAAGCCCATGGAGGTGCCGAAGTCGACGTGCTCGCGGGCCATGTCCGAGAAGACCGCGGACACCGTCAACACGCTGCTGCGCGGCGTGGTCGACTCCGGTACCGGCCAGGAGGCCGGCCTCACCGACCGGGAGAGCGCGGGCAAGACGGGTACGACCGACGAGCGCCGCAACGCCTGGTTCGCCGGGTACACGCCGAACATGTCGGGCGCCGTCTGGGTCGGCAGCGCCACCCAGGAGGTCGAGATGAAGAACATCACGATCGGCGGCGTCTACCACCCGCTCGTCTACGGCGGCGAGGTCCCGGGCCCCATCTGGAAGGACGCCATGAGCGGCGCCCTCGCGGGCAAGGAAGCCCCGTCCTTCAACCTCGTCGACATCCCGGACGGCGATGACGAGGGCCGGGGCGACGAGGACGAGGACGGCGGGGACGAGGACGGCGGGGACGACGGGGACGACGGCAACGGCGACGGCCTCATCGGCGGCCTGTTCGGCGGCGGCACCGGCACGGACGGCGGCACCGGCACGGACGGCGGCACCGGTACGGACGGGGGCACGGGCGGCGGCACCTTCCCGACCCCCTCGTTCTCCCTCCCGGAGGGTCTCTTCCGGGGACAGGACGGGGGCAACGGGAACGGAAACGGGGGGTGGCGCTGAGCGGGCGGCCCCCCGGCGGCCCGCCGCCTCCCCCGAAACCCCGCAGCGCCTCCCCGGTCCCCGTACCGATTCGTACGGGGACCGGGGAGGCGCCGACCGCCGCGCGGCGCGGCCCCGCGCGGGAGCCGGCGGGATCAGCCGGCGAGAAGCTTCTTCACCGCGGCGGCGACCCGTCCGCCCTCGGCCTGACCGGCCACCTTCGGGTTCACGATCTTCATGACCGCGCCCATGGCCCGCGGCCCCTCGGCGCCGGCGGCCTTCGCCTCCTCGACGGCCTGGGCGACGATCGCGTCCAGCTCCTCGTCGGACAGCTGCTTGGGCAGGTACGCGGCGAGCACCTCGCCCTCCGCCTTCTCCCGCTCGGCCTGCTCGGCACGACCACCCTGCGCGAACGCCTCGGCCGCCTCCCGCCGCTTCTTCGCCTCGCGGGTGATCACCTTCTGCACCTCGTCGTCGGAGAGCTCCCGCTTCTCCTTCCCCGCGACCTCCTCCTTGGTGATCGCGGCGAGCGTCAGCCGGAGCGTCGAGGAGCGCAGCTCGTCACGCTCCTTGATCGCGGCGTTGAGGTCATCCTGCAGCTTCGACTTGAGCGTGGTCATGGCATCGATTGTCGCAGGTACGGGGAGCGGAGCGCCCGCCGATTTCGAGGGCGCGGCGGGGGCACCGGGTCCAGGGGACGCCCGGGCGCACCGCGCCGGCGGGGTCTGACACGATGGTCACATGCGCGCGCGATACGGAGTGCCCCTGGGAATCGCGGCGGTTGGCGCCGCCGGACTGTTGTACGCGGCGGGCTTCGAGGCCCGCTCCTTCCGCCTGCGAAGGGTGACGATCCCGGTCCTGCCCTCCGGCATGCGCCCCCTGCGCGTGCTGCAGGTGTCCGACATCCACATGGTCGGCGGCCAGCGCAAGAAGCAGCGCTGGCTGCGCTCGCTGGCGGGCCTGCGCCCCGACTTCGTGATCAACACGGGCGACAACCTCTCCGACCCGGAGGGCGTCCCCGAGGCCCTGGACGCCCTCGGCCCCCTGATGGAGTTCCCGGGCGCGTACGTCTTCGGCTCCAACGACTACTACGGCCCGCGGCTGCGCAACCCCGCCCGCTACCTGATCGAGAAGGCCCAGGGCCGCCACGGCCTGAACGGCAACCCGCCCGCCGTGGACGTCGTCCACAACCCGTGGGAGGAGCTGCGGGACGCCTTCGACGCCGCCGGGTGGCTCAACCTCACGAACACGCGCGGCACGCTGAAGATCGACGGCGTGTCGGTCGAGCTGACCGGCCTGGACGACCCGCACATCAAGCGGGACCGGTACGCGGAGGTGGCCGGGGGCCCGTCCGGCACGGCGGACTTCGCGATGGGCGTGGTCCACGCGCCGTACCTGCGCGTGCTGGACGCGTTCACGGCGGACGGCTACCCCCTGATCCTGGCCGGCCACACGCACGGCGGTCAGCTCTGCATCCCCTTCTACGGCGCCCTGGTCACCAACTGCGACCTGGACACGGACCGGGTGAAGGGCCTGTCCACGCACACGGCGGACGGCCGCACGGCCTACCTCCACGTGTCGGCCGGCTGCGGCACGAACCGCTACACGCCGGTGCGCTTCGCCTGCCCGCCGGAGGCGACGCTGCTGACGCTGGTGGAGCGGGCGTGAGGGGCTGACGTCGGCGGGGGCGGGACGTAACCCGAACAGCTCCGCCCGTATCGCCCGGTATGCCCCATCTGCCTAGCGTGAGGGCATGACCGCCCCGATACCCAGGGACATCCCGGACCTCCCCGCGGTCCCGAGCCCGCCCGCGCTGCTCCCCTCGCCCGTCCCGGCCGCGGCCGTCCTGCCGCGCGTACGCCGCCCCCTGACCGCGGTCTACCGCCTGCTGGTCGCGTCCACGGCCCTCGCGGCAGTGATCGTCGAGCTGCTCCTCGGCAGCCCGAGTCGCGCCCTGGCCCACTTCACGGTCCAGAGCGGCATCCTGCTGGCGCTGGTCCTCACCCTCGCGGCCCGCCGCGCGTGGACCGCCCGCCACCCCCTGCCGACCGCCCTGACGGGTGCGGCACTGCTCTACGTCGTGATCAGCGGCCTCGTGCACCACCTCCTGCTGGCCAACACCGCGAACCCCTTCGCCCTGCCGGGCCCGGTGTCGCCCTCGGCGCCCGCCGCGCCGACGGTCTGGCAGACGGCCGCCGGCCACATCCTGCACACGGCGGTCCCGATCGCGGCGGCCCTGGACTGGCTGCTCCTGACCGCACCGGGCCGCCTCCACCTCCGCCAGGCCGCCCCCTGGCTGCTCTACCCCCTGGCCTACCTGGTCTTCTCCCTGGCCCGCGGCGCACTCCTCGCACCCGACGCCCCGGCCCGCTACCTCTACCCCTTCCTGGACGTCGACCGGCACGGCTACCGGAGCGTCCTCGGCAACGCCCTCCTCCTGGGCCTCGCCTGCTACGCCCTGGCGGTCCTCCTCGTGGCCCTCGACCACCTCCGCCCGAACCCGGTCCGCCACCGCTCGAAAACCGGATTTCGTCTACAGCCACCAGTGGGCTAAAGTAAACGTCGTCGCCGCGACAAGCAGCGACGATCGGGGTGTAGCGCAGCTTGGCAGCGCGCTTCGTTCGGGACGAAGAGGTCGTGGGTTCAAATCCCGCCACCCCGACAGTGAAGTACCAGGTCAGGGGCCTGATCCGCTTAGCGGATCGGGCCCCTGAGTGGTTTCTGAGGGCATCCTGGGAGCCGTTTGGGAGCCGACTGCTGTTCCCGGCTCCCAAACGGTTGCTCCTACCGGCAGACGGCACCGACCCGATGCGAACCCGACCCTCCTCCTAGCCCACACAATGAAGCGCGCTTGCGTGTCATCGCCGGTCCGCGCCGCGAAGGATGTCGACAAGATCAGCAGGGGCGGGAATCCGCCCTCGGAGGAAGATGACTGCCCCGAATGTGACGACGAAGCCCAGCAGCGGCCCCAGGGCATCAGAGGGGATCCCGAAGGCGACCGCAGCAGCCATAGCAGCGACGACCCCGGCTCCGAGGCCGAGGAACCGCAGGTACTCACCCTGAGACGCCGAGACCTCTGGGTCCAAGCGGTCTTGGTCGAGAAGCTGACCGAGTCGACCTTCTGCGTATCGCTCCGCGATGGTCACGAGCATGACGGCCATTTCCCTCAAAGCCTCGGCTGGTTCAGCGTCCTGCCGAGCCTCAGCGGCGCGTAGTGCGCCGACCACCTGCGCAGCATGAGCCTTAAGGACTCTGCGGTGATGACTGCCGATCTCCACGAGTCCAAAGGTGTTGTGCCAAACCGATTCCGACACGAGGTAGCGCGTCTTGTACGCCCGCCAGATGACACGTTCGGCGGACCGCATCGACACGCGTGGGACCCCAGCTACTCCAGTCCCCTGCGTCCACCGCTGGTGTGCGCGACTACACCGTGCGGCGGACACCAGCAGAACCACGACCGGTAGAAAGCCACCCCGCTCAGCCCTCTGCCTCTCCCTTCGCTCGCGCTCCCGCTTTGCTCGCTCGCTTTCAGGGAATGAAAGGCTCACACCACGAACACTGTGACGACGAGGAACAGCAACAGCGCGACCCGCAATCCGAAGGCGAGGCCAGGTGGACTGTCCCACGTGCGCCCGAGCGATGTCGCGACAGACGACACCTTCTCTGTAGCCCATCGCAGCGAGTCGACCATCCCGTTCAGGAGCGCACCACCCGTAACTGCAGTGGCCACCATCACCCATAGAGTCAGCATCATCGGCACTTGAGTCAGGAAACCCTGCCACCACAGCAGCACACACTGAGGAGCCAGTCCCGGCAGATTGTCCGGTACATGCCCGCCCGTGACAGGAGCAACCATCGCCCGGGTCTGTTCCATGAAAATCGAGGCTCGCTCCTGCGCGAAGGCGTCCCGTCGCCTGCGGACCCGCTCTATGGTCTGCGCGCGCAAGGGCGGCCATACCTTTCGGCACCACAACTCCCATACCGAGAAGATCAGTAGGGCGCCCACAAGCATGGTTGCCCCCTTCAGCGCAGTCATCATGACGGCAGTCTTTCTGACGCCACTGACATCACGTGTTGAGCAGGCAGGACAGCGCGGAGAGTGGCTGGCATCAGGGAATCCGATGCGGCACGCGGACACGAGGACCCCGACTGTTTCCCAGTCGGGGTCCTCGTTGTCGGCGTGCCCTAACTGTCGGCGACGCCTGAATTCTGACCCTCTGACGGCGGATCAAAAGTGACCCTCTCGGTGGTCTTCGCCTGAACCTGATCTTGATCGGAAGGTCAGGAGGGAAGGGTGATCCGCGTGGAGGACTGGGCAGAGATCCGCAGGCTGCACCGGGCCGAGCAGATGCCGATCCGGGCGATCGCCCGGCATCTGGGCATCTCGAAGAACACGGTGAAGCGTGCACTGGCGAGTGACCGGCCGCCGAAGTACGAGCGGCCGGCCAAGGGCTCGGTGGTCGACGCGGTCGAGGTGCAGATCCGTGAGCTGCTCAGGGAGACCCCGACGATGCCCGCCACCGTGATCGCCGAGCGGATCGGATGGGAGCGCGGGATGACGGTCCTCAAGGAGCGGGTGCGGGAACTGCGGCCCGCCTACGTTCCCGTCGATCCGGTCTCCCGCACGACCTATCAGCCGGGTGAGCTGGCCCAGTGCGACCTGTGGTTTCCCGACGCGGACATCCCGCTCGGCTACGGGCAGACGGGGCGTCCGCCAGTGCTGGTGATGGTGTCCGGCTACTCGCGGGTGATCGCCGCGCGGATACTGCCCTCCCGCACGACCGGAGACCTGATCGACGGGCACTGGCGGCTGCTGAACGGGTGGGGCGCCGTGCCTAAAACTCTGGTCTGGGACAACGAGGCCGGGGTCGGCCGCGGCAAGCTCACCGCAGAGTTCGCCGCGTTCGCGGGCCTGCTCGCCACCAAAATCTACCTCTGCAGGCCCCGTGACCCCGAGGCGAAAGGACTGGTCGAACGCGCGAACGGTTATCTCGAGACATCGTTCTTGCCCGGCCGCACGTTCAGCGGCCCAGGCGACTTCAACACTCAGCTGACCGCCTGGCTGGCCATCGCCAACCGGCGCCTGCACCGCACCCTGCAGGCCCGTCCCGCCGAACGCTGGGAGACCGACCGGGCCGGGATGCTCACCCTGCCGCCCGTCGACCCGCCCGCCTGGTGGCGGATGCAGACCCGCATCGGGCGTGACCACTACGTCCGCGTCGACACCAACGACTACTCCGTGCACCCCGAGGCGATCGGCCGCACCGTCACCGTGCTCACCGACAACGACGAAGTCATCGCGCTGGCGCCCGGCGGCGTGATCGTCGCCCGCCACCCCCGCTGCTGGGCCCGTCACCAGACCCTCACCGATCCCGACCACGCCGCTGCGGGCCAGACGATGCGCGGGCAGGCCCGCCATCAGCAGGCCGCCCAGGCCGAGGTCGGCCCGCCCGTCGAGGTCGAGCAACGCGAACTCAGTTCCTACGATCGGCTGTTCACCGTCATCGAAGGCGGCGGCGACAGGGAGGCCGGCTAATGCCCCGCACCACCAGTGCCCCGGTCGAAAGCACCGCAGCCGGCCGCAGGACCGGCTCCCAAACGGCCGCCGACCTCGCCTTCCTCGCCCGCGCGATGAAGGCCCCGGCCCTGCTGGACGCCGCCGACCGGCTTGCCGAACGCGCCCGCAAGGAGTCCTGGACCCACGCCGAATACCTCGTCGCCTGCCTCCAGCGCGAGGTCTCCGCCCGCGAATCACACGGCGGCGAGGCGAGAGTACGTGCCGCCCGCTTCCCGGCGATCAAGACGATCGAGGAACTCGACGTCACCCATCTGCGCGGCATGACGCGACAACAGCTCGCGCATCTGGGCACGTTGGACTTCATCGTCGGCAAGGAGAACGCCGTCTTCCTGGGCCCGCCGGGCACTGGGAAGACCCACCTGGCGATCGGCCTCGCCGTCCGCGCCTGCCAGGCGGTTGGTGGAGATGTGGGGGGGGGGGGGGCGGGGCCGGGGGGGGCGGGGGCGCGCCCCGCCCCCCGCGACCCCCCCCCCCCCCCGGGTCAGGCGGGGGAGGGGCAGCCAG
>NZ_JBITFM010000037.1:0-9927 GCF_044456065.1 Streptomyces sp. NPDC051041
ATGCCGAACGCCAGCGCGCCGAAGGCGCCGTGCGTGGAGGTGTGGGAGTCGCCGCAGACGACGGTGGTGCCGGGCTGGGTCAGCCCCAGCTGCGGCCCCACCACATGCACCACGCCCTGCTCCACGTCCCCCAGCGGATGCAGCCGCACACCGAACTCGGCGCAGTTCCTGCGCAGCGTCTCCAGCTGCACCCGCGACACCGGGTCCGCGATCGGCTTGTCGATGTCCACCGTCGGCGTGTTGTGGTCCTCGGTCGCGATGGTCAGGTCCACCCGGCGCACCCCACGACCACTGCGGCGCAGACCGTCGAACGCCTGCGGGCTGGTCACCTCGTGCAGCAGGTGCAGATCGACGTAGAGAAGGTCGGGCTCGCCCTCGGCGCGCCGGACGACGTGGTCGTCCCAGACCTTCTCCGCGAGTGTCCTACCCATCGCTTTCCCTCCGGCCGGGACGATCCCCGTGTCTGGCTGTGAAAGATCTCCTGTGCCTCGAAACTAGGCGGCGGCGTCCCCGCCACGTCCTTGCCGAGTCCCCTGTTCGTCCTCGCCCGCCCGGCGGGTCACACACCGCCGCTCCGGGGGACCGGAGCGCGGTCGGGACGGCGCTGCCACGGCCGCGCGGGGCAGCGCGGACCTGTTCCGGGCGGCCGCCGGGCACCGGGAGGAGGCCGCGCCGGCCCGGACGGCCGCCGCTCGCCGCCGGCCTCGCGCCGAACCGCGTCGACGAGATGATCACCGCCCGGCCGGGCCGTTCAGGTGCCGCCGCACCCCGATGGGGGCCGATGGCGGGGGCGGCTCGTCGCGCGTTCGGCGGGACGGGCCGGTGCCAGGAGGGCAAAGCAAAGGGGGGTGTTCCCTCGCGGCACACGCAAGGGAACACCCCCGGGGGGATGCCGGACGGGGAGCCTTCAGCGCGTCTCGTCCGGCGAGACGACCAGGGGCCGCCGGTCGTCCGCCGCCCGGCTCGCCGGCTCGCTCGGCCGGGGTGCCGGTACCGCCGGGCGGTGGAACCGGTCCAGCAGCGGGCCCGTCATGACGGTGGTCACGATCGCCATCGTCACCATCGCGGTGAACAGCTGGCCGTCCAGGACGCCGAGTCCCAGTCCGACGTTCAGGATGACCAGCTCCGTCAGTCCGCGGGCGTTCATCAGCACGCCCAGCACGGCGGCGTCCCGCCGGTTCGCCCCCGTGAGGCCGGCCGCGCCCGCCGCGCCGAGGAACTTCCCCGCGCACGCCACGACGAGCACCGCCACCAGGATGAGCACCCCGTGCCCGCCCAGCCCGCCGAGGTCCACGGACAGGCCGGTGACCACGAAGAAGGCCGGCAGCAACAGCAGACTGGCCTGCTCGATGCGTTCGGGGACCTCGGGAGCCGCGGCGTCGACCTCGGCCCGGGGCGCCACGGTCCCGAAGGCGAACGCCCCGAACACCGCGTGCAGTCCCATGGCCTCGGTCGCCCAGGCGCTCAGCAGCAGGCCCACGACCAGGACGGCATGGGTGACCAGGGCGCCGGACCACGGGCGCGCCGGGGCCAGGGCCCAGGCCAGCGCCGGCCGGACGAGCCAGACCAGCGCGGCCAGCAGCGCCACGCAGGCGAGGGCCATCCGCACCAGCGGCCAGGGACCGGTGCTGCCGGCGAGCGCGACGACCACGGCGAGGACGATCCAGGCGAGGACGTCCTGGATCGCCGCACACGCCACCGAGATGACGCCCACCCGGTCCTTCTGCAGGCCGCGTTCGCCGATGATCCGGGCGAGCACCGGGAAGGCGGTGATGGACATCGCCGCCCCGAGGAACAGGGCCGGCACGAGCACCCCGTCCGTCCTCATCTGCGTACGGTCGAACCACGGCACCAGCGCCACCGCGAGGGCGGCGCCCAGGGCGAACGGCAGGGCGACCGAGGTCAGCGACACGGCGGTGACCTGCCTGCCGTGACGGCGCAGCCGCGCCGCGTCGAACTCGTAGCCGACGCCGAACATGAACAGGACCAGCCCGAGTTGCGACAGGACCTGCAGATACGGCATGACCTCCGGGGGGAAGACGACGTCCACCACGTCGCCCGGCAGCAGGCCCAGCACACTGGGCCCGAGGACGACCCCGGCGACGATCTCACCGACGACGGCCGGCTGCCGCAGACGCTGGGCGAGCCCGGCGAAGACGGACGCGGCGGCGACGATCAGCGCCAGCGCGCACAGCAGACCCGCCGTGGCTCCGGGCGACGGCCCGGCGGCGATGGTGTGTGATCCCAAGACTGCGACTCTCCCATCCGACGGGGGAAGAAGGAACGACGGCCGCGCCGGGGGCGGCGCGGCGGGCTAGCGCGCGCCCGAGCCGGCCAGGGGCGAGCCGGCCCGCAGCCGGCCCGCCAGCGCCTTGCGGTCGACCTTCCCGTTCGGGTTCAGCGGGAAGGCGTCCAGCGGGACGAACTGCTGCGGCACCATGTTCCGCGGAAGCGTGCCGAGCAGGTCACGCCGCAGGGTCCGCTCGTCGAAGCGGTCCCCGGCCGGGATCACCAGGGCGACCAGTCGCGTGTCCTGCCCCGCACCGACGGGCACGACGACCACGTCACGCACGTCCTGGTGACGGCGCACGGCGTGCTCGACGTCGCCGAGGTCGATGCGCATGCCCCGGATCTTCACCTGGTGGTCCAGCCGTCCGACGACGACGAGTTCGCCCGACGGGGTGGTGTAGCCCTGGTCACCGGTGCGGTACAGCCGCACGTCGGCACCGTCGCGGCGCACGGTGACGAACCTGGCCGAGGCCTCCGGACCGGCGTTGAGGTAGCCGGCCCCGACACTGATCCCGGACACGCAGATCTCCCCGACCTCGCCGTCCCGGACCTCCCGGAGGTCGCCGTCCAGGATGTGGATCTCGGTGTTGTAGACCGGGGGGCCCGCGGGCATCGGGCCCTCGGCGTAGGAGTCGTAGTCCACCATGCGGTGCGAGGAGGCGACGTCCGTGCACTCGGCCACGCCGTACTGGTGCAGCAGCAGGCACTGGTTGCCCTCGCGGGTGGCCCACTGCGCGACCCGGGCGGCGGACATGGGCTCGCCGCCGATGAAGACGTAGCGCATCGCCGACAGCACCTCGGTGCCCTGCGCCATCTCCCGTTCCACCAGCAGATACAGCGTGCTCGGGGCGCAGTGCAGGGTGCGCACCCCCAGCTCGCCGATCAGCCGATGGGCGAGGCTGACGTCGAAGCTCCGGCTGGGCAGCAGATGCAGGGGCGCACCGGTGAACAGCGGGGTCATCAGGCTGCGCTGGCTGATGTCGAAGCCGAACGAGCTCACCAGCAGGTTGCCCGACTCGTGGTCCAGGCCGTACTCGAGGGTGAGCCAGTTGAGCAGGTTGAACCAGCCCTCGTGGCGTACCGCGGTGGCCTTGGGCGTGCCCGTGGACCCCGAGGTGAACACGACGTAGCACAGGTCGTCGGAGCCGATCTCCACGACCGGGTCCGTCGTGGGGAGGTCCTGGAGGCCGAGCCCCGGGTCGCCGATGTCGACGACCCGGCCGGGGGCCCCGGCCACCAGCGCGAGCGTGTCACCGCCGGCGACCACCACGTCCAGCTGCGGGAGCTGGGAGACCATCAGCCGCAGGCGCTCGGGCGGATAGGACGGATCGAGCGGCACGTAGGCCGCGCCGGCCTTCAGCACGCCCAGGACGGTGGCCACGAGATCGCTCGAGCGGTCGACGCACACGCCGACGACCGAGCCGCGCGCGACGCCGATCGAGGCCAGGTGGTGGGCCACCTGGTTGGCCCGTGCGTTGAGTTCACCGTAGGTCAGGCGTTCCGTGCCGCAGGTGAGAGCCAGCCGCCGGGGGTGGCGGGCGGCGTGCGCCTCGAAGACGCGGTGCGCGACGCGTTCCTCCGGCAACGGGACCTTGGTACCTGTCAAGACCATGTCATGTTCCTTGTCGGATCGAAGACTGCGGGTCGTCCCGGTCCACCGGGCCTCGGTCAGCGGCGGGGGCCGCGCTCGCCCTGCCGGTCCGCGGCGAGCACCCGGTTGACGCCGTTGAGTACGGCGCAGACGGCGGCCGTCGCGGGATCGGCGTGCAGGCCCGCCGTGTGCACGATCCCGCCGGCGCAGGCGAGCCGGGCGTACACGGCGGTGCGCTGGTCGGACGTCTGCTGCGTGGTCCGGTCGTGCAGGGTCACCTCGTGGCCGCCGGCCCGGAGCGCCGCGACGGTCGCGGCGGCGACGTCGTCACCGGTGCCGGTGAGATGGACCTCCTCACCGTCCGGGCCGACGAGGAGGAGCCGCAGCGTGGTGCCGCCGGGGCCGCCCCGCTCCGCCTCCGCCTCCTTCAGCAGCAGCCAGGGCCGCGGCTCCAGGTAGAGGTCGGTGAACGCCTCCCACAACTGGCGCGAGGTCAGCTCGGTGCCGGCGCGGTCGGCGATGCTCTGGACGGCGCGGGCGAGCTCGATCCGCATCGGGCGCGGCAGGTCCAGGCCGTAGTGAGTCTTGAGCACCTGGGCGATGCCGCCCTTGCCGGACTGGCTGTTGACGCGGACCACGGACTCGTAGGTCCGGCCGACGTCCTTGGGGTCGATGGGCAGGTAGGGCACCTGCCAGGGGAGCCGGCCCGGGCTGGTGCCGGCGGTACGGGCCTGGCCGTCCAGGGCGGCCAGCCCCTTGCCGATGGCGTCCTGGTGGGTCCCGGAGAACGCGGTGTACACCAGGTCGCCGGCGTACGGGTGGCGGGCGTGGACGGGCATCTGGTTGCACTCCTCGACGGTGCGGCGCACGCGGTCGATGTCGGAGAAGTCCAGTTGCGGTTCGACGCCGTGGCTGAACAGGTTCAGCGCGAGCGTGGCCAGGCAGACGTTGCCGGTCCGCTCGCCGTTGCCGAACAAGGTCCCCTCGACACGGTCCGCCCCGGCCAGCAGGGCGAGTTCGGCGGAGGCCACCGCGGTGCCGCGGTCGTTGTGCGGATGGACGGACAGGATCACCGACTCACGGCGGTCGAGGTTGCGGGACATCCATTCGACCTGGTCGGCGAAGACGTTCGGGGTGTCCGTCTCCACCGTGGTCGGCAGGTTCAGGGTGACCGGGCGGTCCGGGGCGGCGTCCCAGGCGGCGACGACGGCGTTGGACACCTCCAGCGCGTAGTCCGCCTCGGTGACGTTGAAGGTCTCCGGGGAGAACTCGTACCGCATCGCGGCGCCCGGCATCGCGTCGGCCAGCCGCGCCACCCGGTGCGCGGCGTCCAGCGTGAACGCCTTCAGCTCCGCCGGCGACATCTGGAAGACCACGTCGCGCCACAGGCACGCGGTGGCCAGGCACAGGTGCACCACTGCACGCCGTGCTCCGCGCAGGGCCTCGAAGGTCCGCTCGATCAGTTCCGGGCGGGCGGGCGTGAACACCACGATGGTCACGTCGTCCGGCACCCGGTCCTGGCGGATCAGGTCCCGCACGAAGGAGAACTCCGCCTCGCTGGCCGCCGGATACCCGACCTCGATCTCCTTGAAGCCCAGCTCGACCAGCAGGTCGAACATCCGGCTCTTGCGTGCGGCGTCCATCGGGTTGGCCAGTGCCTGGTTGCCGTCCCGCAGGTCCACCGACGCCCACAGGGGGGCGTGCCGCAGCACGTTCGCCGGCCAGGCGCGGTCGGTCAGTCCCCCGGGGACCCGTTCCGCCGCCCGGCCGTACCGCTCGAACGGCATCCCCGAGCCCCGCTGTGCGTTCCACCACGGCTGCGCCGCCGCGCCGTCACCCGTAGTACCCCTCGCTGCCACCCCGGCCATACGCGATCAGCCTCCCTGAGCAATCCCTGCCTCGAAAACCAACCCGTCGACCGTCACCCCCGGCGTCCTCATTGCGTCCTCGAACCATCCTCATCCCGCCTCTTACCGCGGGCTCACAGAAAGAACCCGATCCGCGCGGAAGCGCCGGCCGCACCGGCGGGACGAGTTCGGGGGGCCGAACCGGACCGCATGGCGGCAGGGCGCCACCGAACCGCGCGAACCGGCCATCTTTGTAAACTCCGGCACCCCTGGTAACACTTCGGATGTTTGCCTGGCGGTGTTGCCCCGGAGCGCCGCAGCCTGCACCATCTCACTTGTTGAAAGGGTCCTTACGAGGATTCCTCGGCGAAAGGTAGGCTCGCCGGGGCAATTTCTGGGCTGTGTTTGCCGAGTGTTCTCACTGGCCTGATGGCCGCGGGAGTGTACGCATGGAGTTGCGCATCTTAGGACCGCTGGAAATCCACGTCGGCAGGGAACGCTTATTCATCTCCGGCACCAAGCGCCAGGCGGTACTCGGCGCCCTGTTGCTGGCCGATGGAGCGCCCGTCCCGATCGACCGGCTCATCGACACCGTATGGGAGGCGGACACTCCCGCGACGGCCGTCAAGCAGATCCGCAACGCCACCTCGGACCTGCGCCGCCTCCACCCTCGGCTGGCCGAGAACCTGCGGCTGGCGGGCGACGGGTACCAGCTGGTGACGGACGGCTGCGAGGTGGATGCAGCAACGTTTCTGCGCCGTACTGCCGAGGCCAGGACGCTGCTGGCGGAGGGGCGCGCCGAGGAGGCGCTGGACCGGCTGCGGTCTGCCCTCGCCCTGTGGCGCGGGCCCGTCCTCGAGGGCCTCGACCGGCCCGCGCTGCAGGCTCAGATCGCGGCGCTCGACGAGCTGCGGCTGGTGGCCATGGAGCAGCGCGTGGAATTGGAGCTGGCGGCGCAGAACCATCACGCGCTGCTCGGTGAACTGTCCACCTGGGTGGCTCGGCACCCCCTGCGGGAACGGCTGGTGGCCCAGTACATGCTGGCCCTGCACCGGTCCGGGGCACAGGCCGCCGCGCTCAAGCTATTCGAGCGGACTCGCAGAACTCTCAAGGAGGAACTGGGAGTCAGCCCCGGGGCGGACATGCAGGAGGCCCACCGCCATATATTGCAGGGAATTCGACCAGGTTCTCCGGCCCGCGGCATACGGCTCGGGCGCAATAATCTCCCGCCCCCCGCCGCGCATTTCACCGGACGGGTCAGGGAACAACGGGTGATATATGAAGCCGGCCGGACGGTGCAGTCAAAAGAACGGCCTCTCAAGCCCGCCCCGGTGGTCATCGCGATCGATGGAATGGCGGGCATAGGGAAAACCACGCTCGCGCTGCACGCCGCGCATCACCTGACAGCCGATTACCCGGACGCCCAGCTGTTCGTCGACATGCAGGCCTACGCCATGACCGACCGCCCCCGCGATCCGGGCACCGCCCTGGGGATACTGCTGTCCGGGCTGGGCGTGCCGCCGGAGCGCATGCCCCGCCGCATGGACGAACGGGTCGCCCTGTGGCGCCGGCTGCTCGCCGACCGCCGGGCGCTGATCGTCCTCGACAACGTCACCGACACCCGGCAGACGCTGCCCCTGCTGCCCACCGCTCCCGGCTGTCTCACCGTGGTGACCAGCCGCAACCGGCTGACGAACCTCATGGCGACCTGCCATCTGACCGTGCAGGAGATGTCCCAGTCCGAGGGCCGCACGCTCTTCGGCAAAATCGTCGGGGACGACCGTCCCCGACGGGAGCCGGCGGCTGTCGAGCACATCGTCGCCCTCTGCGGGGGGCTGCCGCTGGCGATCCGGCTCGCCGCGGCCAAACTCCGTCACCGCCCCGGCTGGTCCGCCTCGCACCTGGCGGCGCGGCTCGGCGTGGGCCGGCAGTGGATGGCCACCCTGGAGGCGGAAGGGGGCAGCGTCGCAGAGGTGTTCCGGCAGTCCTACGAGGGCCTGGGCACGGCACAGCAGCAGCTCTTCCGTCTGCTGGGGCAGGTGCCGGCCGACCGGATCGAGCCCCGTACCGTGGCCGCCCGCGCCGGACTGTCGGTCGCCCACGCCGAGCGGCTTCTCGAATCGCTCGTGGACGCGCATCTGTTGAGCGCGACCGGACCGGAACCGCGGTACGCCATCCACGAATTGGTCCACGCCTTTGCAGCCCAACTCGCGGGCGCGGCACAGGAGGCACCTGTGATACCCGCCGAGCAGTGCCTCACGGGTGTTTCCCCGGCGGGCGGCATATTCCCCCAGCACCACGTTCCGGATCTCGACGGCGCCGGTTAAGGCCGCCGCGCCGGCGGCCCACTCATCGGTATGCGGGCGGACCTTTGGACGGCGTTCTCCGACCAGGAGCCGGACCGGCGCTTTGCCCACCGCCTTTGCAGGACGGCTTGCGGGCGCGCACCGTGCGAACCGCCGAACGCCGGCGATCAGAACATCGGCGCGCACGAACGACCGCATACGCAAATGACAGCACGCGTCGACGAAGCCGCGTGCGCACGACGGCGTACCCGAAGAACCCTCGCGGACGGAGGCTCGCGCGCACGATGGCGTGCGCGAAGGCGACCGACGCGCGGACCACGGCGTACGCGAACGCCGCGGCGGCCGCGTCGCCGCCCCGCGGCGGTGAGGATCGCCCGAGGACGGACCGAGGACGGCGACGGGCAGGATGAAGTCCGTGGTCCTGGACCAGGGCCGGTCTCCGTCGCCCGGTGCCGCCAGCCGCCGGGTGTGCCTCGTGGGCACGAACGAGAGGAAGCATGTGAGCGCACAGCATCTGACCGAGACGGACACCGGCCGGCCGGCGGTCCTGCCCCTGGTGCCCGGTGTCGTGGACGGCCTGATCGCCGCGGTGACCGACACCGACGACAGCGTCTCCCTGCAGATCAGGGTCAAGATCCCGGGCGCGGGTCCCGGGGGCTGCGACCGCATCGAGGTGCTGCTCGACGCGGAGTACAAGCAGGCCCTCGCCCGCGTCCTGCTGGCCTCGCCCGGACCGGCCGACGGCGCGGTCCCCCACGTCCCGCTGATCCGCTGCTCGGTCGGCGTCGGGGCGCGGATCCGCCCGGACGACTGAGAGGGCCGTCCGCCGGCGATGCCGACCCGAGCCATGCCGCTCCCTTCTGGAAGGGCTAGAGATGGAGACCCTGGAGACCGTGCTGACCAGGCGCAGCGTCAGCCGTCTCAGCGAGCCTGCCCCTGACGACAGGCAGTTGCTCACCCTCGTGGAAGCCGCGATGACCGCGCCCGACCACGGCAGACTGCTGCCCTGGCGCCTGGTCACGCTGCGCGGTGAGGAGCGTGCCGAACTCGGCGTACGGTTCGCCGCGTGCTCGGCGGACGAGCCGTGCGCCCGGGCGCGGGCCGCCGCCAAGCCGCTGCGCGCGCCCCTGCTCATCGCCATCGTCTTCGCCCCGGTCGCCCACCGCACGATCCCGCGCTGGGAGCAACTGGCGTCCACGGCGGCCGCGATCCAGACCCTGTCCCTGCTGCTGCACGACCGGGGCTACGCCTCCATCTGGCGCACCGGCCCCGCCACCCGCGACCCCGGAGTGCGCGCCCTGCACCGGCTGCGCCCCGACGAACAACTCCTGGGCTGGCTGTACACGGGCACGGCCGTGGGAGCCCCGCCGCCGCGGCGGCTGCCCGACCCGAGCGCCCGGATCCGCACGCTCACGCAGCTCGCCACCCCCCACGCGAAGGTGGAGGCCTGCTGCTGACGACTTCGGTCCGCGCCGCCCGCGCGGCGCCGCCCCGCCGAGACCCGGTGCGCCGCTCGGCCCGCCGAGCGGCGAGCACCGCACCGAGTTCGTGCCCGGCCCGACGGCGCCGGGGACCGCAGATCCCCGGGACCCGCCGTACGCGGCCCGGCCACGAGCATCCGCACCTGACGACAGGAGAGGAGGGATCAGCCATGAAGGTCACGCGCGTGTACGAGGAGGGCCTCGTCAAGGAGTGGCACGGCAACGTCATCTGACGTCGGCCCGCTCACCGCAGGCCGTGGGGGGGGGGGGGGGGGCCCCCCCCCCCCCCCCCCCCCCCCCCCCCCCCCCACCCACCCCCCCCCCCCCCCCCCCCCCCCCCCCCCCCCCTCCCCCCCCACCCCCCCCCACAGACCCCCCCCCCAAAACAAAAACACAACCCCCAAACCACCCAA
>NZ_JBITFM010000038.1:0-3761 GCF_044456065.1 Streptomyces sp. NPDC051041
GGTGTCAACGACGTGCTGCTGGGCGCGCTGGCCCTGGCGGTGCGTCAGTGGCGCGAGGCGCGCGGCACGGCCGCCGGCGGCGGGGTGCTGGTCGACCTGGAGGGTCACGGCCGCGACAGCGACCGCGCCGACGTGGACCTGTCCCGCACGGTGGGCTGGTTCACCCGGCTCCACCCCGTACGGCTCCAGGTCACCGGGGACGACCCGGCGGACGCCGTCAAGCAGGTCAAGGAACAGGTGCGAGCAGTGCCCGGGAACGGCTTCGGCCACGGCCTGCTGCGCCATCTGAACACCGACACCGCAGCCGTCCTCGCCCCCCTCGCCGAGCCGCAGATCGGCTTCAACTACCTCGGCCGCACGCTCTCCGCGTCCTCGGCCGACTGGACCCCGCTCGACCGGCCGGGCGGACTCGACGGCCCGACGACGCCACTGCCGCACGCCCTGGAGATCAACGCCGTCACGAAGGACGGTCCGCAGGGCCCGGTGCTGTCGGCGACGTTCACGTGGGCGGGCGGTCTGCTCGACGAGGCGGAGGTGCGGGACCTGGCCGAGCGGTGGCTACGGGCGCTGGAGGCGCTCGCGGACGACCCGGGCGCCGGCGGCCACACGCCGTCCGACTTCCCCCTCGTCACGCTCACCCAGGGCCAGGTGACGGCCCTGGAGGCCGCCCACCCCGGCCTGGAGGACGTCCTCCCGCTCTCCCCGCTCCAGGAGGGCCTGCTCTTCCACGCCCACTACGACCAGGAAGGCACCGACGTCTACACCGCCCAGGTGGAACTCGACCTCAAGGGGCGACTGGACGGGCAGGCGCTGCGCCGGTCCTGGACGGCGCTGCTGCGCCGGCACGCCAACCTGCGGGCCGCGTTCGTGCCCGACACCGCCGGCGTCCCCGTCCAGGTGATCGTCCGCGACCCCGCCCTCCCCTGGCGGACCGTCGACCTGAGCGCTCTGCCCGAGGCGGACGCGGAAGCGGAGGCCGACCGGATCGCCGCCGAGGAACGCGCCCGGCGGATCGACCCGGCGCGGGCACCCCTCATGCGCCTCACCCTCGTCCGCCTGGACGGCGTCCGACACCGCCTCGTCCTGACGAACCACCACATCCTGTTCGACGGCTGGTCGGTTCCCGTCCTGGCGAAGGAACTGTTCGCCCTGTACGCGGCCACCGCCTCCGACGGCAACGGCGGCACCGGTGACGACGGCGGCGCCGGCCCGGTGCTGCCGCCGCCGACCCCGTACAGCGCCTACCTCGCCTGGCTCGCCGACCAGGACGGACAGGCCGCCGAGCGAGCCTGGGCGGACGCGCTCGACGGGGTGGAGGAGCCGACCCTGCTCGCCCCGGACGCCACGACCGCCGGTGCGCCCGGCGTCCCGGCCCGGATCGGCGCGGACCTTCCCGCACCGGCCGTGGCGGCGCTGCGCCGGCTGGCGCGCGAGCGGGGCCTGACGGTCAACACCCTGGTGCAGGGCGCCTGGGCGCTGCTGCTGTCCCGCATGACCGGCCGCGACGACGTCGTCTTCGGCACGACGGTCTCCGGGCGCCCACCGGAGATACCCGGCGTCGAGTCCATGGCGGGCCTGTTCATCAACACCCTGCCGGTCCGGGTCGTCCTCGACCCCGCCGAGCCGCTGACCGACCTCCTGCTGCGCCTCCAGACCGCCCAGGCGGACCTGATGGCCCACCAGCACATCGGCCTCAGCCGGATCAACCGGCTGTCCGGCCTGCCGCGGCTCTTCGACACCCTCGTCGTCTTCGAGAACTACCCCGTGGCCGACGGGCTCGCCCCGTCCCCGGATCTCGCCGTCACCGGCTCCACGGTCCATGACGCGACCCACTACCCGGTGACCCTCGCCGCCGGACTCCGGGACGACGAACTGTGGCTGCGGCTGCACTACATGCCGCACCTCCTCACCGAGGAGGCCGCACACACGCTCACCGAGCGGTTCGTCGCCCTGCTGCGGCAGCTCGCCGACGATCCGGCCCGACCGGCCGGGAGCGTCGACGTCCTCACCCCCGAGGAGCGGCACCGCATCCTCACCGACTGGAACGACGCCGACGCGGACTCGGCGAAGCCCGCGGTCAGCGTGGTGGAGGCGTTCGCCGCGCAGGTGGCGCGTACGCCGGAGGCCGTGGCCGTCCGCTGGGACGGCGGCACGCGCACCTACCGGCAGCTGGACGAGCGGGCGAACCGGCTCGCGGCACGGCTGGCGTCCCTCGGCGTCGGCCCGGGAGACCGCGTCGCGCTGCTGATGGAGCGCTCGCCGCAGGTCGTGACGGCGACCCTGGCCGTCCTGAAGGCCGGGGCGGCGTACGTGCCCCTCGACGCAAGACTGCCCGCCGCCCGGCTCGCCTCGATGACGGAGCAGGCCGGATGCCGGGTCGTGGTGACGGACGGCACGCTGTCCATCGCCGGACTGCCCGGAGTCGACCACGAGATCACGGCCGGCGACGGCGACGGCGCACCGCGCGGGATCCCCGCCCGTGCCCCCGAGGCGCGCATCCTGCCGGACAGCGCCGCCTATGTGATGTACACGTCCGGCTCCACCGGCGAGCCGAAGGGCGTGGAGATCACCCATCGCGGCGTGGTGAGCCTGGCCACCGACCGCCGCTGGAACACCGCCGTCCCCTCCGGCTCCGACACGGGCCCGCACCGGGTGCTGCTGCACTCGCCGTACGGCTTCGACCCCTCCACCTACGAGCTGTGGATGCCCCTGCTCGGCGGTGGGCAGATCGTGGTCGCACCGCCCGGCGAACTCGACGTCCCCACCATCGCCCGTACCATCCGCACGCACAAGGTGACCTCGCTGCTGCTGACGGCCGGCCTGTTCCGCGTGGTGGCCGAGGAGGACCCCGGCTGCCTGGCGGGGGTCCGCGAAGTGCTGACGGGCGGGGACGTGGTCTCGTCGGCGTCCGTGCGCCGTGTGCTCGACGCGTGCCCCGCCACACGCGTCACCGACATCTACGGACCGACCGAGATCACCCTGTTCGCCACCCAGCACACCCTGCGGGACGCGGCCCGGGTGCCCGGCAACGTCCCCATCGGCCGGGCCCGCGACGGGATGCGGGCGTACGTGCTCGACAGCCGGCTGCGGCCGGTGCCGCCGGGCGCGCCGGGCGAGCTCCACATCGCCGGTGACGCGCTGGCGCGCGGCTACCTCGGCCGGCCGGCGCTGACCGCGGAGCGGTTCGTCGCCGACCCGTTCGGCCCGGCGGGCACGCGTATGTACCGCACCGGTGACCTGGTGCGCTGGAGTCCGGACGGGCTGCTGGAGTTCCTCGGCCGGGCCGACCACCAGGTCAAGATCCGCGGCTACCGCATCGAACTCGGCGAGATCGAGGGCGTGCTGGGCGAACAGGACGACGTCGCCGACGCCGTGGTCCTGGTCCACCGGGCGCCGTCCGGCGGCAAGCACCTCGTCGGCTACGTCGTGCCCGAACCGGGACGCCGCCCCGACCCCGGCACGCTCCGGGCGAACCTCGCCCAGCGGCTCCCGGAGTACATGGTCCCCTCCGACATCCTCCTGCTCGACGCGTTGCCGCTGACCGCGAACGCCAAGCTCGACCGCGCGGCCCTGCCGGTGCCCGACTTCGCCGCCGCGGCGGGCGCAGGGCGCGCACCGCGCACCCCGAACGAGGAGGTCCTCTGCGGGCTGTTCGCGGACGTGCTGGGTGTGGAGCGGGTCGGCGCGGACGACGGGTTCTTCGCGCTGGGCGGGGACAGCATCATGTCGATCCAGCTGGTCAGCCGGGCGCGGCGGGCCGG
>NZ_JBITFM010000039.1:0-3304 GCF_044456065.1 Streptomyces sp. NPDC051041
TCCGCTAGCGTCCAGCCGTTCTTCCGCCGCAGTGGAGCGATCAGCCCCCGCATATAGGCCAGTGCCGACTCACGCGGCTCCGACCTGCTGAAACGATGCACGAACCGCTCATGCACCACGTCCAGTTCACCCGCCCACAACTTGACATCAGCAAGGTCCCCACCCATAACCACACCAACGACCGGCCTGGCCATCAGTCACGGCAAACACCGTTGCAGTACTAGACAGCTCCACCACAGCGGAGGTCTTCGCCATGATCAAGACCCACCAGTGTTAACAACGCTCGTGGTCAATACAGCTAGGACGCGAACAGGCGCCGCTCTGAAGGTCACGCAGTCTTGCGCCCCAGGAGAGCCAGAAGCTGCTGCTGAGCTGTGGCGCGCGCCGGAGCGGTCAGCGAGGGTGCATACATTCCGGTGGCGGCGAATTGTTCTGCCATGGGAGCAATGGCCGTCAGGCACGCCTCGACGGCCTCGCCATCAAGGACCGTTTCGAAACCCGCGGCCTGGGCGAGGTCCCAGGCGTGCACGAGCGGTTCGATGACCGCGGTGGTCAGTACCCACTCGCCCGTCACTTCGCCGTGATGTGAGGCAACGCAGCTGTTCGGGTCGACGGTGGTCAGCAGATCCAGCATGGACCGGCAAGTGGCACTCCAGGCTGTGACCGGTTGCCCGACGACCGCCTCGACCGGGTCCCGGAGCGGCTCACGCGGTCCCTGGCCCGACAGCAGAGCGGCGATCTGCTGCTGGCCGTCGATGATGTGTCCCAGGACGTGTAAGCCGGTCCATCCCGGGCAGGGGGAGGCGCTGGTCCAGCGGTGTTCCGGCACTCGATCGACGACGGCGCTGACGCCTGCGAGTGCGCGCTGGTAGCGCGCGAGGACATGGTTCATCGTGCCTCCTCCAAGGTGGACGTCCGTAGGAGCGGATGCAGGGCGTTCCATGCGGCCCTGGCCAGTGCCGTTGCCGCTGTATGGGGTAGCGCGGCTCCGCCCATCAGCCAGTTGCGGGTGTATTCCTGAGCCGGTCCAATCCACACAGCGACCACCACGCTCAGGTCGGGCATGCCGTCCCAGCCACGGTCCCCCAGCCATTGGGCGACAGCGCGGAAGAACTCCCTGCTACAAGCCGCGATCCGGGGAGCCTCCCGAGGCGTGACCCAGTCCGGCGGCGCTGCAAGGAAGGCAGCCAGCTCCGGGTGCGCCTCCACCCAGGCGAGGTGGCGGCGCACGGCTGCCTCGATGCCGCCTTGAAGAGCAGCTTGAGGCGTCAGCACTGTCATCAGCTCGGCCTGGTGCTGTTGGAGACCGTGGAGATAGACCGCTTCGGCAAGATCTTGCTTGGTGCGAAAGTGGTGGAAGAAGCTGCCGTTACTGACCTCCGCCCGCCTACGGACCTCCTCCACCGTCGTGCGTTGCACTCCGTTTTCGAGGAAGCATCCAAGGGCCGCGGCCAGGATGCGTTGGTAGGTATCGGAACCCGACATGGCACCAGAGTACTGCTCTAGAGCAGCACTCCACCATGGCAGTTCAGGGAAGGCCGCAGGACGTCGAAAAACGACCGTCTGCCGACACTTCGGCCCGTGATCACGAACCCGCAGGTGGGCATTGTCGACAACTCGCGTCGGCAATCAACGTCGGCGAACGGTCCGACCGATAGATTCCGACACATGCTCATCGGCTACGCGCGGGTCTCGACCGCCGACCAGAACCCCGATCATTAGATTGACGCCCTGCTGCGGGCCGGCGTCGACCGCGACCACGTCCACGTCGACACCGCGAGCGGCGCGAAGGCGTCCCGCCCGAAGCTCGACCTCGTCCTGCAGCTGCTACGCGAGGGCGACACGTTGAAGCTCACCCGGCTCGACCGGCTCTCCCGCTCCGTGCTGCACCTGGTGACCCTCGGCGCGGACCTGCGCGAGCGCGGGATCGGACTGCACGTCATCGAGCAGGGCATCGACACGTCCACGGTGGAGGGCCGGGCCATGTTCGGCATGCTCAGCGTGCTCGCTGAGCTCCAGCGCGAGCTGATCGTGGCGAACACCAACGACGGGCTTGCCTCCGCGCGGGCCCGCGGCCGGGTCGGCGGCCGCCGGCCCACGCTCACCGAAGACCAGGCCGCGCTCGCCCAACGGCTCTACAACGAGCGGGAGAAGACCGTCCGGCAGATCGCCGACATGTTCGGCGTGCCGAGGTCCATCGTGTACGGCCACCTCGACAAGACCAAGACCGCGCCCCGCCAGCCCAAGAAGACCACGGCCACGAAGCCCTGACCGCTACTTGCGGCTGGGGCCAGAGACATGAGTCCGGAGCCAAGATCAAGTGCTTAACGCCAACGGCTGTTCCGTTGGTCCTCACGGCCGGATACGTCGCCATGAATTGTCCGATGCCGAGTGGGCGTTCGTGCAGCCGCTGCTGCCCCGGTCCGGGAGGGGCCGCAGGCGGCTGGACGACCGGACGGTCCTCAACGGGATCGTGTGGAAGTTCCGGACCGGAACGGCCTGGCGGGACGTGCCCGAGCGGTACGGCTCCTGGGCCACGCTGCACACCCGCTTCCGCCGGTGGGCCAAGGACGGCACCTTCGAGCGGATGCTCCGGGCCGCCCAGGCCAGGGCCGACGCGGCCGGGGACATCGAGTGGCTGGTGTCGGTCGACTCCACGATCGTCCGGGCCCACCAGCACGCGGCCGGAGCGCGAAAAAGGGGCTCCGCATCCCGGGACTCGGCCGGTCCAGAGGCGGCCTGACCAGCAAGATCCATCTGGCCTGCGACGCTGCGGGCCGACCGCTCGCCTTCACCGTCACCGGCGGCAACACCAACGACTGCACCCAGTTCACGGCCGTGATGGAGGCGATCCGGGTGCCCCGGCTGGGGCCGGGGCGGCCCCGGGTCCGCCCCGACCACGTCATCGGCGACAAGGGCTACAGCTCCAAGGCCATACGCACCTGGCTGCGGCGACGCAACATCCGGCACACCATCCCGGAACGGTCCGACCAGATCCGCAACCGGCTCCGACGCGGCAGCCGTGGCGGACGTCCGCCGGCCTTCGACAAGCAGGTCTACAAGCGGCGCAACGTCGTCGAGCGGTGCTTCAACCGCCTCAAGCAATGGCGCGGCATCGCCACCCGCTACGACAAGACCGCCGAGTCCTACAAAGCAGCCGTCACCCTCGCCTCACTGCTGATGTGGGCGTGACATTTGACGACAACTCCTACTGAGGTTTTCGTTAGTTCTGTGGGCGTGGCGGACTCGTTGGTGGGAGCCTGGGGTCGTGTCTTTCAAGCCTTCGCGTGCTGTCTCCGGGTCT
>NZ_JBITFM010000040.1:0-3269 GCF_044456065.1 Streptomyces sp. NPDC051041
GCGGTGCGTCAGTGGCGCGAGGCGCGCGGCACGGCCGCCGGCGGCGGGGTGCTGGTCGATCTGGAGGGCCACGGCCGTGACAGCGACCGCGCCGATGTGGACCTGTCCCGCACGGTGGGCTGGTTCACCCGCGTCCACCCCGTACGGCTCGAGGTCACCGGGGACGACCCGGCGGACGCCGTCAAGCAGGCCAAGGAACAGCTCGGCCAGGTGCCGGGCCAGGGCTTCGGCCACGGCCTGCTGCGCCACCTCAATCCGCAGACGGCCCCCCTCCTGCTGTCCTGCGCCCGGCCGCAGATCGGTTTCAACTACCTCGGCCGCACGACCGCGTCGGCCACCGACGACTGGGCGGTGGCCGACGACGCACACGGCCTGGGCGCCGGCACGGACCCGGCGACCCCGCTGCTGCACGCGCTGGACGTCAACGCCGTGGCCGTCGAGGGCCCGCAGGGCCCGGTGCTGTCGGCGACGTTCACGTGGGCGGGCGGCCTGCTCGACGAGGCCGGGGTGCGGGACCTGGCCGAGCGGTGGCTGCGGGCGCTGGAGACGCTCACGGACGCCCCGGACGCCGGCGCCGGCGGCCACACGCCGTCCGACTTCCCCCTCGTCATCCTCACCCAGGACCAGGTGACGGCCCTGGAGGCCGCCCACCCCGGCCTGGAGGACGTCCTCCCGCTCTCCCCGCTCCAGGAGGGCCTGCTCTTCCACGCGGTCTACGACGGCGGCGAGAGCGACGTCTACACCCCGCAGCTGCGCCTGGACCTGGCAGGACCCCTCGACGAGGACGTGCTCAAGGCCGCCTGCGCGGCGCTGCTGCGCCGGCACGCCAACCTGCGGGCCGCGTTCGTCCACGAGGTCACGGACACCCCGGTCCAGGTGATCGTCCGCGACCCCGGGCTGCCCTGGCGCACGGCCGACCTGAGCGCCCTGTCCGACGCCGAGCAGGCCGCGGAGAGCGACCGGATCGCGGCCGCGGAACTCGCCGAACGCTTCGACCCGGCGCGCCCGCCCCTGCTGCGGGCCGCCCTCCTGCGGCTCGGCGCCGACCGCCACCGCCTTCTCCTGACGCACCACCACCTGCTGCTGGACGGCTGGTCGGTGCCCGTCCTGGCGCGGGACCTGTTCGCCCTGTACGCGGCCGAGGGCTCGGCGGCCACGCTGCCCCCGGTCACCCCGTACGGCGACTACCTGCGCTGGCTCGCCGCCCAGGACCGCGACGAGGCGCGCGCCGCATGGACGCGGGCCCTGGACGGAGTGGACGAGCCCACCCTGATCGCACCCGCCGGCGCCGCCGAGGCGACCCCGGCCACGCGCCCCGCGCGGGTGCGCCCCGAACTTCCGCCGGGCCTCGCCACCCGCCTCGTCGCATGGGCCAGGTCCCGCGGACTCACCGTCAACACGGTCCTCCAGGGCGCCTGGGCGCTGCTGCTGTCCCGCATGACCGGCCGCGACGACGTGGTCTTCGGCACGACGGTCTCCGGGCGCCCGCCGGAGCTGCCCGGCGTCGAGTCCATGGCGGGCCTGTTCATCAACACCCTGCCCGTCAGGGCACGGCTCGATCACACGCAGTCCCTGGAGTCCCTGCTGCGCGGCCTTCAGGACGAACAGGCCGAGCTGATGGCCCACCAGTACCTCGGCCTGAGCGAGATCCACCGCCTGGCCGGACTGCCCAGGCTGTTCGACTCGGCCATGGTCTTCGAGAACTACCCGGTCGACGACAAGGCCACGGCCCTCGCCGGCACGCCCCTCACCCTCACCCGCGCGGAGACCCGTGAGGCCGCCCACTACCAGCTCATGCTGATCGCCGCGCCGCAGGAACAGGGGCTGTCCCTGCGCATCGAGTACGCGCCCGGCGCCTTCGGCGAGGACGAGGCGCGGGTGCTGGCCGACCGGTTCGTCCTCCTGCTGCGGGCGCTCGCCGATGACCCCGCCACACCCGTCGGGGCCGTCGACGTCCTCACCCCCGAGGAGCGGCACCGCATCCTCACCGACTGGAACGAGACCGACGCGGGCCCGGTGAAGCCCGCGGTCAGTGTGGTGGAGGCGTTCGCCGCGCAGGTGGCGCGCGCGCCGGAGGCCGTGGCCGTCCGCTGGGGCGGCGGCACGCGCACCTACCGGCAGCTGGACGAGCGGGCGAACCGGCTCGCGGCACGGCTGGCGTCCCTCGGCGTCGGCCCGGAGGACCGGGTCGCGTTGCTGATGGAGCGCTCGCCGCAGGTCGTGACGGCGATCCTGGCCGTCCTGAAGGCCGGAGCGGCCTACGTGCCCCTCGCCCCCGACCTTCCCCCGGCCAGGCTGGACGCGATGCTGCGGCAGACCGGGGCGTCGGTGGTCGTCACGGACGACACCCATCGCGGCACGGCACCCGGCCTGCTGCCCCGGGCCGGCCACTTCCTCACGGTGACCGACGCGGTGGGCGCGGACGGCCCGCGGCACGCCCCGGCGGTGGCCCCCGCGGCGCGCCCGCACCCGGACAGCGCCGCCTACGTGATGTTCACGTCCGGCTCCACCGGTGAGCCGAAGGGCGTGACGGCCACCCACCGCGGCGTGGTGAGCCTGGCCACGGACCGGCACTGGACGAGGACGGCGGCCGACGGGCCGATCCGGACCCTGCTGCACTCGCCGTACGGCTTCGACCCGTCCACGTGCGAACTGTGGACGCCCCTTTTGAACGGCGGAGAGGTCGTCGTGGCCCCGCCCGGCGAACCGGACGTGGCGGCCATCGCCCGGGCGGTCCGCGAGCACGGCGTGACCCTGCTCCTGCTGACGGCGGGACTCTTCCGGGTCGTGGCCGAGGAGGACCCGGGCTGCCTCGCCACCGTCCGTGAGGTGATGGTCGGCGGCGACGTCGTCACGGCCGCCACCGTCCGCCGGGTGCTGGAGCACTGCCCCGGCACCGTGGTCACCGACGCGTACGGCCCGACCGAGATCACCGTGTACGCCACCGCCCACACCCTGCACGACCGGCGTGACGTCCCGTCGGTCGTCCCCATCGGGCGGGCCCGCGACGGGATGCGGGCGTACGTGCTCGACAGCCGGCTGCGGCCGGTGCCGCCGGGCGCGCCGGGCGAGCTCTACATCGCCGGTGACGCGCTGGCGCGCGGCTACCTGAACTGGTTCGCGCAGACGGCCGAACGGTTCGTCGCCGACCCGTTCGGCCCGGCGGGCACGCGCATGTACCGCACCGGTGACCTGGTGCGCTGGAGTCCGGACGGGCTGCTGGAGTTCCTCGGCCGGGCCGACCACCAGGTCAAGATCCGCGGCTACCG
>NZ_JBITFM010000041.1:0-2506 GCF_044456065.1 Streptomyces sp. NPDC051041
TCTCGTGACTGCGTGCCTTTTGAAGAATGAGCCTGCGAGTTTGCGGTGTGTTGCGAGGTTAACCCGGGTGGGGTAGCCGTAGCGAAAGCGAGTCCGAAGAGGGCGGTTGAGTAGCACGCTCAAGACCCGAAGCGGGGTGATCTAGCCATGGGCAGGTTGAAGCGGAGGTAAGACTTCGTGGAGGACCGAACCCACCAGGGTTGAAAACCTGGGGGATGACCTGTGGTTAGGGGTGAAAGGCCAATCAAACTCCGTGATAGCTGGTTCTCCCCGAAATGCATTTAGGTGCAGCGTCGTGTGTTTCTTGCCGGAGGTAGAGCACTGGATAGGCGATGGGCCCTACCGGGTTACTGACCTTAGCCAAACTCCGAATGCCGGTAAGTGAGAGCGCGGCAGTGAGACTGTGGGGGATAAGCTCCATGGTCGAGAGGGAAACAGCCCAGAGCATCGACTAAGGCCCCTAAGCGTACGCTAAGTGGGAAAGGATGTGGAGTCGCAGAGACAACCAGGAGGTTGGCTTAGAAGCAGCCACCCTTGAAAGAGTGCGTAATAGCTCACTGGTCTAGTGATTCCGCGCCGACAATGTAGCGGGGCTCAAGCGTACCGCCGAAGTCGTGTCATTGCAGCATGAGGCCCAACGGCCGCTGTGATGGGTAGGGGAGCGTCGTCTGCCGGGTGAAGCAGCACCGGAAGGTAGTTGTGGACGGTTGACGAGTGAGAATGCAGGCATGAGTAGCGATTCACACGTGGGAAACGTGTGCGCCGATTGACCAAGGGTTCCTGGGTCAAGCTGATCTGCCCAGGGTAAGTCGGGACCTAAGGCGAGGCCGACAGGCGTAGTCGATGGATAACCGGTTGATATTCCGGTACCCGCTGTGAAGCGATCAACATCGAACCAGGCGATGCTAAGTCCGTGAGACCGCCCGCCGCCGGCTTTGCCGTCGGTGGGAGTGGTGGAGCCGACGAACCAGACCTGTAGTAGGTGAGTGATGGGGTGACGCAGGAAGGTAGTCCAGCCCGGGCGGTGGTTGTCCCGGGGTAAGGGTGTAGGACGTCGGGTAGGTAAATCCGCCTGGCACATAGTCTGAGACCTGATGCCGAGCCGATTGTGGTGAAGTGGATGATCCTATGCTGTCGAGAAAAGCCTCTAGCGAGTTTCATGGCGGCCCGTACCCTAAACCGACTCAGGTGGTCAGGTAGAGAATACCGAGGCGTTCGGGTGAACTATGGTTAAGGAACTCGGCAAAATGCCCCCGTAACTTCGGGAGAAGGGGGGCCATTCCTGGTGACGATCTTCACGGTCTGAGCTGGGGGTGGCCGCAGAGACCAGCGAGAAGCGACTGTTTACTAAAAACACAGGTCCGTGCGAAGCCGTAAGGCGATGTATACGGACTGACGCCTGCCCGGTGCTGGAACGTTAAGGGGACCGGTTAGCTCACTTTCGGGTGGGCGAAGCTGAGAACTTAAGCGCCAGTAAACGGCGGTGGTAACTATAACCATCCTAAGGTAGCGAAATTCCTTGTCGGGTAAGTTCCGACCTGCACGAATGGCGTAACGACTTCTCGACTGTCTCAACCATAGGCCCGGTGAAATTGCACTACGAGTAAAGATGCTCGTTTCGCGCAGCAGGACGGAAAGACCCCGGGACCTTTACTACAGTTTGATATTGGTGTTCGGTTCGGCTTGTGTAGGATAGGTGGGAGACTGTGAAGCGGGCACGCCAGTGTTCGTGGAGTCGTCGTTGAAATACCACTCTGGTCGTGCTGGATGTCTAACCTGGGTCCGTGATCCGGATCAGGGACAGTGTCTGATGGGTAGTTTAACTGGGGCGGTTGCCTCCTAAAGGGTAACGGAGGCGCCCAAAGGTTCCCTCAGCCTGGTTGGCAATCAGGTGTTGAGTGTAAGTGCACAAGGGAGCTTGACTGTGAGACCGACGGGTCGAGCAGGGACGAAAGTCGGGACTAGTGATCCGGCGGTGGCTTGTGGAAGCGCCGTCGCTCAACGGATAAAAGGTACCCCGGGGATAACAGGCTGATCTTCCCCAAGAGTCCATATCGACGGGATGGTTTGGCACCTCGATGTCGGCTCGTCGCATCCTGGGGCTGGAGTCGGTCCCAAGGGTTGGGCTGTTCGCCCATTAAAGCGGTACGCGAGCTGGGTTTAGAACGTCGTGAGACAGTTCGGTCCCTATCCGCTGTGCGCGTAGGAGTCTTGAGAAGGGCTGTCCCTAGTACGAGAGGACCGGGACGGACGAACCTCTGGTGTGCCAGTTGTTCTGCCAAGGGCATGGCTGGTTGGCTACGTTCGGGAGGGATAACCGCTGAAAGCATCTAAGCGGGAAGCCTGCTTCGAGATGAGGACTCCCACCCACTTGATGGGGTAAGGCTCCCAGTAGACGACTGGGTTGATAGGCCGGATCTGGAAGCACGGTAACGTGTGGAGGTGACCGGTACTAATAGGCCGAGGGCTTGTCCATAGAGGCTCGCGTCCACTGTGTTGGTTCTGA
>NZ_JBITFM010000042.1:0-2469 GCF_044456065.1 Streptomyces sp. NPDC051041
TCGCTGCACTGCGAGCGGGTCAATCCCTACATCGAGCTGGAGGGCAGCCCGTTCTACCTGGTGCGCGAGCGGCAGCCGTGGGCCGCGCCCCGGGATGCCGAGGGCCGGGAACTGCCCCGCAGGGCCGGCGTCAGCTCCTTCGGGCTCGGCGGGGTCAACGCCCACGTCGTCCTCGAGGAGTACGTCGCGCCCGACGGCGCCGGGACGCCGGCCGCGCCCGCGGCACCGCTGCCCGTGGTGCTCTCCGCGCGCCACCCCGACGTCCTGCGCGACCTGGCCGGACAGTGGGTGACGGCGCTGCGGCGCGGCGACCACCGCGACGCCGACCTGCCGTCGATCGCGTACACGTCGCTGACCGGACGCACCCCGATGACCGAGCGCCTGGCCGTCCTCGCCGACGGCGTCGACGACCTGCGGCGGCACCTGGAGGCCTGGCTGCGCGGGGAGTCCGGCCCGGCCGTGCGCACCGGCCGGGCACGCCGCGGCGGCGACACGCCGGACGCCGTCGCAGGCCCGGAGCCCGGCCCGGCCGACGGCCCGGTCCGCCGGGACTGGGACCGCGCCCTCACCGCCTGGCTCGACGGCGCCGACGTCGACTGGGAACGCTGGTGGGCCGGGCCCCGGCCGCGCCGCGTCCCCCTGCCGGCCTACCCGTTCCGGCTGCGGCGCTACTGGATCGACACCACCGCCCCCGCCGGGGCGCAGGCCGCCGCGCCGCACCCGCTGCTGCACACCAACACCTCCGACCTGACCGAGCAGCGGTACACCAGCCGCTTCACCGGGCGGGAACCGCTGCTGGCCGGCCACCGCGTCCGGGGCGTGCCGGTGCTGCCGGGCGCCGCCCAGCTGGAGATGGCGCACGCCGCCGCCCGGCTCGCCTCCGGCGACGACGCGCGGGCCTGGTCGCTCGGCCAGGTCGTGTGGACCCGCCCGCTGACCGTCGAACGGCCCACCGACGTCGACGTGGCCCTGGCGGCCCGGCCCGACGGCAGCCTGTCCTACGAGGTGCGCAGCCGCGGCGCCGACGGCACGGCCGTCGTGCACGGCCACGGACGGCTGCACCGCCGCACGCCGGCGGCCGGGGAACGCCTCGACCTCCCGGCCCTGCTCGCCCGCTGCACCGGCGAGGAACTGGACGCCGGGGCGGTCTACGAGCGGTTCGCCCGCCGCGGCCTGGAGTACGGGCCCGCGCTGCGCGCGCTGCGCCGCCTGCACGGCGGCTCGGGCCTCGCGGTCGCCCGCCTGGAAGCGCCGCCGTCCGCGCGGCCGGCCGGCACCGGCTGCGTCGTCGACCCGGGCCTGCTGGACGCCGCCCTCCAGGCCACGTCCGGACTGTTCCCCGACGACGGCGCGGCGGGCACCGCGCTGCCCTTCGCGCTCGGCGCACTGGAGGTGCTGCGGCCCACCCCGGCGTCCGGCTGGGCCGTCGCCCGGTTCGCCGCGGACGACCGGTCCGGACCGGTGCGCCGCGTGGACGTCGACGTGTGCGACGACGACGGGGAGGTGTGCGTCCGGCTGCGCGGGTTCACCGCCCGCGCCCTCGCCGCGCACGACCGGACCGGCGACCTGCCCGGTGACCGGGCAGGCGCCCCGTCGGGCCGCCCGTCCGGCGATCCGGCCGGCGCCGGACGGGAGCCGCGGCCCGCACCCGCCCCGGCAGCCGGACACGAGGCGGACGGCGGCGCCGACGACGACACCTACCTGCTGCACCTGATCGAAGCCGTGTCACGCCAGGGCCTGAGCGCGGACGACTTCAAGCGGAGCCTGAACGGAGCCAGGAAGTGACCACATCCATCGAATCCCTCGACGACCTGCACGCAGGCATCCGCGACGGGCGCATCGGACAGGCCGAGGCGCTGCGTCTGATCCGCGCCCTGCGGCACCGGCCGGCCGCCGCGCCCCGGCCCGGCACCGACCCCCGCGAGCTGCTCGAACGCGTGTCCGGCATCGTGCTGGAGAAGGTCGCCGGGCTGCTGAAGGTCGACGTCGGGGAACTGGATCCGGACGTCGCCCTGAGCGAGTACGGCCTGGACTCGATCGTCATGAGCCGGCTGGTCAGCGAGCTGAACGAGGTGCTGGGCCTGGAGCTGATGCCGACCGTGCTCTTCGAGCACGCCACCGTGAACGCCTTCGGCACGCACCTGGTGGACACCTGCGGCCCGGCCCTCGCCGCCCGCCTCGGCCGGCCGCGGCCCGCCCGGGACACCGCCCCCGCCACCCCGGCCCCCACCGCGCAACCCGCACCCGGGGACGGGCCCGCACCCGGGGACGGCCTCGGAGCCGAGCCCGCCGACCCGGCCCCGGCGGGGGGACGGTTCGCGCCCCGCCCGACGGCCGCGGCCGCCACGGCCGCGCCGGACGGGCCCTCCGTCGCCGAGCGGGCCGCCCCGCCGGTCGCGGGGGAGCGGACCGGCGAGCCCATCGCCGTGGTGGGCGTCAGCTGCCGCTTCCCGCAGGCCGAGGACCTGC
>NZ_JBITFM010000043.1:0-1163 GCF_044456065.1 Streptomyces sp. NPDC051041
CCGCATCCGGCGATCCGGATCGGTCCGAGCATGCTCGCGCCGGCATCCCCCATCTCCTTGATGGCGTTGCGCAGGGCGGGGATGCCGAGGTCGCGCAGGGCCTTGACCACGATGGACGGGGTGATCGGCTCCCCCTCCCCGGAGCGGACGTTGGCCGGGAGGGCCCAGGCGGGTGCGGCGTGCTGCTTGCGGCCGACCGACCACAGGGCGAGCAAGGCGAGCAGCGGGCCGATCGTGAGGGCCGGGCCCCAGACGATCTGCACGATGCGGATGAGCAGGGCGATGAAGTCGATGGTGGCCGACAGGGGGGTGATGACATCGCCGACCTGGCCGGTGTTGATGGCCAGAGCCACCCCGAGGGCGACCAGGACACCGATGCTCATCCCCGCGCCCACCGCGATGCCCTTGGCGACCTCGACGGGCGAGTGCAGCAGGTCCATGCGGCGGTGGTGGCGGGCGGCGCGGAAGCGCTGCAACCGCTCCTCCCACTCCTCGGCCGCTTCCAGGTTCCCTGCGGCCTCCGCCGCCCGGATCATCCGCTCGTAGCGGGCACCGGTACGGCCGTCCCACGCACGGCGGGCCACGATCCGGCCCCCGTTGAACGTGTAGAGGCCGTGCCGGGCCGTGGCCCGGACGACCGTCTTCGTCCGCCCGTCGGTCACGGCCCGCTTCACGGCGCGTCCGGAGCGCACCCACAACGGCACCGGGGCCGGCGCGGGCGGGTCGGGGACCACGGTCAGCACGGTGGGGGCCGTCTCCGGGGGCGGCGGGTCGGTGGCCTTGTGGAGGTGGACGACGTTCTCAGACATGCTGGAAGTTCTCCTGACTGCCCCCCTACGGGGGCGGGAGTGAGGGAGAGCCGGGGTGGCCGTGTCCGTGGAAAGTCCCGGTCACCCCGGCGGGGAAGGGCTGGCTGGTCACCACCAGCCGGACGACTTCTTGGCGGCCTTGGCGCGGGCGGCCTCGGTGAGCAGCCGCTGCCGCTCCCCGTGCAGGGCGGTCAGCTCGGCGTTCAGCCGCGTCTCGGCGGCGGAGCCGGTGGCGTCCATCTGCTGTTCGGCGCGGCCGGTACTGCGGCCCCGCACGGTGCGGTAGGCGCCGCCGGCCAGGGCGCGGGCCATCGCGCGGCGCTCGCGGCCGGTCAGTGGCCACCACTCACCCCG
>NZ_JBITFM010000043.1:1257-2395 GCF_044456065.1 Streptomyces sp. NPDC051041
CTTAGCCGCCGTGGCGGACCGCTCGGCGAGCAGGGTGTCCCGCAGCATCCGTGCGTTCGCCGGCGAGGTGCGGACCTCGCGGCGGATGCCCTCTGCGGTCACCTTCGCATCCGGCCAGTCGGCCGTCACCTTGCGTGCCTCGGCGAGCAGCTGCTCCGGGGTGCGCTTGGGCCGGGTCGACTTCGCCACCTCCGGGACACGGCCGGTGGCGCGGCGTGGCCGGGTAGATTCGGCCGCCACTGCACGCCGCTCGATCGACTTGACCGGCGCGACGGCGGCCGGAGCGATCGAGGGGAGCGGCTTGGCGGGGAGAGTCGACTTGCCTAGGTCGACGGCAACCGGATCGGGCAGGGGCAACCGGGTCAGGGTCACCACCGGGTCCGGAGTCGATACCGTGAGGTCAGCCATAGACCGTTTCGCGATGGTCTCGGTGGATTCCTCCGCATTCGTATTCAGAGCGGGATCGAGTGCGGGGGCAGGGATGGCGGCACCGAACATCGAGGCGAGCGCGGCGTCCGCGCCGGCGGTGACGCGGTCGCGTTGCACATCCAGCAGCCTCGATCCGAGCGCCACGTCCCCGACCCCGACCTTGCGGGCCAGCCGCCACGATGCCCGATCCGACCGCTTGCGCACCCGTCCGCTGGGATGCTGGGTGGCACGGGCCCGGTGGTAGGCGAGGGCCTGCACCAGATCGGCGGTGCGGCGCTCGTTCTCCGCGTCGCGGCCATCGGTGTGGACCACGATCCGTCGGGCCAGGAACGCCATGCCCTCGGCCGAGACGGACATGCCCATCGGGGTCAGTGCGTAGATCACGGTGCGGCCCGGGTCGGGGGCGGCCATCGCGCCCATCACGGCGGCGGCGGCCGGCAGCGCCCACAACCCGATGCGCACGATGCGCGGGGAGGACTGGCCCAGCATGGTCAGCCCGAGCAGGACCAGAGCGAGCACGGCCGTGGCGCCTTCGCCAGCGGCGAGCGCACCGAGCGCGGTGCCCTTGCCGTAGGCGTGGCCGATGTTGCTGTAGGTGCCGATTCCGCCGAACACGCCCGTGGCCAGCATCGGCACGAACGCAGCGGTCAGCACCCCGACTTGTACGCGGGTCAGCTTCGCGCCGGTCATCGGGCACCCCCGGCGGTGA
>NZ_JBITFM010000045.1:0-1161 GCF_044456065.1 Streptomyces sp. NPDC051041
TACTGAGGTTTTCGTTAGTTCTGTGGGCGTGGCGGACTCGTTGGTGGGAGCCTGGGGTCGTGTCTTTCAAGCCTTCGCGTGCTGTCTCCGGGTCTGTCGTTCCCCCTTTGACACGACCACAGTTGGCCGAGGCCCGGCGTGTACGGGCAGCCGAGCTGTTCGAGCAGGAACGCTCGAATGCCGAGATCGCACGAACGCTGGAGGTCAGTGCCGAAAGCGTGCGGCGGTGGAAACGAGTATGGGAGAGGGGTGGCACTCACGCCTTACGGCGACGCCCGGCCACCGGTCGCCCGTCCAAGCTGGACGACGCCCAGGTCGAGCAGGTGCGGACCGTACTGGAGCAAGGCGCCCAGGCGCATGGCTTCGAGGCCGATCTGTGGACCTTGGAGCGGGTCGGCCTGGTGGTCGAGCGGGTGACGGGGGTGTCTTTGTCGCGGGCATCGGTGTGGCGGTTGCTGACCGGCCGGATGGGGTGGAGCCTGCAGCGGCCCGAGCGGCGGGCGGTCGAGCGGGACGAATCCGAGATCGCCCGCTGGATCGCGCATGAGTGGCCGCGCATCAAAAAGGGGCGGTGAACAAGCGTGCCTGGATCGTGTTCCTCGACGAATCAGGAGTGTCGCTGCTGCCCCAGGTCCGACGCACCTACGCGCCCCGCGGCCGCACCCCGACTCTGCGGCACCGGCTGAACTGGAAACGTGCTTCGATGGCCGCGGCCCTGGGGTATCACGCCGCTGATCACGACCGCGGTCCGCGGCTGTGCTTCCACCTCAAGCCCGGCAGCTACGACACCGCCGCACTCATTCAGGTCCTCGAGCAGGTCAAGGTCTTCTACGCCGAAGAGCCGGTAGTGCTGGTCTGGGACGGGCTGTCCGCCCACTGGAGCCGGGCCATGCGCGCCTGGGTCGCGCAGCAGGACTGGCTCACCCTCGAGCGATTACCGGCCTACGCACCCGAGCTCAACCCCGTCGAACTGCTGTGGTCGGCGATCAAGACACGTGAGCTCGCCAACCTCGCCGGCGACCACCTCGCAGACGTTGCCGACGCAGTCGAACGAGGCATCCACCGCATCAGCCAGAACGATCAGCTGCCCTGGTCCTTCCTCGCCCACACCGGACTCACCATCCACCCACCCCCACAGAACTAACGAAAACCTCAGTAGGG
>NZ_JBITFM010000046.1:0-1121 GCF_044456065.1 Streptomyces sp. NPDC051041
TCGGCCAGCACCCGCTCCCAGAACACCACCGGCTTGGTGTGCGGATTGTCCACCCGGAAGATCCGCACCCCGTGGCCCATCCAGTGCCGCAGCACCCGCAGCGTCTCGGCGACCAGACCCTCGAAGTCGGCGTCGAAGGCGATCGGATAGATGTCCTGGTACTTCTTGGGCGGGTTCTCCGCATAGGCGATCGACCCGTCGGGACGGTGGTGGAACCACTCGGGGTGCTTGTCCACCCACGGATGGTCCGGCGAGCACTGCAGGGCGAAGTCCAGGGCCACCTCCAGACCCAGCGCACGGGCCCGCTCCACGAAACGGTCGAAGTCCTCGATCGTGCCCAGCTGCGGATGGACGGCGTCGTGGCCGCCCTCCGCGGAGCCGATCGCCCAGGGCACCCCCACATCGTCCGGGCCGGCGGACAAGGTGTTGTTGCGGCCCTTGCGGAAGGTGGTGCCGATCGGATGGATCGGCGGCAGGTAGACCACGTCGAAGCCCATCGCCGCGATCGCCTCCAGCCGCCGCGCGGCGGTGCGGAAAGTGCCGTGCGGCCGCTCGGGCGTGCCCTCCGAACGCGGGAAGAACTCGTACCAGGACCCGAACAGCGCCCGCTCCCGCTCCACCAGCAGCGGCAGCGGCGGCGAGGAGGTGACCAGCTCCCGCAGCGGATGGCGGGCCAGCACCGCGTCCACCTCCGGCGTCAGCGCCGCCGCCAGCCGCGACGCGGCCGGCCGGCCCTCGTCGCGCAGCGCCGCCACCGCGGCCCGCACCACCGCGCGCCCGGCCTCCCGCGGCACCCCCGCCGCGGCCCGCTCGTACAGCCGCGCCCCCTCCTCCAGCACCAAAGCGATGTCGATACCGGCCGGCACCTTGATCCGCGCATGATGCCGCCAGGTCGCCACCGGATCGCTCCACGCCTCCACGGCGTACGTCCAGCGGCCCTCACGGTCCACGGTGACGGTGGCGCCCCAGCGGTCGGTGCCCGGAGCCAGCTCCCGCATCGGCGTCCACGGCCCCGGCCGGCCCTGCGGATCCCGCAGCACGACATTGGCCGCCACCGCATCGTGCCCCTCCCGGAACACGGTGGCCGACACCTCGAACGACTCACCCACCACCGCCTTGGC
>NZ_JBITFM010000047.1:0-1100 GCF_044456065.1 Streptomyces sp. NPDC051041
GGTCACCCCGACAAGATCGCTGACCAGATCAGCGACACCATCCTCGACGCGCTGCTCAAGGAGGACCCGGCCTCCCGGGTCGCCGTCGAGACCCTGATCACCACCGGTCTGGTGCACGTGGCCGGCGAGGTCACCACCAAGGCCTACGCGGACATCGCGACCCTGGTCCGCAACAAGATCCTGGAGATCGGGTACGACTCCTCCAAGAAGGGCTTCGACGGCGCCTCCTGCGGCGTGTCGGTGTCGATCGGCGCGCAGTCCCCGGACATCGCGCAGGGCGTGGACGCGGCGTACGAGGCCCGCGTCGAGGGCGACGAGGACGAGCTGGACCGGCAGGGCGCCGGCGACCAGGGCCTGATGTTCGGCTACGCCACCGACGAGACGCCGACGCTGATGCCGCTGCCGGTCTTCCTGGCGCACCGCCTGGCCAAGCGGCTGTCGGAGGTGCGCAAGAACGGCACGATCCCCTATCTGCGCCCGGACGGCAAGACGCAGGTCACCATCGAGTACGACGGCGACAAGGCGGTGCGCCTGGACACGGTGGTGGTCTCCTCCCAGCACGCCTCCGACATCGACCTGGAGTCGCTGCTGGCGCCCGACATCCGCGAGTTCGTGGTGGAGCCGGAGCTGAGGGCGCTGCTGGAGGACGGCATCAAGCTGGACACCGAGGGCTACCGGCTGCTGGTCAACCCCACGGGCCGGTTCGAGATCGGCGGCCCGATGGGCGACGCGGGCCTGACCGGCCGCAAGATCATCATCGACACCTACGGCGGCATGGCCCGCCACGGCGGCGGCGCCTTCTCCGGCAAGGACCCCTCCAAGGTGGACCGGTCCGCCGCCTACGCGATGCGCTGGGTGGCCAAGAACGTGGTCGCCGCGGGCCTGGCCAGCCGCTGCGAGGTGCAGGTCGCCTACGCCATCGGCAAGGCCGAGCCGGTCGGCCTGTTCGTGGAGACCTTCGGCACCCACAAGGTGGAGACCGAGAAGATCGAGAAGGCGATCGAGGAGGTCTTCGACCTCCGCCCGGCCGCCATCATCCGCGACCTGGACCTGCTCCGCCCGATCTACGCCCAGACCGCCGCCTACGGCCACTTCGGCCG
>NZ_JBITFM010000048.1:0-1061 GCF_044456065.1 Streptomyces sp. NPDC051041
TGTTCAGCGTGCCTGTCGGGCGAGGCGGCGGCTCATGACCGTGCTCATCGCCCACTTGATCACTGCCTCCGAGGTGTCGGTGCGCGTCTCGTAGTCGCGGGCCAGTCGGCGTGAGTGCATCAGCCACGCGAACGTGCGCTCCACCAGCCACCTCTTCGGCAGCACGGTGAAACCGCTGGTGTCGTCGCTGCGTCTGACCACGGTCAGCGCGATCCGCAAGGCGTCGCGGGCGAGGTCGACCAGGCGCCCGGTGTAGCCGCCGTCGGCCCACACCCGCGTGACGCGCCAGTGCCGTTCATGCAGCCGGGCCAGGAGTGTCTGCCCTGCTTCCCGGTCGGTGACCGAGGCCGCGGTCACCATCACGGTCAGCAGCAGTCCGAGGGTGTCCACCACGATGTGCCGCTTGCGGCCGTTGACCTTTTTCCCGCCGTCGAACCCCCTGGTCGCGCCCGGCACCGACGCGGCTGCCTTCACCGACTGCGCATCGATGATGCCGGCCGTCGGTTCCGGGTCCCGGCCCGCGGCCCGGCGGACCCGGTCGCGCAGCCGATCGTGGAACTCGGCGGTCAGGCCCTTGTCCCGCCAGCGCCGGAAGAAGGCGTAGACGCGGTCCCACGCGGGGAAGTCCGCAGGCATCGCCCGCCAGGTGATACCGCCCGCGACCAGATAGCGCACCGCATCGACCATCTGCCGGTGGCAATAGCTCTCCGGTTGCCCGCCGCGGCCCTCGAGCCAGCCGGGAACCGGCATCGCGTCACGTACGACGGCCCACTCCGCGTCGCTCATGTCGGACGGATACTTCGGTCGCCTGTACGGCCGGTCCGCGGCGTTCCCGAACCGGTGAGCGAGACAATCACACGACGGGGACACCGAGTTGGACGCCATCGACGCCGGCACGGAAGACTGCAGCACCAGGGGCCTCCTGTTGCTCGTTTGGATTCGACACCCTCGAGCTGTGCGGGAGGCCCCGCTTTCATGCCCGGTCGGCCACGAGATCACCCGACCGAGTCGACGACCTCGAACTCACGCCCACCAAGATCGATAGAGCAACAGCTTCTGAG
>NZ_JBITFM010000049.1:0-1052 GCF_044456065.1 Streptomyces sp. NPDC051041
TGTATTGGCCTGCAGCGTTGTTGACACGGCTGATCGGGGGCTGGCCTGCGAGTGCGGTGTGGCAGCGATGGTAGTTGTAGGTGTGCAGGAAGTCGTCCAGAGCGGCGGTGCGCTCGTCGTTGGCGGTGTAGGGCCGGGCGTAGGCCCACTCGTCGAGCAGGGTGCGGTTGAAGCGTTCGACCTTGCCGTTGGTCTGCGGCCGGTAGGCGCGGGTGCGTTTGCCGGTGGCGCCCAGGTCGGCCAGCGCCTGGTGCCAGGCATGGCTGTGGCGGTAGGCGAAGGCGTTGTCGGTCAGGACCCGTTCGATGCGGGTGATGCCCACGGTGGCGAAGAAGGCCGCGGCCCGGCGCAGGAAGCCGGCGCAGGTAGCGGCCCTCTCGTCGGGGTGGATCTCGCTGTAGGCGAGGCGGGTGTGGTCGTCGACGGCGGAGTGGACGTAGTCGAAACCGACCGTGCGGCGGCGGTCGGGGCGGGCGGCCCGGCCGTGGACGCGCCAGCCGCCGCCGTCGGGGATCCGGCCGAGTTTCTTCACGTCCACGTGGAGCAGCTCGCCGGGCCGGCTGCGTTCGTAGCGGCGGATGACGGTCCCGGTGGGCCGGTCGAGGAAGGCGAGCCGGTTCAGGCCGTGCCGGGTCAGGATCCGGTGCACGGTCGAGGCCGGCAGGTCGAGAATGGGGCCGATGCGGGCCGGTCCCAGCTTGCGGGCGGTGCGCACCGCGCACACCAGGGCTTCAATCGTCGGTGCCGTGCGGTGCGGAGTCGTGCGCGGGCGGCTGGGCCGGTCGTACAGGCCCGCCTCGCCCTGTGCCCGCCAGCGGCGGATCCACTTGTGCGCGGTGGTCCGGGAGACGCCCATCTCCGCGGCCACATGCGCGACCGGCCGTCCGGAACGGACACGCTCGACCAGCAGCCGCCTGCCGTGCACGGTCAGCCGGGCGTTACGGTGGGACACGAAGACCTCCCTGCGGTGCAGTCCTAGACAGCTCCACCACAGCGGAGGTCTTCGCCATGATCAAGACCCACCAGTGTTAACAACGCTCGTGGTCAATACA
>NZ_JBITFM010000050.1:0-1037 GCF_044456065.1 Streptomyces sp. NPDC051041
ACGGTGGAGGTGCAGCAGCGGCGCCGCAAGCTCGCCGAGAACCTCACCCGGCACGAGCACGAGGTGTTCATCACGATCCCCCAGGCCGCGCGCACGGTGCGGCTGTGGATCGCCGACTCCGGAGCGCTGGATGAGCCGATCGGCCCGTCCCCACTGGTCACGGACGAGACACTGACCGCCGACTACGCCAAGGGCAAGGCCCCCTGGGGCCAGGACCTGCGCGGCGACGCCGCATTGATCAGCCTGTATCAGCGGCACCTGCTGGTCACAGGCCTGTCCAACCAGGGCAAGACCGCCTCGCTGCGCGCGCTCGCCCTGTGGCTCGCCCTGGACCGCTCAGTACAGTTCTGGATCGCCGACCTCAAGGGCGTAGGCGACTGGGCCATGTTCGACGGACTCGCGGCAGTGCTCATCCAGGGGCCGACCGATGACCACGTCATCCAGGCCACGGAGATGGTGGAGGACGCGGTCACGGAGATGAACCGGCGTATCGAGGCCCGGCGCACCGACCCGAATGCGACGTTCCCGCCGCTCATCGTCCTGGTCGACGAGGCGCAGGTGGCGTTCATGTGCCCGGCCGTCGACGAGGAGCGGCGACCGTACGGCGGGCAGAGGGCCACCTCCCGCTACTTCATGGCCGTCCGCAAGATCCACAACCAGGGCCGTGCCGTCGACGTGCTGATGTGGCAGGGCACCCAGGACCCCACCGACCAGAACCTTCCCAAGCTGGTCCGCGAGGGCGCCCACACCCGCGCCTCGCTCGCGCTGGGCACCGAGCAGCAATCGCGGATGGCGCTGGGGGACAAGGCCGTCAACGGTGGCGCCGCCCCGCACCTGCTGCGCCAGGGCCTGGACAAGGGCACCCTCGTGGTCGCCTCGGACGGCATCACTATCCCCGCCGGGCAGGCGTCCATCACCGTGCGCACCCACTTCATCGACGACGACGCAGCGCAGGCCATCGCCGACCGCGCCAAGGCGCTGCGCGACGGCGTCACCACCCTGCACGCCATCGACCGCGGTGAGCAGCGCGACCCACT
>NZ_JBITFM010000051.1:0-1027 GCF_044456065.1 Streptomyces sp. NPDC051041
GCCGTTCTGCCGGAGCAGGCCGACCACGCCCTGGCCGACGAATCCGCGGGCGCCCACCACGGCGATGGCCGGCCCGTCCTGCGCGTACGGTTCGGCGACCCGGTAGATGCCCTCGGCGGTGGCGCAGGCCCGGTAGGGGGAGCGGTCCTTGAGCAGGGCGTCGATGTCCTTGGCGGGGTCCATGTGGTCCACCAGGGGGGCCAGGTTGCTCGGGGGCGGGAACTGCACGATGACCGCGCGGGTGGCGGGGTCGTCGTTGTAGCTCTCCAGGACCCTGCGGAAGTCGCCGCGGCCGACGCCGGGCGGCAGCACGACATGGTCCGCCTGGAACCCGAGGTGCTCGAAGCTCCTGATCTTCTGTTCGGCGGAGATCCGGGAGGCCTCCAGGCGGATGCGCCAGTCCGGCGGGTCGTCGGCCGCCGGGGTGAAGCGGATGACCGCCACCTTCATCCCGGTCGGTTCGACGGCCGGCCGGTAGTGCGCGTACAGCTCACGGGCCTGGCGCAGCACATCCCGGCCGGAGACGAGTTCCGTCACGTCGACGGCTCCAGCTTCGCCAGCACGTCAGGTACCGGGGCGAGGGGCTGTCCGCCGAACAGGCGGGTGACCTCGTCGGCGGTGATCGTGCGGTCGCTGTCGTCGTCGTCCTCGTAGCCGCTCTCGGTGACCTTCAGGGAGATCACGGTGAACGTCTCCGGGCCGCCGGGGTCGTGCTGGGAGAAGTCCCCGAAGTGCGCGACCCAGACGATGGACTGGATGCCGGGACTCAGCTCCGCCCGCAGCAGGGGCCAGGCGGCGTTGGCCACGCGGGAGAAGTCGTAGGTGATGCCGGGCTGGTCGGCGAGCTGGGAGACGACCACGGCGGCCTGCTTGGTGTCCGGCTCGTAGGCGGCGCGCAGCAGGGTGAGCGCCTCGCCGCGCAGCGGGTGCTCCCAGCGCAGCAGCCGGGTGAGCTGGGGAAGGGACATGTATTCCTCCGGGATCGGTCGGTCCGGGGCGTCACTTGGTGCGGAGCGCCGAGATCAGC